>JAFIEK010000029.1 GCA_020832545.1 Pararhodobacter sp. | reverse complement strand
TCATGTCCGCAGGTTGGATTTCTCAGCCAATCCAAAAATTTCGCGACAGAACCCAATTATGCAGCCATCACTGTTAGGACTAATGAGGCGCCTGTTTTCTTACATTCGAACCAGGCACAAAATTGAAAGATCAGAGTGTTTGGAGCGGAAACGACCAAGCTCGGCGGGGAAAGCAAGCAGCCCCAAACCGACCGACGCAAGTTTTTCGGCGGTACTTGCGGCGTATCATTCCAGTCAATCTCGGCGGTGGCCAAAGTCTCCCTTACGATAGAGATGCAATACTGGTAGACGCAACTCTGTTCATGGAATGGATGCCCACTCCCGACGGCATCGCAATGTGCCAAGGTGATGTTCTGCCGCATAGTGCGTTGAGGCAGATGCAGCCATCATCGAGCAACTGGGTGAACGCTTGCCAAACAGGGGGCATTCACCCACCCATCGTGCCACCCCTTTAGGTCGGCGTCGGTTAGGCCTGCGGCCTTGAACGTTTCAGTATGAGTCAATTCAGCATCCTTTCGTCACGAATTGGCGTTGGTCTTCGCGTCCCATCGAGATCAGCTGCGGGTCTTCCGCCTGACGAGCCTGGAAATCTGTCTTGTCGCCCATGCCACCCCAGTTGGCAGCGATAAGCGATTGCGCCACCGCGCCGCCCAGCGTCGTGCCGGGGCCGGTGACGATGAACAGATCGGGCGCGAATTCCCGTGCGGCGACGGTGACGGCGCGCGTGAAATCATAGGATTTGGTGACCTGATGGCCCAAAGTGTAGTCCCGGAGCGCGTGAACACCCGTCGCCCCCGGCCACCAGACAGCACCGCGCCCGTCGATCAGCGGCAGTGTCGGCCGGCGGAAGAGGTCCGGCGCGAGGCGCGCGTGGCCCTCTTCGGCGACAGGGGCCTGCAGGCTGGTATGGAAGGCCGCGTGATTGGCCAGCCGCATGGGGAAACGGCCGTCGAGCGAAGGCACGGCGGCCTCGAAGGCGGCCAGTCCGGCTTCGTTCCCGGCGATGACCAGCATGCCGCCCAGGTCGATGGAGAGGGCCAGCACATGCCCGGGGCGCGCGCCGATCCCGGCCACTTGCGCCAGTAGGGCGTCCTTGCGCGCAGGGTCGGGCCACCAGTCGTCGTCGACATGCGGATAGACCAGCTGCCCGCCGATCATGGCCTGCTGCATCAGCGTGCCCATGGTGTTGACCACGTCGAACCCGCCTTCCGGTGACAGCGCGCCCGCACAGGCCAGCGCGGAATACCAGCCCATGGAATTGCCGGTGACGGCGACGATCTGCACCTTCTCGCGGTCGATCGACAGCGCATCGCCCAGCGTTGCGGCATAGATGAGCGCGCTCGCATTGTCGCCCCGGCCATGCGTCGCCAGCGAATAGCGCGGTGCGGTATCAAGCGCCGTCAGCGTCTCTTGCCCCAATTTCGCGCGTCGCGCATCGAAGGCGGCCAGCATGGAGCGATCGGGGAAATGGCGGTGCAGCGTGCCGAGTTCGGTTTTGGTATAGGTGCCGCGACCAGGGCAGATCAGGACAGCGGTCTTCATGCGCGACTCACCAGTTCTTTCGCCGCCGCGACGATGCTATCGATCGAAGGCATGGTTGCGGCATAGGCCGGGCCGGTGGCGATGAAACTGTCTTGCGACACCTCGCGCGCGACGGGCACGTCCGTGCGCTCGGCAAACAGCGCCATAAGGCTTTCCGCCACCCCGCCCGAGCGGCGGGTTTCGTCCACGATCAGGATACGCTTCGCACCCAGGACGGCTTGCAGCAGGCTTTCCTCCGGCAGCGGCGACAGCCAACGAAGGTCTATGATGCGGCAGTCGATCCCCGCAGCCTTCAGCGCCGGTTCCGACTTTCGGCTCAGGTAATGGCCATTGCCGAAGGTCACGATAGCCAGATCATCTCCCTGCCCATGAACGCCTACTTCACCCAGCGGGATCCGCTCACCGGGGGCGGGATAGCGTGTCATCCAGCCACCGTCCTTGTCCGTGTGGAGGTCGCGCATGGAATAGAGAGCGATGGGTTCGAGAAACACCACCAGTCGCTGCTCTTCACGCGACAGCCGCACACATTCGCGCAGCATCTTCGCGGCATCGGCACCGGTGGACGGACAGGCGAGGATCAGCCCCGGAATGTCGCGCAATACGGCGACCGAATTGTCGTTGTGAAAATGACCGCCAAAACCCTTCTGGTAGCCCAGCCCGGCGATGCGTACGATCATCGGGTTTGAATACTGACCGTCCGAGAAGAAGGGCAGCGTCGCCGCCTCGCCCCGTAACTGATCTTCGGCATTGTGCAGGTAGGCCAGAAACTGGATTTCCGGCATCGGGATGAAGCCGTTCTGCGCCATGCCGATGGCAAGGCCCAGGATCGCTTGCTCATCGAGCAACGTGTCGATCATCCGGTCCTTCCCGAAGCGCGCCGAGAGCTTCTGCGTCACGCCATAGACGCCCCCCTTGCGGCCAACATCCTCGCCCATCATGACAATTTCGGGGTGCTCCAGCATCAGGTCGGTCAGGGCGAAGTTCAGGATGCGCGACAGGGGCTGCTGGTCGTCCAACGCCTTGAGGTCGCCGCCAAAGCCTTCGGCGCGCGCTTGCGCGCAGGCGCCATTGGTCGGGCGGCAGGAACGTGCGGGGGGGATGAGGCTGGCCATGACACCCGCTGCCGACGTCAGGCGGGGGCGGGTCACCACCTCGGCTGCGATGCGCGCGGCGCGGGCGTGCGTCTCTTCATAGATCGCCAACGCCTGATCGGGTGAAAGCGCGCCCGACTGGTCCAGCAGGCGGACGGAATGAAGCAGAGGGTCGTTCGCCTCTTCTGCCTCGATTTCGGCTTTCGACAGGTAGGTGGTCGGCACATCCGCACCCGCATGGCCGTAGAGCCGGATCGTCTTGAGGTGCAGGAAGGCGGGGCGTCTTCGCGTCCGGACGTAGGCCACAGCCTCCTGAGAAACGCGGAAGGTCTCATAGATGTCAAGGCCGTTCGCATGGAAATAACTGATGCCCGGGCGCGAGCGGAAGCCTGCGGCGATCCATCCGTCGGGTGTCTTGGTTGAAATGCCAATGCCGTTATCCTCGCATACGAAGAGGATCGGCATGGGGATCGATTGATAGGCCGTCCAGCCCGCAGTGTTGAACGCACCCTGCGCCGTTGAATGGTTGGCGGATGCGTCACCAAAGCTGCAATAGACAATGGCATCGTCGGGCAGGATCTGGTGTTCGGGACAATGCCTGCGCGCGGCGCCGATCGAATAGGCCGTTCCGACAGCCTTTGGCAGGTGGCTCGCAATGGTGGATGTCTGCGGAGGTATGTTCAGGGCCCTTGAGCCCAGCACCTTGTGCCGTCCGCCGCTGACAGGGTCCTCGGAGGAGGCTGCGAAGCTCAGGAGCATGTCCCAGGCGATAGACTGCCCCGGCACCTGGTTGGCGCGCGCGATCTGAAAGGCGGCATCACGGTAATGTAGGAAAGCCATGTCGGTCGGGCGCAATGCGGCGGCTACCGAGGCCAGCCCCTCATGTCCCGAGGATCCGATTGTATAGAAGCCCTGCCCAGCCTTCTGCATGGCCCGGCTTTGCAGGTCGAGCGCCCGGCTCAGGCATTGCGCCCGGAAAAGAGCTACAGCCTGCTCCGGGCCAAGCGGGCCAGAAGGCGGTGCCCCTTGCGGCAGGTCCGTCATCGCCACGCGGCGCAAAAAGGTCTCGTGAACAATCAAAGCGCGGTCCATCAGTCAACCCTCATAGTTGAACGCCTGTAGTCCGGTCCCGGCGCGGCCGAGGATGCCGCAGGCGCCAACCTCGGCGCGATACATCCGCGACAGGTCAGTTGAGAAATCGGCGCGAATTGTGTCGGGGCTGACGAGATCGGCCAGCGTGCGGTCATTGCGAAAGGCTTTTGTTCGGGCGCACAGGCAGGCGCGCGCCAGTCAGATGGGTCAGGACCGCGCCGGTCTCGTACCAGGCCGCTTTCAGCGCGGCGCGCGCTTCGGGTATCGGCGGGGTGACGGGCATGGGAAAGCCGCCGGTATCGGTGGCCCAGTCGGCGGCGGCGCGGCCAAGCACGGTACCGGGCCCGATGCCGCGACCTGAATAGCCAAAGAGGGTCACGGCCCCCTCGCCCAACGACTGCACCCGCGGCAGATAGGTCGATGTCATAGCGATCCGGCCCGTCCACGCGCATTCGAACGGAATGCCCGACAGTTGCGGGAAAAGTGCCCGGAGCTTTCGGCGTGCCCAGCGGCGATGCGCTTGCGCTCCCGTACCGTCGAGATTACCGAGCGCGCCGAAGATCATCCGCCCGGCCGCGTCGAGCCGGAACGACGACATGATGAGGGCCGTATCCCAGCAGCCCTCACCCCCCGCAAGGATCGCGCGGCGCAAGCGCACGGGAAGCGGGGCGGTAGCCAGCTGAAAAAAATGCGTCGGGATGATCGGATTGTCCGGCACGCCCTCGGTGACATAGGCATTGGTTGCCTGGATCAACCGTGCCGCGCGGACGCTGCCACCTGCCGCAAGGACATGCCAGTGATCGCCCGCGCGCCGCATTGCCGTCACAGCAGAGCCCTCGTGAATCCGGGCGCCCCGCAGCTCGGCGGCGCGCGCCAGCCCCTGCACATAGGCCAGCGGCTGGATGGTGCCGGCACGTCCGTCCCACAGAGCGCCGTGGAAGGCTGCAGAGCCGGTGCGACGTGCTGTCTCGGCGGCATCCAGCAGCCGGACCGGTGCAGAACGCGCGATCTGTTGTGCATGACGCGCCTGCAAGTCACGCAGCCCGGCCGCCGAATGGGCACAATGCAGCGTGCCGTTCCGCACTGCCTCGCAGCGGATCTGGTTTGTTCGGATCAGATCGAAGACAAGGTCCGGCCCCTGCGCGAGCGCCGCGTTGAGCGCGCTGCCGTCCGCCTGCCCGAGTTTGGCCTCGACCGCGTCGGGGGGTGTCCAGAGCCCCGCGTTGACCAGCCCCACATTGCGCCCTGATCCGCCGAAGCCGATGGTTCGCGCTTCGAGCAGGACAACCGATACCCCCCGAGCGGCAAGATGGTAGGCGGCGGAAACGCCGGTGAACCCGCCCCCGATCACCACAACATCGGCGCTGACATCGCCCTCCAGCGCGGGCCAGGAGCGGGATTCGCTTGTGGTGCGAAACCAGAGGCTGTCTGGGGCGGCGGTGAGCATGATTTCCCTCAGATCTCGAATGAGATGCCCTGCGCAAGCGGCAGGGAGCGGCTGTAGTTCACGGTGCTGGTCTGGCGCCGCATATAGGCGCGCCACGCGTCAGACCCACTTTCGCGACCGCCGCCCGTCTCCTTTTCGCCGCCAAAGGCCCCGCCGATCTCGGCGCCCGAAGGTCCGATGTTCACATTGGCGATCCCGCAATCGGACCCTTGGGCCGAAAGGAAATATTCGGTCTCGCGCACGTCGGTCGAGAAGATGCACGACGACAGGCCCTGCGGAACCGCGTTCTGGAGGGCGATCGCATCATCTAGGTCAGTGTATTTCACGACATAGAGGATCGGTGCGAAGGTCTCGGTGTGCATGATGGCACTTTGCTCCGGCATCTCGACGAGGGCGGGGGCCCTGTAGGCGGCGTTGGGAAAGCGGTCCGCAAGGGCTGCGGCGCCGCCATGAACAGTGCCCCCTTCGGCGCGGGCGGCGTCCAGCGCGGCCGCCATCGCGGTCGCCGCCGGCTGGTCGATCAGCGGGCCGACCAGCGTCCCCTGGGCCAGCGGGTCACCGATGGCGAGCCCCTCGTAGACCTTCACCAGGCGCGGCACGAGCGTGTCATAGACATCCGCATGCACGATCAGGCGCCGCAGCGAGGTGCAGCGCTGACCGGCAGTACCCACGGCGGAAAACACGATGGCCCGCACCGCCATTTCCAGATCGGCCGAAGGCGTCACGATCATCGCGTTGTTGCCGCCCAGCTCCAGGATCGTCTTGCCAAGCCGCTGCGCCATGTCGGCGGCGACGGCCTTGCCCATGGCGACCGAGCCGGTAGCCGAGACAAGCGCCACGTCCTTCGACGCGGTCAGCACCTGGCCAACCTCGCGCTCGCCGATCAGCGTCTGGATCAGGCCCTCGGGCGCATCCGGGCCGAAGGTGGCGCAGACCCGGTCACAGATCTTCTGGATCGCAAGCTGGGTAAGCGGCGTTTTTTCCGAGGGTTTGGCGATCACCGGATCGCCGCAAACCAGCGCCAGCGCAGCATTCCAGCACCAGGGGGCCGCCGGAAAGTTGAAGGCGGTGATGATGCCGCAGACCCCCGCCGGGTGCCATGTCTCGCGCATCGTGTGGCCCGGCCGTTCCGAGGCGATGGTCAGGCCGTAGAGCTGGCGCGACAGGCCCACCGCAAAGTCGCAGATGTCGATCATCTCCTGTACCTCGCCCAGCCCCTCCTGCAGGATCTTGCCGCATTCGAGGGTGACGAGGCGGCCAAGGTTCTCCTTCTCGCGCCGCAGCTCCTCGCCCAAGAGCCGCACCAGCTCGCCCCGGCGTGGCGCAGGCACCGTGCGCCAGACCTTGAAGGCGGCGTTGGCGCGGGCGATGGCGGCCTGCGCGTCAGCGGTGGAATGGACCGGGACCATGGCAATCTCACTGCCGTCGATGGGCGTGGTCACGCGTAGGGCGCCGCCGGTGGTCTCAGTGGCGGTCAGTGCGCAGGCGGCGAGGATGTCGGTATTGGGCATGTCGGGTCCTGTTCAGTCAGAGGGCGGAGTGGGGAAGCGGGGTCAGGGCGGCGGCGGCTCGGGCAAGCCGGGCGCAGCCGTCCGCCAGATCGGCGTCGGAATAGGCATAGGACAGGCGCAGATGCCCGGGCAGGCCAAAGGCGCTTCCCGGGACAAGGGCCAGCCCTGCGCTGACCAGCAGCCAGTCGCAAAGATCGTTGTCGGTGTCGATCCGCGTGCCGTCCGGCGCACTGCGTCCCAGCAGGCCGCGGCAATCGGGAAAGACGTAGAAGGCCCCGTCTGGCGCGGGACAGTCGATGCCGGGGATCGCCGCCAGCGCGGCCAACACCCGGTCACGACGGTCGCGGAAGATGGCGAGACGCTGTGTGAGGTGGGTCTGATCGCCGACCAGCGCCTCGACGGCGGCGGCCTGCGCGATGGAACAGGCACCCGAGGTCACCTGCCCCTGCACCGCCACCATCGCGTCGATCAGCGGCAGGGGTCCGATGCCCCAGCCGATGCGCCAGCCGGTCATCGAATAGGCTTTGGAAACCCCGCTAACGATGATCGTCCGGTCGGCCAGGTCCGGCGCCACAGTGCGAAAGGAGGTGAAGGGCACATATGAAAGTTGCGCATAAATCTCGTCCGAGGCGATCCAGACCTGCGGATGGTGCCGAAGTACCTCGGCAAGAGCCGCAAGCTCGTCCGCACCATAGAGCGCCCCGGTCGGATTCGACGGCGAATTGAGCAGGACCCAGCGGGTACGCGGCGTGATCGCGGCGTCAAGCTGCGCGGGCGTGATCTTAAAGCCCTGCTGTGGCCCGCAGCAAACCTCCACGGCACGGCCCCCGGCGAGGGCCATCATATCGGTGTAGCTGCTCCAGCAAGGCGTCGGCAGGATCACCTCACAACCCTCATCAAGCGTCGCCAGAAAGATGTTAGCCAGCACTTGCTTGGCCCCGGTCGAGACGATGACCTTGGCCGGTTCCGCTGGGAAACCCGCCGTGGCCGCGATGGCGCGGCGCAAGTCGGGCGTTCCCACCGTGGGGGTATAACGCGTCCGCCCTTCGGTCATGGCGCGGGTCGCGGCGGCGCAGACCGGGTCCGGCGTGGGCAGATCCGGCTCGCCGGTGCTCAGCGCCAGTACATCGTGCCCCTCTAACCGCATCCGGGCCGCGGCCTCGGAAATGCGGACGATCTGTGACAGGGCAAGACCATTGGTGCGGGCGGAAGGGCGAAACATGGGCGGGGTTCCGGAGGTTGTTGCGCTGCCGTGTTTGACACTCCCCCGGAAGCATGGGAAACGCGATTATCCGGTATGGTATGCAGGATCGGACTACCCATGCACGCGCCAAAACGCTTTCTGCCACCGATCTCGGCGCTACGGGCGCTGGAATCCTTTGCTCGAACCGGCAATGTCTCGGAAACCGGGCGTGAGCTGGGCTTGTCGCAAAGCGCGGTGAGCCGTCAGCTCAAGGTGCTCGAGGAATACCTCGCCACCAATCTGTTCATCCGCGACCGCAAGCGCATCACCCTCATGCCCGCCGCGCAGTCCTACGCCGACGAGGTGCGCGCCGCGCTTGAACAGATCGCCGGGGCCAGCCTGCGGCTGAAGGCAAATCCCGGGGGTGGACTGTTCAATTTGGCAATCCTGCCCGCGTTCAGCGTGCGATGGCTGGCGCCGAAACTGCCTGATTTCCTGCGTCGACATCCGCAGGTGACGGTTAACCTGGGCACCCGCCTGTCGCCCTTCGATTTCCGCACCGAGGCCTTTCACGCCGCCATTCATTTCGGGCAACGAGACTGGCCCGAAGTGCATTATCTGAAGCTGATGCGCGAAGAGGTGATCCCGGTCGCCGCCCTGAACCTTGCGGCACGGATCACCCCGGACGATCCCGCCTCGCTTTTCGACCTGCCGCTGCTGCATCTGGACACACGGCCCGATGCCTGGGAAATCTGGGCCCAACAGCGGGGGATCGCGATTGCGCCGCCCCGAGGCATGCTGTTCGACCAGTTCGCCTCGGTCGTGCAGGCGGCAATTCACGGCATGGGCGTTGCGCTGGTACCGACCTATCTGGTGGACGAGGAACTGGCGCAGGGTCACCTTGTGGCGATCCCCGGCGCGTCGCCGCTCAGCATCGGCGATTACTTCCTTGTCTGGCCGAAAACCGACGCGCCTCATGCCCCCTGCCGCCTGTTCGAGGCGTGGCTGCGCACTCAGGTGTCCCCGTCCGGTGATCCGACGCCCTGACCGCCCGGCAGGCAGCAGGTAGGCCCCGCCTCTGAACAAAAGGTTCGGAAGGAAGGTCACCAGCGCCGGCACATAGGTCAGCAGCAGCACGCCAATCAGGACCGCGAGGAAGGGCAGGGATTCGCGGGCGAGTTCCTTGATCGAGGATCTAGAGTATCCGTCTTGATCAAGCGGCTTTTGGCGTCCATTTGCGGTCTTGTCGGACGAGTGCGTTGGCCAATTCGATCACCTTTCGCCTGAGGGCCGTCAGCGCGACGTTGGCGGGCTTTCCGGCTTGGATCATGGTTTGGTATTTCTGCCGCAGATCTGGGTTGTAGCGGGCGGCGACGAGCGCATACATGCAGAGCGGGTCGCGCAGGAATTTGCGCCCGCCCTGGATGAAGGCCTTGCCACGCCATTGACCTGTTTGTCGTGTCATCGGTGCGAGGCCGGCAAGACTGGTGATCTGCTTGCGCTCCATGGTGCCGATTTCCGGACACTTGGCAATGCCACGTCCACATATGGCACATTGCGATGCCGTCAGGAGGGGGTATCCATGCCATTAACAGAGCTCCTACACACCCAGAAGGAGTGGCGAAGGGTCTGGAAAAATCTCTGCCCAGAGAGAGGCGCAGTCGCGTTCTCTGACACCGGGCATCGAACGGAAGTCAGAAAATTCCAGGGTGCTGAGCTGAAGATGAAGATGCGGCAGCCACCAGCCGTTTTCTTCAACCCCCCCATTGTCGCAAGCTCGGCCCCTTCGGCCACTGCCTAATCGATTTTCCAGCGGTGGGCAGATTCGTGGCTGAGATGCCCCCATAACGCGAAGAGCGCCACGTTCTGCGCGATTTCGTGGCGGGTCACCAGGAACCCCCCATAATCCAGCGGCTCGTCAATGATACCCGCCTGAACAACGGTGCCGTCCATCGGAATATAGAGCGGCGTCAGGGCCGGTGCGAAAAGGTCATAGCCCAGATGATGGTCGCGCCGCGCACCGGGAACGATGGCAGACAGGTAGTTATCGGTCGAATAGACGGTGCGGTGCTCCATCCATGTTCCGATGGCCAGTTCCGTACCCTCCTTTTCCATCATCGCGTCGTAAAGCCGCTGGGCCGTCGCCCTGTCCTGCCGGGCGGACGCGGCGGCAATATCCGCATGCGCGCCGCCAAGCGAGGCGGTGACCCTGCGCCAGTCCCGGGCATCGGGCGACAGGATAGCGCTCCAGCGGCCCGGGTTCTGCGCGATCCACGCAGCCACCGCGACCGAGAGCGGCGACGCGGCAAGCCCCACGCCCGCGCGCAGCACGGCCAGCAACATCTCGGGCGCAATCGCCTTCAGCCGCACCTCCAGCGGCGTTCCGGCGGCCAGCTTGCGCAATAGGTCCATTGCCGCCGTATCATCCCACTAGCCAAGATGCTGCTCAAGAAGTGGCCCCATTGTGAACTCGCCTCACCCATCGTCCCGCGAAGGACGCCTTCCCACCTGCGGTGGAACTCTAACTCCTTTCCGGGTCAATTACATCGCGACAGCCCCCTCCCGCGACCAACGGAACTCGCTGCCATCGATCCACATCCTGTGCATGATCACCGCCAGGCGCCTTGCCAAAGCCACAACGCCCTTCTTGAAACCGCTGCGCTTGGCAACTCCCACGGCCCAAGCCCTTAGCCACGACCATTTCTTCACCCTGGTCAGCATGGCTTGCGCGGCCTCGTATAACAAAGCTCGCATCATTCCCATCGCCGCACAAGGATACCCCGCCCACGCGCTGGCTCTCTCCGGACTGCTTGATGGCCGGCGTCAGCCCGAGGATCGGCCCAACCGATCGCGACCTTCGAAAGCGCGCCGGGATGTCGATGGTGCTGACGAAAGCAAGCGAAGTCACAGCGCCGACGCCCGGAACCGTCATCAGTCGCATGCAAACGGCGTCTCCTTTCGCAATTTCCAGAACCCTGCCGTGCAGTTTGGCGAAGCCCTCACGGAGTTGGCGCCTTGCCGCGAGCAGGACTCTGATCACCTCGTCCAGTTCTGGCAGGTCCGCGATAAGATCTAGAATGCGGGCTTCAAACTTCCCTCCACCGACAATGCCGACCTTGAGCCCGAAGTTGCGCAGCAGGCCGCGTATGTCATTCTCGACTGCGATCGCTTTCTCTTGCAAGAGCTTCCGGGCGCGCAACAAGGCTCGGCGCTGCTGGCTTTCCACGGTCTTCACATGCACCGGCCGGTATAGACTGACCCGCATCATCTGCGCGATCCCGCGCGCATCATTGCGGTCGGTCTTGTTCACTTGCGCCTTGAGAAAGGCCTTGGCGTGGCGTGTCTCGATACAGATCACCGGAAGACCTGCGCGCGCCAGTCCCTCGAACAACCATTGCGACAGCGGCCCGGCTTCCAACCCGATCCGCTCGACATGCCCCCCAATGGCGCTCAGGACCCGCGCGAGATCCTCGGGGTGGCTCGCAACTTTCAACTCTCGGAAGATTTGACCGCCTTCGTCGACAATACAAATGGCGGTCTCTTTTACCGATACATCCAATCCGGCATAGTGCTTCACGCTGCGTCTCCTTCCCTGATGCTCGTGGCTGCGTCACACAGACCACGTATTATCATCAGCTCGAGACGCAGCACCTACCTGAGACCGAGGCTGGAAACGGAGCGCAAGCCGAATACACCATCTGGCCCTAGATGTCTCCGCATCCATTCAGACGGGGCGCGCGAGAAACATTCAGGAGCCTGCAGTGCCGCGCGGACCTGATAGCTGCACAATCTGCCCAGCCGGTTCGGCGCGATGAAATGTCATCGACCAGCCGATCCGTACCAAAGCGGCCTCGGCGATTGCAAGCCCAAGCCCGCTGCCTCTGCTGGTTGTGCCGGTAAAGAACCGGTCGGTGATATGGGGCAGATCGCAGGGGTCAATGCCCGGTCCGCAATCGCGCACCGTCACACCCTTTACAGACAGCACAACGCCCACGACAGAACCGGCTGGGGCGGCAAGGACGGCGTTCTCAACCACATTCCGCAGAGCAAGTCCCAGATGCACAGGGGCAGCCGCGACGCCGCTGGCCGTGCCGTTGATCTGCAAAGCAATGTTGCGGCTGCGTGCCAGATCCTGCAACCCGGCCACGACCCTTCCGGCGATGGTTTCCAGCGGCTCCGTGGCAACAGACGCGGCCTGATCATCCTCCACCCGCGCCAGATCCAGAAGCTGGCCCACCAGCCGTGCCGTGCGATCCACCGCGCCGACCAGTTGATCCAGCGCATGCTGACGCACCGGTTCATCGGGCGCGGCCCGCGCGACCTGCGCCTGCGTCCTGATCCCGGCGAGCGGCGTTTTCAGCTCATGCGCAGCATAAGCGATGAAATCGCGCTCACGCTGCCGCGCCTGCGCCAGCCGCGCCAGAAGCCCGTCAAGTGCCGCACCCATCGGCTGAATTTCGGGCGGTAGCGGGCTCGAGGCGACCGGTGCGAGGTTGTCCTCGTTGCGGCCAGCCAACGCGCTGGCAAACACGCTCAGCGGCCGCAGCCCGCGCCCGACGCTCAGCCAGATGGCCAACGCCAGCAACGGCGCGATCACCCCAATGGGCCAGAGAAGCCCGGCGCGCACATCGGCCAGCAGATTTTCGCGCATGTTCAGGCTTTCGCCCACCACGATCTCGACGCCAAGATCATGGTTGATGACGGTGTACACGCGCCAGTTGCCGTTTTCGGTCCGGGCCTCGCTGAACCCCTCCACCGCTTCGGCCAGCCGCGCCTGTGGCGCGCCGCCGGATTGTCCCAGCAGCGTGCCACGCAGCGACCAGACCTGACAATGCAGCTGCCGTTCGATCCCGCCCTCGAACATCCGGAAATCCGGCAAAGCCAGAGAGCCCTCGGCATCTTGCGTGACCGCCTGCGCCAGCCCCTGATCGGACAAAAGCGAGGACACCATATGCCCCGCCTCGGCCAGCCGCGAATCCAGCACGCGCTCAATCTGCGCGCGGGTTGAATGCTGCAACCAGACCACCGCCGACAGCCAGATCCCCCCTGTCGCCAGAAGCAGGATCGCAAAAAGTCGCCATCGTATGGATGTCATGGCACCTCCTCCTGCAACTGATAGCCCACGCCGCGCACCGTGCGGATCACAGCGGCGCCGAGCTTGGCGCGCAGGTTGTGCACATGCACTTCCAATGCATTGCTTTCCACGCCCTCCTGCCAGCCGTAAAGCTGGTCTTCCAGACTGGCGCGCGCGACGATGCCACCGGGCCGTTCCATCAGGGCCGCAAGCAATGTGTATTCGCGTCGCGACAGGCTAACCGGCAGATCGTTGCGAAACGCCATCTGCCGGGCAGGGTCCAGCGCCAGCGTGCCGAAGCGCATAACCGGCTCGGCGCGGCCTTCCTGCCGTCGGGCGATAGCGCGCAGACGGGCGGCCAGTTCATCCAGATCGAAAGGCTTGCCCAGATAGTCATCGGCCCCGCGATCAAGGCCCGAAATCCGGTCGCCCACCGAATCCAGCGCGGTCAGCAGGATCACCGGGATGTGAAGCCCGGCATGGCGCCAACGCTTCAGCAGGTCGAGGCCAGAGCCGTCGGGCAGCATCAGGTCCAGCACCACCGCAGCAAAGTTACCATCACGCAAGGCGCAATCCGCATCCGCGCAAGTACCTGTCAATTCAGGGACAAACCCGCTCAGCTGCAAACCAGCGACCAGCCCGTCGGCCAGCGTTTCATCATCTTCGACGATCAGAATTCTCATGAAACCTCGTATCGGCTTTCCCGGACGAGGGCCAGATGTGGCGCGGCCAGCTTAAGCCTGCCTTAAGCTGCGCCCCTGATCGGGACGGCATGACACAAGAAATACCTCTGCCCCAGATCAAGCGTCTTGGCTTTGCCCTCCTTGGTATCGTGCTCCTTGCCGGTGCCGCGGCAGCCCAGCCGATCCAATGGTCCACGCCTGCCGGCGGCGCCCCCCTGCCCCCGCAGGAAGCCTTCGTGCATGAACACGCGGTGATGCCGGACGGCGCACTGCAACTCAGCTGGTCGGTGATGCCGGGATATTACATCTATCAGGATTCGCTGCAGGTAAGCGGGGTCGACGGGCCGATAGCACTTGATCTGCCCGAGGCCGAACGGACCGAGGACATGACCTTTGGCGAAACATGGGTCTATCGCGACGACATTCAACTGACACTGCCGCCGCAGCAGGGCACTTTGATCGTTGAATGGCAGGGTTGCCAGGATGGCGGCATCTGCTATCCGCCACAGAGTGCCGAAATCAGCTTGAGCAGTGCCACAGCTACGCCACCCACTCTCGCAGCCGCCGACACTCCGGCGCAAGCTTCATTGACTTTGGCCGATGAGCCCGGACTGATGGACCGGCTGGGCGCGCGAGGCCTGCCGATCCTTCTGGCAGCGTTCTTCGGCTTCGGGCTGGCGCTGGCCTTCACTCCCTGCGTCTTGCCGATGTTACCCATTCTGGGTGGGTTGCTGGCACGCGACGGTGCCGGACTGACGCGGCGGCGCGGGTTCATGTTGTCATCGGCCTATGTATTCGCTATGGCCGCTGCTTTCGGCCTGCTTGGGCTGGCGGCAGCGGCGACGGGGCAGAACCTGCAAATGGCGCTGCAATCGCCCATCGCAATAGGGCTGATCATCGGCTTGTTTGCGGTCCTTGCGCTGTCGATGTTCGGCCTGTTCGAGGTCAGCCTGCCGGGTGCCTGGCTTGCGCGGCTGCAAGGCCCGGTCGACGCGCGGCGCGGCACGCTGGGCGGCGCGCTGGGGCTGGGGTTCACCTCTGCGCTAGTGGTTGGCCCTTGCGTGACGGCACCGCTGGCGGCCGCGCTTCTTTACATCGCGCAGACGGGGGACATGCCGCTGGGTTCCGCCGCGTTGTTCATGCTGGGCCTTGGCAAGGGCGCGCCGCTGATCGTCTTTGGCACATTGGGCGGTCGCTACCTGCCCCGGTCCGGCCCCTGGATGGTGCGCGTCAAGCAGGGTTTCGGCTTTGTGTTTATGGGCCTCGCGCTGTGGCTGGCTGAGCGTGTCGCGCCCGGCCCGTGGTTTGTCGCGCTCTGGGCGCTGTGGCTGGCGACGATCGGCATCTTTCTGCTGCGCGCAGTGCTGGCCGATACCCGGTCGCCGGTGGGGCGTGGTGCGGTGCGGCTGCTGGCAGCGCTGGCACTGGTGCCTGCACTGGTGCTGGGCGTGATGGCCGCGCGGGGGGCGCAAGACCCGTTACGCCCGTTCGACATCGCTTTTGCCGAGCGGGTCACCCCCCTGCCCTGGCAGACAGTCTCGGGCAACGCAGGGTTTCAGGCCGCGCTTGCTGCCACCCATGGCCCCACCGTAATTTACCTGACGGCCGACTGGTGCATCACTTGCCGGACGATCGACCGCCGGGTGTTGCCTGATGCCGATGTCGTCGCCGCGCTGGCCCCCCTGACCCGCATCAAGGTTGACCTGACCGCGTTCGACAGCGACGATCAGGCCCTTCTTGCGCTTCTGGGCGCAGCGGGGCCGCCGACCATGATCTTCCTTGATGCCGAACGCCGCGAACTGGCTGAGACCCGGCTGGTGGGGGACACCCGCATCGGCCCCCTGTTGCACGCCGCGCAGATGGTGACGCCATGAGCGGGATCACTCTGGGGCCGCTCGTTCTGGCGATGGATCGCTTTGCCTTCATCGCCGGGGCCATCAGCTTTCTGGCGCTGATCAGCCTCATCGGGTGCAGCCGCCGGGCGGCCAAAGGGCTGGATGGCTGGGGCACGCTGACCCTGCTGACCGGCGTGATCGCGGCGCGGCTGAGCCATGTTGCGCGCCATCTGGATATCTATGCGCAAGACCCGCTGAGCGCCTTCGCCTTCTGGCAGGGTGGCTTCGATCCTCTGGCCGGGCTGGGGGCGGTGGCGCTGTTGCTTGCCGTTCTGACGCTGCGGCGGCAAACGCGCGTCACCGAGGGGCTGATGGCGGCAAGCCTTGCGGGCCTGCTGGTCTGGCAGGGCATCCTGCAGATGACACCGGCGCCGGACATGCCATTGCCCGCCATCCGTTTCGCCGCGCTCGATGGCCCGCCCGTAGCACTGTCGAGCACCGCTGGCGAGCCGGTCGTGATCAACCTCTGGGCCACATGGTGCCCGCCCTGCCGGCGCGAACTGCCGATGATGATGGAAATCTCCGAGGGCCAGCCGGATGTGCGTGTCGTCTTCCTCAATCAGGGCGAATTCGGCCCTGACGTGCGCCAATATCTGCTGCGTGAAGGCCTGCCCACCGACCGTGTGCTTCTGGACCCTTCGCGCGATGCCATGGCGCATTTCGAGACGCCTGGCCTGCCCGCCACCCTTTTCTTCTCATCCAATGGCACGCTTGAAGACGTGCATCTGGGCGAGATCTCGCGCGCGGCGTTCCAGTCGCGCCTGCAATCCCTGAGGTAATTTCGTGAAACTCCACCCTGCCCTGATCGGCCTAGCGCTGGCCGCGCTGCTTTCCGCCTGCACCGCACTGACCCCACCCATGCAACCGGACGAACCCGTTGTTCAAGCCCCTCAACCCCTGCCGCCCGACGTGCTGGCGATGTATGCGGGCCGCCAGGACGGCGACATCTGGATCGAACCGGTCGATCCGCACTACCTGACGATGGACACGATCCGCCAGGAGGTCGATTACTGGACCGACGCCCGCCCCGGTTCCATCATCGTGGATCCATGGGACCGGCGGCTTTACCTGATCCTCGGGGCCAACCGGGCGATGCGCTACGCGGTCGGCGTGGGCGATCAGGGCCGCCAGTTTGCCGGTGATGCCCATATTCCTTACGGGCGCGAATGGCCGCGATGGACGCCGACCGAGAACATGCTCAGGCGTGACCCTGAAACGAATGAACGTTTCCGGCATGGCATGGAGGGCGGGGTCGATAACCCGCTGGGCGCGCGCGCGCTCTATCTGCATCGCGGCGGGCGCGACACGCTCTATCGCATCCACGGCACGCCCTATCCCTGGACCGTGGGCGAGGCGAGTTCCTCAGGCTGCATCCGCATGTTCCAGCAAGACGTGATCGACCTTTACGAGCGCGTCGGCACAGCGCGTGCCAGCGTCACTGTCCTGCGTGAAGATCAGGCAGGGCGCGGCACTGTGCCGCCGGGTGCCCGGCGCCCCGACACCAACCCCGACACCATCCCCATGGCCGAGGCGCTGACCCTGCAGCGCATGGCCAACGAGAACGATCTGACACTCGACATGCTGCTTGGCAGCGACTGACCCAGAGACGGAGAGAATGACATGCTGACACGCCGGACCTTTGCCCTTGCCGCGGCGACCGGAATTATTAGCGGCGCGCTTGCGCTGCGGGGGTTTGCCCAGAACAGCGCCGGATCTGCCGCGGGCCCAACCGTTGAGGAGGTCCTGCATGACCCCGATCAACCGGCTCTGGGGAACCCAGAGGGCGACCTGACCATCGTCGAGTATTTCGACTATCAATGCCCGTTCTGCAAACGTGACCACCCCGTCCTGATGCGCGCGGTCGAACGTGACGGAAATATCCGGCTTCTGATGAAGGACTGGCCAATCTTCGGCGCCACATCCACCCGTGCCGCGCAACTGGCACTTGGCGGACTGGCTGACGGCAGTTACGCCCGCGCTCATGCCGCGCTGATGGCAACCGACGGGCGTCTGAGCGATCGGCAGGTGGACGAGGCCCTTCAGGCCGCGGGTCTTACGCCGGATGCGTTGCAGGACGGCTATCGCAGTAGCCGCAACCGCCTTGATGCGCTGCTGATCCGCAACGCACGGCAGGCCGCCGCCTTTGGCCTCTCCGGCACACCGGCCTTCATCATCGGCTCGGTGATATATCCCGGCGCCATGCACGCCGATGATCTGGATCGCGCCATCCGTGAGGCGCGGGGATGATCCAGTTCGGCACAAAGATGTGACCCTTTCGCTGCGACCAGTTCATTCCTTGTATTCACGAAACCGGTAGCGTTTCCGAGTTTTGCGGACAGCAGGTCAGCTCTCCTTCGGTCAAGGCGTTACCTTGTTCAGAAGGTAAGCGTCCGGCGTCGCTGCTCTGCCGCGCATAGAGGATGATCGATAGTGTCCACTATGGGATAGTGGACACTGTGGGTGCGTGATGGCGCGTCGGACGAAGCGGCTTTGGACGGACGAGAAGAAGCGGTCGATCTGTTTGCAGACGACGGCACCGGGTGTTTCGGTTGCGCGGGTGGCGCAGCGCTACGCGATGAACGCCAACCTGATATTCAAATGGCTGCGCGACCCGCGCTATGCGCCGGAGCCCGCGGTGGAGCCGGATGCGGCGTGTTTCCTTCCCGTCGAGATCGTTGATCGGCCCATGCACGACGATAGCGAAGCCGCCGCCGATCCCGCACCTGTGGCAGGGATGATCGAGATTGACCTCGCAGGCGGTGACCGGCTGCGGATCAGCAGGACCTACGATCCCGAAGCGCTGGTCCGGCTGATCCGGGGCCTGTCCGGATGATCCCGGTCCCGGCGAACACCCGCGTATGGCTGGCGGCAGGCGTGACGGACATGCGGCGCGGGTTCACCACGCTTGCGGCCCAGGCGGAGACAGTGCTGATGCAGGACCCGTTCGCTGGGCACTTGTTCGTCTTCCGCGGTCGGCGCGGTGATCTGATCAAGATCATCTGGTGGGACGGCCAGGGCGCATGCCTGTTCAGCAAGCGTCTAGAGAAGGGGCGGTTCGTGTGGCCGTCGGCGAAGGAGGGCAAGATCGCGCGGCCGCCGGCGCAGCTGGCGATGCTGCTGGAGGGTATCGACTGGCGTCTGCCGCAGCGCAGCTGGACGCCGCTCAAGGCAGGATAAACCGCGCGCGACAGCACGTTCGGGATTCCCGTTTCACCCTTGTTTTGTTATGATTGGCCATGCTGGACGTGGCCAAATCCCTGCCGGAAGATCCCGAAGACCTGCGGCGGTTCACGGCACTTCTGCTGGCCGAAGTGAAGTCGCAGGCGATGCTGATCGAGAAGCTGCGCCACCAGCTCGACACTCACCGCAGCCACAGGTTCGGCCCCTCGTCGGAGACGACTCTACAGCTTCAGCTGGCGCTTGAGGCCAGCGAGATATCCCTCGCCAAGATGACCGCGAAGCTGCGCCTACCGGACGAAGAGGAGAAGGACAAGCCGAAGCGTCGGCCCATCCCCGACCACATCCTGCGCCAGGAGATCGAGCTGACCACCGGCGACGAGGACTGTGCCCATTGCGGTGGGACGCTGCGCCGCCTCGGCGAGGATGTGACCGAAGAGCTGGAGTATGTTCCCGGCAGGTTCATCGTGAACCGGATCGTCCGCCCGCGCATGACCTGTTCCGGCTGCGAAGCCTTCACTCAGGCCGCTTTGCCATCCCGCCCGATCGAGCGCGGTCGTCCCAGCCCAGGTCTTCTGGCGCATGTGCTGGTCTCCAAATACGCCGATCATCTGCCCTTGTATCGACAGAGCCAGATCTTCGAGCGCGAGGGGCTCGACCTCGACCGCTCGACGTTGGCGGATTGGGTCGGAAAGTCCACCGCGCTGCTGGAACCGCTGGCGGAGGCCATCGGGCGGCATGTGCTGGCCGGACAGGCGATCTTCGCGGACGACACCCCGGTCAAGATGCTGGCGCCCGGCACCGGCAAGACCGCGACAGCGCGGCTGTGGGCCTATGGGCGCGACGAGCTGCCTTGGGGCGGCGATGCCCCGCCCGCCAGCTGGTATCGCTCCCCGCCCGATCGGAAGGGCCAGCACCCCAAGGATCATCTCGCAGGTTACCGAGGCTGGATGCATGCCGATGACTACGCTGGGTTCGAGAACATCTACCGGTCCAGCGACATCCACGAGGTCGCCTGCATGGCCCATGTCCGGCGCAAGTTCGTTGACGTCCACAGGGCCCAGGGATCGGCCATCGCCGACGAGGCGATCCGGCGCACCGCACAGCTCTACACCGTCGAGAAAGAGGCGCGGGGATCACCGCCGGACCGGCGCGTCGAGATCCGCCAGGCGAAGGCGGTGCCCATCTTCGACGAATTGGAAAGCTGGCTGCACGGCCAACTACCGACGATCTTCGGCAAGTCACCGCTGGCCATGACAATCCGGTATAGCCTGACGCGCATCAAACGGCTTCGGCCCTATCTCGATCACGGCTTCCTCGAACTGGACAACAACACAGCCGAGCGCGGCATGCGTTCCGTGGCCGTCGGAAGGAAGAACTACCTGTTCGTCGGATCGCAGACTGGCGGCCACGCCGCCGCCATCGCCTACACCCTGATCAAGACCGCCAAGCTGAATGGTGTGGACCCGCAAAGATGGCTCGCCGATACGCTGGCCTGCATCCCCGACTACAAGATCACCCGCGTCGACGATTTACTGCCCTGGAACTGGTCAAACCACGCGGCCTAACCGGACGCTTACTTCATAAGTGACGATTTGAGATCAACAGAGGGGTGTGTAACCGCAGATGGATTCACCTGTGTGGCTTCTTGGAGAGCGCGTTTGGCAATCATGAAGCTGCACGGGTCGTTGATGGCGTCGACGGCCAGCAACCCTTCCTCACCGAAATACCAGTTCGAGCGCGGCCCTTGATCCGCCGCCCGCACGACGACCTCGCGATACCCCGTGCTGATCCCGATCTGGATCGACAAGTATGAGCGCCGCGAGTTCGATGACGACGCCATCGGAGAGGAGTTGCTTCCTGAATACGAAACACTGATTGCGGCTCTCGAACGGCTTGTCGGCCGCCAGGCGCGGGAGATCGAGTTTTTAAAATGGCGCGGACGGTCGCAGAGAAGCGCGTCTACATCCGTGATCACCGGCCTCTTGGTTAGACAGGGGTGCGCGCTGATGGATCTGCCCCGTTCCAGCTTCTACGCCTCTCCCGGCCCAACGGCGGAAGACCCGATCATCGGTGTCATCAGGCCGATCACTGAAACCTGCCGCAACTATGGATATCGTCGTGTCACAGCCGAACTGCGGCACCGTGGCCTTATAGTGAACTCGAAGAAAGTGCAGCGTATCATACGCCAGAACAGTCTCAACCCAAAGTGGAAACGCCGTTATGTCGTGACCACCGACAGCAGTCACGACAGTCCGATATACCCCCATGTCGCCATTGAGACCGGCTTCGTCTATCTGGCCGTCATTCTGGATACCTGGTCGCGCAAGGTCGTCGGCTATGGGCTGGGCCGCAACATCGACGTGCGCCTTACCGTGGCAGCGCTGCAGGCCGCGATCGCATCCCGGCGCCCGCTGCCCGGATGCGTCTTACATACCGACAGGGGCGCGCAATATGCCGCTTCCCAGCATCGCTGCATCCTCAAGCGCCACGGCTTCTTTGGTTCAATGAGCCGACGAGCGAATCCATACGATAATGCACAAGCCGAAAGCTTCATAAAGACGCTGAAGGTCGAGGCGGTCTATGCAACAGAATATGAGACTTTCGATGACGTTGCCGCAGTTTTGCCAAACCTCATCGACAACTTCTACAACACCACCAGGCTGCATTCAGCGCTCGGCTATCTGAGCCCCAACCAGTTCGAAAAAAGGAACATCGCGCCCTGGTCAAAAAGAGCTGCATGATTGGCCCAACCTGAGGGGCGCACTCCACGCGTGGCAGGCTTTTTCTCCGCCGTTGACATAATATAACCTGATGCTCAGGGCTTATCGGATGCCTGATCGACGTCGGCTGCCGCAGATCGCGCCTGTGGCGGGCGATCTGGTGAACGTGCGGTTGAGGGCGCAGGCTTTGGGGCGCAGCGGTGATGAGGGAAATGATGCCAATATCGGGGTGATCGCCCGCGACGCCGCGTTCTTCCCCGTCCTGTGCAATCAGATGGCCGATGCAAATATCGCGCGATATCTGCATCGCGTGGTGGTGCGATACGCCCTTCCGGGTATTCACGCGCTGAACGTTCACCTGGTCGGCTGCTGGAAGTCTGGGCGCGCCGTCAGCTACTCATGGCTTTTTTCTCGCCGAGAGAAGGGTCAAAGGTCCGGTCCAGCATTTCGCCGGTCAGCCGGTAGTGACGCTTGAGAAGGGCTGCGGCGCGGTCGGCATCGCGGTCGATGGCCGCCGACAGCAGCGCGCCGTGTTCTGCCCGCACGTCACGGTCGCCCACCGGCAACCGCTGATGCAGCCCGGAATAGCGATAACGTTCGGTCTGGATGTAGAGCTTTTGCGCAAAATCGATCAGGCGTTCAGATCCGCAGGCGCTGATCAGTGTGGCGTGAAACTCTTGATGGCGTGCTTCCAGTGCCTCGTCTTCGTCCGCAGAGGCTGCCGCGTTGTTGTCGGCCATCCGTTTGTGCTGCAAGGTCAGGGCATGAAGGCTGCCGACCAACCGGCTTTCCCAATCGTCGTCGCCCAGTGCAATCGACAAGCGCAGGGCCCGTGTTTCGATCAGGATCCGGGTTTCAATGGCATCCCACATCTCGCGCTGCGACGCCGGTGCCACGGTGAACCCGCGTAGCGCGACCGACTGCACAAGCCGTTCGGACTGAAGCCGGTTGAGGGCTTCGCGCAATGGTGAGAAGCCGACGCCATAGAGCTTCTTGAGATGGTCAAGCCGCAGTGGCTGCATCGGCTTCAGCTTTCCGCTCACAATGTCGCGGCGCAACTGGTGAAAAACCTGTTCGGCAAGAGTCATCAGCGTTCCGTCTGTTGCTTTGGAAATGATTATACGGCGGGCGAACTCTTGCGGCAATAGGTCAGATTTTCGAAGATTTAGGTTTACAGCGAAAATACTACACCCTATCGTCAGACTCGCAACAAGCAAGGAGCGCCCAAATGTCGAAGCCGCGCGAGAACCACCGGGAGGACGTCGCTGGACGCGCGAATGTCGAAGATACGCCCGAACTTCTGGCTTATTATGATGAGCTGGAGAAATTCAGCGCCGGAGCTTTGTGGACGGTCGCGAACAAGATCGAGCCGTGGCAACCCCAGTCGTCATCAGAGCCGACGCTGTGGCGCTACCGCGATCTTCGCGAGCATGTGTTGAGATCGGTCGAGCTGGTCACCCCAGAAAAGGCAGGTCGGCGCGTGATCTATCTCAACAACCCAGGCCGCACGGATGTCGCGGCGGCGGTCGGATGGATCTATGCGGGCCTTCAGGTCATGCATCCCGGCGAGGTCGCATCGGCGCACCGCCACTCGGCCTCGGCCATCCGCTTCATCATGGAGGGCGCGGGTGCCTATACCGTGGTTGACGGTCACAAGATGACCCTGGGCGAGAACGATTTTGTGCTGACCCCGAACGGGACGTGGCATGAACACGGGGTCGATGCCTCGGGCAGCCCTTGCATCTGGCAGGACGGTCTGGACATCCCCTTCGTCAACGCGATGGAAGCCAACTTTTACGAGGTGCACCCTGATCTTTCGCAGGCCGTGGCCTATCCGGTCGATGACATGACCAGCACCTGGGGAAACCCCGGGCTGACGCCCACGGGCGGGGCTTGGGACAAGGGGTATTCCCCGATGTTCAAGTATGAATGGGCGCCAACCTATGAGGCGCTTACAAAATACGCCGCATGCACTGACGGATCGCCATTTGACGGCGTGATGATGGAGTATGTGAACCCCGCCACGAATGGACCGGTGATGAAAACCTTGGGGGCATCCATGCAGATGTTGCGCCCGGGCGAGCGTACGCACGCGCATCGGCATACCGGCAGCTATCTTTATCACGTTGCCAAGGGGCGCGGTCATTCGATCATCAACGGGCGCAGATTTGATTGGCAGGAGCGCGATATCTTCTGCGTTCCGTCTTGGGCCTGGCACGAACATGCCAATGGCTCTGACAGTGAGGATGCGTGCCTGTTCTGCCTCAGCGACATTCCCGTGATGCGAGCCCTTGGCCTGTATCGCGAAGAGGCATTCGGAGAAAACGATGGCTACCAGCATCTGAGGGACTGAAACACATGAAACTTGTGACTTACCGCGCCGGGATCGAGGCGCCGGCCAGACTGGGTGTGATCGAAGGGTCGTTGGTCATAGACGTGGCGGAACTTGGCAATGCTGCCGGAATCGCCCTGCCTGACCGGATGCTGGACCTGATCGACCTTGGCCCGACGGCGCTGGACCGGCTGCGCGATGCACTGGACAAGGCGCGGGATGCCTGGCCGATTGGTGTGGCGCACCCCCTCGTCAACCTGACCCTGCTGGCGCCCATTCCGCGACCGCGTAAGAACATTTTCGGCATAGGCCTGAATTATGTCGAGCATGTCGCGGAATCGAGCAGGACGCTTGACACCTCAAAGGATCTTCCCACCCAGCCAGTGATTTTTTCCAAGCCACCGACCTCTGTGATCGGGCCGGGCATGCCAATCGAACATGATCGCGCGATCACCCGCCAGCTTGACTGGGAGGTCGAGCTGGCGGTGATCATGGGAACGACCGCCCGGCGTGTGAGCGAGGCCGATGCGCTGGATCATGTCTTCGGCTATTCCGTGATGATCGACATTTCGGCGCGTGACAATCGCCGCGCCGGTCAGTGGATCTATTCAAAGGGTCAGGATACCTTCGCGCCCTTCGGCCCTTGTATCGTGACGGCGGACGAGATTGCCGACCCTCATGCCCTCGATCTCTGGCTGACGGTCAACGGTGTAGAAAAGCAACGCTCAAACACCACGCATATGTTGTTCCGCATCCCCGTTCTGATCGCCGATATCTCGGCAGGGATAACGCTGGAACCGGGCGACATCATTGCCACCGGCACACCTGCAGGCGTGGGCGCAGGGCAAGACCCGCAGGAATGGCTGTGGCCCGGTGATGTTGTGGTGGCGCATGTGCAGGGGATCGGCACGATCCGTCACCCAGTGGTTGCTGCGGGTCCTGCCGCCAGCAACGCGGACACATGACAGGAGAGGCCGCGCAGATGACCGTCTTTACCGCCGCAGTGGCTCAGATCGCCTCGGTTCCGTCCGATGCCATGGCGGCGGCGAAGAAGGCCGTCGAGGTAATGCACGTGGCCGCCGGGAAGGGCGCGCGGATCATCGTCTTTCCCGAGGCGTTTCTGGGCGGCTATCCGAAGGGGGCCAGTTTTGGTGCGCCCATCGGTATGCGCAAGCCGGAAGGCCGCGAAGCCTATCGCGCATATCATGCCGCCGCCATCGAGCTGGACGGCCCCGAGGTCGCGCTTCTGGCCGAGGCCTGTGCGCAGACCGGCATCTTTCTGGTGATGGGGTGCATCGAGCGTGAGGGTGGCACGCTCTATTGCACCGTGCTGCATTTCGACGGCGCGGCGGGGATGGTCGGAAAGCACCGCAAGCTGATGCCGACGGCGGGCGAGCGGCTGATCTGGGGCTTTGGCGACGGCTCCACGATGCCGGTCATTGAGAGCAATATCGGCCGTGTCGGGTCGGTGATCTGCTGGGAAAACTACATGCCGGCGCTTCGGATGCATATGTATGCGCAGGGCATCACGCTCTATTGTGCGCCGACCGCCGATGACCGCGACACCTGGATCTCCACGATGCAACACATCGCTCTGGAGGGGCGCTGTTTTGTCCTGACGGCGTGCCAGCACATCACGCGGGGCGCCTATCCGCCAGACCATGAAAGCGCGTTGGGGGATGACGCTGACACCGTAATGATGCGCGGCGGCAGCGCCATCATCAACCCGCTGGGCCAAATACTTGCGGGGCCGGACTTCAGTGGCGAAACTGTGCTCTATGCCGAGATCGACACCGACGAAATCATGCGCGGAAAATACGATTTTGACGCGACGGGGCATTACGCCCGGCCAGATATCTTTCGCCTTTCAGTTGACGTGCGCCCCAAGTCCGCAGTGCGCATTGTCACCGATATGGCCGGGGACTGACGGATGCGCTTTGATCTGGACCAACTGGACCCTCAGGTCGGCTACAAGCTTCTGACCGCGACGGTGACGCCGCGCCCGATTGCGTGGATCACGACAGTTTCTGCCAACGGGACGGTCAACGCGGCACCCTACAGTTTTTTCAACGTCATGGGCCACACCCCGCCCACGGTTGCCATCGGGCTGTTGCGCGACCCTGCGCGTGGGCTGAAGGATACGGCAGCGAATATCGTGGCCACCGACGAATTCGTCGTCAATCTGGTGCCCGAGGCACTGGCGGCGCAGATGAACGTCACATCAATGGACGCCCCTGCGGGGGTGAGCGAGCTGGAGTGCGCCGGGCTTGAGGCGACACCGTCCGATCTGGTCGGCCCGCCCCGCATCGCTGCATCACCGGTGTCGTTCGAATGCCGGGCGCTGCACTGCCTAATGACCGGGCCGCAGCAGATGATCGTGATCGGTCAGGTTGTGTGCATTCACATCGCTGACACGCATGTGCTGGACGCAGCGCGCGGTCATGTCGATACGCCCGCTTTGGGCCTGATCGGGCGCATGCACGGCAGCGGATGGTACGCGCGCAGCAGCGATCTCTTCCGCCTGCCCCGCCCCAGCTACGCTGACTGGCTGCAAAACCCGACCAACCATGAGAACCACAAAACCGAAGCCCGGGCGGACATCGTTGACAGGCCGCAAACATATAAGTAGCATACTACTTAATCTCGAGGAGGAGAGACACATGTATTCACTTCGTTCCCTGACACTGATTGTTCCCGCAGTCCTTTCGTTTGGACTTGGGGTTTCAGCGGCACCTGCCGCGGCGCAGGAGTTCCGGCTTGGCCTGATCACGCCGCCGCCGCACGTCTGGACCCGCGCGGCCAATCGCTTTTCCGAGCGTATCGCCGAGGAAACGGCAGGCGAGGTCACCGTATCGGTGTTTCCGGGTGGGCAGCTTGGCTCAGAAGGCGATATGATGCAGCAGATGCAGACTGGTCTGGTGGACATGGCCTGGCTGACCGGCGCAATCGTCAGCGTGCGCCTGCCGGAGTTTTCGGCATGGTTCACCCCGTTCCTGTTTGACAACGTAGAAGAGGCGATCGCGGCTACGCAGAATGAGCCCGCGCAGGAGATGCTGGCAAACCTTTCGCAGCTGGGGATCCGCGGACAGGGGTACAGCTTTGCCGGCATGCGACACATCCTGATGGCTGGCGATCCAGTGGAAAGCCCTTCGGATCTGGCCAATCAGCGTGTGCGGATCTATCCGTTTGCACCGATGCAGGTCTGGTATGAGACAATGGGCGCCGTTCCGACCCCGATGGGTCTGACCGAGGTCTATCCCTCGTTGCAGTCAGGTTTGCTGAATGGGATCGACATCGACTTTGACGCGATGGTGGGCCTCGATATGCAGGAAGTGGCGCAGGGTCTTACCCTGACCACCCACATGGCCTGGCCGATGATCGCAATGATGACGGACGAAGCCTTTGCCCGTCTGTCTGAAGAACATCAGGAAACTTTCCTGAGCGTCATGCAGGAAACGCTGGCATGGGCAGATCAGGAACAGATCGCTGCTGACGCGCGGCATCTGGAGAACCTGCGCAGCGCGATCACTGTTGTCGAACTTGACGATGCCGAATCCCTCTTTTCAGAGGCGAACGACGCATTTCAGGCTGCATTCGGTGAGATCGATCTGGTGGCACGTTTTCAGCAGGCCGTGCGCGACGAATGACATCACGCGCCCGCTGATCAGCTGACGATAACTGGCGACGTCCGGCAGGCGCTTTGGTGCTTGCCGGATGGTACCGCAGGGGTGGATGGAAATGCTTGGCACAACATTCAGACGTGGCGCAACAGCGCTCAGGCAGGTTAGCCTACTTGTCGCGAGGGTTGAGATGTTTCTGGCGCAGGCGCTGATTGCTGTGTTCACGGCCCTGATCCTGTTCAACGTCATCCGCCGCTATACGATCAACCGCCCATTGTATTTCGCCGAGGAACTGTCGGTTTACATTTTGATCTGGACCGCCTTTCTGGCCATTGCGGTCACCATAGCCCGGCTGGAAACGATCCGGTTGACGTTTCTGGTCGATGTGTTCGGCCCCCGGGGTCGGCTTGTCCTTGCGGTCACCTCGGAAACGCTGGTGGCGCTGATGCTGGCCGCGATGACTTATGCCTCTTGGATGTGGTTCAATCATCCCGCCATTGCTTTTGAACGCGCGCTGACGCTGGGCTTGCCGAAATGGCCCTTCCTTCTGATCATCCCGATTTTCTGTACGCTGTCGCTGTTTCACGCAGTGGCCAATGTCTTGCACCTGATCGCCAATGGCGACGAACGGATCGCAGCATGACTTCGATTGCCTTCATCATTCTATTGGCCATCGGGTTGCCTATCGGCTTTGTCCTGATCGGCTCGACCTTCGTCTTCATGTTTGCCGAGGGCAACTGGCGGTTGCTGAATTCTTTGCCGCAGGTGATGTTCTCGTCGCTTGAGATCTTCGACCTACTGGCCATCCCGTTGTTCATCCTGCTGGGTGAGATACTGAACGCTGGCGGGCTGACACGGCGCCTGATTTCGGCGGCGCAAAGCTGGCTCAGCCGTCTGCCCAATGCGCTGGCCTATGTCTGCCTGACCGCCAATCTGATGCTGGCGTCAATCATGGGTTCGGCAACGGCGCAGATCGCGGTGATGAGCCGGGTCATGGTTCCGTCGATGGAGGCTGACGGCTACAGCCGTAGCTTTTCGGCGGCCCTGACCGCCTCGGCAGGTCTGCTCGGCCCGGTCATTCCGCCCTCGATGATCTTCATCATTTACGGGGTGGTCGCGCAGGTTTCGATTGCCCGGATGTTTCTGGGCGGCATCCTTCCGGGGTTATTGCTGTTCGTGCTGATCTGCGCCTGGATTGCCTATCGTTCGCCCCAGCGGGCGAAGGCTGCGGGCGAAGCCGTCTCGGCGCTGGCGCGACCCTCGCGGCTTGCGGCCACGCGTGACGCACTTGCCATTCTGACCATACCGGCGGTCATTGTTGGCGGCATCGCCTGGGGGATCTTCACGCCCACCGAATCTGCGGCCGTTGCTATCGGCATCGCGATCATTATCAGCCTTTGCTACCGCGAGATCAAACTGGCTGAAGTGCCAAAAATCCTTTCGCGCTGCGCCAACAACACCGCGCTGGTGCTGTTCCTGATCGCGGCGGCCAAGGTGTTTGGCTGGGTGCTGACCTTCAACATGGTGCCCCAGAACATCGCCCGCCTGATCCAGGGAATGACGACCGACCCCACCATTTTCATGTTGCTGGTCTTTGTCCTGCTTATACTGGTCGGTGCCTTGCTGGATGGTATCGCCGCCCTGATCATCCTCGTTCCGATCCTTCTGCCGATCGCTGTGGGCACATATGGCGTGGACCCGATCCAGTTCGGGATCGTGGCGTCGATCACCCTCACGCTGGGTTTGTTGACGCCCCCGGTCGGCGCGGGGTTATATGTGGCGGCGGCAGTCGGCAATGTGAAGCTGGGTGAATTGATCCGCGAGATTGTGCCGTTCATCGTGCTGACGATGATCGTGATCCTTGCAGTCATCTTCGTGCCCTGGCTCACGACAGCCTTGCGATAGCTGCGCCCCGTCCCCGATGGGTCAGCCTGTGCGAAACCCGGCATTCTGCGCGGATCAGGCGGTGTCTTTCAACTGCAACGGGGCGCGGCTGCGGCTGTTCCCGGCATCGGTGACCTTGATCATCAGCTTGATGAACTGCGCCTGCTCGGCAGGGTCCAGCCCGCTCAGAATGTCGTCCTGCGCTGCCCGGGCAATACCGTCGAGGCGTGTCAGAAGGCTGGTGCCAGCGGCACTCAGATGAAGGACGCGGGCGCGTCGGTCACGGGCGCTGGTTTCGCGTTCAACAAGGCCCTTTGACACAAGACGGTCCACTACGCCTCCGATCGTGACCCGGTCATAGGCGATCATTCCCGCCAGTGTGGCCTGATCCAAACCGGGGTTTGACCCAATCGCGGTCAGCGCGGCATATTGAACCGGGGTCAGATCCTGGCCTTCGCGGCTCATCCGTTCGGCAAAGACCGAAGTTGAAATCTGATGTAACCGCCGGATCAGAAACCCCGGAAATTGATGTATCGGCAACATAGACTGTCCTTGCCCTCAGATGCGGTGCCGCGACCGATGGTCCTCCCCTGTACGACAAGTGATCAGAGGACCCAAGCCCTACTTCTCCAGTTTACGCCCGGAATTGACCGGCAGACAAATGATAAGTATGCTACCCATTAAGGCAATCGAACGGATCAGGGAGGGTACGATGTCCGATATTCTAGGCACGCTTGAGGAGCTTCCGCAGGATTACCGCGACGCAATGAGCGCGGCGGGTGTCGCGCCGCTGTGGCCGATGATGCGCAATGTCTTGCCTCATGGCCAGCCCAACCCTGTCACCAGCCCGGGGCACTGGCCGTTCGCCAGCCTGCGCACGCTTCTACTTCGCGCCGGCGAGCTGACACCCGTGGAAAAAGCAGAGCGCCGTGTTCTCGTCCTGTCTGACCCCGGGCGCGGGGTGGGTGCTATGCAGGCGACATCGTCGATCTATGTCGGCATGCAGCTTCTGCTTCCGGGTGAAACGGCCCCGGCCCATCGCCACACCCCGTCAGCCGCACGCATCATTGTCGAAGGCGAGGGTGGCTTTACCGTTGTCGACGGTGAAAAGTTGCCGATGGAGAACGGTGATCTGGTGCTGACCCCCGGGGGTGACTGGCATGACCACGGACACGAAGGCGACAAGCCGGTGATCTGGCTGGACGCGCTGGACCTGCCGCTGTTCGTCTATCTTGAAGGGTCCTACGCCGAAGAGGCCCCTTTGCAGGCACAGCGCAATCGCCCTGATGCAAGTCAGGTTGAATACCGCGCTGCCGGGATCGTACCGACCCGCAAGCTGGAGGCGACGGTCCGCAGGTATCCCCTTATGCGGTATCCGTGGAAAAACACCGAAGCCGCGCTGCGCGAGCTAGCCCGCTTTGGTGACGGTGGCACGGCCGAAGTGGACTTTGTAAACCCCGAAACCGGCACTGACGTCCTGCCGACGATGGGTTTCACCGCGATGATGCTGGCGCCTGGCACACCCGAAAGCCCGCCCCGTCGCTCGACCTCGGCGGTGTTTCATGTGGTCAAGGGCAGAGGCCGGACCACGATCAACGGCACGGTCATCGACTGGTCGGCCAAGGATACTTTCTCTTGCCCGGTCTTTGCCGAGGTGGATCACGAGGCAACCGAAGAGTCGTTTCTGGTGCGCGTGCATGATCGTCCGTTACAAACCAAGCTGGGCTATTACGAGGAGCGCGCCAGATGACATCCCTTTTCACTCTACCTCCCGCACCGGTCGTTCCTGTGGCAGACAAGGATGCGACCTATCCCGTGCACCGCATTTTTTGCGTGGGTCGCAACTATGCCGCCCATGCCGCAGAGATGGGCACCGAAGTCGACCGCGAGGCGCCGTTCTATTTTACCAAAGCGCCTTCGACCCTCGTCGTGGCAGGCGGCCAGATTCCGTATCCCCCCGGCACCGAGAATTTCCACTATGAAATGGAGCTTGTTGTGGCCATCGGCGCCCCCGCGTTCCGCGTGACGGTTGAGCGGGCCATGGACGCAGTCTGGGGCTATGCCTGCGGTCTGGACATGACGCGGCGTGATCTGCAACTTGCCGCGCGCGCCAAACAACGGCCCTGGGATCTTGGCAAGGATGTCGAGCAGTCCGCCGTCATCGGCCCGCTGACGCCTGCGACCGACATGCCCCCCCTAGGGCCCCAGTCCATCGTGCTGACAGTCAACGGCGAGGTGCGGCAAGAGGCGACACTCGCCGATCTGATCCATTCGGTTCCGGAAATCATCGCCCATTTGTCCGGGTTCTATCACCTTCAGCCGGGCGATCTGATCTATACCGGCACGCCTGCCGGTGTCGGCGCCGTTGTCCCGGGTGATCGTATAGATGGCCGGATTGACGGGCTGACGCCGATCAGCATCACGATCGGCGCGGCAGAATGATGCGGTTTCATGGCTATTTCCGCAGCTCCTCGGCACACCGATGCCGGATCGCCTTCAATCTCAAGGGCCTGTCCCCTGATTTTACCTCAGTGCATCTGCGCCGAGGTGGCGGTGAACAGAAGACACCAGTATTCCGCGCCCTCAACCCGCAGGGGCTGGTGCCGACGCTTGAGACGGATGAAGGGGTTCTGACACAGTCGCTTGCGATCATCGAATGGTTGGATGAACTTCAGCCTGAGCCGCCGCTGCTGCCCTCAGATCCATTTGCCCGTGCAAAGGTGCGTGCACTCGCTCAGACCATCGCCTGCGATATTCATCCGCTTCAGAACCTGCGGGTGTTGCAGTATCTGCGCGAGGAACTGGGTCAGGATCAATCTGCGCTGGACCGCTGGTGTCAGCGCTGGATAAGTGACGGGCTAACCGCGTGCGAAGCCCTGTTGCGCGATACCGCACGGGACGGCGATTTTGCCTTTGGCGCGCACCCGGGGCTGGCCGATATCTGCATCGTTCCACAGGTCTATTCGGCCCGGCGCTTTGGGGTGGATATGGCAGCAATGCCCCGAGTGCAGGCAGTGTTCGACGCCTGCGAGGGTCTGGCCGCCTTTCAAAATGCGCGCCCCGACAACCAGCCGGACACCGAGAACTGAGCTTTGCGCCGACCCGCCCGATAAGCGGTGCCGTCGGCCATGAGGGGGAGGAAAGAGAGATGGAACACCCGCGCATCCTGATTGCTGGCGGCGGCATTGGCGGCCTGGCGACTGCGGTCGGCCTTGCCAGAAAAGGCATCGCCAGCACGGTGCTGGAAAAGTCGTCGCGACTGGGCGAGATCGGGGCCGGAATCCAGCTGGGACCGAACGCCTTTCATGCTTTTGACTATCTGGGCGTGGGCGACCGGGCGCGCGAACTGGCCGTCTATGTCGACGGGTTGCGCCTTATGGATGCGTTGAGCGGGCAACAGATCTGTACCATCCCCACCACGGAGGCGTTCCGGACGCGGTTCGGCAACCCTTATGCCGTGGTCCATCGCGGCGATCTGCATGGCGTTTTTCTGCGCGCCTGCGAAGACCATGATCTGATCGAGCTACGCACCTCCGCCGAAGTTCTGGGTTATGAACAGGACGGCGCGTCGGTGACGGCCATGATGGCCGATGGCACGCAAGTCACCGGGGCAGCGCTGATCGGGGCGGACGGGCTGTGGTCGAATATTCGCAAGACAGTCGTCGGCGACGGCCCGCCCCGGGTGTCGGGGCATACAACCTACCGCTCGGTGATCCCCACTGAGGACATGCCTGAGGATCTGCGCTGGAACGCGGCAACGCTCTGGGCGGGGCCGAAGTGCCACATTGTGCATTATCCGCTCAAGGGCTGGAAGATGTTCAATCTGGTGGTCACCTACCACAACAACGCGCCCGAACCGGTGGCCGGTGAATCCGTCACCCATAACGAAGTGCGCAAGGGTTTTGAACATGTCGCCCCGGTCGCGCGCGAAATCATTGAGCGGGGCCGCGACTGGAAACGCTGGGTGCTGTGCGATCGCGACCCGGTGATGAACTGGGTTGATGGCCGGGTGGCCCTGCTGGGCGACGCGGCGCATCCGATGATGCAGTACCTTGCACAAGGTGCGTGCATGGCGATGGAAGACGCGGTCTGCCTGTCAGCCGAGGTGGAAGCGTCTGGCGGGGACATCGCGCGTGCGCTTAACGGCTACAGCGAACGACGCCGGCTGCGCACTGCGCGGGTGCAGTTGCATTCGCGCGAGGTAGGGACGCATATCTATCATCCCGCCGGTGCCCACGCAGCTTTGCGCGATGCCATCATGAGCGCCAAGACACCAGAGCAATGGTTTGACACCATGTCTTGGCTCTATGCAGGGACTGGGCTGAATGGCGGCTCATGACCACACATAAGCGACACAAGCCCCTTCCAACCTAAGGGATTGGTGGCGGGAGATTCATACGCAACATTGCCCGCAGCGCAGCACTCCATGACCTCGGCCTGACCCTGACGGCCTGCACACAGCATAACCCCGCACAGGCCAATGGGCATGTGGATCTGTACTCATGGTCAAGTCTCCCCTTTCCGGGCCCGGCGGCAACGGTCAGCGTATTTCGGGCTTGGTATCGACAATCGAAGCGTTCTGAAGGCTGTCCAGCACGCGCTTGCGCGAGCTTTGAATGTGATCGCGCGCGCGTGCCGTGGCCAGCCGCTTGTTGCCGGCGCGTATGGCGTCGATGATCTCGCCATGCTCACGCACGAAAAGATCAAGCGACAGGTCATCCGAACTGGTAACGCTGACATAGGTGAAGCGATCGAACTGTTCGATCATCTCCTGTGCGATACGCGCCAGCCGAGCGTTGCCGCAATGCACGGCAATATAGGTGTGAAAAGCGCGGTTGTAGTCAATCCAGGTGGCCAGATCTGGGCTGGGCGGGCCTTGTCGAAACGCTTCCAGACCTTCCAGCACCGCAGCCGGGGCAGAGTCGATCATCAAGGCGATACATTCGCGTTCAAGGATCTGGCGCAGACCGTACATGTCGCGCACATCGCTGATATCGATCCGGCGCACGCGGTATCCCTTGCGCGGCAGCACCTCGATCAGCCCCTGTTCTTCCAGCTTGAGCAGCGCGTCGCGGATCGGTGATTTGCTGACGTTGAGCCGCCCGACCAGATCACGCTCCTGCAACAACTGGCCCGGCCGCAACTCGCATGACAACACCTCAGAGCGGAGCTTCTGATATACGTTGTCGCGGGCAAGATCACGCGGATTGTCAGATTTTTGCATGGTCACCGAACTGCCCAATGCCCGTGCGGGCCATCAATTTCCCTAGTTTTACAGTCTTCTCGGGGCATAAACAGAAAGCCATGTTTCGCGGTTGGCTGTCAAGCCTGATATTTCAGTTGACAACAACTATCCACCTCCCGCATATCCGGAATGACAGCCAGCGGGGCGGCCCGACAGCCCCGGAACGACAGCCTCGGAACGACAGGCGCGGTGCCATGACAGGGCCGCGCCAGACCCGGAAAGGACAAGGAACGCCATGGCCGCCAAACAGTTCGGCGGGCTTCTCGTGCCCGCCATCACACCCTTCAACACCGATCTGACGCCCGACAGCGCGGCCTTTGTCGATACCTGCAAGTGGTTGCTGGCCAACGGCGCCCACGGGCTGGCGGTCTTTGGCACCACCAGCGAGGCCAACTCGCTGAGCCTTGCAGAGCGCATGGCGCTGCTGGAAGATCTGGTGGCGGCGGGTGTGCCTGCCGATGTGCTGATGCCCGGCGTGGGAATGCCGTCGTTGATGGACACGATCACGCTGAGCAAGCATGCTGTCAGCTTGGGCTGTGGCGGCGTGCTGGCGCTGCCGCCGTTTTACTACAAGCCGGTGTCGGTGGACGGGCTTTATGCCTGGTATGCGGCGGTGATCGCGGGGGCGGGTTCAGCCGATCTGGGGCTTTGGCTGTACCACATTCCGCAAAATACCGGCGTGGGCATTCCGCATGATCTGATCGAACGGCTGATCCGCGACTTTCCGGATACGGTGCTTGGCATCAAGGACAGTTCCGGCGACTGGTCGAACACCGAGGCAATGCTCAAACGCTTTTCCGGTTTTCGCATCTTCCCATCGTCCGAGGGGGTGCTGGTGAAATCGCATGCTCTGGGCGGCGTTGGCTGCGTCACCGCATCGGGCAATATCAACCCTGCCGGAATTCGCGCCTTGATCGACGCGTTGGGAACCCCCGGGGCCGAGGCGTTGCAGGAGCCGGTGGCCAATGTGCGCGCCATCTTCTCATCCTACCCGCTGATTCCCGCCGCCAAAGCCCTGCTCAGCGCCGAAATGAACGACCCTCGACTAGCAACCCTGCGCCCGCCGCTGGATGCCTTGCCGCAGAGTGATCTGGAGGCTTTGCGCGCGCGGCTGGCCGAAGCGGGATGGACATTGCCGAACGCCTCGCCCGTGTAACGCAGCGGCAGGTCAGCCCAGCCGCACCGTCTCGCCGCTGTCGGAAGATTGTACGATGGCTTCGTAAACAGCGATGTTTCCGATCAGCTCTTTATCTGTCAACGGATAGGAGGGGCGGCACAGGACGGCCTCATAGCTGGCGACGGGCTCTGCCCCCAGCGCGGTGATGTCGCCAAGTAACGACAAGTCCGGCTCGGCAATTGCCAACAAAACAGCACGCATGGCCTGGGCGGTGTTGCGCAGCGGAGAAAGCTACAAAGCGGCATAGCTGAGGCACAGGGCGCTTCGGCCTTCAAGAATGCGAGGTGGATGACGATGGTGTAACGGCAGGGGCCGCCTATTCACAGCCTGTAAGGAGCGATGGCTCTCAAAGGCCGGTCATCTAAAAAAGCAATGAAATCAGCGGATCCCATCGAGGCCAGGAGCGAAGGTGCTTCAAAGAAAGGCCGGATAGATTCACGCATCCAATGCCGTCAATGCTATCGTGAAAAACACCTTGCACAGGGGGCGTCCATAGATTCGCTACTCCGTCACTCCGACGAGACCAAAACCCTCCTTAAATCACAAGCTCAACTCTGTGCCATTGATGCTGACGGGGAACATGGGGCGGCAGAAACCTCAGCACCCGGCAGCGTATTATTCTGGCGACTGTCCTGGAAGAATACCCGGCGCTTACCGCCCCGAGCATTCGCATTCACCCTATCAAGCTGATCGAAGTTGGGCATGAATTGACCTGCCCCGCCAGCCGTCCCTCGTTCATAACGAGAGTCCTTGGGGTTGTGATCCGCGCCGCAAGAACTCTCGGATTTGTTCAATCCACATTGCCCTTGCCCCCCCCCTCGTTTTCCGACATCGGGCATAGCCAAGGCGGACGATCTCGTTAACATTTTCGAAACGTCATTTCGTCATTCAGAACCTACCGGGGCGTTTTCGCCCCGGCGGTTGTTTCCGTCACACCCCGGTCAGGACATTCAGATCGGATCGCTTAGAGAAACCCAGCGACCGTCCTGCACCTGCTCAATTCTGATCAGCTCAGGCATGGCGTGGTTGGCCTCGAACGAGAATTCACCATAGGTGGTGAAGTCGTCATGCGTAACACCTTGCGCGGCGGCAGCGAAGCTGTCGGCTGTCAGATCCTCGCCTGCGGCCTCGACGATCTTTAGGAACCAGTTGGCATAGGAATAGGCGTTGGCCGCGTTTTCGTCGGGGAAGGCGCCATGCGCAGCCTGATAGGCGTCGATGAAGGCCCGCGCACCTTCGTCCCCGGTATCTTCGCCATGCAATTGCCAGCCGCCGATGCCATACAATCCCTCGACATCCTCAGCCCCCAGCCGCAACACCACCGATGAGCGCCCGGGGATCGCGGTCAGGACCTTCACGCTGTCCCAGTTCAGCTTTTTGACCTCAGACGCCACCGCCACCGTTTCACGGGTGATGGTGCCCGCCACGATCAGGTCGCAGTTGGCAGCCCTGAGCCGGGCAACCTGGCTGGAAAAGTCGATGTCGCCGGGGCGATAGGCGGCCTCTTCGGTCACGCTCATCCCGGCCTCTGACAGCGCGCCGTTGATGCCCGCGCGGATCAGGTCACCAAACGGGCCTTCCTGATAGATCACGCCGATCCGCTCGACACCCCAGTTTTCTAGCGCCCATTCCATCGCCCGCTGGGTGGTGGTGTTGTAGTTCTGTACCGTGGTGAACAAGAGCGGGTTGTTGCCCGCGATCTGGTGGAAGACACCCGAGGCCCCCCAGGGCGCAAAGACCACCCGCCCCTCTTCCACCGCCATACCGATGGTGGCGGCATTGGTGCCAGAGCCGAAGGGGTTGAGCAGCGCAAAGACATCATCCTGACGGATCAGCTTTTGCACCGCGCGCACGGCCAGCTGCGGCTGCGAGCCGTTATCCTCGACGATCAGGCGAAGCTGGCGGCCATGGATGCCCCCGGCCTCGTTAACCTGATCAAACGCCAATTGCGTGGCGTTGATCAGCGCGGGCATTCCGGCCGCGGCCGGGCCACTGAGGTCGCTGTGCATACCTACGACAATCTCGGTGGCGCTGACGCCAGCCGCATGGGCACCCAGCGGGCGCAGCCCCGTGGCGAGCGCCAGTGCGGCCCCGCTGGTGGCAAGTATCTGACGACGATTGAAGTTCATGGTCGGTCTCCTCCCTGAGATGAACCTTGCTTCTTCTTTGCGGCGCTGCCCCGCGATGGGGTCAGCGCACATACATGCTGTCAATCAGGCCAGCATATTTCTGCGCTATCACCTTGCGCTTGAGCTTCATGGTGGGCGTCAGTTCCTCATCCTCGGCGGTGAGCAACTGATCGATGATGCGGAACGCCTTGATCTGTTCGACACGGGCCAGACGCGGGTTGATCTGTTCGATCTCGCTGCCGATCAGGTCCACCACCTGCGCAACCCGCGTTAGGCTGGCGAAATCGGTATAGGGGATGGCGTTATCCTGCGCATGACGCGCGACATGCTCCTGATCGATCATCACCAGCGCCGTCAGATACCGCCGCCCCTCACCGATCACCACCACATCGGCGATGAACGGCGAGAATTTCAGCTGGCTTTCGATCTGGGTGGGCGTGATGTTCTTGCCGCCTGCGGTGATGATGATGTCCTTCAACCGGTCGCGGATCGCCAGATAGCCGTCGCTGTCAATCTCGCCCACATCGCCGGTATGCAGCCAGCCATCTGCATCAATCGTCTCGGCGGTCTTGTCGGGCTGGCCGTGGTATCCGACAAAGACATTGGGCCCGCGCACCAGAATTTCGCCCTGATCGCCGATCCTGATTTCGGTGCCTTCGGCACAGCGCCCGGCCCAACCCAGCTTGATACCGCCCGGTGGGGTGGAGGAACAAAAGCCCGACGTTTCGGTCATCCCGAACGCCTCGCGCAGTTCCACCCCGATCGACAGGAACCATCGGATCAGATCAGGCGGCACGGGCGCGGCACCGGTCAGGGCCGAGCGGCAGTTCTGCAAGCCCAGAAACACCCGTATATTTCGAAACGCCAGCCATTGCGCCAGCCTGTCCCACGGTGCCAGCGCGGGCGGTTTACGGCCCTGCAAGCGCGCCTCAACCCCCGGTTGCCCGCTTTTCAACGCCCGGCGATACATCCACCGCGCCGGGCCGACCGCATCGCGCATGAACAGCTCGATCTGCGCATGCATCTTCTCCCAGAACCGCGGTGGGGCGAAAACGACATGCGGCGCAACCTCGCGCAGGTCATTGGCCACGGTGCCCGCGTTTTCCGGGAAATGCACCACCAGCCCCACCGCCAGCGGGTTGTAGACCGAGGCCATACGCTCGGCGATATGGCAAAGCGGCAGGAACGAGAGCGATTTGTCGCCCACGCCGACATCGAGATACTCGCCGGTCTTGGTCATCTGGAAAATGACATTCCGGTTGGTGATCATCGCGCCTTTGGGTGCGCCGGTGGTGCCCGAGGTATAGACCAGAAACGCCAGATCGCCGGGTTCGCCCGCGTCAATCGCGGCCTCGAATATCTCCGCCTGCGTGGCGGCCAGATCCTGCCCGCGCGCGATCACATCGTCCCAGAAGGTGATCGACGGATCGGCCAGATCGCGCAGCCCTTCGCGCTCGATCACGATGATCTGCAACAGCGCCGGGCAGTCCGCGCGGACCTCCAGCGCCTTGTCCAGATGCTCCTGATTTTCGACCACCAACACGCGCGAGCCGGAATCGCGCAGCACATGGCAGACCTGCCCGGGCGAAGATGTCGGATAGACGCCATTGCCGACAAACCCCATGCATTGCGCACCGATATCGGCAATCAGCCATTCCGGCCGGTTTTCCGCCAGAACCGAGATGCAATCGCCGCGCGTGACCCCCATCTCATTCAGCGCCAGCCCGAAAGCGCGAGCCTGCGCATAGTAGTCGTTCCAGCTGAAGCTTTGCCACAGCCCGCGGCGCTTGTGGCGCAGTGCCGGGCTGTCGCCCCATGCGCGTGCCCTGTCGCGGAAAATGCGCGCCGGGGTGGTCTGGCCCTGAAAATCGATGGTTTGCTGCATGTTCACCCCCTCAGCGCCAGTTCCGCTTGCGGGTCCAGCGTTGTTTAGTGCCGCTGGTACCATGGTCCGCGCCGCCGCCCAGATAGGCATCGCGCACGTCCTCCTTTTGCGCCAGCGCGGCGCAGGTATCGGCGGCAACAATGCGGCCCAGTTCCATGATATAGCCGTCATCGCCATGCTTCAGCGCCACGGCGGCGTTCTGTTCGACCACCAGCACGGCGGTGCCGGTCTCATCCCGAATCCGGCGGATGATGGCGAAAATCTCCTGCGTCAGAAGGGGCGACAGGCCAAGGCTGGGCTCGTCAAGCATCAACAGCTTCGGGCTGGACATGAAGGCCCGGCCAATCGCCACCATCTGCTGTTCACCGCCAGACAAAAGCCCCGCGTGCTGGCCCATCCGTTCGCGCAGGCGGGGGAACCAGCCATAGACGCGCTCGGTATCGCGGGCGACGCCATCGCGGTCATGGCGGGCATAGGCGCCCATCGCAAGGTTTTCGGCCACGCTCAGGAACGGGTAAACCTGCCGCCCCTCAGGCACCAGGATCAACCCGCGCCGCGCCACCTCGTCGGCATCCAGCCCGTGAACCGGCACACCCTGAAACATCACCGCGCCCTTGAACGGGTCCACCACGCCCGCGAGCGTGTTCAGAAGCGTGGTCTTGCCCGCCCCGTTCGCGCCCAGAACCGCGACGATCCGGCCCTCATCGACCGACAGGTTGACGCCCTTCATCGCGGCGATGGGGCCATACCAGGTTTCCAGATTCTGCACATCCAGCAACATGATCAGCCCCCCAGATACGCAGCAACGACATCAGGATGCGCCTGCACATCGGCCGGGCTGCCCTGCGCCAGAACCCGGCCCTGCGCCATGCAGATCACCCGGTCGGCAATAGCATTGACCAGTGACATGTCGTGTTCGATCATCACCACCGTGATGCCCAGATCGGTGCGGATATCGTCGATCCAGAAGGCGAGACGCCGGGTTTCTTCAGGGTTCAGGCCCGAGGCCGGCTCATCCAGAAACAGCACCTCCGGCTCTGACGCCAGCGCGCGGCCTAGCTCCACCACCTTACGCACGCCGTAGGGCAACCCGCCCACCATCGCGCCCCGCCATGCCGAGAGATCCAGAAATTCGATCACCTCTTCGACGCGGGCGCGGTGTTCCTCTTCCAGCCGGGTCAATGAGGGGGTGCGCATCAACTGCGCCCACCACGGCCCCCCGCCAAAGCGGTGGCGGCCCAGCAGAAGGTTATCGAGCACCGTGGCGGCATCGAACAATTCGATATTCTGGAAGGTGCGCGCGATGCCCAGATGTGCGATCTGCTGGCGCGGCAGGCGCGAGATATCACGCCCCTTGAACAGGATCTGCCCCGAAGTGGCGCGAAACACCCGTGTCACCAGATTGAGCATCGAGGTCTTGCCCGCCCCGTTCGGGCCGATTACCGCCAGAACCTCGCCCTGCCTGACCTCGATTGTCAGGTCAGACACCGCCTTCAAGCCGCCGAAGGCCAGCCCTACACTATCCAGATGCAACAAGGGCGCGGTCATCTGTTACGCTCCGATTTCATGTAGGTTTTCTGGCGGCGGAACATGTCACGCCGATAAAGCGGATAGCTTTCAAGAAAGGCGCGGATCTTCAGCCAGCGGCCATTTAGCCCGCGCGGCTCGAACAGCACAAAGAACGCCAGCACCGCGCCCGCCACGAAGATCTCCAGCCCGAACTGGCGCGACATGGCGGCGGGCAGAAAGCCTTTCAGCACGGAAATGGCGTTGGGCAACAGCGAGATCAGGATCGCCCCCAAAATGGCCCCGCGCAGGCTGCCCAGCCCGCCGATCACCACCATCAGCACCAGATCGAGCGACAGAAGCAGCGTGAAGGCATCCGGCGTCAGATAGCCGATGTGATGCGCCATCATCGCGCCCGCCAGCCCGGTAATGGCCGCCGACAGCGCGAACGCGCCCGCCTTGACGCGCGCCACGTCGATCCCCAGCGCATAGGCCGCGGCCTCGGAATCACGCACGCCGGTAAACGATCGGCCAATGCCCGAGCGCAGCAGGTTCAAAAGCCCCAGCAACACCAGCACCACCACCGCCAGCGCGAAATAGTAAAACGCGCGCGGCGAGGTGAGCGACAGGCCGAACAGCTCGGCCCGCGCTACCAGCATCCCGGTAAAGCCCCCGGTGACCGACCGCCACAGGCCGATCACCTGTTCAACCACCACGGAAAACGCCAGCGTCACCATCGCCAGATAAAGGCCATGCACCCGGATCGCCGGAATACCCACGACCAGCCCCGCGAAGCCCGCGATCAGCGCGGCCAGCGGCATCGCCACGATCATCGGCAGGCCCTGCGCCATCAGCCAGGCGTGGGCATAGGCGCCGATTGCCACAAACGCGGCATGGCCAAGGCTGATCTGGCCAGTGAAGCCGGTCAGCACCATCAGCCCCATGGCGGCCACGCAAAGGATCAGCACATAGCTCAGCTCACCGACCATATAGGTGGACAGGAATTGCGGCACGATAACGAGCGCCGCCAGCAAGAGGCCGTAAAGCACCCATGACGCAGGCGAATTCAGCAGCGCAAAACTTTGGCGGTAGCGGGTATGGTAATCGAACCGCATGTCAGACCCTCCGCCCGTGGGCTTCGCCCATCAGTCCGCGCGGGTGGATGATCAACACCGCGATCAGCACCAGATAGGCGGCGATATCCTTGAACCCGTGCGGCAGATACACGCCCGCATATTGCTCGATCAGGCCGATCAGAATGCCACCGATCACCGCGCCCGGCAGGCTGCCGAAGCCCCCCAGCACAATCGCCGCCAGCGCTTTCAGCGTGATCAACCACAGGCTGGTATCGACAAAGGCGATCGGCGCCAGAAAGATGCCCGCCACCGCCGCGGTCGCCCCCGCCAGCGCCCAGACCAGCGAATTGAGCCGCTTTACCCGCACCCCGTTGAGATGCGCGGCAAGCTGGTTCTGGCTTGCGGCCTGCATGGCGATGCCCAGTTTCGTGTGGCGAAAGAACAGCCACAGGCCAAGCGTGATTGCCAGCACCACCAGCATGATCACCACCGACAGATGCGCGACCGCCACGCCCAGCACGGTTGTCGACTGGCCGGACCATGGCGTGACGATGGTCTGCGCCTCGGTGCCATAGGTCATGCCCACCAGACCGCGGATCATGAAGGCCAGCGCGATAGTCAGCATGACGCCCGCAAACTGCGGCTGCCCGGCGATGCGGCGGATCACCACGGCGTCCAGCCCGTAGCTGAGCACCCCCACCGCCCCTGCCGCAATCACAAGCGCTGCCCAGAACGGCAGGCCCCACCAGCTCATCATGGCCCAGGCGGAAAAGGCGGCGAAGACGAGGATATCGCCATGCGCGAAGTTCAGCACCTCGGTCGCCTTGTATATCAGCACGATCCCCAGCGCGACGAGCGCATAGATCGCGCCGGTGGCGATGCCGTTCACCGTGACCTGCGCGAATAGTTCAAACGCTCCCATCATGGGCGCTCTCCTGTCTCGAAGCTGACATCCCAGGCGTGCACCGGCGCATGGCAATGGCTGCAGGTCACGCGTGGTTGCAAGGGTGCGCCGCAGGTGCGGTGGCGCGGGCGGATCGAGCTGGGCTCGTGGAACTGGTGGTCATTGGCCCAGGTCGCCAAGAGGATGATGTAGGAAAACAGCGCCCGGCTGGCCGGCGTCAGCAGATAGACCCGCCTGCGCCCGTCATCGCGGTCGGTGGCGACCTGCAACAGCCCGGTTTCCACCATCGTCGCCAACCGGCGGCTGAGCACCGCCGTGCCGATGCGCAGCACATAGGACAACTGGTCGAAATACCGGCAGCCCAGGGTGATCGCGGATATGATCAGCAGCGACCAGCGGTCAAGCCGCAGCGCGAGCGAGGCGAAACCCGCATCCTGCGCCGATATCTTTGGCGTGCGCAGCGGCTCGCCGGTGTCATGCGGCAGGCGCGGGTTGGGGCGAAGGGTGAATTCCAGATCGCGCATGGTGACCTGCTCGCCGCAGGCGGTGCAGGTCATCTGCGGGCGGAATGCATGGCCGCAGGGGCGGTGGATCAGCCTTGTGGGCAGGGACAGGCGCTGGTTGCCGAACTGCACCTCCCATTCCCAGACCATCAGCACCATGCCGTAAAGCGCCATGCCCTTGCGCGTCAGGTGATAGGCGTAGCGTTCCGGGCGCTCCTGATACAGACGCGGCCGCAGAATATCCAGGTGCACCAGCATCTTGAGGCGGTCAGACAGGGTGCGGCGCGGCACGCCGATCCGTTCCTGAAACTCGTCAAAACGTTTCATGCCCATGAAGGCGCCCATCAGCACCTGCACGCTCCAGCGATCACCGATGAACTTCAGCGCATGGCTGAGCGTCGAGGTCGAGATCGCCTCGCGCATCAGGTCCAGGTCAAGGGTGGCGGGCGTGCTGCTCATCCGATCCGCTCGATCACGATGGCACTGGCCAGCCCTGCCGCGCCGCAGGCCGACACCAGCGCACGGCGCGCACCGCGCGCTTCCAGCTCATCCAGCGCGGTGCCCAGAAGCGCGGTGCCGGTGGAGCCCATCGCATGCCCCAGCGCAATCGCACCGCCGTTGACGTTCAGGCGCTCGGCCCCGATGCCCATGTGCCGCAGGTAGTGCAGCATCAGGCCCGCGAAACTTTCATTGACCTCGAACAGGTCGATGTCATCGGCGGTGAGGCCGCACTTTTCCAGCGCCGCACGGCTGGCATCCACTGCGCCGGTCAGCGCCATCACCCGGTCAACCGACACTTCCGCGGTTGCCAGAATCCGCGCACGGGGTTTCAGCCCGGCGCGCGCCGCCGCCGCCGCAGACGCCACCAGCACGGCCGAGGCACCATCGGCCATCGCTGGCGAGTTGCCCGCGTGGTGGCCATGCTCGATACCCGGCAGGCCCAACCGTTTGGCGAGCATCGCGTCAATGCCCCATTTTTCGCCCATCTCCGCGAATGCCGGCTCCATGCCGGCCAGCCTCTCAACTGTGGTGCCGGGGCGGGGGGTTTCATCGGCTTCCAGCCCACCGACCGGCACCAGCGAGGCAAAACGCGCGCGGGTGGCGCGGGCCTGGCTTTCCACGGCATAGGCATCCAGATCGGCGCGGGTGAAGCCTTCCAGCGTGGCGACCGCATCCGCGGCGATGCCGATCGGGATCAGCCCGGCGCTAGCCTGAAAATCGCGGTCATGGGTCAGCGGCCCCTTGTCGGAGGCCATCGGCACCTGCGACATGCTTTCAACGCCACCCGCGATCGCCAGCCCGTCCTCGGCCACGGCGGCCAGCGCAGCGATGCGCAGCGCGCTGAGGCCCGAGGCACAAAAACGGTTCACCGTCAGCCCCAGCACGGCATCTTCATAGCCCGCCGCGATCAGCGCCAGTTTACCGATATTCGCCCCCTGCCCCGCCGTCTGGGTGACGCAGCCAAACGCGGCCTCGGCCAGCGGGCCGGTCAGGCCATGGCGGTCTTTCAGCGCCATGAGCGGGGCGGCCAGCAGGTCAACCGGCTTGACCCCGACCAATGCGCCCTTGGCGTTGCCGCGCCCGCGTGGCGTGCGCAGGGCGCCGATGATGACGGCGTGTTCCGGATTATGGGACATGCGAGCCTCTTAGCTGTCGGTTTTCATGGGCTGTCGGTGTTCATGCTGTGGGGCAAAGCCGCGCGCGGGCGGCGTTGTATTCCTGTTCAAGCCGATTCACGATCTGCGCCACCGGCTCTGTTGCGCGCACCGCGCCCACCCCCTGCCCCGCCGACCAGACCGACGACCAGCGCTTGCCCTTGAACGACTGGCCGGAATCATAGGCGCGGTCCGGGCTGTCGGGCATATGGTCAGGGTCCAGCCCGTTGGCAATCAGCGAGGGTTTGAGCCAACTTGCATTAGTGCCGGTAATCGCCGGGCTGACGAGCAGATCATCAACACTCGCCTGTACCACCATGTCCTTGTAGGCATCCGGTGCAAGACTCTCATTGGCGGCCAGAAAGCGGGTGCCCATATAGGCGTAATCGGCCCCCGCCGCGATGGCACCGGCCAGCCCATAGCCATCGGTTATGCCGCCGCCCACCACCACCGGCCCGTCAAAAAACTCCCGCACCGCCGAGACAAAGGCAAAGGGCGACAGCGCACCGGTATGCCCGCCCGCGCCCGCGCAGATGCAGGCCAGCCCGTCCGCCCCAGCCGCCACGGCCTTTTTCGCAAGGGTGATCGAGGTCACATCGGCAAACACCTTGCCGCCATAGGCCTGCACCGCGTCGATGGCGGGTTTGGGTGAGCCAAGCGCGGTGACCACGAACGACGGCTTGTGCTTTGCCACCATCGCCAGATCCTGCGGCAGCCGCGCGTTTGACGAATGGGTGACAAGGTTGGCGCACCACGGTGCCGCGCCTTTTGTTTCCGCGTTGATACGGGTCATCCAGTCGTCAAGCTGTTCAATTGTTCGGGCGTTTGGCGTGGGAAAGGCACCGATGATCCCGGCCTTGCAGGCGGCGATCACCAGATCAGGGCCGGAGATCAAGAACATGGGTGCTGCGAAGACGGGAAGGCGCAGGGTCATGACGCGGCCCTCGCCGGGCGGCGCGATTGCGCGATGGCAAAGCGTGAGGCGACAAAGGCCAGCGAGGTGAGCGTGGCATTGCCCGCGCCGTTCAGCCCCGTGACATGGTAATCGCTGTAGGCAGCCGCGAAGTTCAACGGCATCGCGCCGGTCAAGTTGATGGTCAGCTGCGCCCCGGCGCTGGCATAGGCGTCTTCGGCGCGGGTGATGAAATTTTCGTCTGTGGTATACACAAAGGCCGTCAGCCCGCCGCATTCGCTGACATCGACTGTTGCGCGCTCCAGCGCATCCTCTGCCGAGTCGCAGGCGATCAGGAACGAGGCCGGGCCAAAACATTCCCCCGCATAAAGATCGCGCTCAGAAGGGGTGACAGCCAGCATCAGGGGCGTGGCGGTGCGGGCGTTGGGAAAATCCGGGTGCGGATAGGGGCGGCTTTCGAGCAGCACCGTGCCACGTTCCCGGCCAACGGCAGCAAGGCGGGACAGGTCGTTCAGGGTGTTCGGCGACTGGATCGTGGCAAGGATCATCGCCGCGCGCTTGGGGTCATCCACCAGCCCCGCCACCGCCGCCACCAGCAGCTGCGCCACTTCATCGCGCGGCACGGGGCCACCCGGCGTCTGCACTTCGGGCGGCAGGTAGATGTTTTGCGGCGAAGTGCACATCTGGGCCGAAAACATGCACATCGTGGTCGCCAGCGAGCGGATCGCGGCGTCCAGATCATCGGCGCCCTGAAGCACCACCGTGTTGCAGCCCGCCGTTTCGGTGAAGGCCAGCGCGGGGTGGGCGTTGGCCTCAACCCACTGGCCAAAGGTGGTGGAGCCGGTAAAATCGACCATCGCGCAATGGGGGTGCTTGATCAGCACCTTACCCAGCGGTTCCGCAACCGTATCGACACAAAGCGTCAGCAGATTGGGGTCAAAACCGGCCTCTGCCAGCACGTCCCGCCATACCCGCACCGTGATCGCCATCGGCAACACGCTCATCGGATGCGGCTTCAGGATCACCGCATTGCCGGTCGCCAGAGAGGCGAGAGCCGAGGGCCAGGCGTTCCATGTCGCGAACGAGGCGCAGGAAAAACACACCGCCACCCCGCGCGGCACCAGCCGGTAGGTTTTTTCCAGATGTATGTTTTGCGATCCAAAACGCCGCGCCCAATCGGCTGTCGGCGTCACGAACCGCATCGCGGCCTCGGCATAGACCAGTGCCTCGATCCCGCGGTCAAGGGCGTTCACGCCCGAGCCGGCATAGGCCATGTTCGCGCTTTGCCCGGCGGTGTGCATCACCGCCTGCACGATCTCGAACATATGGTCACGGTAGAGCCGGTCCAGGCATTCCATCAGCACGCCGATGCGGGTGTCAATGCCGGCCCCGGCCCATGAAGGCATGGCCGCGCGGGCGGCGGTAAAAAGCGCGTCCGGGTCGGCCTGCGGATAGGTGATGGCCAGCGGGGCCTGGGTATAGGGCGAAACCTCCTCGCCCGTCCGGCCGGTCACGCCGGGCAGATCCAGCTTGAAGGGTTGGTTCAACTGCCCCTCGAAAGCGGCCTTGCCACGGGCCTGCGCGGCCTCGGTATCGGGATATTTGCCCGGCATCTCCGGAAAGGGCGACCAGCAGGCGCGTGTGCGGCAGGCCTCCTGCGCCTGTGCAAAGGTATCGCGGTGGCGGTCGAACATCAGCGTCTCCAGATCAGGCGGTGGTCACGGTGGCGGCCATCGGGCAGCGCCTCGCGCGCAGAAAGGGTCAGGTTGTCGCCATCAAGGTCGATGAAGCGTCGCTGCTCAGTGCCTACGAAACCGGGGTTCAGCGCATGGGTCACGCGGTGCACCACCAGCGGGCGGCCCTCTTCCTCGGTGACATGGTAAGGCCCGGCATAGTGGAAATAGCTGTCGGCGGCAGAGGCGCGTTCGTGCTCGGACGCACGCCGCGGGTTGCCGCCCGCAAACGGCGCGCGCCCCGCCCGGGCGATGGCGGCCGACATGGTGCCGTCACCGGAATACACGATAACCCCCGTCGCATCCGGCCCGAACGGATAGGTCACGGCCCCGTCCGGCTGGACGATTTCCCAGCCGGTCAGATGCCATGTGCCTTCAAGCGCGCGCGCCTCCATCAGGCCACCGCCGCCGCCTGAAGCTGCGCCTCGCGCACCCAGCAGGAATGGAAGCCATGCGGCACGCGCACCGGCATGATCACCCGCGCGACCGGCCCCTTGGAGACATCGCGCGCATCCGTCACCCAGACCTCGGAGCGTTCGGCCAGCCCGTTCCACACGAAACCCACGACATAGCCATCGTCTTCCTCGGTGGCACCATCGCGCGGGGCAAAGGGCGCTTCCGAGAACCAGAACCCCTCACCCGGATGATAGGCCACGGCCCCGCCGGTATCGAAATCATACTTCACAAGGCCGGAGAAACGCGGCTGTTCCAGCGTACGCGGACGGCCCATCAGCACGTTATAGGAAAAGCGGTTCTTGCGGCCCTGCCAGGCGGTGTTGATCATCGGAAATTCCGAGTTCAGCACGTCATCGACAACGCCCTCTTTCGTCTCGCCGGTGACCAGATTCATCCGCCACTGATACAGCTCATAATCGGTGCCCTGCGTGCCGACGGTGAACAACAGCCGTTTCACATCAAGGCTGCCGTCGTAATCACGCGGCATGACATATGGGGTGCCGATCATCACGATCTCGGTCTCGCCGCGCGCATTCACCTCTTCCCAAGCGTTGGCAACATGCAGCATGTAGCGCGGCTCGAACTCGAACCAGCGGATCTGGTCTGTGGTGCCGTGGCGCGGGATGACGGCGTAGCGGGTGGGCCAGTCCTGATGGAATTCAAGGCTGTAACGGCCCTGCTTCAGCGCCTCGGGGTTGTTGATCAGCGGGAAGTCATGCAAGATCGTGTAGTTGGGCGTGACCGCGCAGTCATGCGGCAGGCGAGGGCCGGGCAGCGGTACCGGAATGAAGGTTTTCACCGCCCCATCCGCACCGATCACCCCGTAATGCATGTAGGGCGCGCGGTTGCCATAGGCGAAGAACATGAACTCGCCGGTGCTTTCATCGACCCGGCTGTGCGCCGAAATCTGCAGGCCCACAAGGCGCGGATCATGTTCCAGCTTGCCCAACGTGTTCAGGGTGAACGGGTCCACGGTATAGACCGCCCCGCCGCGATACCACATCGAGTAAAGCTTCCCATTGTGGAATGTCACATCGGTATTCGAGACGTTCTTCATGGCGTCATCGGGCAGTTTGCCCTCGGGCATCCGCTCTTTCAGGCCGGGCCAGACGGATTGCCCGGCAGCGCGCTCCTCCTGCAAGCCGTCGGTTTCGACGAACTTGTTGCGATAGGTCGCCTTGCCGCCCTGAAAGCGCACGGCATGTAACATGCCATCGCCATCAAACCAATGATAGCGGCCATGCGGGGCGTGGGCGGGGTTTGGCCCGTTGCGCACATACATGCCGTTCAGGTCTGACGGCAGTTCGCCGATGACCTCCAGATCCTGAATGAAGCTCTCGGCGTGGTTTGGCGCATAGGCGTCGCGCATAGAGGCATTGGGCACGAACCAGTTCGAGCGGTCGGGGAAATGATCAAGTCCCATGGCTGTCTCCTTCGGCAGCGGGCGTGGCGGAAGCAAGGGCCGGGCAAACCGGATCATGCAACCAACGGCAGTCATCCGGGAGGGTTCCGAGCGAGTGTCTTTCTTTCCAAAACCTTCGCCTACTTGTGCAAAGATCTGAAACATGCCGAAAAAACGGCCTAACTCGCCGAATATCAGAAATGTTTGGCTCCTCCTCCCCAAAGAGCGCAAAACTAACTTCTCTTATTGAACTATTGATACGATCAGCCAGAAGAGTCTGTCAAGGGCGTTGTTTCACAAGTCTGAAGACAGAGGATTCACTTCGCGAATCCATGCCGTAAGACGTGCTGCATGAGCAAGCCATCTCCCACCCGCTATCGCACGACGAACTGGTCCAGCTACAACGCGTCTCGGCGCCCGATGGCGCCATCGCGGATGTCCTGGCATAGCTGCAGCTTGAACTGCATCGAGTGACGGCGGTAGGGACCTCTTGGTGACATGAACCTTCTCCATTCAAGGCCCACAGGCCGTATCAGCTTTTCTTCCCCGCTGGTCCAATCCCAGGGGCTCACTTCAATGCCGGGTCATGTATGGATACCCCCGTTCGCGCAAGATGGTTTCTGAACAGCATTGACGTGTGATCGGGTGCGGTCATGTATCAGGCCTGTTGTGCGGCGATCGCATGACCGCTGGCCGGTATGGAGCTGCGCGGCTCTGGTGCAAAATCAATTCTGCGGGCTTGCTGCCCTGTGACCCGGATGCTTTTCCAGAACCATCGTCACCGATCTTTGTCCGTACTGTCTATGACCTCCTCACACGCCGACGTCCCACTCTTGGCGACCTGACACTGTCAGGCTTCTGCCAGTCGTGGATTCTGATAATCTTCGTTCCGCGTTTCCATCGCCCAAAGCGCCCGGGCCATCTTGTTGGCCAGCGCAATCGCAACCACCTTCCGGGGCTTGCGCAGCAGCATGGCATGAAGCCAAGTTCCCGGGATTGTTCCTTTACGGGTTGCCCAGCGAATGACGGACATCGCGCCGATGATGAGCAGCCGCCGGATATCGCGCTGCCCCATCTTCGACGTTCGGCCCAAGACTTGCTTGCCGCCAGTAGAATGCTGTCGGGGCACCAGTCCCAGCCAGGCCGCGAAATCCCGACTGCGCTTGAACGCTGACAGGGTCGGAGCGAAGGCTTCGATTGCCATGGCAGTGATAGGCCCAAGACCCGGCATCGTCATCATCCGCGATGAGGCACCAGAACGCGCAGCTTCTTGCTTCAATGTCGTCTCCATCTTGGCGATGCGATCCGTCAGATCGCTGATCTGCTCGATGTAAATGCGCGCCGTTTCGCCAATCAGAGAGTCGAACTCCCCCGCTCTTTCTTCAACAAGCCGCTGGATACCTCCAAGGTTAGAGAGCCCCTGAGGGGCAATAAGGCCGTGCTCTGCAAGATGGGCCCGCAACGCGTTGACTGTCTGTGTCCTCTGACGGACAAAAAGATCGCGGGTTCGAAAGACCATGGCCCGTGCCTGTTGCCGGGGTGAC
>JAFIEK010000080.1 GCA_020832545.1 Pararhodobacter sp. | reverse complement strand
CTCTGTGACAAGCGCGGTCGCCCGGATGCTGGCGCACGCTCATGCGGCAATCTCGATCGCCCAAAAGTGGCAACATCTTGCGCTGCCCTTTGGCCCACTTTTACTCTGCCGTTGACACTGACGAAATCCGGAAAGCCAAGTGCAACGACCTGGTGGCGGAGCGGCACATCGCGATACTGGCCTGTCTTGACGGATCCTGCCTCCGGAGTGATCCGCAAGATCCAGCGTCCATCCTCGCACCGCAGATCCTCTTTTCTAAGTTGGGTGAGTTCCGTCGTTCGGGCACCGGTGAAGGCGCACAGAAGGGGAATCCAGCGCTTGGCGGCGGTAATCTGTGCGCTTTCCCGGTTCGATGGGTTGGCTGCTTCGGCAGGTTGATAGGCGAGGGAAGCTTTCAGCAACCTGATGGCTTCGGGTGTGGTGTATCCTCGTTCGCGCGTCAGCACTTTTCGTGGAACGTCTTGCTTGACCGACGCTGCCGCGTTTGTTGGCAGCCGTTCGTTTTCATGGGCCCATCTGAGCACCGCCCGGATCGCGGCGAGATACTTGTCGGAGACGGTCTTCGCCGCCTTGCCCGAGGCCATGAGTGCAACGCGCCAGTCCAGAAGGTTACGCTTCGTGATCATGCTGGCGTCGGCATGGCCCAGGAACTTGATGAGATCAGAAATTGCATGTTCCCAGTTCGCGCCGCCGTCCCGGTGTTTGCCGATTGCTCGACGCGAAGCGATATAGTCGCTGAACAACTTTCGCATCGGGACCGGGTTGGCGCCGGGGGACGGCACGGTTGGCGTCGTCACGATCGGGTCCCGTGGCCGACCCGAAAAATCGCCCCTGTCACGTTCCAGGGTGCGTTCCAGGGTGCGTTCCAGCGCATCAATTTCCGCGCGGGCCATCGCGCGTGCCAGATCCTGCCACGCGGGTGCGTCTGGTTTCACGGCTAGCGCGTTAGCAGCGATGAATTGCTGGACGGCTGGTTCACACAGACGAAAGTCTCCGGCGGCGAGCGCTGAGCGGAGCGCGGTCAAGCGTCGGGACCGGATGCGGCTATCGTCGTCTCTGGCACGGAGCATGAGTTCATAGACGGTATGAGCATTGATCAGTCCAGCTGGGCCGAGATGAATACCGACCTCGCCCGAATCGATCCGCAGCATGAGCTTTTCATATTCAGCCTGCTGCTGATCCCGCGTGGGCATGCTGGCGCGCTTGCGCTCATCGGCCTGCAGCACGTTGGTGTAATGGCTCCAGACAGCGTGCCCATGGTCGGCAGGGGTGATTGGCCGGCGCGGTGCTTCGGCCTCGGATACGGCAGAAGATGGCTCAAGCGCACCACGCGCCTCAGTGATTTTCTCCTGAAGCCTTGCGACAGCTCCGGAATGTTTCTGATCGGCGGTGCGAAGGTCTCCGCCGAGCGGTTCTGTCAGTTGTGTCTTGCCGTCGAAATACGGCTGCAGGGCTGCAGGGATTGCGATACGCGCCCAGAAGCGACCCTTCTTTTCCTGCCAGTGGCGCCGTTTCGCAGCCATCAGATCAACCCTATTCTGGCCCCTATTCTGGCCCCTGTTCTGGCCCCGGAAATGGCACCAGCGCCCTTAATGTAAGGGGTTTCTTTGAATTCAAGGGGATAGGATGGTGCTGTGAGAGAGGATTGAACTCTCGACCTCTCCCTTACCAAGGGAGTGCTCTACCACTGAGCTACCACAGCATCGGCTACGGGCGGCTGGATAGACGCAATTCGAATCCCGTGCAAGGGTTATCTGGACGGTTTTTCAGCGGTGCGCTAAGACGGACAGCATGAACACGCCAAAGACACCGCCGCACCCTGTTGGCCGTCGAGCCGAGACCCCTCCCGCGAAGGCGGGGGGTGACACGACCGGCAGCGCGCGCGACAAGCGGCTGAAAGCGGCGCTCAAGGCCAATCTGGCCCGGCGCAAGGCGCAGGCGCGGGCGCGGGCTGCGGGAACCGATACGGAAGGAGCGCCGGAACATGGCTGATGCCCGCTTTGAGGATGGGCAGGAACGCCCGCTCAGGCTGATCGCGCAGGACGGCGAGGATCTGAAAGTGATCTCGGCGCTGGTGCAGGATTCGGTTCTCGGTGCGCGCGACATGCTCTATGAGCGGGGCAAGCGTCGGTTCTCGGTGCTCTTGAACCGGTTTCGCTGGGAAGACCGCGCGCAGGCGCAGGTCGCTGGGCGGGCGTTTGAGCGGGTGCGCGCGGTGCTCGATTTCGCCGATGTCACCGGCGTTGCGCATCAGGGCCTGGAGCGGCGCGAGGTGGATACCATCCTGTCGCTTCTGTCCATCGAATTCACACCTGCCGATGCCGATGATTTTGCCAGCCCCGGTCGGGTCGTGCTGACCTTTGCCGGGGACGGTGCGATCGCGCTGGACGTCGATTGCCTTGATGTCACGCTGGCCGATGTCACCCGCCCCTATGTTGCCCCCTCGCGGCGTGCGCCCGAGCACGGCCCCGACTGACAGGACCCCTCCATGCCCGCTTTCCTCAACAGCCGCGATGACGGTTTCGATGCCGCGATTGCTGCGCTTCTCGGTGCCAAGCGCGAAGAGGCGCAAGATGTCGATGACGCGGTCGCCGCCATCATTGCCGACGTGCGCGCCCGTGGTGATGCCGCGCTTATTGAACTGACGGCGCGGTTTGACCGGTTGGAGCTGACACCGCAAACGCTGGCTTTCAGCGCTGCCGAGATCGCCGCGCATTGCGCGCGCGTATCGCCTGAGGATTGCGACGCGCTGGAACTGGCGGCCGAACGCATCCGCGCCTACCACGTCCGCCAGCGCCCGGCAGATGCCCGATGGACAGACCCGGACGGCGCCAGTCTGGGCTGGCGCTGGTCGGCGGTCGCGGCAGCGGGGCTCTATGTGCCGGGGGGGCTGGCCAGCTATCCGTCGTCGGTTCTGATGAACGCCATTCCGGCGCAGGTCGCCGGCGTGGAGAGGCTGGCGATCTGCGTGCCTACGCCTGATGGGGTGGTGAACCCGTTGGTGCTGCTGGCCGCGAAGATCGCCGGGGTGCAGACGATCTACCGGATCGGCGGCGCGCAGGCGATCGCGGCTCTGGCCTATGGCACCGAAACCATCGCGCCCGTGGACAAAATCACCGGACCGGGCAATGCCTATGTCGCGGCGGCCAAGCGGCGGGTCTTTGGCCGTGTGGGGATCGACATGATTGCCGGGCCATCGGAAATTTTGGTGATCGGTGACGGCTCGGGTGATCCTGACTGGATCGCGCTGGATCTGCTGAGCCAGGCCGAACATGACGAAAGCGCACAATCGATCCTGATCACCACTTCACCTGACGAGGCGCGCGCGGTGGCGGCAGCCGTGGACAAGAGGCTTGAAACGCTGGAGCGTCGCGCCATCGCCGGGGCCAGCTGGCGCGAGCATGGCGCGGTGATTGTGGTGGGCGATCTGGCTGAGGCAGCAGCGCTGTCAAACCGCTTCGCGCCCGAGCATCTGGAACTTTGTGTCGATGATCCCGAGGGGTTTCTGCCACAGATCCGTCATGCCGGCGCGGTGTTTTTGGGCCACTGGACGCCCGAGGCAATCGGCGATTACATCGGTGGGCCGAACCATGTGTTGCCCACCGCGCGCTCGGCGCGCTTTTCCTCTGGTTTGTCGGTGCTTGATTTCATGAAGCGCACGACAATCACAGGCATGACACCGCAGGCACTGCAAGCTATCGGACCTGCGGCTGAACGGTTGGCGATCTCGGAAAGTCTGCAAGCCCATGGTCTGAGCGTGCGGGCGCGGCTGGACCGGTTGAACCGGGGGCAGGGCTGAGCTGCGTGAACTGGGGCAAGGAAGGGGGCTTCGCCCCCTCTTGGCCTCTCGGCCAATTCACCCCCAGCGTATTTCTGGCAAGATGAAGGGGCGTGCTGCGCTTCCGGGTGGCAGCAATTCACGGCTTGATCCCCGGCACGCGCTCAGGCATCACACGGGCCTGACCCTGCCGACGGACACCCCATGAACCGTATCTGCCATATCGAGATCGATGATTGCGGCCTGCCCGCCCCTACGCCAGAGATGGAGCAGGAGCGCAGGGTGGCCGTGTTCGACCTGATCGAGGACAACACCTTCGCGCTGCCCCCGCGCGATGGCCGCCCCATACCCGAAGGACCATACCGGCTGGGGCTGGCGATCCGTGAAAAGCGGCTGGTGGTGGATGTCGGTCAGGAAAGCGGCGACAAGGTCGCCGAGTTTCATCTCAGCCTTGGTCCGTTCCGGCAGGTGGTGAAGGATTATTTCCAGATCTGCGACAGCTATTTCGACGCCGTCAAACGCCTGCCGCCCAGCCAGATCGAGGCAATAGACATGGCGCGGCGCGGCATCCATAACGAGGGTGCGCGGGTGCTGCAGGAACGTCTGGAGGGTAAGGCCGAGGTCGATATAGACACCGCGCGCCGCCTGTTCACCCTCATTTGCGTGCTCAGTCGCGGGGGCTGATTTGGCGGCAGGTTTCCCCCAGTCGGTTCTGTTTTGTTGCGACCACAACGCCGTGCGCTCGCCGATGGCCGAGGCGCTGATGAAGAAATACTACGGTCAGCGCGCCTATGTGCAGTCGGCGGGGGTGCATAACGATCTGGAGATCGACGGCTTTGCCATCACCGTCAGCGGGGAGATGGGGATCGAACTGTCGCGCCACCGGGCTCGCAGTTTCGAGGAAATGGCGCAATGGGGGGATGATCTGTCAGGGTTTGATCTGATCGTCGCTCTGTCGCCCGCCAGCCAGCGCGCGGCGCTGGAGATGACGCGATATGCCCATATCGATGTGGAATACTGGCCGATCATGGACCCGACAGGACTGGGTGAAAGCCGCGAGGCCAAGTTGTCCGCCTATCGCCAGACCCGCGAACAGATACGCAACCGCATGATTGCCCGTTTCGGGCCGCCAACCGAGGAGCAGTGAATGACCGCACATGATATCATCGCCGCCTATTTTGCTGCGTTCAATGCCGGGGATGCCGAGGGCATGTTGGCGTTGGTCAGCGATGACATCGAACACCATGTCAATCAGGGTGAAATCCGCCGGGGCCGCGCGAGCTTTGCCGCGTTCTGCGCGCATATGGGTGTCAGCTATCAAGAGGCACTGACGGATATCTTGATCTTTACCAATGCAGACGGCTCACGCGGCGCGGCCGAGTTTGTGGTGCATGGGACGTATCTGCAAACCGATCCCGGCCTGCCCGAGGCCAGAGGCCAGCGCTACGTTCTGCCGGCAGGGTCTTTCTTTACGCTGAAAGACGGCCAGATCACCCGCGTCACCACCCACTACAACCTACAGGATTGGATCGCACAGGTCTCTGCATGACACTGCGGGTTCAGGCACTGACCGGTGCGGCGTTCGATGCCGCGCTCGATGATGTGGCGCGGCTGCGGATCGCTGTGTTCCGCGCCTGGCCCTATCTTTATGACGGTGATCTGGCCTATGAGCGGCGCTACCTGCAAACCTATCGCGACAGCCCGGGCGCCATTCTGGCCGCAGCGTTCGATGGCGACCGGGTGGTCGGCGCGGCCACCGGCACGCCGATGGAAGACCATGCAGATGATTTCTCGGCGCCTCTCGCGCAGACCGGTCTTGCATTGTCGGACATTTTCTATTGCGCCGAATCCGTGTTGCTGCCCGACTATCGGGGTCAGGGTGCCGGACATCGCTTTTTTGACATTCGAGAGGGTCATGCACGGGATCTGCAGCGCAAATATGTTGCATTTTGTGGGGTCCTGCGCCCCGAGAATCACCCGCTCAAGCCCGCCAGCTATCGCCCGCTTGACCCGTTCTGGCGCCGCCGGGGCTATGAACCCTTGCCCGGTGTCCTGGCCCGGTTTAGCTGGAAGGACATTGACCAAAGCGCCGAGACCGAGAAGCCGCTGCAATTCTGGATGAAGGAACTGACATGAGCGATCAGGTCACCATCGCCGCCGCCGCCTATCCGCTGGACTGGTTTGACAGCTTTTCCGAGTACGAGGCCAAAATCGCCCGCTGGGTGGATGAGGCGGTGGAAATGGGCGCAGAGCTTCTGGTCTTCCCCGAGTATGGCGCGATGGAGCTGGCGAGCCTCGGCGGCAAGGATGTCGCCGCCGATCTGGAAGGCGCGCTGGTCGAAGTTGCCCGCCACAAGCCCGCTGTGGATGCCTTGCATGCGCGGCTGGCGACTGCACACGGGGTACATATTTTAGGCGGGTCGGGCCCGGTCTATACCGGGGCGCGGCCCGTCAACCGAGCCACGCTTTACGGGCCTTCGGGTGTGCTCGGGCATCAGGACAAGCAGATCATGACCCGTTTTGAGCGCGAGGACTGGGATGTGGTCGCCGGGACCGGGCAGACGCTCTTTGACACGCCGCTGGGCCGGATCGGTGTGGTGATCTGTTACGACAGCGAATTTCCATTGCTCGCCCGCCAGTTGACCGAAGCGGGCGTCGAGATCCTGCTTGCGCCCAGTTGCACGGAGACCTGGGCCGGGTTCAGCCGGGTGCGCGTGGGGGCCATGGCGCGCGCGCTGGAAAACCAGTGCGTGGCGGTGCATGCGCCCCTGGTGGGCGATGCCGCATGGTGCGTGGGGGTTGAGGAAAACACAGGCCGCGCCGCGCTCTACGGCCCGCCGGACCGTGGATGGCCGGACAATGGGATTCTGGCCGAAGGCGGAATCGATACCCCGGGCTGGACACTGGCTACGATTTCGCGCAAACAGATCGCCGAAACCCGCGCCGATGGGGTGGTTCTCAATCACCTGCACTGGTCTGAGCAGGCTGACAGGGTGGCAGTTCCCCTGACGCAACTTAAATCTTGAAACTTCGCTCGTTAAGGTCCATTTAATCGTCGCCCGCGCCCACGTGGGCGGATTCTCAATGGAGTGACCATGGCCAAGGAAGAACTGCTCGAATTTCCCGGCGTCGTAAAAGAACTCCTGCCGAATGCGACGTTTCGGGTCGAGCTGGAAAACGGCCATGAAATCATCGCACATACGGCAGGCAAGATGCGCAAGAACCGCATCCGTGTTCTGGCCGGCGACCGTGTACAGGTTGAAATGACCCCCTATGATCTGACCAAGGGCCGGATCAACTATCGCTTCAAGTGATGAAGCTCATTCTGGGCTCGGCCAGTCCGCGCAGGTTGGAATTGCTGGCGCAGATCGGTGTCGTGCCTGATGATATCCGTCCTGCGGATATCGATGAAACCCCTGCTCCCCGCGAATTGCCCCGCCCTTATTGCGCGCGCATGGCGCATGAGAAGGCTCTGGCCGTGCCCTTGGGCAAGGGAGAGATTGTGCTCTGCGCCGATACCACCGTGGCGCTGGGGCGTCGGATTCTTGGCAAGCCGTCTGACGCAGCCGAGGCCGCGCAATTCCTGCTCGCGCTTGGTGGTCGTCGTCATAGCGTCATTACAGCGGTCGCATTGCGGCGTGGTGCGCAGATCTGGCGGCGAGAGGTGGTGACGGCGGTGCGCTTCAAACGTCTGTCCGACATCGAACTGAACACCTATCTTGACAGCGACGAGTGGCGTGGCAAGGCGGGCGGCTATGGTATTCAGGGGCGCGCCGGGGCGTTCATACCGTGGATTTCGGGCTCGTTTACCGGCGTCGTGGGCTTGCCCGTGGCCGAGACCGCGCAGCTTTTGCAGGCCGCCGGGTATCAGGCCGCCGGGCTGGAGGTGCAGCCATGAAGGGTGAGGCCATCGTTCTGGGCCAGATCGACGGGCGCGAGGTGGCTGCGCAGCTGGTCGATGGGCGGCTTGAGGAACTGGCGCTGTCGCTGGACGGGTTCGCCCCGGGTGCCATCCTGCGCGGCGTTGTCGGGCGGCTGATGAAGGGGCTGGGCGGCGTGTTCGTAGATCTGCCTGACGGCGCGCGCGGTTTCCTGCGCCAGACCAAGGGGCTTGCACCGGGTCAGCGAGTGCTGGTGCAGGTTTCGGGCGTGGCAGAGCCCGGCAAGGCGTTGCCACTCGCTCTGCGGTTGATGTTCAAGAGCCGCTTTGCCATCGTGACCCCCGGCGCGCCGGGCCTGAACATTTCGCGCTCTCTCCATGACGAGGGGGTTCGTGGCGAGCTGTCGGCGCTCGCCGGGCAGGCGATGGCCGGGGCGGACCCTGACTTGGGTCTGATCCTGCGTTCCGCCTGCGGCGAGGCCGCGTCTGATGAAATCCTTGCCGATGCCACGCAGATGCGCGCGCTGGCCGAGGCCGTTCTGGCCGATGTCAACGGCCCGCCCGAACTGCTTGTCGACGCGCCCGGCCCGCATGAGCTGGCCTGGCGTGACTGGGGCACGCCAGATCTGCTGGATGACAGTGCAGATGCACTGGACCATCATGGCGTTCGTGATCAGATAGAGGCGCTTCTCAGCCCCGAAGTCGCGCTGGGCGGTGGGGCCTCAATGGCGATCGAACCCACCCGCGCGCTGGTGGCCGTGGATGTGAACACCGGGTCGGACACTTCGCCCGCCGCCGGGTTGAAGGCCTGTATTGCCGCCGCGCGCGAATTGCCGCGTCAGTTGCGGCTGCGCGGGGTGGGCGGGCAGGTGGTGATCGATTTCGCGCCTTGCCCGAAAAAGGATCGCCATGTTCTGGAGCAGGCGCTGCGCAAGGCCTTCCGCCCCGATGGTCAGGATGCCACGCTGGCAGGCTGGACGCCGCTTGGCAATTTTGAACTCCAGCGCCGCCGCGATCGTCTTCCGCTCTCCGGATGGGTGGCCTCATGACCCGCGCCGCCCGCTGCCCTGTCTGTCGCAAACCCGCCGACCCGCAATATCGTCCCTTTTGCTCGCGCCGGTGTGCCGATGTTGATCTGGCCCGCTGGCTGCGCGCCGACTATGTTGTGCCCGGTCGCGACGGCGAGGCCCCGGTTGATCGGGATATCGCCACCGATTTTCCTGATGATCTTTCTACTGATTTCCCCGATGGGCCGCATCGCCACTGATCGCACTGTAAGGCACGCGAGAGATAAGGGAAACAATCTGCCGAATTTCACATGAAAAGCCGTATTCCCGCCACAATGGGGGCGTTCTGCTACCGCAATCGAACAATAGACCACAGAGAACAACCGGCCTGGTTCGGCCATTGACTGAAAAGTGTCAGGAGTAGCTGCAATGCCCGATCGTGAGAAAGAAACCCATCTTGAAGACCTGGCT
>JAFIEK010000028.1 GCA_020832545.1 Pararhodobacter sp. | reverse complement strand
CCGCCCCCCCCCCCCCCCCCCCCCCCCCCCCCCCCCCCCCACCACTGTTTTTTCCCGCCTGCGGCGGGAGGGGGGGCTGTCTGCCCCCCACGCGCGTGCCGCGCTCCCCCCGAGGATATTTCTGAACACGTGAATGGGTCAGGAGCCGTTTGCGCTGCGATACCAGTCGCGGATCAGGGCGCGCTCATCTTCTTCCATCCATGCGAGATTGGCCGGGGGCATGGCGTGGCTGACGCCCGATTGCAGGTAGATGGTGCGGGCGGCGCGGGCGATCTGGGCCTCGGTTTCCAGCACAACGCCCTTGGGGGCCCAGAGGAGGCCGGGCCAGAGGGGTTGGTCGGCATGGCACATCGAGCAGCGGCCCATGACAATGCTGTGCACCGCGTCGAACTGGGGGGCTTGAGCGTAGCGGGCGAAAGCCGGGGGCAGAGAGGAGAGGTCATCCTGGCTTTGGCGCATCGGGGCGATGGAAAGCCACATGATAGCAATGAAAATCAGCGCGGTCAGCGCCCATGTCCAGTGCGGGTTACCGGTGCGGGCATGATGGCTGTTGAACCAGTGGCGGATGGTGACGCCCATCAAAAACACCAGCGCGGCGATCAGCCAGTTGTATTCGCTGGCGAAGGCGAGCGGGTAGTGGTTGGACAGCATCAGAAAGATGACCGGCAGTGTCAGGTAGTTGTTATGCGTTGAGCGTTGCTTGGCGATCTTGCCATACTTGGGGTCCGGCTTGCGGCCCGCGATCAGGTCGGCCACCACGATCTTCTGGTTGGGAATGATGATCGCGAAGACATTGGCCGACATGATGGTGGCCGTGAAGGCCCCCAGATGTAGCAGCGCCGCGCGGCCGGTGAAGACCTGAGTGTAGAACCAACTGATGCCGACCAAAATGATGTACAGAGCAATCATCAGCCGCGTGTTGTCATCGCCAAAGCGCGATTTGCAGATCTGGTCATAGGCGAACCAGCCGACGACCAGTGAGCCGGATGAGATGGCAATGGCCTGCCAGATCGACAGGTCCATCACGTTGGGGTCGATCAGGTAGAATTCGGCGCCCAGATAGTAGATCACCGCCATCAGCGCGAAGCCCGACAGCCATGTGGCGTAGCTTTCCCATTTGAACCATGTCAGATGCTCGGGCATATGCGCGGGGGCCACCAGATACTTGCGGATGTGGTAGAAGCCGCCGCCATGAACCTGCCATTCCTCGCCATGCGCGCCCTCAGGCAGATTGGCGGCCTTTCGCAGTCCCAGATCAAGCGCGATGAAATAGAAGCTGGAGCCGATCCAGGCAATCGCGGTGATCACATGCAGCCAGCGCAGCGCAAATTCGGCCCAGGCGCCGATGATGGCGAGTTCGAACATCCCAGTTGCTCTCCGATGGTTTGGCGCAGGCTATACCGGCGCGGGCCTTTCTGTTAATCCGTCAAATCGCTGAGGACTTTCAATTTCGACCTGAAAATCACGCGGGGGCGGCATGTCCTATGTCAATAACCTGAAAATGTTCGTTCGCGTCTATGAATTGGGCAGTATGTCAGCGGCGGCGCGCGATCAGCGGACATCGCCTGCCGTGGCTTCGGGGCGCGTGGCGGATCTGGAAAAGCATCTGGGCGTGCGGCTTTTCAACCGCACCACGCGCTCGCTGCAACCCACCGAGAACGGGCGCATTTTTTATGAGGGTGCGCTGAAGGTCCTGCAGGCGATTGATGACGCCGAAGCCGCAGTGGCCGATGCCACGCAGAATCCGCGCGGGGTGCTGTTTGTGGGCGCGCCGCTGGGCGTGGGGCGGCGGTTCATTGCGCCCAACCTGCCCAATTTCAAAGCGCTCTATCCACAGATCGAATTGCGCCTGCGGTTGTCAGACCGCATTCTGGATGTCACCTCTGAGGGGCTGGATGTGGCGCTGCATCTGGGACGGCCAGAGGACAGTGGCCTGAAAATGCGCGTCATTGCCGAGGCCCCGCGCGTCATCTGCGCGGCGCCTGCCTATATTGCGCGGCGCGGGTTGCCGGGTGATGGCGCGGCTCTGGTGCGAGATGGGCATGCGTGTCTCAATCTGCGCTACCCCGGGGCAAAGGAGTTCAACTGGACACTGAAAACGCCCGCCGGTTTGCAGAAGTTCGACATTTCAGGGCCATTCGAATCGGACGACGGCGATGTGCTGACGCAATGGGCGCTGGATGGGCACGGAATTGTTCTGAAGCCGGTGTTCGAGGTGGCCGAGCATCTGCGCGCGGGCCGTTTGGTGCCGGTGGCGACCGCCACGCCGCCCTTGCCGGTGTCGCTGAGCATCCTGACCCCGCATCGGCGGCTGCGCGACCCCAAAGTGCGGCTGTTTTCCGATTTCATTGCCGCGCGTTGCAAGGCCGCGCTGGAGACTTTGACGCGGGGGCTATGAGGTCTGACCGGGCCACAGCATGGCGCGTGCCAGTTGTGACCCCCAGGAATGCGTCCGGTCCAGCACCTGTGCCCGCGCAGGGGCAGTGCCTGTGACGAGGGCCTGATAGGCGGTGTGATCGCTGACAAGGTGATCCAGGGTCTTTTGCAGCGCGTCTGTATCATCAGCGGGGAAGACTGCGCAGGCGTCTGGCACCAGCTCCTGGGCGGGAACCACAGAACTTGCGAGCGACGGAACGCCCGCCGCCGCCGCGTCCAGCACGACCAGCGCCAACCCCTCGTTAAAGCTGCTACGGGTGGGGCAGATCAGCAGATCAGCCGCCTGCAATGCCGTCAGAACCCCATCGGCAGAGAGCTGGCCAGGGAACTGGATGCGCCCGGCATGGGGCGTGGCGGCAATGGCTTCCTGCAGGGCCGGACCAGCGCTGCCTGTTCCGGCGAAGGTCAGGTTAATGTCCGAATGACGCCCGGCAATGTTGCAGAAGGCTGCGAGCAGATCGAAAACGCCCTTATTGGCCTCGATCCGGCCTAAGAACAGCATGTTTTTCGCCGCCTCACGCAGGCGCACAGGGGGCAGGCGGGTGTCAGGAAGCTGGGGCATTTCCACGAAGAACCCGGCGTCTTGCCCCGCTTGCCGCCCGGTCAGCGCCGCCAGTTGGCGCGCACATTCCGGCGAGGTGCAGACCGCCGACGTCATCCGCCGCAACCCGCGGCCCGCCAAGGCCAGTTTCAGCCGCGATCTGGCGTCCTTGCTCCGCCGCCCCATTGGCCAGAAGGTGTTGTGTATGGAGATGATCACCGCGGTATCGCGGGGCAGGGCGGTATAGGCCCAGAACGGAAAGTCTATGCCCATCACCACGACATGTGGCCTGATGCGCCGCATTTCGGCGACAAACCTGCGCGCGTAAAGGTTGTGCTCCAGATGCCAGCCAAGCCTGCGTTTCGTGCGGTCGCGGGCGATGGGGGCGAACTGGAACCGGGGGTGCGAATGCTCAGGCTGGTGCGGCGGCTCGGTCACGATCGTCGCGTCAGCATCGATGCGATCAATGAGGGTATAAAACTGCGTGGAATAGGCCATGAGCGGAACGCGCGGATCATGTTCGCCGGTCATCCAGTGGTCAAAGCTGCCCGCCGCATCGCCCGGACCGGCGTGAAAGGCGATGCGCAAGGCCTCATTCTGGGCAAGGCGGTAATGCGCTGCGATCCGGTCTTTGAAATCCGGCGCGGTCACAACGGCTTGCGCGACAGTCCCGGCCCTGTAGGTCGCTGACATGTCTCACCTCTCGCGCTGTGTTCCGGCGGCTCAAACCTAGCTTAGCCGGGTACCTTGCGCAACGGCTTGCGGGGTCAGCTGCCGCGATAGGTGGAATAGCCGTAGGGCGACAACAAAAGCGGCACGTGGTAGTGCGCCGTGGCGTCGCTCATGCCAAAGCGGATCGGCACCTGATCAAGGAACAGCGGCTCGGCCCCGGCCTGCCCGGTGGCGCGCAGATAGTCGCCTGCGTGGAACACCAGTTCATACTGCCCCGGCGCAAACTGCGCCTGTGGCAGGATCGGGCTGTCGGTGCGTCCGTCGTCATTGGTGACGGTTTCGGCCAGTTGCGACCGATCGGCGCCATCAAGGCGGTGCAATGTAATCCGCAACCCCGCCGCAGGGCAGCCGCGCGCGGTGTCCAGAACATGGGTGGTCAGATATCCGGGCATCCGCGTCTCTCCGTTTTGGTTCACGCCGTGTTATCTCAGGACATTGTGCCTGACTGGCGGTGTAAAGCCAGCCCGGCGCAGCAGGAAAGGTCTTTCAGCGAAAAATTGAAAAACATTGCCTGTTCTATGGTTTAACGTGAAAGCGCCCGGTGTGCCCGGGTCAAATTTATCGACAGGCCCTGACGTGACCCACCCTCCCCGTTACCCGCGCGATTTCACCGGCCACGGCGCAACGCCCCCTGCGGCTCACTGGCCCGGCGGCGCACGCGTGGCAATCAGCCTTGTCCTGAACTATGAGGAGGGGGGTGAGAACTGCCTGCTGCACGGCGATGCCCAGTCCGAGGCCTTCCTCTCTGATATCGCGGGTGCGCAGCCCTGGCCCGGGCAGCGGCACTGGAACATGGAATCCATCTATGACTACGGCGCGCGGGCCGGCTTCTGGCGGCTGCACCGGCTGTTTGCCAGCCGTGCCCTGCCGCTGACGATCTTTGGCGTGGCCACCGCGCTGGCCCGCAACCCCGAGCAGGTGGCGGCGATGAAAGAGGCCGGGTGGGAGATTGCCTCACACGGGCTTAAATGGGTTGAGCACCGCGACATGCCCGAAGCCGAGGAACGCGCCCAGATCAAGGAAGCCATTCGCCTGCACACCGAGGTGGTGGGCACCCCGCCGCGTGGCTGGTATACTGGGCGGTGCTCGCTGAACACCGTGCGCCTGACGGCAGAGACTGGGGCATTTGACTGGATTTCAGACACCTATGATGACGATCTGCCCTATTGGATGGAGGCAGGCGCGCGCGACCAGCTGGTGATCCCTTACACGCTTGAAGCCAACGACATGCGCTTTGCCACCGCGCCGGGCTGGGTGACAGGGCAGGATTTCGGCCAGTATCTGATAGACAGTTTTGACACGCTGCATGCCGAAGGGGGGCGCATGTTCTCGGTTGGCCTTCATTGCCGGTTGATCGGGCGGCCCGGCAAGGTGGCGGGGCTGATCCGCTTTCTGGACCATGTCGCAGCTAAAGGTGGGGCATGGTTTGCCACAAGAGGAGAGATTGCCGCCCATTGGGCCGCCCACCACCCCCACCGGCGCATTGAACGCCCCAGTCAGATGGACCGTGCGGCCTTCATCACCCACTTCGGCGGCGTGTTCGAACATTCCCCCTGGATCGCGGAACGCGCCTTCGCGCTGGAGCTTGGCCCCGCCCATGACAGTGCAATCGGTCTGCACAACGCGCTGGCGCGAATGTTCCGTTCCGCCAGACCCGATGAACGGCTGGGCGTCCTGCGCGCGCATCCTGATCTGGCGGGCAAGCTGGCGCAGGCGCGGCGGCTGACCGCCGAGTCCAGCACCGAGCAGGCGTCGGTCGGCCTTGATGCCCTGACCGATGAGGAACGTACCAGCTTTGAGACGCTCAATGCCGCGTATGTTCAAAAGCACGGCTTTCCCTTCATCATCGCCGTGCGCGACAATACCAAAGCCACAATCCTTGCTGCGTTTCATGAGCGGCTTGCCAATGACACCGATACCGAATTCACCACCGCCTGCGCCCAGGTTGAACGCATCGCGGCGCTGCGCTTGAAGGACATGTTGCCATGAGCGCCTATTACTCTCCTCCGGGCGGGTTGCCGCCGCAGACCGCGCTGATGACCCAGCGTGCGGTTTTAACGGATGCCTATGCCGTCATCCCGCGCGGCTGCTTCACGGATATCGTCACCAGCTTTCTTCCGGGTTGGCGCAAGACCCGCCTGTGGATGATCGCGCGCCCGCTGTCAGGTTTTGCCGAGACCTTCAGCCAGTATGTGACGGAGGTGCAGCCCGGCGGCGGCTCGGACGCGCCTGACCCTGAAACCGGCGCGCAGCATGTGCTGTTTGTCACCGGTGGCGCACTGACACTGACCATCGATGGCCGCGCCTTTGATCTGGACGCGGGCGGATACGCCTATATCCCCCCCGGTGCGCGCTGGACTCTGCTGGCCGAGGGGCGCGATCCCGCACGCTTTCATTGGTATCGCAAGATCTGGGAACCCGCACCCGGGATCGCGCCGCCCGAGGCCTTTGTCACCAATGAGGGCGACATCGCGCCGATCGCGATGCCCGATACCGAAGGGCGCTGGGCGACTACGCGGTTTGTTGACCCGGGCGATCTGCGCCACGACATGCATGTGAACATCGTCACCTTCCAACCCGGCGGCGTGATCCCGTTCGAAGAAACGCATGTCATGGAACACGGGCTTTATGTGCTGGAAGGCAAGGCCGTCTACAAGCTCAACCGCGACTGGGTAGAGGTGGAGGCCGGTGATTTCCTCTGGCTGCGTGCCTATTGCCCGCAGGCCTGCTACGCCGCCGGGCCGGGCCCGTTCCGCTATCTGCTCTACAAAGACGTCAACCGCCACGCCCGCTTGCGCAGCCCATGGCCCGGCCCCGCGTCCAACTGACGAACCACCCCACCGACGATCCGCAAAGCCCAAGATGACCCGCATCCTACGCACCGAACCCCTGAGCGCCGCCGCCTTTGCCCCCTTCGGCGAGGTTCTTGAGGCCTCGGGCGCCCCTGACAGGCTGATCAACCAAGGCCTCTGTGGTCGCTTTCATGACCGCGCACGGCTTGATTTCGGCGCTGACACCACGCCCCCGGGCCGGGTCGGGATTTCGGTTTTCCACGCCTGGCCCCGCGCGCTGCCCTATCGGCTGGACATGATCGAGCGCCACCCCGAGGGTTCGCAAGCGTTCCTTCCCATGACTGAGAACCCTTTTCTGGTCATCGTCGCGCAAAGCCCCGAGGTCACGCCGCGGGCCTTTCTGACCAATGGCGCACAAGGCATCAACCTGCACCGCGGCACCTGGCACGGTGTGCTTACCCCGCTTGCGGAGCCCGGCCTTTTTGCGGTGGTTGACCGGATCGGCACCAGTGCAAACCTTGAGGAACACTGGTTTGTCAGCCCGTGGCTGGTTGAGCGCGGCTGAAATCACGCAGATCGCGCCAGACACGGGCACCTGCGGCTTAATCGTGGAAGGACACCATGTCAGACAAGGCCGCACGGTCGGTGCGCGCGGCGTTGGCGGGATGGTTCGGGTCTTCGCGGCCAAAGGCGATGCCCATGATCAGCCTCGGCCCCGGCGCGATACGTAGCCGGTCGCGCACGACAGCAGGGTAAAGTGACAGCGCACCCTGCGCGCAGCTGGCGATCTGGCGGCTGGCCATGGCCAGCATCAAGCTTTGGGCATAGCCGCCCAGATCGGCGGCCTCGCGCAGGTCGAACCCCTCAGGCAGAAACAGAAAGGCGGCATGCGGCGCACCGAAGGCATCTAGGTTGCGCAAAAAGGCATCGGCTCGCCCGCCATGATCGTCGCGCTCAATTCCCATCGCGCCATAAAGCGCCTTCGCCGCATCAATCTGACGGGTGCGGAACGGGCCGTGATAGCGGTTAATCATTGGTACATCCGGCGCGGGCGGCTGACCCCGTTGTGCGGCCTCGGTCAACGCCTGTCCCAGCGTGCGCAATGCCGCACCCGATACCACATGGGTCTGCCAGGGCTGGACATTGCAGTTCGAAGGGGCGAGAGCGGCGAGGGCAAAGACCTCTTCGATCAGCGCGCGGTCCAGCGGCTGAGGCAGAAACCCCCGCACCGACCGGCGCGCGCGGAGTGTGGTGTCGAAATCAAGCATGCAGGCCTCCTTTCGACTGGCTTAGCCGAGCGACATTGGCACGGCAATGCCTGCCCGCCGACGAATGATTGGCGGTGGGATGCGATTGGCGTTAAACCCGAGTGAAGGTGAAGACAGGAGAGATATGATGCGAACGGTGATTTTCCTGATAGCTGCCCTGTTGGTGCTGGGAGGGCTGGCGTCCTGGGTCAGCGGACCTGAAGGGGTGAGCGCGCGCATTGGCTTGAACCAGGGCGCGTCTGTGCAGGAAACGCACGCGGCGGATGAGGCGGCACAGAATCGCGATGAGATCGTTGCCGCAGAACCGGAGGCACGGGTCGCCAATGCCCTCAGCACGCAAGCATCTGTTGACGAGCTGGCCCCGGAAACGACCACAGATCCGGCCACTGAAGCCGACGCGCAGACGTCATCGCCCGTGGCATCGGTTCCGCCTGTCGCCCCGGTCGGGGCGCAACCGCTGGATCGGCGCATCATTCTGTCGGGGCATAGCCTGACTGATGCGATGCGCGAAGAGCTGCCCCGGCTGGTGCGGGCAGCAGGCGGGCCTGTGGGCAGTGTCGCGCTCTCCACCATTCCCGGCTCGCCAATGGACTGGCGCTGGGAACACCGCACCAACCCCCCCGATGCCCGCGCTGATATCGCCGATTTCGACGTTATGGTTCAGACCGAGCGGGTTGCGTTGTCGGGCACGCGACCCTGGCACAATTCGGATGACGAGGCCCTGCGCTGGGCGCGTCATGGCTGGGAAAACGGTGCAGGCGGACAGGGGGCAGAGGTGCTGCTTTATGCAAGCTGGGTGACGCTGGACACCGGGCCGGGCCATGATACCCATGCCGATCCCGACCGCGACCTGCCCTGGCGCGACCGGCTGGACCGGGAGTTCGCCGGTTGGGAAGCGATCATGGCCCATGTCAATGCCAACCGCCCGGACGGCGCCCCCCAGATGCGCATGATTCCCGCCACACTGGTCATGGCGGCAGTTTACGACGCAATTGATGGCGGACAGGCACCGGAAGGGCTGAGCGACATCCGCCAGTTGTTCAGCGATGACATCCATGCCGCGCCACTGGGTGCCTGGCTGGTGGCGCTGACCCATTACGCCGTGATCTACGCCCGCGACCCGCGCGGACTGCCGGGCCCCGAGGGGGGCGTGGCCTCGCCCGCGCTTGTGGATTGGGCGCAGGTGCTGGTCTGGGATGTGGTGACAGGCTACCCGGGAACCGGGGTGCAGGCTGACTAGGCTCCGCCGAACGGTATAGGCTTGTGGATACAGCGGCCAGTTCGGCCAACGCCTGAAGATCCGGTCACGCGACACTGGCTGCTTGCATCCGGGTGGCGCGGTATGCTTGACAGGGCTTGATTGACACAGATGCCCGACAGGGCAGGAAGGACGCCCATGAGCACCCCGATCCAGAGAATTGAACCCGGCACCCGCATGAGCGGTGCCGTAATTCATGGCGACACCATTTATCTGGCGGGTCAGGTGGGCAAGGGTGCCGATGTGACGGCGCAAAGCCAGAGCGCACTGGCTGAGGTCGAACGGCTGCTGGCGTTGGCGGGGTCGGACAAATCGCGCATTCTGTCCTGCACGATCTGGCTGGCCGATATGGCCGATTTTGCCGCGATGAACGCGGTCTGGGATGCCTGGATCGACCCGGCAAACCCACCCGCCCGCGCGACCGGCGAGGCAAAATTGGCGACACCTGATTTCAAGGTCGAGTTCATGGTGATCGCCGCCAAGGCTTGAGGCTTCGGAAGGGGGGGGGGGGGGGCGCCCCCCCCCCCACGCCACTGCGTGGCTCCCCCCGAGGATATTTCTGAACACATGAAAGGGGGGTTGTTGCTACGCCCTTTTCCTTTCCCATGCGCGGCGCTAAACACCGCCCAGAAGCCGGAGGATGCCGCCATGACGATGGACAAGACTTTCAACGCCGCTGAAGCCGAGCCGCGCATCGCCGCGCTCTGGGAAGCAGAGGGCGCGTTCCGGGCCGGGGCCAATGCGCGCCGGTCTGAGTCATTCTGCATCATGATCCCGCCGCCGAATGTTACCGGCAGCCTGCATATGGGGCATGCCTTCAACAACACGCTTCAGGATATTCTGGTGCGCTGGCACCGGATGCGCGGGTTTGACACGCTCTGGCAGCCCGGGCAGGACCATGCCGGTATCGCCACCCAGATGGTGGTGGAGCGGGAGCTGGCCCTGCATCAGCAAAAGCGCACCGATTTCACCCGCGAAGAATTTCTGGCCAAGGTCTGGGAGTGGAAAGCGCAGTCCGGTGGCACGATCATCAACCAGCTCAAGCGGCTGGGTGCCAGTTGCGACTGGGAACGCAACGCCTTCACCATGTCCGGCGCCCCGAACTGCCCGCCGGGCGAGGAAGGCAATTTCCACGATGCCGTGATCAAGGTCTTTGTGGATATGTTCAACAAGGGTCTGATCTATCGCGGTCAGCGGCTGGTCAACTGGGATCCGCATTTCGAGACCGCGATTTCCGACCTTGAGGTGGAGAACACCGAGGTTGACGGCCATATGTGGCATTTCAAGTATCCGCTTGAAACTGACCCGGCGACCGGCAAGCCCTTTGAGTACGAATATGTCGAGCGCGACGAAGACGGCAATGTAACCCTGCGCGAGACGCGCAACTTCATCTCCATCGCCACCACGAGGCCCGAAACCATGCTGGGCGATGGCGCGGTAGCCGTTCATCCGTCAGACGCGCGCTATGCCTCCATCGTCGGCAAGCTTTGTGAAATCCCGGTCGGCCCGAAGGAGCATCGCCGCCTGATCCCGATCATCACCGATGACTACCCGGACCCTGATTTCGGCTCAGGCGCCGTCAAGATCACCGGCGCGCATGATTTCAACGATTACGCGGTCGCCAGGCGCAACGGCATCCCGCTTTACAATCTGATGGACACCAAGGCGCGGATGCGCGCAGACGGGTTGTCGTATGAGGAAAGCGCTGTGATTGCCGGGGCGATTGCGCGCGGTGAGCGCGAAGCGGGCGATGTCGGCCAGATCAACCTTGTGCCCGAGGAGCTGCGCGGCCTGGACCGGTTTGAGGCGCGCGCGGCGGTGGTCGAGGCGATTACGGCTGAGGGGCTGGCGGTGACGGTGTTGCAGAAATCCATCGACCCCGAGACACATTCGGAGCATCTGGAACGGGTGCCGCTGGTTGAGAACAAGAAGATCATGCAGCCGTTTGGCGACCGTTCCAAGGTGGTGATCGAGCCGTATCTGACGGATCAGTGGTTCGTGGATACGGCAAAGATCGTCGACCCGGCGCTGGAGGCGGTGCGCAGCGGTGCGGTCAGGATCATGCCGGAGAGCGGCGAGAAGACCTATTACCACTGGCTGGAGAATATCGAACCGTGGTGTATCTCGCGGCAGTTGTGGTGGGGGCATCAGATACCGGTTTGGTATGGGCCGGAGCCCCAAGAGGATGGCTCGCTTCACGCGACAAAGCAGATAAAGTTTTGCGGCGCGAACTTTGACGCGGTGAAAGAGCAGGCGAAAAAGGCCTACCCTGGTAGGCTTATCGAAGAGGCGGCCCCCAACGTACTGGTGCGAAGCGGTGATGGTAAAGTAGACCCAGTTGCTACAGCAGTCAAAACTTCCATTCGGAGCGCCGCGCCCAACGAAGATGGCACACGTTCGATCAAACTCCGCCGCGACCCCGACGTCCTCGACACCTGGTTCTCCTCCGGCCTCTGGCCGATCGGCACGCTTGGCTGGCCCGAACAGACGCCGGAACTGGAAAGATACTTTCCCACCTCGGTCCTCGTCACCGGGCAGGATATCCTGTTCTTCTGGGTCGCGCGGATGATGATGATGCAGCTGGCGGTGGTGGATCAGGTCCCGTTCCACACCGTCTATCTGCACGGGCTGGTGCGCGACGCCAAGGGCAAGAAGATGTCCAAGAGCCTCGGCAATGTCGTCGATCCGCTGGATATCATTGATGAATTCGGCGCCGATGCGCTGCGCTTCACCAATGCGGCCATGGCCAGCCTTGGCGGTGTGTTGAAGATGGATACCCAGCGCATCACCGGCTACCGCAACTTCACCACCAAGCTCTGGAACGCCACCCGCTTTGCCGAGATGAACGGCGTCTTTGGCGATGACGTGCCCGCGCCGGGCGCGCTGCCGCCGCAAGCCAGCCAGACCGTCAACGGCTGGATCATCGGCGAAACCGCCCGCACGCTCAGGGCGGTAGATGAGGCGCTGGCGGCGTATCGTTTCAACGACGCGGCGGATGCACTCTATCGCTTTGTCTGGGGGAAGGTCTGCGACTGGTATGTGGAATTCGCCAAGCCGACCTTTGATGGCGACCACGCAGGCGAGACCCGCGCCACCATGCGCTGGGTGCTGGATCAGTGCTTCATCCTGCTGCACCCGTTCATGCCGTTCATCACCGAAGAGCTGTGGTCGCTGACCGGCACGCGCGCCAAACTGGCCGCCCATGCCGATTGGCCGGAATACGGCACCGATCTGGCCGACCCGGACGCCGACCGCGAGATGGGCTGGGTGATCGGGCTGATCGAGGCTGTGCGCTCGGCCCGCACCCAGATGCGGGTGCCGGTGGGGCTGAAGCTGCCGATGCTAGCGCTGGATCAGGATGATGCGGCTTATGCGGCCTATGCGCGAAATGCGGCGCTGATCGAACGGCTGGCTCGTATCGATGGAGTGGCCTCAGCTGCGGCCTTACCCAAGGGTGCGCTCAGCATCGCCGTCGAGGGCGCGACCTATGCGCTGCCGCTAGAAGGGGTGATTGACCTGGATGCCGAAGTGGCCCGGCTGCGCAAGGCGATGGACAAGTTGCAAAAGGACATCGGCGGGCTGAACGGACGGCTGGAGAACTCGCGCTTCATCGCCAGCGCCTCGGAGGAGGTGGTGGACGAGACGCGCGCCCAGTTGGCGGAAAGATCCGATGAAGCAACCCGGCTGGCCGCGGTGCTGGCCCGGCTTGAGGCGATGGCCTGAGCGGCGCCTCGCTGGCCGCGAGGTTCAGATTGCCTGCTGGCGCAGAAGCCTTTCTGTTTGCCGCTTCGCGGGTGGGGGCGCTGCCCCCGTCGCCCGTTCCGGGCGACTCCCCCGGGATACTTCCGGACACAAAATGAGGACTGCGAATCGCCCTCATTTTGTGTCTGAAAATATCCTGGGGGTGAATGGGCGCGAAGCGCACAGAGGGGGCAAAGCCCCCTTTCTACGACTTTTCTCTGTGTGGTTCGTCGCCCCGTTCAGGCGCGGTCTAATAGAGCCAGTGTACGCGAGAGGAAATCATCCCGGGTTATCGGGACCTCCATCATGAGTTCGTGCTCGGCGCCCGGATAGTCCACAAGTTCGGCCTGTGACCAGCGGGCAGCCTGCGCCCGGATGGCAGCCGGACAGACGATGCGTTCGTTCCCCCCCAACCCGATCAGGGCGGGAAGGTCTGGCGTGGGCAGCCGGGCAAGGGCGGCCATTTCGGCCAACGCTGCGCCGCCCCAGCGCAGGCTGGGTCCGCCGAGCACCAGTTCGGAATGGGCACGGATCTGGCCCTGCATACGTTCGAACTGGGCGCGGTCGCGCGTCAGGGGGTTATCGTCGAAAACCATCGAGGGCAGGCCGTACACTGGCCCGGTGGTCGGCAGATAGGCGGTGTCACGGCCCAGCGGCCGCGTCATCAGGGCCATGGTCCTGATGCCCAGCCGCATCAGCCGGTCCAGCGGCAGGCCCCACATCGGTGCGCTGAAGGCTGCTGCGGGCGCTTGCAGCCCGTCTACCAGCGCGCGCAGGGCGATGCAGCCGCCCATGGAATGCGCGAGGACCGGCATGGGGGCGGGGGCGCTCAGGGCTTCGGCGGCACGGCGCAGCGCGGCCAGATCAAGCTGGTAGTCGGAGAACCGGGCCACATGACCCAGCGCCGCGTCCCCGGACAGCCGGTCTGACAAGCCCTGACCGCGCCAGTCGATCACCAGCGCGCCCCAGCCTGCCTGCGCCAAATCGGTGATCACAAGCGCATATTTTTCGATGTACTCCGTGCGCCCCGGCAGCACCAGAACCGTGCCCCGGCTGCCCGGCCAATAAGCCGCACGCAGCCGCACGCCATCAGTGGCCCTGAGCCAGAAGGCCCGCCCGCCCTCCGGGCCTTCGGTGCCAAGAAGGGGAGCGGGTTCCAGGGTCATGGTCGGCCCCGTCAGCTCAGCACGGCGGCGAGTTTCATCGCCAGCGACATGTCGCCGTCGATCTTCAACTGGCCGGACATGAAGGCCATTGTCGGGTTCACATTGCCTTCCATCATGCCGCGAAATGTCTCGGCCGAGGCTGTCAGGGTGACTTCGACATCGTCATCGCCCGCGCGCGCGCCCTCGCCATCAAGTACAATCGCGCCTTCATCCTCGATCACGAACTTGGCGGTGCCATCAAAGCCCTCGCCGTCCAGCTTTGCGTTGAGCGCCTCGACGCCCTGTTCGATCACTTCGCTCATGCCCTGACCTATCCTGGTTGTGATTGCGTTTCGCAGTTCCGCTGCGCCGCAGCCTCTCGCATTTTTCCGCGCGCGCGCTATCTTCAGGTTATGAAGCAAGGGCGCTGTATTCTCAATCTTGTCGTGGCGGCAGCCTTGGGTTTGCTGTCAACCGGGGCGCATGCGCAGTCCAGCGACCTTCCCGGCGCTGATCTGGATACGCTGATGACCGAGCTTGCGCGCCCTGATCAGGAGCGCTGGATGCGAATCGAGCGCCAGATTCAGCGAGAATGGAGCCGCTCTGGCTCTGCCGTGGCCGACTACCTGTTCCAGCGCGGCCAGGAGGCCTTGCGCGCAGGGCAGACCGATGCGGCGATCGCCCATTTCAGCGCCGTTATTGATCACGCTCCTGAGTTTGTCGAGGCGTGGAACGCGCGTGCCACCGCCTGGTTCATGGCGAACCGGCTGGGTCCGTCGATGGCTGATCTTGAAGAGGTTCTGACGCGCAATCCGCAGCATTTCGGTGCTTTGGCCGGGTTGGGTGCGATTTTGGAACAGGTAGAGCGCCCGGAGGCCGCGCGCGAGGCTTATGCGGCGGCATTGGCGCTGCATCCACACCGGCCCGGCCTGCGGCAGGCGGTTGAGCGGCTGGAACGGGCGCTGACTGGCCCGGCCTTGTAGGCACCGATTTCACTTCACACCGGGGCCGCAGCGTTTTAACCAGCGCGGGAACCGAGCGCCATCCCGCGTTCCGCCGTTGCGGGGCACGGGCGCAGATCAAGGCAGAGACATGACAGTGAGAGGGCGGGTCACGGCGGTTCTGGGCCCCACCAACACCGGCAAGACCCATTATGCCATCGAGCGCATGCTGGCCCACCGCACCGGCGTCATCGGACTGCCGCTGCGGCTGCTCGCGCGTGAGGTCTATGACCGGATCGTGGCGCTGCGTGGCCCCTCTGTCGTGGCGCTGGTCACCGGCGAGGAGCGCATTGTGCCCGAGCGGACCCAGTATTGGGTCTGCACGACCGAGGCGATGCCGCTTGAGATCGGGGCCGATTTCATCGCCATTGACGAGATCCAGCTGTGCGCTGATCCGGACCGGGGGCATGTCTTCACTGACAGGTTGATGAATGCGCGTGGGCTGCTTGAGACCATGTTTCTTGGGTCTGATACCATGCGCGGCGCGATTTCCGCGCTGGTTCCGGGCGCGCATTTCGTGCGGCGTGAGCGGTTTTCGGCGCTGACATGGGCGGGGTCAAAGAAGATCGCGCGGATGCCTGCACGCTCGGCAATCGTCGCGTTTTCGGTGGAGAATGTGTATGCGATTGCCGAACTGATCCGCCGCACCAAGGGCGGGTGCGCCATTGTCATGGGCGCGCTTTCCCCCCGTACCCGCAATGCGCAGGTGGCGCTCTATCAGAATGGCGATGTGGATTATCTGGTGGCCACCGATGCCATTGGCATGGGCCTCAATCTGGACATCAAGCATGTTGCCTTTGCCGGGACATCGAAATTTGACGGTCGCCGCATGCGCTCGCTCAACCCTGATGAACTGGCGCAGATTGCAGGTCGGGCCGGGCGGCATACGTCGGCGGGCACATTCGGGGTGACGGGCGAGGCCCGGCCGCTGGGGCCTGAGGCGATCGAGGCCATCGAATCACATCGTTTTCTGCCGGTCCGCAAGCTGCAATGGCGCAATGCGCGGCTGGAATTTGGCACTCTTGAGCGGTTGATCGCCAGCCTGGAGACCCCGACAAGCGACGAATGGCTGACCCGTGTGCGCGAGGCCGATGATCTGGTGGCACTGAAAATCCTTGGTGCCATGCCCGAAGTGACCGACCTTTTGCGCGACGCGCGTGATGTGCGGCTTTTGTGGGATATCTGCCGGATTCCTGATTTTCGGGGCATTTCCAGCACCGAACACGCCGGTTTGCTGGCTCGGCTGCATGGATTCCTGCATAAGGGGGGCCAGATCCCTGATGACTGGCTCGCGCGGAACATTTCACGCATCGACAAGGTTCAGGGCGATATCGATACGTTGTCGCGGCGATTGGCATATATCCGCACATGGACCTATGTTGCACAGCGCCCGGGCTGGGTCAGTGATGAAAACCATTGGCGTGGCGAAACGCGCGCGGTAGAAGACCGCCTGTCAGATGCGTTGCACGAACGCCTGACTGCTGCATTTGTTGACCGGCGCACCAGCGTGTTGCTGCGGCGGTTGAACCAGAAGGAGAGCCTTGTGGCCGAGGTGAATGACAAGGGCGAAGTGACGGTCGAGGGCGAGTTCATCGGTCGTCTGGAAGGTTTCCGCTTTCGCCAGGACAAGACCGACTCCACGGAGGAGGCGCGCACCCTGCGCCAGGCCGCCGTGGCTGCGCTTGCTCCGGCTTTCCATCTGCGCGCGGACCGGTTCTATAACGCGCCCGACGGTGAGATGGATTTCACCGAGCAAGGCGGGCTGATGTGGGGCTCAGAAGCGGTGGGCAAGCTGGTCGCCGGGGCCGATGCCCTGCGCCCGCAGGCCGTGGCCTTTGTTGATGACGAGGCCGGGCCGGATGTCACCGAAAAGGTGCGCCGCCGGTTGCAGCATTTCATCGACCGCAAGGTGGCGACGTTGTTCGAGCCGCTCTCTAACCTCCAGCGCGATGAAACGCTGACCGGGCTGGCCCGCGGTTTCGCGTTCCGTATGGTTGAAGCTCTGGGGGTCTTGCCGCGCGAGTCTGTGGCCGATGAGGTCAAGCAACTGGATCAGGATGCGCGCGGTGCGCTGCGTAAGCACGGAATCCGCTTTGGCCAGTATACGATCTTTCTGCCAGCACTTCTGAAGCCCGCGCCCACCCGGCTGCGGCTGGTGTTGTGGTCGCTGGGGCAGGGGCTGGACGAGTTCCCCGAAAGCCCGCCGCCGGGGTTGGTGACAATCCCCTACCTGCCCGAGGTTCCCACCGAGCATTACGCGCTGGCGGGCTACAAGCCCGCAGGCGCGCGTGCGATCCGCATCGATATGCTGGAGCGGTTGGCCGATCTGCTGCGCGCGCGCGACAGCCGCGCCGGGTTCGAGGCCGCGCCGGAAATGCTGTCGATCACCGGCATGACGCTGGAACAGTTTGCCGATCTGATGCAGGGGCTGGGTTATGCAGGCGAAAAGGGTGAGCGGGCCAAACAACGTCCGCCAGCCCCGGTGGAATTGACGGCGGAAGAGATCGCCAGGCGCGCCGCTGAACAGGCCGCCGCAGCGGTGCTCGCAGGCGCGGTAACAGTGACTGGCCCCGGAGAAACGCCTGGAGAAACGCCCGACGAGCCGCCGGTGGAGGTGCCGGGCGACACGCCGCAGAAAGCACCGGTCGAAACGCCTGAAGGGCCACCGGCGGAGGTTCCCGACGACACACCACAGGAAGTGCCGGTCGAGTCGCCCGACGAAACCCCGCCCGGCCCACCGGTCGAGGTTCCGGACGACATGCCGCAAGAGATCCCTGTCGAGGTTCCGCAAGGCGCCTCCGGCGAGGTGGTTGCGGAGGGGGCGGTCGAAGTTGCCGAACCCGCCGAGATGGAAGTGTTCTACACCTTCCGCTGGGCACCGCGCCCGCGCCAGCAGCAACGCCGTGGCCCGCGCCGCGAACCGGCGCAGGGTGAGGTGCGGGCAGACGGACCCAAGGACGGCGCGCGCGGTAAGCCGCGTGGCAACCGGGGCGAGGCCGGGGCCGGGCAAGGTGCGCCCGGGCAGGGCACGAAGGGGCAGGGCCGCCCTGACCGCAAGGGGGGCGGTGATCGCAACGATCGCAAGGGTGGTGGCAAGCCGGGCAAGCGCGAGGGCGGGCCAAAGAAAGACGCGCCGCGCAACTTTACTCCCGCCCCCCACACGCGGCGCCACCGTAACCCCCCCTAAACCCGCTCCCCCCCCCCCCGCTGGGGGCGCCGCGACAAGACCTGACGCGCGATGGTCGCAGGCACCGGCTCCGCTGTACCCGATGCCGGCCCGATCCGGCTGGACAAATGGCTGTGGCACGCGCGGTTTTTCAAATCGCGCAGCCTGGCCGCGCAGGCGGTCAGTAGCGGACGGATGCGGCTGAACAGCCAGCCTGTGGCCAAACCGGCGGTGCAACTGCGTCCGGGCGATGTGCTGACCTTTGTTCAGGGCGAGCGGGTGCGCGTGGTGCGGATGCTGGCTCCGGGTACCCGGCGCGGCCCTGCCCCCGAGGCGCAGGCGCTATATGATGACCTGTCCCCCGCACCACCCCCGCCGGACTTGTCACGCCCGCGCGCGGCGTCCGGTGGCCGCCCACAGGGCCGCGACCGGCGTGCCTTTGACGCGCTGCGCGGGCGCGATACTGGTGACTGAAGTGACGGCCGGTGATCAGGGCATGGAAATGGGTCCGGGGGGCTGCGCCAGCGCCATTATTTGGGCGTATGCAAACAAATGCTCAGGCATGGCTTGAATGATTGCCAGAACCGGATTAAGTCCGGGACGGTTTAATGAGGACAAGCGCCGCCATGACCTATGTCGTGACCGACAATTGCATCGCCTGCAAATACACTGACTGCGTGGAAGTCTGCCCCGTGGACTGCTTCTACGAAGGCGAAAACATGCTGGTGATCCACCCGGATGAATGTATCGACTGCGGTGTTTGCGAGCCTGAATGCCCCGCCGATGCGATTCGTCCTGATACCGAGCCCGAGATGGAGCCGTGGGTGGAATTCAATCGCAAGTATTCCGAGCAATGGCCGGTTATCACCCAGCGCCGCGACCCGCTTCCCGAAGCCACCGAACGCGACGGCGAGGCTGGAAAACTGGACAAGTTCTTCTCGGAAGCCCCCGGCGAAGGCGATTGATTGGACGAAAGTCCGGGCCACTGATTGAGCGGCTGTCCCACCGGTGTTGAAGGGCCTGTCGGGCCCGTGGTTGGGGCTGCCTCCAGGGGCTTTGCCGATTCAGGGCTTTGATTCGCAGCATTTTTGTGTTATTAAAGGGTTACATTTCAGAACCTGCCCGGCATCCGCAGTGCTGCTCGCCTGTAGGGTGCTTTTTTGGTGATATCACGACCCTGTCGCGGGAAACGTCGTTTTCCCGTGGGTTACTTGTCGCCGAATGTGGGCCAAAGCCGAGGAAACGCCAGTATGAGCAAAGCCCGCAAAGCCGAGTTTCGCCCCAATGATTTCGTGGTTTATCCCGCGCATGGCGTGGGCAAGATTGTCTCAATTGAGGAGCGCGAAATCGCCGGGATGCAGCTTGAGCTGTTTGTGATCTCGTTTGAAAAGGACAAGATGACCCTGCGTGTACCGACCGACAAGGCCACACAGGTGGGCATGCGCTCGCTGTCGTCGCCCGATATCGTGTCGAAAGCACTTGCGACGCTACGCGGCAAGGCCCGCGTCAAGCGTGCCATGTGGTCGCGCCGTGCGCAGGAATATGAGCAGAAGATCAATTCCGGTGATCTGCTGGCCATTGCTGAAGTGGTGCGCGACCTGCACCGCACCGATGATCAGCGCGAGCAAAGCTATTCCGAGCGCCAGCTATATGAAGCTGCGCTTGAGCGCCTGACACGTGAGGTTGCTGCGGTTTCGGGCCTTGATGAGGCCGGTGCACAACGTCAGGTCGGCGATGTTCTTGTGGCCCGCGCCGCCTGAGGCGCAGCACCACGCAGGTGTCCTGTGACATTTTGCCGCGCTTCGGAGTGTCCGGAGCGCGGTTTTTTCTGGCCGCGCCCGGCCCAGTGCCCAACCCAGGCTGCCCTGCCCTTGCCAGCCGGGGGGGCGCTGCACTATAGGCAGGCCGAGATTTCAAGCGGAGAGTAACATGGCAGGCCATTCCAAATGGGCCAACATCCAGCATCGCAAGGGCCGGCAGGATGCCGCGCGCGCGAAGCTGTTTTCAAAGCTGTCGAAAGAGATCACCGTCGCCGCCAAAATGGGTGAGCCTGACCCCGACAAGAACCCGCGCCTGCGTCTGGCCGTAAAAGAGGCCAAGGCGGTGTCGGTGCCCAAGGAGGTGATTGAGCGGGCGATCAAGAAATCGCAGGGCGGTGATGCCGAGAACTACGAGGAAATTCGTTACGAGGGCTATGGCCCCAACGGCGTGGCGGTGATTGTCGAGGCGATGACCGACAACCGCAACCGCACCGCCTCGAATGTGCGCTCGCTCTTTGCAAAACATGGCGGCAATCTTGGCGAGACCGGCTCTGTCGGTTTCATGTTCGACCGGATGGGGCAGATCCTTTATCCGGCCGGTGCTGGCGATGCTGACACGGTGATGGAAGCCGCGATCGAGGCCGGGGCGTCTGATGTCGAAAGCTCGGACGAAGGGCATGTGATCTGGTGCGATTTTACAGAACTGGCCGAGGTGTCGAATGCGCTGGAGGCAAGTCTGGGCGATGCGGAATCGACCAAGCTGGTCTGGAGGCCGCAGACCACCACCGAACTGGACCTTGAGGGGATGCAGAAGCTGATGAAGCTTCTGGATGCGTTGGAGGATGATGACGACGTGCAATCCGTCACCGCCAATTTCGAGGCTTCGGATGCGGTGATGGAACTGCTGTGAACGGGCGGGAAGCGGGGGCTCCCGCCAGTTGACAGAAGGATCACAGATCCTTCGTCGCCTGTTGGGCCGGGCCGCGCGCTGGCGCGCGCGGCGGTCAGGGAGCTGTTCAGGGGGCGTTGCCCCCTCTGGCCTGCGGCCATTCACCCCCAGCGTATTTGTCGCAAGGTGAGGGGGCGATGGCGGTCACTCAAGCGGGACGCGGCGCTGAAGTTGACCGCTGTCGCGATTGTAGAACAGGATTTCGGTTTCACTGAGGATGATCACATGCGCAGGTGCGAGGGTCACGGCCTGTGCTGACGCGCCGTCGGGCAGGGTGATGGTGTCGGGCAGGGCAAGGGGCGCGGGCGCGGCGGTCAGGCGGATGACAAGCAGCGCGATGATCGTTACAAGGCCCAGGATCATCACGCCCGTGAGCGTGGAGACAAGAATTTTGAGAAACCTCAGATCGGGCGGCAAGGGGCCGGCCGATGTGGTTTCAGGCGATGTGGTTTCAACCTGTATCGTTTCAGGCGGTGTAGTTTTGGGTGCGTCGCGCGGGGGTGACGGAGACATGGAAACAGGCCTTTCGGTGCTGCGCGTGGTGATCGGGGACAACCCGCCCGACCGTCTGGATAAGGCTTTGGCGCGCGATGTGCCAGAGGAAGCGGCGCTGTCGCGTTCACGTCTGATGCGGCTGATTGCCGAGGGCGCGGTGACGCGCGCCGGATCGGTGATCAGTGATTCGCGGGCAAAGGTGTCGACGGGGGATGTGTTCGACATTGCCGTAGCCCCTGCCGTCGAGGTGGAAACACGCGCCGAAGCGATCGCGCTGAGTGTGGTCCATGAGGACGAAGCGCTGATCGTCATCAACAAGCCCGTGGGGATGGTGGTGCATCCGGCACCGGGTACGGGGTCAGGCACGCTGGTCAATGCGCTTTTGCATCATTGCGGGGACAGCCTTTCGGGGGTTGGCGGCGAGCGCCGCCCGGGGATTGTGCATCGGATCGACAAGGACACTTCGGGCCTGCTGGTGGTAGCCAAGAGCGACCGCGCCCATCACTTACTGGCTGCCCAGTTCGAGGCGCACAGCGTTCGCAGGCGATATCTGGCGCTGGCGCATGGTGCGCCGGATGCCGGCGATCCGCGTCTGCGCGGCGTGCGCGGCGTCAGCTTTGAGGGTGGGGGCGTGATGAAGATCACCTCGCGGCTGGATCGCCATCGCCATGACCGGCAGCGGCAAGCGGTCTTTTTTGACCGGGGCCGCCATGCGGTGACTCGGGCGCGGGTGGATGAGGTGTTTGGGGCACCGCCGCAGCTTGCGCTGCTGGAATGCTGGCTGGAGACCGGGCGCACGCATCAGATCCGGGTACATCTGGCGCATGCCGGGCATGGGTTGGTGGGCGATACGGTGTATGGCGGGCGGCGCAAACTTTCGGCTGCGGCCCTGCCGGATGGTGCCGCCGAGGCGGTGGCGGCCTTTCCGCGGCAGGCGCTACACGCCGCCAGCCTGGGATTCATCCACCCTTCAACCGGAGCCGAGATGGAGTTCGAGGCACCTCTGCCGCGCGATATGGCCGATCTGCTGGCGCACCTGCGTGGCTGAGAGGGCATTTCGTGCCAGACCTTCCCATCTGCGTGAGCAGGGGTATCCGGACCCGCCTTCGCGCGTTACCATTTTCATAAGTTCTTCATAGATCGCAGAGATGCTCTTGAAGTTGCGGCAATCGTGCCTTTATGTAATGTGAAGGCCATTTACATACAGGAGTGGGACCATCGTGAGCAGCTATGCCAATCTGCCCGCCCCGTCCCCCGAACAGGGGATGAACCGTTACCTGCAGGAGATCCGGCGCTTTCCGATGCTGGAGCCGCAGGAAGAATACATGCTGGCCAAGCGCTGGGTGGATCATCAGGATACCGAGGCCGCGCACAAGCTGGTCACCAGCCATCTGCGTTTGGCCGCCAAGATCGCCATGGGTTATCGCGGCTACGGCCTGCCGCAGGCCGAGGTGATTTCTGAGGCGAATGTGGGCTTGATGCAGGCCGTCAAGCGGTTTGACCCGGAAAAGGGCTTCCGGCTGGCCACCTATGCGATGTGGTGGATCCGGGCGAGCATTCAGGAATATATCCTGCGGTCTTGGAGCCTGGTGAAACTGGGCACCACTTCGGCGCAGAAGAAACTGTTTTTTAACCTGCGCAAGGCCAAGTCGCGGATCGGTGCGTTGGAAGAGGGCGATCTGCGGCCTGAAAACGTGAAGCGGCTTGCTACCGACCTGTCAGTCACCGAGACCGAGGTGATCGATATGAACCGGCGGATGGCGGGCGCGGATGCTTCGCTCAATGTTACGATCGGCGGTGAGGACGGGTCAGGCAGCTGGCAGGACTGGCTGGAGGATGAGGATGCCGATCAGGCCTCCAGCTACGCCGACCGCGAGGAGTTCGAGGCGCGTCAGACGCTTCTGATGGGGGCCATGGACGTGCTGAACGAGCGCGAGCGCGACATCCTGACCGAGCGCCGCCTGGCAGAGCCGCCGGTGACGCTGGAAGAGTTGTCAGCGCGCTATGATGTCAGCCGCGAGCGGATCCGTCAGATCGAGGTGCGTGCCTTTGAGAAACTGCAGGACCGTATGCGTGTGCTCGCGCGTGACAAAGGTATGGTGATCCCGGCTCGTTGACGAGACGGGCTGGTGAGGGGGCTGCCGCCCCCTCTGGCCTGCGGCCATTCACCCCGACGCGTATTTCTGGCAAGATGAAGTCACGCGGTCCCTGAGCATGTTGCCCCTTCTTATCCTGTGAGCACCGGGTAGAGCGAGGCAACCAGCAACAGCGCCATCGCATAGTTGAATACACGCAGACGGGCCGGGTTTTGCAACGCGCGCTTCAGGGCGAGGCCCAGCACAGTCCAACTGGAGACACAGGGCAGGTTGATCAGCCCGAAAACCCCGGCCACCCACAGAACTGCCGCGATCTCTTGCCCCGGCGCGTAAAGAGCCACCGCGCCCAGGGCCATGGTCCAGGCCTTGGGGTTGACCCATTGAAAGGCCGCCGCTTGCAGAAAGGTGAGCGGCCGTGCGCCGGTCTCTGCACCCTCGGGGGCGGCGGCATGGGCGATTTTCCATGCCAGCCAGAGCATATAGCCTGTTGCTAAGATTTTCAGGATGTGCCGGGCCGGAGGCCAGGCGGTGAACACCCCGGCCAGCCCCAGCCCGACCAGCAGCACCATCAGCGTGAACCCGATCCCGATGCCCAGCATATGCGGCACTGTGCGGCGAAAGCCGAAATTTACGCCTGAGGCCAGCAGCATCAGGTTGTTCGGTCCCGGTGTGATGGAGCTGACGAAGGCGAAGGCCGCGAGGGCGAAAAGATGGTCGGGGGTCATGGGAGGTTCGCTTTGGGGAGGTTCGCTTTGACTGAGGCGCAATGATATGCGGTCTGTAGCGCAAGCGGGTTGCAAGAAGTGCTCAAGTGAAGGTATTTCTGCAATTCATGGACATGAATGACCAGATTAACGAAAAGATATTGCGCGTGTTGGCGCAAGAGGGCCGGATTTCCAATCTGGAACTGGCCGAGCGGGTGGGGCTGTCCCCCTCGGCCTGTTTGCGCCGGGTGCAGGAGCTTGAGCGGCGCGGCGTGATTACGGGCTACCGCGCGGTGCTGGACCCAGGCCAACGGGGGATCGGGTTTGTTGCCTATGTCACCGTCGGCCTGTCGCAGCACACCAAGGCCGCGCAGGAAGGTTTTGAGCGGGCGATGCGCGCAGCGCGCCAAGTGCGCGAGTGTCATAACATCACCGGAACGGTCGAGTATCTGTTGCGTGTGGAAGTGGCTGATCTGGTGGCCTACAAGCATTTTCACACTGAGATTTTAGGCACCCTGCCGCAAGTCAGCGCCCTGACCACCTTTGTGGTCATGGGCTCGCCCAAGGATGAGCGGGCCTGACGGGCGGGCCGCTGGACCGGGGCTGCGCCTTGCGCTATCAGCGGGGCCGAGCCAGCAGAAAGAGGCGCGTATGTCCGGCCACGATACCCCGATCCCGATGCAATCCGCCCGTTCCGGCCCGTTGCGGGGCGTGGCCGAGGTGCCGGGCGACAAATCGATCAGCCATCGCGCGCTGATTCTCGGCGCGCTTTCAGTAGGTGAGACGCGGATCACCGGCTTGCTGGAGGGGCAGGATGTGCTGGACACCGCCGCTGCTATGCGCGCATTCGGAGCCACCGTCACCCGCCACGGCCCCGGCGAATGGACGGTGCAAGGCGTGGGTGTCGGCGGGTTTGCCGAGCCCGAGCAGGTGATTGACTGCGGCAATTCCGGCACCGGGGTGCGGCTGATCATGGGGGCGATGGCCACCACCGCGATCAGTGCCACCTTCACCGGCGATGCCAGCCTCAACAAACGGCCGATGGGCCGCGTGACCGACCCGCTGGCATTGTTTGGCGCGCAGGCCCACGGACGCGCGGGCGGACGCTTGCCGATGACCGTGGTGGGTGCGGCTGACCCGGTGCCGGTGCGCTACACGTTGCCGATGCCTTCGGCGCAGGTGAAATCAGCGGTGCTGTTGGCCGGGCTGAACGCGCCGGGCGAGAGCGTGGTGATCGAGCCTGAGGTGACGCGCGATCATACAGAGCGGATGCTGCGTGGGTTCGGGGCCGAGATCACGGTGGAGGACACGGTCGAGGGCCGGGTGATCACCCTCACTGGCCAGCCAGAGCTGGTGGCGCAATCGGTAGCGGTGCCACGCGACCCGTCCTCGGCGGCGTTTCCGGTCTGCGCGGCGCTGATCGTCCCGGGTTCCGAGATCACGGTGCCCGGTGTCAGCCGGAACCCCACGCGCAACGGGTTGTTCACCACATTGGTCGAGATGGGCGCCGACCTGACCTTTGAAAACCCGCGCGAGGAAGGGGGCGAGCCGGTGGCGGATTTGCGGGTGCGGTACACTGGCGCGCTGAAGGGGGTGGAAACCCCGCCGGGTCGTGCCGCCAGCATGATTGACGAATTCCCCATCCTGTCGGTGGTGGCCGCCTGCGCCGAAGGGCGCACGGTGATGAACGGGGTCAAAGAGTTGCGGGTCAAGGAAAGTGACAGGATCGACGCCATGGCGCGCGGGCTGGAGGCTTGTGGCGTACGGATCGAGGAAAACGAAGATACCCTGATCGTGCATGGTTGCGGCCCGGAAGGCGTGCCGGGAGGCGCGACCGCAGAAAGCCGGCTGGACCACCGAATCGCTATGGCGTTCCTGTGTCTGGGGCTGGTGGCGAAAAAGCCGGTAAAGGTGGATGACGGCGGGCCGATTGCCACCTCGTTCCCGGTGTTTGAGCCTTTGATGACCGCCCTTGGCGCGACGATCACGCGGAGCAACGCATGAGCGCTTTCACCGTGGCCATCGACGGGCCTGCGGCGGCGGGCAAGGGGACGATCAGCCGCGCGGTGGCTGAGCATTTCGGCTTTGCCCATCTCGATACCGGTTTGCTCTACCGGGCCGTCGGGGCCAAAGGCGGCGATCCGGTTGCCGTGGCGCGCGCGCTGACACCGCAGGATCTGGCGCGCGATGATCTGCGCAGTCTGGGGGCCGGAGAGGCCGCCAGCCGGGTTGCAGCGATCTCTGAGGTGCGGGCGGCACTGGTGGATTTCCAGCGTGATTTCGCGCGACGTGAAGGGGGCGCGGTGCTGGATGGCCGTGATATCGGCACCGTGATCTGCCCGGGTGCCGAGGTGAAGCTGTTCATCACAGCCAGCCCCGAGGTCCGCGCCCGCCGCCGCTGGCTGGAAACGGGTGGCGACACCGGTGCCGAGAGCTTTGAGGCCGTGCTGGAACAGGTCCGCACCCGCGACGCGCGCGACATGGGCCGCGCGGAAGCGCCTTTGCGCCCGGCCGATGATGCGGTGACGCTGGACACGTCAGAAATGAGCATTGCACAGGCGGTGGAACGCGCGATGGCGGTGATCGCCGCGCGTCTGGGCAGGGGTGGCTGAGTCTCGCCGGGCCCATGCGAACAGACTTGCCATGTTGGGTCTTTTCAGCCTATAGACGCGCCATCGAGCGGAAGGAAGATGCGCAGGTGGGCCTGAACCGGCCCGGGCTGCGCTTTTGCCGTAGGGTAGTCAAAGACCGGCGGAACCAACCGTCAGGCCAGTCAAACAGAACCGAAGGAACTGATATATATGTGCGCTAAAGCCACCATGGAAGAATTTGAGGCCCTCCTGAACGAGAGCCTTGAGATCGACACGCCGAGCGAAGGCAGTGTCGTCAAGGGCCGTGTCATCGCCATCGAGGCGGGTCAGGCCATCATCGACGTCGGCTACAAGATGGAAGGCCGTGTCGAGCTGAAAGAATTTGCCAACCCGGGTGAAGCGCCCGAGGTTGCCGTCGGCGATGAGGTCGAGGTCTATCTGGAGCGCGTTGAAAATGCGCGCGGCGAGGCCGTGATCAGCCGCGAGAAGGCCCGCCGCGAGGCCGCTTGGGACCGTCTGGAAAAAGCCTACGAGTCGGAAGATCGTGTCGAGGGTGCGATCTTTGGTCGCGTCAAGGGCGGCTTCACTGTCGATCTGGGCGGTGCCGTGGCCTTCCTGCCGGGCAGCCAGGTCGATGTGCGCCCCGTGCGCGATGCTGGCCCCCTGATGGGCCTCAAGCAGCCGTTCCAGATTCTGAAGATGGACCGTCGCCGCGGCAATATCGTCGTCTCGCGCCGCGCCATTCTGGAAGAAAGCCGCGCCGAGCAGCGTGCCGAAGTCATCGCCAAGCTGGCCGAAGGTCAGGTGCTGGATGGCGTGGTCAAGAACATCACCGAATACGGTGCGTTCGTCGATCTGGGCGGTGTGGACGGCCTGCTTCATGTCACCGACATGGCCTGGCGTCGTATCAACCACCCCTCAGAGATCCTGTCGATCGGCGAGACCCTCAAGGTTCAGGTCATCAAGATCAACAAGGACACCCACCGCATCAGCCTGGGTATCAAGCAGTTGCAGGCCGATCCCTGGGATCTGGTTGAAGCGAACTATCCGCTTGGCTCGGTCCACAAGGGCCGCGTGACCAACATCACCGATTACGGCGCATTTGTTGAGCTGGAAGCCGGTGTTGAGGGTCTGGTCCACGTCTCGGAAATGAGCTGGACCAAGAAGAACGTGCATCCCGGAAAAATCGTTTCGACCAGCCAGGAAGTCGAAGTCATGGTGCTGGAAATCGACAGCGCCAAGCGCCGCGTCAGCTTGGGCCTGAAGCAAACCCAGCGCAATCCGTGGGAAGTGTTCGCCGAATCGAACCCGGCTGGCAGCATGATCGAGGGCGAGGTGAAGAACATCACCGAATTCGGCCTGTTCATCGGGCTGGAAGGCGATATCGACGGCATGGTTCACCTGTCGGACCTGAGCTGGGATCAGCGCGGCGAAGAAGCCATTCAGGACTACCGCAAGGGCGATGTGGTCAAGGCCTCGGTTCTGGAAGTCGATGTCGAGCGTGAGCGTATCTCGCTGTCGGTCAAGGCACTGGGCAATGACAGCTTCACCGAAGCAGTTGACGGCGTGAAGCGCGGCTCGATCATCACCGTCGAGGTGAGCGCGATCGAAGAAGGCGGAATCGAAGTGGATTACAACGGCGCCAAGTCGTTCATCCGCCGCTCGGATCTGGCCCGCGACCGTGCCGACCAGCGCCCTGAACGCTTTCAGGTCGGTGACAAGCTCGATGTGCGCGTCACCTCGGTTGACAGCAAGACCCGCAAGCTGGGCCTGTCGATCAAGGCGCGTGAGATCGCCGAAGAGAAGGAAGCGGTGCAACAGTACGGCTCGTCGGATGCGGGTGCTTCGCTGGGTGACATCCTGGGTGCCGCGCTCAAGGATCGTAGCTAAACCAGCACTGAACACTGACCGGAAAGGCCCCGCTGTTGCGGGGCCTTTTCAGTCACTGCCCGCCGGACAGATCGATTCGCGCAACCGGATCAAAGCCGCTTGCAAAGTGTCCGTCGTCGCTGTCGGCTCTCGGGACACCTGTCCGAAGATGGCAAAAAATTGCTAATCGGCGGCAAACCCGCGTATTCGCACGGTTTTTGTTTGTGCGGGCGACCAGAACACCTATAGTCATCAGGTTGGCACGGCGTTCGCAGAAATGCTCGGCCTGAATCCACAGCTGCGCCACCGGGGGGGTAGGCCATGATTCGATCGGAACTCATTCAGAAACTCGCCGATGAGAACCCACATTTGTATCAACGCGATGTCGAGCGCATCGTGAACACGTTCTTTGAGGAAATCACCGAAGCCATGGCGCGTGGCGAACGGGTGGAGCTGCGCGGTTTTGGCGCATTCTCGGTCAAGCGCCGCGATGCGAGGGTAGGTCGCAACCCGCGGACCGGCGAAACGGTCGAGGTGGATGAAAAATGCGTACCCTTCTTCAAGACCGGGAAATTGCTGCGCGACCGGCTTAACCATACGGAAGACTGACCTGACCTGATGACCTATATCCGCTATGCCCTTCTGGCGATCATTCTGCTGGTCGCCGTCACGGTGGCGCTGGCCAACCGCGCCATGGTGACGCTGGCGCTATGGCCGGACACGATCACCACGTTTGTCGGCGCAAGTTACACGCTGACGCTGCCATTGTTTCTGGTGGTCGGTGGGGCTGTGGGGCTGGGGCTGGTTCTGGGGCTGGTTTGGGAATGGTTGCGCGAGCGCGGTTATCGCGTGGAAGCGGCGCGCATGCGGCGTGAGCTGGAGCAGTTGCGCGCCGCGCAACCTACACCAGCTGACACCTCTGTGACGGCCAAGCCGCGGCGCGATGACGTTCTGGCCATCCTCGATGATCAGCACCCCGCACGCCCATGACGGGGCCTGTGAGGGTCAAGATCTGCGGGCTGACCCGGCCTGCGGATATCGCGGCGGTTGTAGCGGCGCAAGCGGCCTATGTCGGCCTCAATTTCTTTCCACGATCGCCACGCCATGTCATCCCGCAAGTGGCACGTGAGATTGCTCTGGCGGCGCCGCCGGGGTTGGGCCGGGTGGGGCTGTTCGTCGATGCAGACAACGCGCTCTATGATTCGGTTCTGGACGAGGTTCCTCTCGATTTTCTTCAGCTGCACGGCGCGGAAAGCCCGGAACGCATGGCGGATCTGCGCGCCCGCTACGGACTGCCGCTGATCAAGGTGGTAGGTATTTCCGATGCGGATGATCTGCCTGTGTTGGTTGAATTCGGGCGGGTGGCAGATATCCTGCTGGTCGATGCAAAGCCACCGCGCGGGGCGGTTCTTCCGGGCGGCAACGGGTTGGCCTTTGACTGGCGCTTGATTGCCGGACGGCGTTGGCTCTGCCCGTGGATGCTGGCGGGTGGACTGACGGCCGAGAATGTGGCGCAGGCAATACGGATGACCGGGGCGCGGCAGGTCGATGTGTCGTCGGGGGTGGAAAGCGCGCCCGGTGTCAAGGATGCCGCGCGCATTGCCGAGTTCGTGCGCGCTGCCACAGGGGCTTTGGCGTGATCATCTGGCGCGAGGCGCGGCGCGGCGACGTCGCGTCGGTGGTGGCGTTGCTGCGTGACGACATGCTGGGTGCCGCGCGCGAGGGCGAGGAACTGGCCTCTTATCTGGCCGCCTTCGACCAGATGGCACAGGAGCGTGGCAATCAGCTGATCGTGGCAGAAGACGGCGCTGACGGACCGGTCGTTGCCACATACCAGATTACCTTCATTTCGGGTCTTTCGCTTCAGGCAACCCGCCGCGCTCAGATCGAAAGCGTCCGCGTTGCGCCGGCGCAGCGCGGAGCAGGGCTGGGGGCTGCGCTGATGGCCGATGCCGAGGCCCGCGCGCGTGCCGCAGGCTGTGGCCTCCTGCAGCTGACCACCAACCGGGCCCGTGATCGGGCACAGTCTTTCTATGAGCGGCTTGGCTTTACCGCGTCGCACATTGGCTATAAACGGAACCTCGACTGACAGGGAGCGCGCGCGATGGCCGAGGACGGGATCAACAGTTTCAAGACCGGCCCCGACGAGCGTGGGCGTTTTGGCATCTTTGGCGGGCGTTTCGTGTCCGAGACCCTGATGCCGCTGATTCTTGAGCTGGAAGCGCAATATGAGCATGCCAAGACCGACGCCAGCTTCTGGGCCGAGATGCATGACCTCTGGACCCATTATGTCGGTCGTCCCAGCCCGCTCTATTTCGCCGAGCGCCTGACAGACCATCTGGGCGGGGCGAAAGTCTATCTCAAACGCGACGAGCTGAACCATACCGGCGCGCACAAGATCAACAACGTGCTGGGTCAGATCATCCTCGCCCGGCGTATGGGCAAGACCCGAATCATCGCCGAGACCGGTGCGGGCCAGCATGGCGTGGCCACCGCCACCGTCTGTGCCAAGTTCGGCCTGCAATGCGTGGTATACATGGGCGCGCATGATGTCGAACGTCAGGCGCCCAATGTCTTTCGCATGCGCCTTCTGGGTGCCGAGGTGGTGCCCGTCACCAGTGGTCGCGGCACGCTCAAGGACGCGATGAACGACGCCCTGCGCGACTGGGTCACCAATGTGCGCGACACGTTCTATTGCATCGGCACCGTGGCCGGGCCGCACCCCTATCCGGCGATGGTACGGGATTTTCAGGCCATTATCGGCAAGGAAACCAAAGAGCAGATGATGGCAGCCGAGGGCCGCCTGCCCGATACGATTATCGCTGCCATTGGCGGCGGCTCGAATGCGATGGGCCTCTTTTTCCCGTTCCTCGATGATACTTCGGTACGCATCATTGGCGTCGAGGCCGGGGGCAAGGGGGTGGACGAGAACATGGAGCATTGCGCCAGCCTGACCGGCGGTCGCCCCGGCGTGCTGCATGGCAACCGCACCTATCTGCTGCAAGATGATGATGGCCAGATACTGGAGGGTTACAGCATCTCCGCCGGGCTGGATTATCCCGGCATCGGCCCTGAACATGCCTGGCTGCATGAGATCGGACGCGCCGAATATGTCTCGATCACTGACAAGGAGGCGCTGGAGGCGTTTCAGCTAAGCTGCGCGCTGGAGGGGATCATCCCGGCGCTGGAGCCCAGCCATGCGCTGGCACATGTGATGAAGATCGCCCCTGCGCTGCCGCGTGACCATCTGATCGTGATGAACATGTGCGGGCGCGGCGACAAAGACATTTTCACCGTTGCCAAACATCTGGGCTTTGACATGAAGCTGTGAGTGCAGCGGCACTGGCAGGCGGCAACCCGCCCGCCCCGCCGCTTCTGACGTCAGCCCCGGTGTTGATCGGGATGCAGCGAGGTGCCCAGGATATGTTCCGAGCGGTGGATCGCAGGGTTGGCGGGGCCCACGATCAACGGGTCCGGTGGCCGGGCGACCTCGGGGTCCTTGTCAGGGTAGTCCAGCGTTGACAGGAAATGCCGCATGGCGTTCAACCGCGCGCGCTTCTTGTCGTTGGATTTAACGATGGTCCAGGGTGCATCGGCGGTGTGGGTGTAAAAGAACATCGCCTCTTTCGCCTCGGTGTAGTCATCCCATTTGTCGAGGCTGGCCTTGTCGATTGGCGACAGTTTCCAGCGCTTGAGTGGGTCGGTTTCGCGCGATTCGAAGCGCTTGAGCTGTTCGGGCTGGGTAACTGAGAACCAGTATTTGTAAAGCCGCACCCCGGACCGCACCAGCATTCGTTCAAACTCCGGTGCCTGACGCATGAATTCCAGATATTCGGTGGGCGTGCAGAACCCCATTACCCGCTCAACCCCCGCGCGGTTGTACCAACTGCGGTCGTAGAACACCATTTCACCTGCGGTCGGCAGGTGGCGGACATAGCGCTGAAAGAACCACTGGCTGCGTTCGGCCTCGGTTGGTTTGTTCAGCGCGACCACCCGCGCGAAACGTGGGTTCAGATGCTCGTTGAAGCGTTTGATCGTGCCACCCTTGCCCGCCGCATCGCGCCCTTCGAACAAGATGACGAACTTCTCGCCGCTCTCCTGCGCCCAGAGCTGGACTTTCAGCAGCTCGACCTGCAGTCGCGCTTTTTCCTGCTCATAGGGCTTTCGCCCGAGTTTGCGGCCATAGGGGTAACGTCCGGTTTCAAAACCTTCGCGGTTGCGGCTGGCATCGACTGACGGAAAGCTCAGGGCGCTGCTCTGCGTGTCAGTCCCGGCAGATGGTGTGGCGTCGGGCGCGATCTCGGCCTTTGACGCATTGGCGGGCCGGGGGGAAAGGGGGGCTTTGTCTGTCATGGGAACTCCTGAACGGATGTTGCCAGCCAACACCAACCCGCACACGTGCTCATTGATATCTGTCAGACTTGTGAAATCACACCGTGAATGTGACGAATTTGTAACGGTTGGCGCTTACCCGCCGTTCACCCGTCGCTTGCGTCGGTCGCGTGACGGCGCAGCACCTCCAGCGGCACCACGTCGAGCGTGCGGCGATGCGTTGCCGCCAGTCGGACGCGGGGTGCCGCACCCTCGTCCTCGGCCTGCAGAAATCGCGCGGCACACAGGCACCAGTGGTCGCCCGGTTTCAGACCGGCAAAACCCCATTCCGGTCGCGGTGTGCTGAGGTCGTTGCCTAGATACTTCGACAGCGCCAGAAACTCGGCCGTCATCTCTGCGCATACGGTGTGCAAACCCCGATCTTCAGGACCGGTGTCACAGCATCCATTTCGAAAAAAGCCGGTGATCGGTGCGGATGAGCAGGTTTCAAGCGCCTCGCCCAGCACGTTGATGGATGGCTCTTTCATGGCTGTTATCCCTCGGTCTCGCGTTGCGTTTCCAGATGCCGGGCGATTTCACGGAACAGGGCGATGTTGCCGTCCATCACGCCCGGTTGGCGGAAGCCGCGATCGGCACTGTTGACGGCAATCACCACATTCCGGTTCTGGTCAATCCAGAGGAACTGACCATAGACACCGCGTGCATAAAATTCTCCAGGTACCGGATCTTCCGGCAACCACCATTGATACCCGTAAAGCGCCCCGCCCGGCGCACTGGCCTCTGTCGACTGGGCAATCCATTCGGCCGGGACAATCTGCTGCCCTTGCCATTCACCGCCCTGGGCAATCATCTGGCCCAGGCGCGCATAATCGCGCGTGGTCAGGTTCAGCCCGCCAAGAACGAACTCCACGCCATGGCCATCGGTGACATAGAAGGGCGCACGCTCCAGCCCCAGAGGAATGAACAGGCGCTCTTCCATCAGATCGGTGATGCTGCGCCCGGATGCGCCGCGGATCACCATACCCAGCACATGGGTATCGATCGACACATATTGCCAATCCGCGCCCGGAGCGCCGCGCGCGTTGGTCTGATCGATCGAGAAGCCGTCCATCGAGCCCCCCAGCGCCAGCACACGGCCCATGCGGTTGATGTCGGAATCATAGTCCAGATAGTCTTCGTTGAAGGCCACGCCTGACGCCATCTGCGCCACTTGGCGGATGGTCGTTTGGCCATAGGCTGACCCGGCGAGGGCAGGCACATGATCGGTCACCGGCGCGTCCAGATCGGGGATCGTGCCCTCATGATGCAGGATGCCCAGCAGCAGCGACAGAGCGCTTTTCGCCACGGACCAGGAGATGCGCAGATCTTCTGGCATGGTGCCCAGCCGGTAGCGTTCATGTACGATCTCACCTCGGTCCAGCACGACAACCGCTGTCACCGTCCGCGCTTCCAGCCAATCCTCAAACCCGTCGGGCATTTCGGCCTCGGGCCCCTGTGGCAGCGGGCTGGCCGCGCCGCCCTGCATACTGCGGTGGTGGAACAGTTGGTCCATACCTGAGAAATTGGCCACAATCCGATCCTCGCGGAACAGGGTGTTCACAGCCATCAGTCGTGTGATCTCTTCGCGCTTCCAGAAGGCCGCTGCCGCTGCCACGACTACCAGAACCAGAAGGCCGTAACCCAGAACCTTGAAAATCCGCCGCATACTATCCTCCAGATTGCGGGGCTACTGTGGCATGGCGGGCGCTGAACGCAAGGGGGCGAAGGGGGCGCGCAGGCCCATGACGTGGCGGCCGGGGCGGGTGAAAAACCTTGCCTTCCCCCCTGTGACAATCGCAACGGCTTGGTGTAACACGCGCTCAACCCGCCCTTCAGGAGACCCCGTTCATGGCCCAGCATCTCACTCAGGCAGACCGCGCGAAATTTGCCGCCGCGCGGCGGGCGGTTGATTGCGTGGAAGATGGCATGAAGCTGGGGCTGGGCACCGGCTCTACTGCCGCATGGATGGTGCGCTGTCTGGCCGAGCGTGCGCGCGAGGAAAACCTGCGCCTGACCTGTGTGCCCACCTCCACGCGCACGGCAGAGCTGGCGCGCAGTCTGGGGCTGAAGGTGGTGGGGCTGGATCAGGCGGGGTGGCTGGATCTGACGATCGATGGCGCAGACGAGTTTGATGCCGATCTGAACCTGATCAAGGGCGGCGGCGGGGCACTTTTGCTTGAAAAGATCGTGGCCACCGCCAGTGACCGAATGATCGTGATCTCGGACGCTTCGAAAGAGGTGAAGACGCTGGGTGGCTTTCCGCTTCCGGTTGAGGTGATCCCCTTTGGCTGGCAAGCCAGCAAGCTCTTGATCGAGGAGTTGCTGAGCGGGCTGGACGTCATGGGCTCGACCGCCACGATGCGCATGAACGGCAACAAGCCCTTTATCACCGATGAGGGCAATCACCTGCTGGACCTGTCGCTGGGCCGGATAGGCAACCCGCGCCAGTTGTCGCTGGCCCTCAATCAGGTGCCCGGCGTGGTGGAAAATGGCCTGTTCATCGATATCTGCGATGCAGTGGTGATAGGCTATGCCGATGGCCGGGTGGAAATGCGCGATCCGATTGCCGGCACGGTCGAGGAAGAGCGCATTATCTTTGTCGAATCCGACAACATCTTTCAAGACATCTGAGGGCAGCGCGTGACATTCGACTACGATCTTTTCGTCATTGGTGGCGGTTCGGGCGGGGTGCGTGCGGCGCGGATCGCGGCGTCTGAAGGGGGCGCCAGGGTGGCGCTGGCCGAGGAATACCGCATGGGCGGCACTTGCGTGATCCGCGGATGCGTGCCCAAAAAGCTGATGGTTTTCGCCGCCGGTCATGGCGCCGCGATGGATGAGGCGCGCGCCTATGGCTGGCAGCTTTCGGTGCAGGGCTTCGACTGGCGCGCCTTTCGTGCCAGGCTGGACGATGAACTTTCGCGGCTGGAGGGCATCTATACCCGCAATGCTGAAAACGCGGGGGTGGAGATCCACCACCAGCGCGCGACACTCATAGACCCGCACACGGTTGCACTGGCCGATGGTCGCCAGTTCACCGCCCGTCATATCCTGATTGCCACAGGTGGCACGCCTTTCGTGCCTGAGGCGTTTGAGGGGCAGGGGGTGATGACCTCGAACGAGGTTTTCCTGATGGAAGACCTGCCGCGCTCGATCCTGATCATTGGCGGGGGTTTTATTGCCTGTGAGTTCGCCTGCGTGCTGCAAGGTCTGGGGGTGGAGGTCACGCAGTTCTACCGGGGCGCGCAGATCCTGCGTGGTTTTGACGATGATCTACGCCATCATGTTGCTGCCGAGATGTCGGCGCAAGGCGTAGCGCTGGAGGTGAGCACCGATCTGGTGTCACTTGAGCGTTTGCCGGATGGCCGTTTCGCCGCCGTGGATACAGGTGGTGGTCGGCGCGAGTTTGACCGGGTACTGTTTGCCACCGGCCGGACGCCGAACACGCAAGGGTTGGGGCTGGAGGAAGCGGGCGTCGTTCTGAGCGAGAGCGGTGCGGTCAAAGTCGATGACTGGTCGCAGACCAACATCCCATCGGTCTTTGCCGTGGGAGATGTGACCGACCGCATTCAACTGACGCCGGTTGCGATCCGCGAGGGTCACGCCTTTGCCGATACGGTCTTTGGCGGCAAGCCCACCAAAGCCGATCACGCGCTGGTCGCCAGCGCCGTCTTCACCCGCCCCGAGGCTGCGACCGTTGGCCTGACCGAGGACGAGGCGCGCGAACTGGGCCGTGTGAAGGTCTTCATGACCAGTTTCCGGGCCATGCAGACAGCCTTTGCCGAGGGGACATCGAAGGCGATGTTCAAGCTGGTGGTCTGCGCACAGAGCGACCGGGTGCTGGGCTGCCATATCGTCGCCCCCGGAGCTGCCGAAATGATCCAGTTTGCCGCCATCGCGGTGAAGATGGGCGCGACCAAGGCGGATTTTGACCGCACGGTGGCCGTGCACCCGACGATGGCTGAAGAGATCGTGCTCATGCGCAATCCCGCGCGCGAACACTGAATACGGCCCTCGGTTCCATCAAAAGGGTGCGACTTCGGCGTTCTCGGGGCCGATTAAGCTTGAAACCGGGCGCGATGTAGCCAATTCAGGTCCATGATGGATCATAATGATACGACCCAAGTAAGGAGAAGCCATGTCTGGCAATAGTGGAGGGCCCTGGGGCGGTGGCGGTGGTAACCGCGGCTCGGGCGATCGCGGTTCGGGCGGTGGCGGCGGTGATCGCGGCCCCGGCAATCAAGGACCACAGATCCCGGAAATCGAAGATCTGGTGAAAAAAGGCCAACAGCAACTGAAAGTGCTGATGGGCGGTCGCGGTGGTGGCTCGGGCGGCAGCGGTGGCGCTGGTGGACCGGGGATCAGTGGCCGTGGTGTGGTGCTGGGCCTTGTCGGCCTGGTTGTGCTGTGGCTTTTCGCGTCATTCTATACCGTGCGCCCGGAAGAGCGCTCGGTCGAGCTGCTGTTCGGTCAGGAATACAGCATCGGCATGCCGGGCCTGAACTTTGCGCCCTGGCCTGTGGTGCGTGCGGAAATCGTGCAGGTGACCACCGAGCGCGTGAACGAGGTGGGAACCGGGCGTTCGGCGCTTGATACCGGCCTTATGCTGACCCGCGATGAAGCGGTGGTGGATATCGAATTCCAGGTGGTCTGGAATGTTGCTGACCCTGCGCGCTACCTTTTCAACCTGGCCGATCCGGCGAATACGGTGCGGGCTGTGGCGGAATCGGCCATGCGCGACATCATCGCGCGCTCTGAACTGTCGCCAATTCTCAACCGTGACCGGGGCGCCATTGCCGCCGATCTGCGGCAGGCGGCGCAGGGCACGCTGGAAAGCTACGAATCCGGCATCAACATCATCCGGATCAACTTTGACAAGGCTGACCCGCCGGGCGAGGTGATCGACAGCTTCCGCGAAGTTCAGGCCGCACGGCAGGAACGTGACCGGCTTGAGCGTCAGGCTGACGCCTATGCCAACCGGGTTCTCGCCGGTGCGCGCGGTGAAGCCGCGCAGGTGCAGGAAGAGGCAGAAGGCTACCGCGCTCAGGCGATCAACGTCGCACAGGGTGAGGCCAGCCGCTTCCTTGCCGTCTGGAATGAGTACGTCAACGCACCCGAGGTCACGCGCCGCCGGATGTATCTTGAGACGATGGAAACCGTTCTCGGAGGCATGAGCCTGACGATTCTGGACAATGTGACCGGCGAGAATGGCGGATCGGGCGTGTTGCCCTACCTGCCGCTTGACCAGTTGCGCACACGGGGGACCAACTGATGAAAAGATGGACACTTCTTATCCCCGCTCTGGTGATCGCTGTTGCTATCGGCCTTTCGGCGCTGTTCATAGTCGATGAGCGTGAGAACGTGCTGGTGCTTCAGTTCGGTCAGGTCAAACAGGTACGGACAGAGCCGGGCCTTGGCGTGCGTATTCCCTTCATTCAGGAGGTTGTGCGCTATGACTCTCGTATCCTCGGCCTGCAGTCGCAGCCCCTGGAGATCACACCGCTTGATGACCGCCGGCTGGTGGTCGATGCCTTCCTGCGCTGGCGGATCGTCGATGTGGAACAGTTCCGTCAGGCCGTCGGTACTGAAGGTGTGCGCGCTGCACAGGTGCGTATCGAGCGCATCCTGAACGCTGCAATCCGCGAAGTTCTGGGTTCCGTGCCTTCGGGTGCGGTGCTGTCAGAAGACCGGACCGGGCTGATGAACCTGATCCGCGATCTGGCGCGGCGCGAGGCGCGGTCGCTGGGCGTTGACGTTATTGACGTGCGTCTGACGCGCACCGATCTGCCCGAGCAGAACCTTGCCGCAACCTTTGCCCGGATGCGGGCTGAGCGTGAACGCGAGGCCGCAGACGAGATCGCCCGCGGTAACGAGGCCGCGCAGCGGGTGCGCGCACTTGCTGACCGGACGGTGGTTGAGCTGGTGTCTTCGGCGCGTCGCGAATCCGAGATCATTCGCGGTGAAGCCGATGCAGAACGCAACCGGATCTATGCCGAAGCCTTCGGTCAGGACCCCGAGTTCTTCAGCTTCACCCGCTCGCTGACATCGTATGAGCGGGCGCTGACGGGTGAGAACACATCGATGGTGTTGCGTCCGGACAGCGAGTTCTTCCAGTTCCTGCGCTCGGATGGGATGGGACTGGCTGGCGAACAGCCCGGCATGCAGGAAACGCCCCCGGCTACAGGGGCAACGCCCGAGCCACAGGCGTCCGCGATCACCAACTGATCCACGACACTACGCGCGCCCGGGCTTCCGGGCGCGCGTTTTCTTTGACGAGTGCTTCATGACCGAAATCGCGCCAACCCTTAATGATCGTAGCCTTGAGCTGGAAAAGGGCGAAAAGGTTCTGGCCGAGCTGCGCTCGGACCGGGGCCGCTACTGGCGCGATCATGCGGTTCTGGCGCTTCTGGGTATGACCGGGGCGGGTGTGGTGTTGTGGGCTCTCGGCTCGGACCATATTGCCATCGGCTCGCTGGGGGCGGTTCTGGCGCTGGCGGTGCGAGGTCTTTACCTGGCCTCGGAGCAACTGAAATCGGTCTGGGTGCTGACCGACCGGCGGCTGGTTCTGCCGGGCGCGCGCTCGGTTATGTTGCTGGAGATCGAGACCCTGCGCAAGCTGATGGGCGACATGCAGATCATCACCCGCGCCGGTGACAAGCATCTGATCAAACATCTCGCAGATGCGGATGGCGTGCTGGCGCTGATCGAACAGGCCCGTGCGCGGCGCGCAAAGCGCGTGCGCGACTGATCTGGGTAGGAGCGTTACCGGTTTGGCCCCTCGGTTGAATGGCAAAATCCACAGGCTCTGTTGTGCGTGATCGGTAGCGCCGTGCGATCTGCGTGGCTATAAGGCGTCAAATCGCCAGCCAGCGGGGCCCTCCATGACGATTCATTTTTTCAACGCCCGTCTGATTGACCCCGAGGCGGGAACCGATGTGCCCGGCACGCTGAGTGTTGCGAACGGGCGGATCGTCGCGCGCGACGCAGCCGCCCCGGATGGTGCCACGCTGGTAGATTGTGGCGGCAAATGCCTGGCGCCGGGCATCGTCGATCTGGGGGTGCAGGTGGGCGAGCCCGGGGCGCGGCACAAGGAAAGCTTTCGCTCCGCGGGGCAGGCGGCTGCGGCGGGCGGTGTGACCACTTTTATCACCCGGCCAGACACCGACCCGGCCATTGATACGCCGGAATCGCTGGAGTTCCTGCGTCGACGCGCCAGTGACGAGGCTGTGGTGAATATCCATCACATGGCGGCACTGACGCGTGGGCGCGGCGGGCGCGAGATGGCCGAGATCGGTTTTCTGATGGATGTTGGCGCGCTGGCCTTTACCGATGGCGACCGTGTGGTGCGCGATACCAAGGTCTTTTCGCGTTGCCTGACCTATGCCCGGTCGCTGGGTGCGCTGGTGGTGGGCCATCCGCAAGACCCTGGGTTGAGCACCGGAGCAGCGGTGACCAGTGGCAAGTTCGCCAGCCTGCGCGGTTTGCCCGGTGTCTCACCCATGGCCGAGCGCATGGGTTTTGACCGCGACATGGCGCTGATCGAGATGACCGGCGCGCGCTATCATGCCGACCAGATCACCTGCGCGCGTACCCTTCCGGCACTGGAGCGGGCAAAGCAGAACGGGCTGGATGTGACGGCAGGGGTGTCGATCCATCACCTGACACTCAATGAGTTCGATGTCGGCGACTACCGCACCTTCTTCCGCCTTGATCCGCCCTTGCGGGCCGAGGATGACCGGCAGGCGGTGGTCGAGGCGGTGGCCTCGGGGCTGATCGATATCGTCTGCTCGATGCACACACCGCAGGATGAAGAGTCAAAGCGGCTGCCGTTCGAGGAGGCGGCGCCGGGGGCGGTGGGGCTGGAAACCCTGCTTCCCGCCGCGATGCGGCTCTACCATGCCGGGTCGATGAGTTTGGCGCAGTTGTGGCGGTCGATGGCGCTGAACCCGGCGCGGCGACTGGGGCTTGATTGCGGCCGGCTGGGCGCGGGCGCGCCGGCCGATCTGGTGTTGTTTGACCCTGACGCCCCTTTTGTGCTTGACCGTTTCAGCCTGCGCTCGAAGTCAAAGAACACACCCTTTGACGGCGCGCGGATGGAGGGTAAGGTGCTGGGGACATGGGTTGGCGGGCAGCAGGTGTTTGCTGCCGGGGAGGCGTGATGGCCATGGAATCCGGCAGGTTGAACGGGCCATTGAAGGCCCTTTCCCACGCTGCTTTCAAGCGGCGACAGAACAGGGTTTGCAAACCGCGTGGGGAAGGCGTTTTGAAGCGCCTTCTGCTCCGCGCCTTGGGGGGCGTCTGACATGCTGCCGGTGTTTGAAACCGCACCAGTGTTGCTGCTTCTGGTGGCGGTGCTGGCCTATCTGCTGGGGTCGGTGCCGTTTGGTCTGGTGATCACCCGCGCGCTGGGGTTGGGCGATCTGCGCACCATCGGTTCAGGCAATATCGGTGCGACCAACGTCTTGCGCACCGGCAACAAGGGGGCCGCACTGGCCACGCTGTTGCTGGATGCTGGCAAGGGGGGCATCGCCGTGTTGCTGGCGCGCGCCGCCGTAGGTGAGGATGCCGCGCAACTGGCTGCGCTGGCCTCGTTTCTGGGTCATCTGTTCCCGGTCTGGCTGGGATTTCGTGGCGGCAAGGGGGTAGCAACCTTCATTGGCACGCTTCTGGCGCTGGCTTGGCCGGTCGGGCTTTTGGTCTGCGCGACCTGGGCGGCAACGGTTGCAATCTCGCGGATCTCGTCGCTCTCTGCACTGGTGGCGGCGGCTTCTGTGCCGGTGTGGCTGCTGGTTCTGGGCCGAGCCGATTCGCTTGCGCTTGCGGTGCTGCTGGCAGTATTGGTCTGGCAGCGGCACGCCACCAATATCGCCCGGCTGCGCGCCGGGACCGAGCCGAGGATCGGCGCCAAAACATGAGGCGCGCGCTGTGCCTTGCCTCGGCACTGTTTGTGGTGGCATTTCCGGCCTTATCGGAAACCGATGACCCCTTGGTTCAGCGCGCCTTCGCATCCGCGATTGCCGCCTGCGCACAAGCGGGTGGCACGCTGCGCCTGCCTGACGCGCCGGTGAGCATGGTCGATCTGACCGGCGATGGCGTGGAAGACCGGCTTGTGTCCGAGGCCGGGGCCTTCTGCGCGCCTGATCTGGGCTATCTGGGGGGCTCGGCCGGGAACCGGCTGCATGCGATCATCGGTGATCATGTCCAGAGCCTAGAAGCAGGCAACTGGGTGGTAAGCGATCTGGAGTTCACCATTGACGGCGAAACGCTGCCGCCGCAGCGCGTTCTGCTGTTGGCCGTGCACGGTGCCGCTTGCGACAGTTTTGGCGTTGCCCCCTGTTTCATAGCTTATGCCTGGGATGGCACGCGCCTGATCTCGGTGATGGATATGTTCGGTCGCGACGACTGACCTTAGTAGCTGTAATCGGCATAGATCCGCGTCAGATCACCTTGCCAGTCACCATGATAGCGTGACAGCAACTCATCCGCCGGGGTTTGCCCGGTCTCGATGCTGTCCTTCAGCGCATTGAGGAAATGCGTCTCATCCGGCACCAGCCCACCCGCACCGGGCAGGGCGCGGGCCTTCAGCCCGGCTTCGGCCAGCGCGACCACTTCGCGCGCCAGATCATGCATGTTCACGCCGTGGGTATCAGCCGCCAGCCCGTCCACACTGGCCGCCACGCGCATCGCCTCGCGCGTTTCCAGGTCCCAGCCCTTGGCCAGATCCCATGCCGCATCGAGCGAGGATTGGTCATAAAGCAGCCCCACCCAAAGCGCAGGCAGCGCGCAGAGCCTACGCCACGGCCCGCCATCGGCACCGCGTGTTTCCAGGTATTTCTTCAGCCGCGCCTCGGGGAAGATGGTGGTCAGGTGATCGGCCCAGTCCGACAGCGTCGGCACCTCGCCCGGCAGGGCGGGCAGGCGACCCTTGAGGAAATCGCGGAAGGACTGGCCGAGTGCGTCGATATAGCGCCCGTCGCGGTAGACGAAATACATTGGCACATCGAGCGCGTAATCGACATACCGCTGGAACCCGAAGCCATCTTCGAAGACAAACGGCAGGGTGCCAGTGCGGCTGGCATCAAGGTCGCGCCAGATGCGCGAGCGCCAGCTTTTATGGCCGTTCGGTTTGCCCTCGAAGAACGGCGAATTGGCGAAAAGTGCGGTGGCGACGGGTTGCAGCGCCAGTGCCACGCGCAGCTTCTTGACCATATCGGCCTCGCTGCCAAAATCCAGATTCACCTGTACCGTACAGGTGCGATACATCATCTGTTTGCCATGCGTGCCCACGCGGTCCATGTAATCGGTCATCAGCCGGTAGCGGCCCTTGGGCATCACTGGCATCTCTTCATGCGTCCATATCGGTGCCGCCCCCAGCCCGATGAAGCGCACGCCGATGGTGTCGGCGACTGTCTGAACCTGGCGCAGATGCTCGTTCACCTCATCGCAGGTCTGGTGAATGGTTTCCAGCGGTGCGCCCGACAGCTCCAACTGCCCGCCCGGCTCCAGGCTGACATTCGCGCCGTCCTTCGACAGCCCGATGATATGACCGCCCTCCAGCACCGGGTCCCAGCCGAACGCGTCACGCAGCCCTTCCAGAACTGCGCGGATCGAGCGCGTGCCGTCATAGGGCAGTGGTTTGAGCGTATCGGCGCAATAGCCAAACTTCTCGTGTTCGGTGCCAATGCGCCAATCGGCTTTCGGTTTGCAGCCTTCAGCCAGAAAGGCAGTCAGTTGATCGGGGTGTTCAATCGGCCCGCCGCCGGATTGGGGGATAGACATCGTTCTTGGCTCCGGGCTGATTTCGCTTTTTGCCAGACCTGTATCGCGCGGGGCGTCAAGTCAAGTGCATGCGCACCTCGCGCTTCCAGATCAATTGGTCCGCCAGATAGGGCGCGCCCTCGATCCGGCGTATAAGTTGTTTCATATCAAGACCTTCTAGCGTCACGAAGGCATCAAACAGCGTCTCGGCACCCCGTGCGGCGCGCGGGACTGCCAGATAACGGTCGTCAGCGCTCTTGATCAGCCAGGTGGCACCGTCGGCGCTCAGCCACAGGCGGATGATTTCGTCCATTGCCATGACGCCGCCAGTATGGGGGCCGAAATAGCCGATCTGGCCTTCGATCACCTGCACCACACCCGGTCCTTCGCCCCGTGCGAGAAACCGCGCGCGGCGGGTGCCGATGACGGTCAGCGCCAACCCCGCCAGCGCCATGAAGGCACCGAGTCCGGGCAGGATGAAGCCGGGCTGCGCCGTCGCCCAGACCCCAGCCGCCAGCAGGCCCAGTCCGATCAAAGCATCGCGCCAGTTGCGCAGATGCGCCAGAGCCTCGGGGCGGATCAGGGGCATGGCGCCACCTCTTGCGGGTTTGAGAACAGGAGCAACGTGATCGCACCTGCGGGCTGGAAGCCGATTGCGCGATAGGCGCGTGCGGCGGGCGTGCTGGCAGCGAAAAGGACGGCTTTGGTGGCGCCCCGGTCGCGGGCCTCGGCCAGATGCAGGGCCACCGCCAGCCGGGCAAACCCCTGCCCGCGCAAGGCGAGCGGGCAGAAGACGCCGCCGACCTGCACCGCGTCACCCAGATCGGCGTTGAACCCGGCAACGGCAACGGGTTGCCCGTCGCGCCACAACAGCCTGTGCGAACTGATGCGCTGCCACTGTTCCACGGTTTCGGCGGCTGAGCGCCGGGCGGTGGCGGCGGGTTCGCCCAGCGCTTCGATGGCATAGGTTGCGCGCCATTCAGTCAGAAGTGCTGCGTCCTCGGGGCCGGGGCGGGCAAGAGTGAAGCCTTGCGATGGTGGCAGGATCGGCGCGCCCAGTTCCGGGCGCGCCTCCAGGGCAAGCGGGGTCATCACCAATCCCCCAGCCGCGCCTGCCAGAGCGTGATCGCGGCGACCGCGGCGGTGTCGGCACGCAAAATGCGCGGGCCAAGGCTGATGCGGCGTACGAAGGGCAGGGCGGCGAGGCGCGTACGCTCGTCGGGCGAAAACCCACCCTCGGGGCCGATCAGGATGGCGGCGGGACCGGGTGGTGCACCGTCCAGCCCGCTGGCCGCGCCCCCATCTGCCGTGCTTTCATCGGCCCAGAACAACACCCGCCCGTCAGGCCAGTCGGACAGCCACCGCGACAGCGATTGAAGGTTATCGACCGGCGGCACAAAGGTGGCACCGCATTGCTCGGCGGCCTCGACGGCATGGGCCTGCAGGCGATCGCGGCGGATTCGCTCGGCATTGGTGAAATCGCTTTGCACCGGGCAGACTCGTGCCACGCCCAGTTCCGCCGCCTTTTCGACGATGAAATCGGTGCGCGCCTTCTTGATCGGCGCGAAAAGCAGCCACAGATCCGGCGGGTTCTGTTGCGGAGCGGTCTGTTCGTCGCAGATCAGTTCACAGCCCCGCCTGGCCGCTTTCAGGATCGTTGCGCGCCATTCGCCATCATTTCCATTGAACAACGCCACCGCACTCCCCGTGCCCTGCCGCATCACACCAATGAGATAATGTGCGGCCTCCTGCGACAGGGATACCGGTTGCCCTGCCCCCAAGGGCTGCTCTACATAGAGGCGGATCTTGGGGCGGATGGCCTGTGTCAGGGATGTGGGCTGGTCTGTCATGAAAGCGACCTTATGACCGGGAACGAGCAAAAGCCAGAGGCCGACAAGCCGGAAAACACTGCACCACCGCCGAACAGCAGTGTCGGCGCGACCGGTCATGGCCAGGCCAAGGATGCCGACCCCCAAACGGATGACAGCGCCATTGCCGACCGGGTCAGCGGCAACTGGGTCGATACGATGGCCCACCCTGATTTGCAGCCTTATCTGCGCCTGAGCCGGGCAGACCGGCCGATCGGCACATGGCTGCTGCTGCTGCCCTGTTGGTGGGGTGCGCTGCTGGGGGCGCTGGCGGTGCCGGAAACAGCGGGTTGGCTGACGGTCTGGATCTTTATTGCCTGCGCATTCGGGGCCTTTCTGATGCGCGGTGCGGGCTGTACATGGAATGATATCTCTGACCGTGACATTGACCCGTTGGTTGAGCGCACCCGCAACCGCCCTCTGGCCGCCGGGCATGTGACGGTGCGCGAGGCACTGATCTGGATGGGGGCTCAGGCGGTGGCGGCCTTTCTGCTGTTGCTGACCTTCAACGCGGCGGCAATCTTCCTGGGGGTGCTGGCGCTGGTGCCGGTGGCGATCTATCCGTTTGCCAAGCGCTTCACATGGTGGCCGCAGGTCTTTCTGGGGCTCGCGTTCAACTGGGGCGCGCTTCTGGCATGGACGGCGCAGACCGGATCGTTGGGCATACCGGCGGTGCTGCTGTATCTGTCAGGCATCGCCTGGACCCTGTTTTATGACACGATCTACGCCCATCAGGACCGTGAAGATGACGCGCTGATCGGTGTGAAATCCACCGCGCGTCTGTTTGGCGACAAGAGCGAATACTGGTTGCGCGGGTTTCTCGTGGCGGCGGTTGTGCTGATGTCGCTGGCCATCATCTATGCGCTGGCACCGCTGGCCAACCCACTGGTGATGTCGCTGGTTCTGGCCGGGGCCTGGGCCTTTGGCGCGCATATGAACTGGCAGTTGGGCAAGCTGGATATCAACAACGGCGAGGTCTGCCTGCGGCTCTTTCGTTCCAACCGTGATGCCGGGCTGATCGTTGTGCTGATTTTCGCCGCCGCGCTTTTCGTCTGATTGCATCACCCCGGTTGAGGGGCTAGGTCAGAGGCGCGCGCAGATAGGCTGGATATGACAAGACCCTCGAACCTGACCCTCGGCATGATTGCCGCATTTCTGTCGGCGGCGGTGCTGGCGGTTGCCTTGTCGATGGCAATGGCCGGGGTGATCGAACGCACCAACACGCGCGAGTTGACCACGGCCTTTCAGGACTCGGGGCTGGATTGGGTCGATGTGCAGACAGATGGATTGCGCGTGCATTTGTCAGGCACTGCGCCCACAGAATCCGCCCGCATCCGGGCGTTTCAAGTCGCGGGGAGCGTGGTCGATGCCTCACGCGTGACAGATTCCTTTGAAGTGGCCACGCAAACGGTGGTCATTGCGCCGGTTTTCCGTATCGAGGCGATGCGCAACAATGACGAACTTTCGGTGATTGGTCTGGTGCCTGCCGATCCGGGCGATGGTGCCATTATCGAGCGGCTGACCGGGCTGGCGTCCGAGGCCACGGTTTCGGACATGTTGCAAACGGCCGACCACCCCGCGCCAGATGGTTGGGTGCCCGCGCTGGATTTCGCCATCGAGGCGTTGGGGCTGATGCCTGTCTCGCAAGTCTCGGTCACGGCAGACCGCATCGAGGTGCATGCGCTGGTCGAAAGCGCCGAAGCCCGTGGCAGACTGGAAACGCAACTGCATGAGATGGCGCCGCGCGATGTGGTTCTCATGCTGGATCTGGTCGCGCCACGCCCGGTGATCGCGCCTTTCACCATGCGGTTTGTCATTGATGAGCAGGGTGCTCGCTTTGATGCCTGCGCCGCCGACAGCGAGGCATCGCGCGATCTGATTCTGCGCGCTGCCCGCAGCGCGGGGGCCACGGACCGGCTGAGCTGCACCATCGCCATGGGTTCGCCCTCGCCGCGCTGGGGCCGGGCAGTGGAACTGGCGATCGGTGAACTGGCCACGCTGGGTGCCGGTGTGGTCACCTTCTCGGATGGTGACCTGTCGCTGGTCGCCCCTGCAACCGTTTCGCAAAGCGCCTTTGACCGTGCGGTTGGCCGACTGGAAACCCGGCTGCCGGATGCCTTTGATCTGACTGCAGTTCTGCTGGAGCCGGAGGATGAGAGCGAGGAGGTCGAGGAAGGCCGGACCGAGCTGCTGGCGACCCTGTCCGAGGATGGCCGGTTGCTGGTTGAAGGGCGTCTGCCTGATATCAGAATCCGCGATTCGGTCGGGGCCTTTGCGCGCGCGCGCTTCGGCTCCGAGGCTCTGACGCTTGAGGCCCGGCTGGACCCGGCCTTGCCCTCGGGCTGGTCAGTGCGGGTGCTGACCGTCCTTGAGGCGCTGGCCGAACTGCACCACGGCAGCGCCACCGTGCGCCCTGACCGGGTAGAAGTTGCGGGCGTTTCGGGCAACCCTGACGCCAGCGCACAGGTTGCGCGTATTCTGGCCGATGGTTTGGGGCAGGGCGCGGTCTATGCAGTTCGCGTGCGCTACGACGAGGCGCTGGACCCGGTTGAGCAGGCTCCGACCCCTGAGCGCTGCGAGGCGCGGGTGCAAGCGATTCTGGCCGAGGACAAGATCACCTTTGCCCCCGGTTCAGCCACGCTTGACACCGATTCGCGTCAGGCGCTGGACCAGATCGCCGATGTGTTGCGCGAGTGCGGTGCGCTGGAGCTGGAAGTGGCTGGCCATACCGACAGTCAGGGCCGTGCCGAAACCAATCTGGCGCTCAGTCAGGCCCGTGCCGAGGCGGTGATCAATGCGCTGTTGTCACGGCGGGTACTGGTTTCGGGCATGGAGGCGCGCGGCTATGGGTCAGAACAGCCGATTGCCAGCAACGCCACCGCCGATGGCCGTGAGGAGAATCGGCGCATCGAAATGGCGTTGATCCGCCCTGAGCCCGAGCCTCTGGAGCGTGATCCCGAGCTTGAGGGCGAACTGGTGTTCGAGATTCAGTCACCGGACGAGAACACCCCTCGCCCCGCCCCCCGCCCCGGCGGCACCCCGCCTGCCGCACCGTCAGAAGACACACCGCAAGACGAGGAGGCACCGGCAGACGAGGCTCCAGAGGACGAGGCTCCAGAGGACGAGGCACCGGCAAACGAAACCCCGCAGGACGAGGCACCGGAAGACGAGGGCACGTCGGACGAAGATGCCCCCGACACGGCCACCGATGGCGCTGTTGAACCACAGGAAGACGCCGCCGCGGATACGCCCGCAGCAACCGTCCCCGATGTTCGGCCAGAACCGCGCCCGGGCAATCTGGTGACGGACACCGACGACACGGTTGAGGAATCCGACGAAGTAAGGGAAACAGAAGACCCCGACACCTCTGCCGAAGATGACGCAGAGGATAGCGACGAGTGATGGCCGCGAAGGATTGCCGCGTATGAACCGTATCGAATTCACCATTGTCACGGCGATCATTCTGTTTGTTGCCTTCGCGATGGGCTGGTTTGCGCATTGGGTCATCCACCGCTTCACCCGCGTCACGCAGGCTGATCTGGGGGAACTGGAACGCATGGCCCAGGCCCTGCATGAGGCAGAGGAAATGCGCGATCAGGCGATCACCTATGTCAACCACCGCGAAGACGAGCTGAAACGCGAACTGACCCAGACCCAGGCCGAACTGCGTGCTGCCATGGACGGCCTGCGCGAAGCGCGCTACGAAACCGATCTGTTGCAACGCCAGTTGGCAGAGCGCGACGCCAGCTAGGCTTCACGGCTTTTCTTGGCCGCGCGATTGGTCTAAGCGGAGGCGCGGACCACCGGCGAGCGATTGGTGGGCGATTGGCTATTCGGGGAAAGCGCGATGAAATTCACACTGTCCTGGCTCAAGGATCATCTGGAAACCGAGGCGTCGCTTGATGCGATCCTCGAAGCTCTGACCGATCTTGGGCTTGAGGTTGAAGACGTGGTTGACCCTGCAGCGCGGCTGGGCGCGTTTCGCATTGCCCGTATCATCGAGGCCGCACCGCACCCAGATGCCGACCGGTTGCGCCTGTGCCGGGTGGAAGTTCTGCAAGGCGTGGGCGGTGCGGCTGAGGAGGTGCAGGTGGTTTGCGGCGCGCCGAATGCGCGGACCGGGCTGGTGGGGGTCTTCGCCCCGGTGGGCACACATATTCCGGGCACGGGCGTTGACCTGAAACCCGGCGTGATCCGTGGTCAGGCGTCGAACGGGATGATGTGTTCCGAGCGTGAGCTGGAGCTGTCGGAAGAACACGACGGCATTATTGAACTGCCCGAGGATGCGCCGCTGGGCGCGCGCTATATCGATTACGCGGGCCTCAATGATCCGATGATCTACGTCAAGGTTACCCCCAACCGCCCTGATGCACTGGGCGTGCGCGGTATTGCGCGCGATCTGGCGGCGCGGGGGCTGGGGGTGCTGAAGCCCCTGCAAGTGGTGGCCGTGCCGGGCGCGTTTGACAGCCCGCTGCGGGTGGAAATTGATCCGGTGCTGAAGGCCAAAGGCTGCCCGTTGTTCATGGGTCGTGTCATTCGCGGAGTGACCAACGGGCCGTCGCCGGTGTGGCTGCAACGGCGGCTGAAAGCGATCGGCCTGCGCCCGATCTCGGCCTTGGTGGATGTGACCAACTTCTTCACATTCGCGCTGAACCGCCCGCTGCACGTGTTCGATATGGCCAAGGTCTCGGGCGAAGTGCTGCGCATCCATCCGGCGGATGGTGGAGAAGAGGTGCTGGCGCTCGATGGCAAGACCTATCGCCTTGCCCCCGGCATGATGGCGATTTCTGATGCTACAGGCGTGGAGAGCATTGCCGGGATCATGGGCGGCGAGCATTCGGGCTGCACCGAAGGCACGGTCGATGTGTTCCTCGAATCCGCCTATTGGGACCCGATCACCGTGGCTGCCACGGGCCGGGCGCTGAAGGTCAATTCCGATGCCCGCTATCGCTTTGAGCGCGGGGTCGACCCGGCCTTCACCGGTCCGGGGCTGGAACTGGCCACGCGGATGATACTGGACCTTTGTGGCGGCGAGGCCGGGGCCGTGGTGTCTGACGGCGCGGTGCCCGACACCACGCGCGCATATCGCTTTGATCCGGCGCGGGTGGGCAAGCTGGTGGGGATGGATATCCCCGAAGCCGCGCAGCGCGCCACGCTGGAGGCGCTGGGCTTCACGCTGGTGGGCGACATGGCGACGCCGCCCAGCTGGCGGCCCGATGTTCTGGGCGAGGCTGATCTGGTGGAAGAAGTCGCGCGCGTGGCCTCGTTGAGCAAGCTTGAAGGCAAGCCGATGCCACGCGTCACGACAGGCGTGCCCGCGCCGATCCTGACGCCGATGCAGCGCCGCGAGCGGCTGGCGCGGCGCATGCTTGCTTCGCTGGGTTATCATGAATGCGTCAGCTACAGCTTCATTGATGCCGCGTCTGCTGAACTGTTCGGCGGCGGCAGCGAGGCCGTGCGGCTGGAAAACCCTATCTCCAGCGAGATGACCCATATGCGGCCGGACTTGATGCCGGGCCTCTTGCAGGCGGCTGCGCGTAATCAGGCGCGGGGCGCGATGGATATGGCGCTCTTTGAATTGGGTCCGGTGTTCAGTGGTGGTGAGCCGGGGGAGCAGGCATTGCATGCCACCGGTCTTCTTGTCGGGGCCTCTGCTGCGCGCGATCCGCATGGCAGCCGTCGCACTGTTGACCTGTATGATGCCAGGGCCGATGCCGAAGCCGTTCTGGCCGCCCTGGGTGCCCCTGCGAGGCTTCAGATTGACCGTAACGTGGCCTCCTGGTTCCATCCGGGCCGCGCCGGGCGCATCACGCTGGGGCCGAAACTGGAACTGGCCAGCTATGGCGAAGTGCATCCCCGCGCGCTGCGCGCCTATGGTATCAAGGGCAATGCCGTGGCCTTTACGGTGCGCCCCGCGGCGGTGCCGATGCCCAGAAACGCCGTCACCACACGCGCGGCGCTGGTGCTGAATGATCTTCAGCCGGTGGAGCGGGATTTTGCCTTCGTGCTCGATGCGCAGGCCGAGGCGCTGACGGTCGTCAACGCCGCACTTGGGGCCGACAAGGCGCTGATCGACAGCGTGCAGGTCTTTGATGAGTTCACCGGCGAGAAGGCAGAAGCGCAGATGGGTGCGGGCAAGAAGTCGCTCGCCATCACCGTGCGCCTGCAACCGCAGGGCAAGTCGCTAACCGAGGACGAGATCGAAGCGGTGAGCGCCAAGATCATCGACAAGGTCAACAAGGCGGCGGGTGGCGTGCTGCGTGGCTGAGTAACGCGAACGGGGGCCGGGCAGGCAAGGGCCGGGCGGGGCTTGCGCCCGGTCTTGACCGGGTTAAGCTGGTTGGCGGAATGATCGGTCAGGTGTCATCGTGTCTCATTTCTCAACGACATTTGCCCGGCTGGGTGGCGGGCCCGCCCGGGCGCGGGGGGGGGGGGGGGGCGTTTGGCGGGTTTAGGGAGATGGAGCGGTGGGTAATT
>JAFIEK010000079.1 GCA_020832545.1 Pararhodobacter sp. | reverse complement strand
CAGAGGGAGGCGCACGCGCCCCCCTCTGGACACCCCCCGTGCGTATTTAGGGCAAGATGAAAGGGCTACCGCTTTGAGCAATCCACTACTGGCTGACTGGGACAGGCCCTTTGCCTTGCCACCGTTCGATGCCATCCGCGACGAGGATTTCGCGCCTGCCTTTGACGCAGCGCTGGCTGAAGGGCGCGCGGCGGTGACGGCGATCGCGGCCAACCCAGAGGCACCGGATTATTCGAACACGATCGAAGCGCTGGAACTGGCCGATGGGCTGCTGGACCGGGTGGCTGGGGTGTTCTTCAACCTCTCTGGCAGCGATTCAAACCCAGCGCGCGAGGCCTTGTCGCGCGATCTGGCGCCGAGGCTGTCGGCCTATGCCTCTGAGATTACCGCCAACCGCGCGCTGTTTGCCCGGATCGAGGACCTGTGGGCGCGGCGCGAAGATTTGGGACTGACGACCGAACAGGCGCGGGTACTGATGCTTTATCGGCGCATGTTCATTCGCGCTGGTGCGCAGCTGGACGATGCGGCCTCGGACCGGATGGCGGCCATCAAGGGGCGGCTGGCTACGCTTGGTACCCAGTTCACCCAGAATCTGCTGGCTGATGAGCGCGACTGGTTCATGCCGCTGGATGACCTGTCCGGCCTGCCTGATTTTCTGATTGCGTCTGCTGCTTCTTCTGCCGCCGAGCGCGGCAAGGAGGGGCATGTCATCACCCTCAACCGCTCACTGATCGTGCCGTTCCTGCAATATTCGCCACGGCGTGATCTGCGCCAGCGCGCCTATGAGGCATGGGTGGCGCGTGGTGCGGGCGGCGGTGAAACGGACAACCGCGCAATCGCCGCCGAGACACTGGTGCTGCGCGCTGAACGGGCGGCACTGCTGGGATACGCGTCTTTTGCCGACTACAAGCTGGAAACCGAGATGGCCCGCACTCCGCAAGCCGTGCGCGGTTTGTTGATGCGCGTCTGGGAACCGGCGCGGCGTAAGGCCATGACGGATGCGGAGGCGATGGAGGCGCTGTTGCTGGCCGATGGTCACGCCGCTCCGTTGCAGCCGTGGGACTGGCGATATTACTCTGAAAAACGCCGCCGCACGCTGCATGATTTCGATGAGGCCGCGCTCAAACCCTACCTCTCGCTCGATGCCATGATTGCTGCCGCATTTGACGTGGCCCACCGCCTGTTCGGGTTGGAGTTTCGCGTGCTCGACACCCCCCTGTATCACCCGGACGCCCGCGCGTGGGAGGTCACGCGCAACGGTCGCCATATGGCGGTCTTCATCGGCGATTATTTCGCGCGCGCCTCCAAGCGCTCGGGCGCCTGGTGCTCGGCCTTGCGCAGCCAGCGCAAGCTGGGCGGGGACGTGCGGCCCGTGGTGGTGAATGTCTGCAACTTTGCCAAGGGCGATCCGGCGCTGCTGTCGTGGGATGACGCGCGTACCCTGTTTCATGAATTCGGCCATGCGCTGCATCAGATCCTGTCAGATGTCACCCACGGCTTCATCTCGGGCACCTCGGTCGCGCGTGATTTCGTGGAACTGCCCAGCCAGCTTTACGAGCATTGGCTGGAGGTGCCCGAAGTGATCGAGCGCCACGCCCGGCACTGGCAGACCAATGAGGCCATGCCCCAGGAACTGCGCGACAAGCTGAAAGCCGCCAGCACGTGGGATCAGGGCTTTGCCACGGTGGAGTTCATCGCCTCGGCCATTGTCGATCTCGCCTTCCACGAAGGCCCGCCCCCCACTGATCCGATGCAGAAACAGGCGGAGGTGCTGGAAGGGATTGGAATGCCGCAAGCCATCCGCATGCGTCACGCCACTCCGAACTTCGCGCATGTCTTTTCAGGCGACGGGTACTCCAGCGGCTACTACAGCTACATGTGGTCCGAGGTGATGGACGCCGACGCCTTTGCCGCTTTCACCGAGGCGGGCGATCCGTTTGATCCTGAAACTGCCGCGAAACTGGAACGCCACATCCTGTCGGCGGGCGGGTCGGACGAGGGTGAGGCGCTTTACACCGCCTTTCGGGGCCGCATGCCGGGGGTTGAGGCATTGCTGGAAGGGCGCGGGCTGATCGAGAGTTAAGCGCTTCTTCATTTTGTGTCTGAAAATATCCTCGGGGGGAGGCCGCAGGCCGTGGGGGCAGACAGCCCCCCTTCTGCCCTAACTCTTGCTCTCGCGGCCAGAACCGGGGCCGACCGGATCGGTGTGGATGATCACCCAAGCATCGGGGAAGGCGTCACGCAGCGCGTGTTCCAGCCCGTCGGTGATGGCGTGGGCCTCATTCAGGCTGAGCTGCCCCTCGATTTCCACATGCATCGAGATGAACAACCGGCTGCCTGCGGTGCGGGTGCGCAGGTCATGCCAGCCGCGCAGGCCGGGCCAGCGGTCGGCCAGTGTGCCGATGCGCTTCAGAACCTCGTCAGGGGCAGAGCGGTCCATCAGTGCGTGCCAGGCGCCCAGGCCGATCTTGCCACCGTTCCATGCCAGCCACACCGCCGCCGCCAGGGCCACGACCGAGTCAACCTGACCGACCCCCCACCGCGCAGAGGCAAAAAGAGCAAACAGAGTGCCGATCGCGGGTATCAGGTCAGACAGGTAGTGCAGCGAATCGGCGGCAACCACGCGGTTGCCGGTGCGCCGCGCGACATGGCGCTGCCACAGCACCAGCGCGCCGGTCAGCAGGATTGACAGCACCATCACCACCATCCCCACGCCCTCGGCCTGCAACCCGGCCGGGCTGTCATCCAGCAGGCGCATCACTGCGAAAGCCGCAATCACACCGGCCGATGCAAGCACCACCAGTGACTGAAACAGCGCCGCCAGATCTTCGGCCGAGGTATGGCCAAAGGCATGGTCCTCGTCTGCCGGGCGCGCGGCATAGATGATCGCCATCAGCGCCCCTGCTGACACCAGCAGATCCAGCGCATTGTCCACCAGCGAGGCCGCCATGCTGAGGGCGCCGGTCATGGCCAGCCCCCAGAGCTTGAGCGCGATGAGCACGCTGGCCACACTGACCGAGGCGATACCCGCAGAGAGGTTCAGTCTGGCGTGGGAAATGGTCATGGCGGGCAGCCCCTGGCGAAAACGTGCCCCGGTATAGCGCGCGGGCAGCACCGGGGGCAATTCACCCGGCGGCGTTACAATTCGTAAGGATTGCGCAAAACTGGGGCAAGACTTCACCGCCACCAAGAGCACCGGAGCGCGGAACGGCGGCATTGGCCCCTGTCCGCGAAGAGGGAGGAGAAATCGGTAATGTCAACGGCAACGCAAGGGGCCCTGCACTCTATTCCGGCACTGCTGGCGCGCAATGCTGTTCAGGTGGGCACGCTGACCGCTTATCGTGAGAAAGAGTTCGGCATCTGGCAGTCCTGGACCTGGAAAGAGGTCGATGCCGAGGTTCGCGCACTGGCGTTGGGCTTTCTGGCCTTGGGGATGGAGCGGGGTGATTATGTCGCCATCATCGGGCGCAACCGCCCGGCGCTCTACTGGTCGATGGTTGCCGCGCAATCGGTGGGGGCTATTCCGGTGCCGATTTACCAAGATGCCGTGGCCGAAGAGATGGTCTATGTGCTGGAGCATTGCGGCGCGCGCTTCGCCATCTGCGGCGATCAGGAGCAGGTCGACAAGGTGATCGAGGTGCGTGCCCGTGTCCCGTCGATCGAGCAGATCGTTTATGTCGACAAGCGGGGCATGCGGAAATATGACCACAGCCGGATGAACTGGCTGGAGGATGTCAAATCCGAAGGCCGCGCAGCACAGCAACGTTTCCAGCCCGAGCTTGAGCGCCGGACGGCTGAGCTGACCTATGACCACACCTGCGTGATGCTCTACACTTCGGGCACCACCGGCAAGCCCAAGGGCGTGGTTCTTTCCAACCGCAACATCATCGAGGCCGCCAAGGCCTCGTCCGAGTTTGACCGGCTGAAGCCCACGGATGATATCGTGGCCTATCTGCCGATGGCCTGGGTAGGGGATTTCATCTTTGCGATCGGTCAGGCCTATTACACCGGGTTTTGCGTGAACTGCCCGGAAAGTGCAGCCACCATGATGACTGACCTGCGTGAGATCGGACCGACCTATTTCTTTGCACCGCCGCGCATATTCGAGACCATGCTGACACAGGTGATGATCCGCATGGAAGATGCCGGGCGCACCAAGAAACGCATGTTCGACAAGTACATGGCAATTGCCCGCAAGGTTGGCCCCGCCATTCTGGATGGCAAGCCGGTGTCGGCTGTGGACAGGGCAAAATATGCGCTGGGCGAGTTGCTGGTCTATGGCCCGCTCAAGAACACGCTCGGCCTTAGCCGGATCCGTGTGGCCTATACCGCCGGTGAGGCGATCGGCCCCGAGATCTTTGAATTCTACCGCTCGCTGGGCATCAACCTGAAGCAGCTTTACGGCCAGACCGAGGCCAGTGTGTTCATCACCCAGCAGCCTGATGGTGAGGTGCGCAATGATACCGTCGGCGTGCCTTCGCCGGGTGTCGAGGTGAAGATCGCCGAGAATGGCGAGGTGTTCTACCGCTCGCCCGGCACATTTGTGGAATACTACAAGAACCCCGAATCCACCGCCTCGACCAAGGATGCCGAGGGCTGGGTGGCTACGGGCGATGCCGGTTTCTTTGAGGAGGGCACCGGGCATCTGCGCATCATCGACCGCGCCAAGGATGTGGGCAAGATGGCCGATGGCTCGATGTTCGCGCCCAAGTATGTGGAAAACAAGCTCAAGTTCTTCCCCAACATTCTGGAATCGGTGCTGTTTGGCAATGGCCGTGACCGCTGCGTGGCGTTCATCAACATTGACCTCAGCGCCGTGGGCAACTGGGCAGAGCGTAACAACATCGCCTATTCCAGCTATCAGGAACTGGCTGGTCATCCGCAGGTTCTGGCCGCTATTCAGTCTCATGTTGAAGAGGTCAACGCCTCGGTGGCGCAGGACAAGATGCTGTCAGGCTGCCAGATCCACCGGTTTCTGGTGCTGCACAAGGAACTGGATGCCGATGACGGCGAGATGACGCGCACCCGCAAGGTACGTCGCCGCATTGTTGAAGAGAAATTCGCCGATCTGATTGCCGCGCTCTATGACGGCAAGGACAGCATCTATACCGAAACCGAAGTGACCTATGAGGATGGCCGCAAGGGCGTGCTCAAGGCCACGCTGGAGCTGCGCGATGCCAAGGTGTTCAACACCGATGCCGCGCGCATGGCCGCCGAATGACGGCACCCCGGTCCATGGGAGGGAACTGAGCCGATGCTCGACACTCAAGACGACGGATACATGACCGCTGATGGCCGCAAGATCGGCGGCGTGGCGATGGAGATGAAGAACATCACGCTGCGCTTTGGCGGCGTGGTGGCCATCAAGGACATCAGCTTTGACATCCGCTGGGGCGAGATCCGCGCGATCATCGGGCCCAACGGCGCGGGCAAGTCCTCGATGCTCAACGTCATTTCGGGCTTCTATCATCCGCAGGAAGGCGATGTGTTCTACAAGGGCTTCAAGCGCCCCCGGATGCGCCCCTATCAGGTGGCCCAGCAAGGCATCGCCCGCACCTTTCAGAACATCGCCTTGTTCGAAGGGATGAGCGTTCTGGACAACATCATGACCGGGCGGCTGAACCATATGAACGCGGGCTTTCTGAAGCAGGCGCTATGGTGGGGCCCGGCGGCGCGCGAGGAAGAGGAAAATCGCGCAAAGGTCGAGAAGGTCATCGATTTTCTGGAAATCCAGCACATCCGCAAAACGCCGGTGGCACGGCTGCCCTACGGCCTGAAAAAGCGCGTGGAACTGGCGCGGGCGCTGGCGGCGGAACCAGAGATCCTGCTTCTGGATGAGCCGATGGCGGGCATGAATGTCGAGGAAAAGGAGGACATGTGCCGCTTCGTTCTCGATGTGAATGACGAATTCGGCACCACCATCGTGCTGATCGAGCACGATATGGGCGTGGTGATGGACCTGTCCGACCGCGTGGTGGTGATGGACTACGGCAAAAAGATCGGTGACGGCACGCCCGATGAGGTGCGCAACAATCAGGAAGTGATCAACGCCTATCTGGGGGTCGCGCATGACTGACCGGGCGGGACGTAAACACAATTCGACGGGGGGCGGCAGCGATGCCTGATACACTTCTTTTTGCGATGGAGGCTGCGCTCAACGGCCTGACTGCCGGCATCATGTATGCGCTGGTGGCGCTGGGTTTCGTGCTGATCTTCAAGGCCTCGGGCATCTTCAACTTCAGCCAGGGGGTCATGGCGCTGTTCGCGGCGCTGACGTTGGTTGGGTTTCAGAACGGGCAGATACCGTTCGCGCATCTGATCAACGCTGTTCTGGGCACGCGCATTCACTACTTCGGCTGGAACATGCCCACGCTTCTGGCCATTCCGGCGACTGTCGCGGTGATGATCCTGTTCGCCTGGCTGGTCGAGCGTATCGTGCTGAAACATCTGGTTAATCAAGAGCCGATCATCCTGTTCATGGCCACCATCGGGCTTGCCTATTTCCTTGAGGGGCTGGGCGATCTGATGTGGGGGGCCGAGGTCAAGCGGCTGGATGTCGGTATTCCACAAGGCATGTCGGGGGCGGTCGATGACCTGACCTTCGGGTGGTTCGGATACGGTTTCTATCTGGATACGCTGGATCTTTATGCGTTGGGCATTGCGGCGGTGTTGGTGACCGTGCTGGTCCTGTTCTCGCAGTTCACCAAGGAAGGCCGGGCGCTGCGCGCGGTGGCCGATGACCATCAGGCCGCGCTGTCGGTGGGGATCTCGCTGCGTTTTATCTGGGTGCTGACCTGGTCCATCGCCGGGATCGTGGCGCTGGTTGCAGGGATCATGTGGGGCGCCAAATCAGGGGTGCAGTTCTCGCTGTCGCTGATTGCGCTCAAGGCGCTGCCGGTGCTCATTCTGGGTGGCTTCACATCCATTCCCGGGGCGATTGTCGGCGGGCTGATCATCGGAGTGGGTGAAAAGCTCTTTGACTTCTTCATGCAGCCCTTCATCGGGGGGGCGACCGAGAACTGGTTTGCCTACATGCTGGCACTCGCCTTCCTGCTGTTCCGGCCGCAGGGTCTGTTCGGCGAAAAGATCATCGAGAGGGTCTGACATATGCTTTACCGTGAAGCGGGCGATTTCAAAACGACCTACGCCTCTGACAACCAGACCTTTCCCATCCGGTTCGACCGTTATGGCTATTATCTGGTGCTCGCCGTCGCCTTTCTGGTGGTGCCGATGTTCATCAATGATTACTGGGCCAATTCGATCGTGGTGCCGTTCCTGATCTATGCCATTGCGGCGCTGGGGCTGAACATCCTGATCGGGTATTGCGGCCAGCTCAGCCTTGGCACCGGGGCCTTCATGGCTGTGGGCGCCTATGCCTGCTACAAGCTGATGGTGGGCATGCCGGGGCTGAACATTGTCTTCGTGATCTTGCTGGCTGGCCTCGTGACGGCCGCGGTGGGGGTGCTGTTTGGCCTTCCCTCGCTGCGCATCAAGGGGTTCTATCTGGCCGTGGCCACGCTGGCGGCGCAGTTCTTTCTGATCTGGCTGTTCACCCGCACGCCGTGGTTTTTCAACTATTCGCCCACCGGCATGATCTCGGCGCCCACACGTTCGATCTTCGGCTACCCGGTGACCGGGCCATCGGCCTCGTCGGTGACGGTCTATCTGGTGTGCCTGACATTCGTTGTGGCGCTGGCGTGGCTGGCGCGCAACCTGACGCGCGGCACATTGGGGCGCCGGTGGATGGCGATCCGCGACATGGATATCGCCGCCGAGATCATCGGGGTGAACCCGCTGATGGCGAAACTGAGCGCGTTCGCCGTGTCCTCGTTTCTGGTGGGTGTGTCGGGGGCGTTGTTCTTTTCGGTCTATCTTGGTGCCGCTGAAGCGGGCGAGGCTTTCGGGATCGACAAGTCGTTCCTTGTGCTCTTCATGGTGATCATCGGCGGACTGGGCTCCATCCTTGGCTCATTCCTTGGTGCAGCTTTTCTGGTGGTGGGCCCGGTGCTGCTCAAGCTGTTGCTGGTCAACCAGTTCGGCTGGTCCACCGACCTTGCCGCGCATCTGGAGATCATGATCGTCGGCGCGCTGATCCTTGTTTTCCTGATCCTGGAGCCGCATGGGCTGGCCGCGCTCTGGCGCACTATCAAGGACAAGCTGCGTCTGTGGCCCTTCCCGCACTGAGCGGGGCGGGATCTGTCTGAAAGTGAACTGTCATCATCCAATGGGAGGAGAACCAATGAAGATGATCAAACTGGCCGCTGTAATTGCGGTTTCCATGACAGCTGCTGCGCCCGTTCTTGCGCAGACGCTGCATTTCCCGTCTCTGAGCTATCGCACCGGGCCTTTCGCCGCAGGCGGCATTCCCTTTGCTGATGGCTATTCGGACTACCTGACCCTGATCAACGAGCGCGATGGTGGTATCGGTGGTGTGCCGATCCGTCAGACCGAATGCGAAACCGCCTATAACACCGAGCGCGGCGTGGAATGCTATCAGGCGATCCGCGGCGAAAGCCCGCTGATCATCCAGCCGCTGTCAACCGGGATCACTTATCAGCTTATCCCGCGCGTGACCGAAGACCGCATTCCGATGCATTCGATGGGCTATGGCCGCACATCGGCGGTGAACGGTGAGGTGTTCAACTGGATCTTCAACTATCCCGGCACTTACTGGGACGGCGCCTCGGTGATCGTTAACTACCTGCTGGAAGAGAACGACGGTGATCTGGACGGCAAGAAGATTACGCTGCTCTACCACAACTCGGCCTATGGCCGCGAGCCGATCCCGACGCTGACGCGCCTGTCTGAGCAGCTGGGCTTTCAGTTCACCTCGATCGCCGTGGACAGCCCGGGCCAGGAGCAAGGGAACCAGTGGCTGCAAATCCGCCGCGAACGCCCGGATTATGTGCTGATGTGGGGCTGGGGCGTGATGAACGCCGTGGCGGTTCAGGAAGCGGCCAACATCCGCTTCAACATGAACAACTTCATCGGCGTGTGGTGGTCTGGTTCTGAGCAGGATGTGATCCCTGCCGGTGCCGGTGCGCATGGCTATCGCTCGCTGGCGATGCACGGCACGGGCCGCGACTATCCGATCTATGACGACATGCAGCAGTATGTCATCGACCCGGGCCTTACCGCAGGTGCCGGCGACCAGATCGGCACCGTGCTCTATTCGCGCGGAATGTATGCCGCGATGCTGGCGGTCGAAGCCGCGCGCACGGCGCAGGAAATCCATGGAGTGGCCGAGATCACTCCGGCGATGATGCGTGACGGCATGGCCAATCTGGTCATCAGTGAAGAGCGGATGGTTGAACTGGGCCTGCCCAACTTCGGCCCCCCGTTCGAGGTCAGCTGTGAGAACCACGGCGGCACCGGCCAGGGCCTGATTCAGGAGTGGGACGCAAACGCCCGTGAATGGAACCTGATCACTGACTGGATCTCGCCGGACCGTGACCTGATCATGGAAATGGTGATGGAAGACTCGCTGGCCTTTGCCGCCGAGAACAACATCACCCCGGGCTGCCTTGAGCGCTCGGGCGGCTGAGGCCGGACGCTGACACTTGCCAAAGGCCGGGCGCGGCATGACCCCCCCCCCCCCCCCCCCCCCCCACCCGGGGGGGGGCGCCCGCCGAAGTTTGCCGCCCCCCCCCCCCGCCCGCCCCCCGCCGGCGCGC
>JAFIEK010000078.1 GCA_020832545.1 Pararhodobacter sp. | reverse complement strand
CCTCTTCGCGCTGGCGCGCGAATTCACCCCCCAGCGTATTTTCGGCAAGATGAAGCAGCGCCAGTTCATGCTGCAACGCCGCATCAGAGGCGAACAGGGCTTGCGCCGCCCCCCGCGCCGGATATAACCCGCCTCAATTTGCGCGCTGTCCGGCTATCCGGACAAGCGCGTCTCAGCATGCACGGGGGCCGCTATGCCGAAAAGAACCGATATCAACTCCATCATGATCATCGGCGCGGGGCCCATTGTTATCGGACAGGCCTGCGAATTCGACTATTCCGGCGCACAAGCCTGCAAGGCTTTGCGCGAGGAAGGCTACCGGGTGATCCTGGTCAATTCGAACCCCGCCACAATCATGACCGATCCGGGCCTGGCTGATGCCACCTATATTGAACCGATCACACCTGAGATTGTGGCCAAGATCATTGCCAAGGAACGCCCTGACGCATTGTTGCCGACGATGGGCGGGCAGACGGGGCTCAACACCTCGCTGGAACTGGCCGATATGGGCGTGCTGGAGGAGTTTGGGGTCGAACTGATCGGTGCGAACCGGCAGGCCATCGAGATGGCTGAGGACCGCAAGCTGTTTCGCGAGGCGATGGACCGGATCGGGCTGGCGAACCCCCGCGCGACCATCATCGCCGCGCCCAAACTGCCCAACGGACGCTATGATATCAACGCCGCGGTGACCGAAGCGATGGCGGCGATTGATTATGTGGGCCTGCCCGCGATCATTCGTCCGGCGTTCACGCTTGGCGGCACAGGCGGCGGCGTCGCCTACAATCGTGATGACTACGAGCGGATTTGCCGCTCGGGCCTTGAGGCATCGCCGATGGCACAGATTCTGGTCGACGAATCCCTTCTGGGCTGGAAGGAATTCGAAATGGAGGTGGTGCGCGACAAGGCCGACAACGCGATCATCGTCTGTTCCATCGAAAACGTGGATCCGATGGGGGTGCATACCGGCGACTCCATCACCGTGGCTCCGGCACTGACGCTGACCGACAAGGAATACCAGATCATGCGCAACGGCTCGATCGCCGTTCTGCGCGAGATCGGGGTGGAAACCGGCGGCTCGAACGTACAATGGGCGATCAACCCGGCGGATGGCCGCATGGTGGTGATCGAGATGAACCCGCGCGTCAGCCGATCCTCGGCGCTGGCGTCCAAGGCCACCGGCTTCCCCATTGCCAAGATCGCAGCCAAGCTGGCGGTGGGCTATACTCTAGATGAGTTGGACAACGACATTACCAAGGTCACGCCGGCCAGCTTTGAACCCTCGATCGACTATGTGGTCACCAAGATCCCGCGCTTTGCGTTTGAGAAATTCCCCGGGTCCAAGGCGGAACTGACCACCGCCATGAAATCGGTGGGTGAGGCAATGGCGATTGGGCGCACCTTCCACGAATCGGTGCAGAAGGCACTGGCCAGTATGGAAACCGGGCTGACCGGTTTTGATGAGATTGCCATTCCCGGCGCGCCGGACAAGGCGGCGGTGATCAAGGCGATCTCGGTGCAGACCCCTGACCGGATGCGCCTGATCGCGCAGGCCATGCGCGAGGGGCTGAGCGATGATGAGATCCGGCACGCCACGGCCTTTGACCCCTGGTTCCTGTCGCGCATCCGCGAGATTGTCGAGGCCGAGGGCCGGATACGCGCGGCCGGCCTTCCCGCCGACGCCGCGGGGCTGCGCGCGCTCAAGATGCTGGGCTTTACCGATGCCCGGCTGGGCCTCTTGACCGATCTGGACGAAACCACAGTGCGCCGCGCCCGCCAAGGGCTGGGTGTCAATGCGGTCTTCAAGCGCATTGACACCTGCGCCGCCGAGTTTGAGGCACAGACGCCCTACATGTATTCCACCTATGAGGCACCTGCGATGGGCGATGTGGAATGCGAGGCGCGGCCATCGGACCGCAAGAAGGTGGTGATTCTGGGTGGCGGGCCAAACCGGATCGGGCAGGGGATCGAGTTTGATTATTGCTGTTGCCATGCCTGTTACGCACTGACCGATGCAGGCTATGAGACCATCATGATCAACTGCAACCCTGAGACGGTGTCGACCGATTATGACACCTCGGACCGGCTATACTTTGAGCCGCTGACGTTTGAGCATGTCATGGAAATTCTGCGCGTCGAGCAGACGAATGGCACCTTGCACGGCGTGATTGTACAGTTTGGTGGGCAGACGCCGCTGAAACTGGCCAACGCGCTCTATGAAGAGGGTATTCCGATCCTCGGCACCTCGCCCGATGCCATTGATCTGGCCGAAGACCGCGAACGCTTTCAGAAACTGCTCAATGACCTGGGGCTGAAACAGCCTGTCAACGGCATCGCTTCGTCCGACGCACAGGCGATCGAGATTGCCAAGCGCGTGGGTTTCCCGCTGGTGATCCGTCCGTCTTATGTGCTGGGCGGACGCGCGATGGAGATTGTGCGCGATATGGATCAGCTCAAGCGCTACATCACCAGTGCGGTCGACGTGTCCGGCAAGAACCCGGTGCTGCTGGACAGCTATCTGTCCGGCGCGATCGAGGTGGATGTGGATGCGCTTTGCGATGGCGAAGCGGTGCATGTGGCCGGGATCATGGAACATATCGAGGAGGCTGGCGTACATTCGGGCGACAGCGCCTGCTGTCTGCCGCCGCATTCGCTCTCTATGGATACGGTGAATGAGCTGAAGCGCCAGACGGCACAGATGGCGCTGGCGCTGAACGTGGTTGGCCTGATGAACGTGCAATTCGCGATCAAGGGCGACGATATCTATGTGCTGGAGGTCAACCCTCGCGCCTCGCGCACCGTGCCGTTCGTTGCCAAGGCCACCGACAGTGCCATCGCCTCGATTGCCGCGCGTTTGATGGCGGGTGAAAAGTTGTCGGGCTTCCCCATGCGCGCGCCCTATCCGGCGGGAGTCGGCCCTGATACCGATTTGCCGCTGGCCGACCCGCTGACGCTGGCCGACCCGATCACGCCGTGGTTCTCGGTGAAAGAGGCGGTTCTGCCCTTCGCGCGCTTTCCGGGTGTCGATACGTTGCTGGGGCCGGAAATGCGCTCGACCGGAGAAGTGATGGGCTGGGACCGGAACTTCCCGCTGGCGTTTCTGAAAGCGCAGATGGGCGCTGGGACCATGCTGCCAGAGGCCGGGCGGGTGTTTGTGTCGATCAAGGATACCGACAAGACCGAGGGTATGGCCCGGGCGGCGCAGGACCTGAAGGCCATGGGGTTCGAGATCGTGGCGACCAGTGGTACGGCCAAATGGCTGGAGGGGACGGGCGTTGCCGCAACGCCGGTTGCCAAGGTCTATGAGGGTCGGCCCAATATCGTTGACCGGATGAAAAATGGCGACATCGCGCTGGTTCTGAACACGACCGAGGGCACCCAGGCCATTGCCGATAGCCGCGCCATTCGATCTGTTGCGCTGATGGACAAGATTCCTTACTTCACCACCGCCGCAGGGGCCATCGCCGCTGTCGGTGCGATGCAGGCGCGCAATGAGGGGTTTGGCGTGCGAACGCTTCAAGGCTGACTGTTGATGTGGGGGGCGTGTCAGTGCCCGGCACCGGGTGCGGTGCCGGACTGCAATTGGGCGAATCCTGCCGCACGGCTTTTTGAATTTGTCCGGCCAGTGTGGCTGATCAGTTTTCCTGCCGCAGCAACTCGGTGATCAGAACGTCATGCAGGGCCGCGCCGATTTCTTCGCGTGCGGCCTCACGCAGGGTGCGGCGCAGTGCCAACAGGGCTTCGCCACTGGTAAACACGCCCTCAAAGCCGCCAATATTGGCATGGTCGAACATCACCTGAAGCAGGACGGCGCGCAGCCGGGCTTCCTGGTTTTGCAGGGATACGCCGTGCCCCTCTGCCAGTTCCAGCGCCAGACTCATGACCACCAGGGAGCGCACGCGCCCTTCGTCCAGGATCGGTACGACGAACTGGCCGGGTAAACGCAGGGTCTCGGTGTGAGAGGGGGCGGGGCTGTAGTGTGGCGCATTCTCGGGGTCACCGGTCCCGGTACCCGGTCGCAGCGTCCAGCCCGCCCCCGCGCCGGCCAGAAGGCCGACGAGGGCAAGAATGACTGGCAGGAGTTTCTTCATTGTGACCTCTCAGAAGGGCAGGAAGATTTCGGCGATTTGCTGACCGTACCGGGGTTGTTGCATCTGTGAGATATGCCCGCGCCCGCCATAGGAAATGCGTGCACCTGCGATGCGGTCATAAGGGATCTCGTTGCGCCGCGAGATGTCTTCGGGGCGGATGTAGCCGGTGACCAGAAGTTCGCGCAGTTCGTTGTTGACCCGCACCTCCTGGCTGCCCTCGATCTGCATGACACCGTTGGGCAAACGCTCGACAATCGTGGTTGCCACACGAAGGGTCAGGCGTTCGTTTCTGCTGACCGAGCCGCTGCCCTGGAAGCTGCTGGCGCTTTCCAGTTCCATCCCACGCGACAGCGACAGCTGACCCGGAAGCCGGCGGTCGATTGCGCCGGGCAGGCCGAACATCTCGGGCATGCCTGCGCTTTGCGACCCGGTGCGCCCGCGTGCCGAGGTGTTGGAGATTTCGGCGCGGTCGTTAATCTCGATGACAACCGTCAGAATGTCGCCTTGCCGACTGGCCCGTCTGTCGCCCAGAAGCGAACGCTGGCCCGCCGACCAGAGCGAGGCGCCATCGGTGGAGCGTTGCACCTCGGTCTGTTCGGGCAGCGGGACGTTGTAGAGCGCATGATGCTCGCGCCGGGGTTCCAGTGACGAGAAGTCCGGAGCGCGGCCGACATGCGACAAAGGTTCGCAGGCTGCAAGCACGATGGCTGATGCAAGGATCACGAAGGCTTGGGCAGGTTGCATGGGCAATCTCCGTATTGCGTGGTCTCGCGGGCTCCGGGCGGTCACGGATGGACCACTACGAGGCCAGGCCCGGCGACCCGGCCGCTGACTGTGCTGCGCGAGGCGAGGTTCATGATCCGGATGTTCTCTCCCTCGCTGCCCCGGCCCAGCGCACGGCCTTCGGCGCGAATTTCAAGCCCGTTGTGGTGAAAGAGCAGCGCCACCAGCTGGTTGCGCTCGACCAGAGCGGGCTCGGTCACACTGCCCAACGGGATCGGTCGGCCGGAATAGAGTGTCACACGCGCTTCCATTCCGGTCACGTCGTCAGGGTTTGTGGCGGCCCCAGGCGGCGACGTGCCGCGCAGGAGAGCGAGATCATCGGCGCCGATCACGGTGCCAGCGCGCAGTGTGCGGGTGGTCACCAGGATATCGGCGAGTGCGGGCAGCGGCACGGCGAGAAGCATAAGAAAGGCCAGCAACCTCATCAGCGCACCTGTGTCGTGGCAGCCAGCATCTGGTCGGATGCGGTGATGACTTTGGCGTTCAACTCATAGCCGCGCTGGGCCTTGATCATTTCGGTGAGTTCGCGAACCGGGTCAACCGAGCTTTCCTCAAGATAACCCTGGCGCAGGGTGCCCAGCCCGTCCTCGCCCGGGTTGCCGACGAGTGCCGGCCCTGACGCCTCGGTTTCGACAAAGAGGTTTGATCCCAGCGCTTCCAGCCCGCGGTCGTTGGTGAAGCCTGCCAGCGTGAGCTGGCCAAGGCGCTCTGGTTGCACACGGTCATCGAAATAGGCCCAGACCTCGCCTTCGGGGTTAATCGACAGGCTGCGTGCCTCGGGCGGAATCACGATGCCGGGCGCAACTTCGTAGCCATCCGAGGTGACGATCAGCCCGTCACCGTTGCGTTTCAGCGCCGCGTCCCGGGTAAAGGCTGCGCGACCGTCAGGCAAAGTCACCTCCAGCCAGCCACGCCCCTCGATCGCCAGATCCAGATCGCCGCCGGTCTGCACAAGCGCGCCCTGCGCGATCTGCATTGCAACGGAAGCCGGGCGAGCACCCAGCCCCAGTTGCACCCCGGTGGGAACTATGGTGCCGTCGGATGACGAGATCGATCCGGCGCGGGTGAACTGCTGATAGTGAAGATCGGCAAATTCCGCGCGCCGGGCGTTGTAGCCGGTGGTGCTCATGTTGGCGAGGTTGTTGGCGACAGTATCTACCCGCATCTGCTGGGCGCTCATTCCGGTAGCTGCAATTTGCAAGGCCCGCATCGGAAACTCCTTTATCGTCCGAGGGTCTGGATGACAGCGCGCACGCGCTCATCCTCGCGTTCAAGAAACTTCTGTCCCATCTCATAGGCGCGCTGAATTTCGATCATGCGCGCCATCTCACTGATCGGATTGACGTTGCTTTCCTCAAGAAAGCCCTGGTGCAGGATGGCGTCATCGGCTGGGAGAAGGCCTCCTGTCGGTTCCAGTAAGGTGCCCCGGGCGCGGCGCAACTGCGAAGGGTCTTCAGGCCGCATCAGGCCGATCTGGCCCAGAGGCTGATCCTCGGTTGATACCGTGCCGTCGCGGCCAATGGTGATGCTATGCGCCTCGGCCGGAATGAAGAGCGGTGCACCGGCGTCATCCAACAGGCGATAGCCATCGCTGGTGACCATCTCGCCTTCGGCATTGGTGGCGAAGTGGCCATTGCGGGTCAACCGGTCGCCCTGCTGGGTTTCGACGACGAAGAAACCATCGCCTTCGATCGCCAGATCCAGAGTGCCGCCGGTCTGGTTAAGGGTGCCCTGGGTCTGAACCGTCTGCCGCGCATTGGCCGCTGCCATCGACAGCAGCTCTTCGGTGTTGCCGAGATTGCGGACGTATTCAGTAAAGATCACGCCTTCACGCCGATACCCGGCGGTGGACAGATTGGCGACATTATGCGCCACCACCTGCATTTCGCGGAGCAGTCCGGACTGGCGCGTGAGCGTGGTATAAACGGGGTTCACCATTGTTCAGTTTCCCGCCACAAGCGGGATGATCCCGGCCTGAAAGAACTCCACCAGCATGCCGGACATGAAGCTCATTGAAACCCAGAACACTGCCAGCATGGCGATGATCTTGGGCACAAAGGTGAGCGTCATTTCCTGCACCGATGTCAGCGCCTGAACAAGCCCCACGCTCAGCCCTGCGATCAGCGCTACGCCCAGCATGGGTGCCGAGATCACCACCGCAACCCACAGGCCGTGGCGAAGGGTGTCAAAGAAGACGACCTCATTCATGATCAGACCGGCATGCGCAGTATTTCGAGATACGCCTCGACCACTTTGTCACGCACAGCGACCGTTGTTTCCACGGCAAGCTGGGCTTCCGACAATGCGGTGACCAGGGCATGCGGATCCGCATCTCCCAGCATCGTATCCTGCGCGGTGGTTTCAGCTTGTGCCAGAACCGTCGAAAAATTCTCGGCGAATTGTCCGAGCGTGGTGCGGGCCCCGGATGCCAAGCCGGTGGTTGGGTCAGGGGCCGTCAGGGGACGGGCTGCGCCGTAAGATCGGGCGGCGAGTTGGGCGTTCAGTTCCATTCTGGAGTCTCCTTGCGTTCAAAAGGCGCCGTCGTCAGCGCCGCAGAAGCCCGATCAGGCTTTGCGACATTTGCCGCGCCTGATCGAACATTCTGAGGTTCGCCTCATAGGAGCGCTGCGCTTCGCGCGCGTCGGCCATTTCGATCATCAGATCTACATTCGAGCCGTCGTAGTGGCCGCTTTCATCGGCCAGGATATGCCCGGGATCATAAATCCGGGGCAATTCGCGTTGATCGAGTGCCAGCGCGCCCGCCCGCACGCCTGACGCCTGCGCCCAGCCATCACCTTGCAGGCGCGCGGGTTCAAACGGGATGGACTTGCGCCGGTAGCCGGGTGTGTCTGCATTGGCGAGGTTTTCCGAGACATGGCGCAGGCGGGTTGATTGCGCCTGCATGCCCGAGGCCGAGAGTGCGAGTGTGCGTGACAGGTCTGTCATCCGGGCTATCCTTATTTGCCGATACTGGAGCGCAGCAGATCCCGCGCCATGGAATAGATCCCCAGCGCCAGTTCATGCTGCTGCCGGGTCTCGGCGCCGCGCATCATTTCATGTTCGACCGAGACCGTGTTGCCGTCAGGCGCGCGGCTGACCGGGTTGGCGTCCACGCGGGTCAATGCGGCAGGGCGCTGAGCGGAAATGCCAGGGCTTTCGGAAAGGCGTTGGAAGTAATCGCCAAAACCAATGGCGTCGCGCGCTCGATAGCCGGGTGTGTCGGCATTGGCGATGTTCTGCGCGATCGTTTGCTGGCGGGTGCCGGCATGGGTTGCATAGGCCTGCGCCATGCGCAGGATCTCCAGACTATCGAACATGGGGCTTCTCCCTCGGCTGGTCTACACGAAGCTTTAAGGCTGATTCGTTTAGAAACCGTAATCAGGCGTCACCACGGCGCTCGGTGACGGAGAAAACGCATGTCTGTATTCGATCCGCTGTTGGCTGAGCTGTCCGACATCCGCCCGATCCGCCATTTTGGCCGCATCAGTGAAACCCGGGGCGGTATCCTGATTGCGCGGGGGTTGTCCGCGCATTCGCGACTGGGGGACCGCGTCATGATCCATCGGCGTGACGGTCAGGTGCTGGGGGGCGAGATTCTGGTTCTGGGGCGGCGCGGCGCGGAAATTCTGGCCGAAGGGCCGGTAGAGGGCGTGTCCATCGACGACCGGGTGGAGCATCTGGGGCGCAACCACATCGCGCCGGACGCAGGCTGGATCGGTCGCGTAATCGATCCATATGGCGCGCCGTTGGATGGTCGGCCGCTGTCGCGTGGTTCAGCCCCGCGCCCGCTGCGCGCGCCGCCACCGCCAGCTGCACGGCGCAAGCGGTTGGGCGGCCGGTTGGGCACCGGGCTGGATGCGTTCAACACCCTTCTGCCAATTGTGCGCGGCCAGAGGATCGGCCTGTTCGCCGGGTCCGGTGTCGGCAAGACCTCTCTTCTGGGCGATCTGGCGCGCGGTGTTGAAGCGGATGTGGTGGTGCTGGCGCTGGTCGGCGAGCGCGGGCGCGAACTGCGCGAATTCATTGAGGAGGTGCTGGGACCGGAGGGGTTGGCGCGCTCTGTCGTGGTGACGGCCACGTCAGATCTGTCGCCCCTGGCGCGCAGGCGGGCGGCGCTGACGGCGATGTCGGTGGCCGAGCATTTCCGCGATGAAGGCCACCATGTGTTGCTTTTGTGTGATTCGATCACCCGTTTCGCCGAGGCGCATCGCGAGATCGCACTGGCGGGTGGCGAGTCGTCCAGCCTGCGCGGTTTCCCGCCCTCGACCGCCCATCAGATCATGGCTCTGGCCGAGCGTGCCGGACCCGGCGAGGACGGGCAGGGAGACATCACCGCCCTTTTCACCGTGCTTGTGGCTGGCTCGGATATGGACGAGCCGGTGGCCGACATTCTGCGTGGCGTGCTCGACGGGCATGTGGTGTTGGAGCGCTCGATTGCCGAGCGCGGGCGGTTCCCGGCGATTGATCTGTTGCGCTCGGTCTCGCGCAGCCTGCCTGCGGCGGCCACGCCGGGCGAGAACGCCTATATTGCCGAGGCGCGGCGACTGATCGGCGCCTATGAGCGGGCCGAAATGATGGTGCAGGCGGGGCTCTACGCGCCGGGCTCTGACCCGCTGACGGACCGGGCAATCAAGCTCTGGCCCCGGCTGGATGCTTTCATGGCCGGGCGCGACGCCGTGAATTCAGGCGAAAGCTTCGGCCGGTTGCGCAAAATACTGGAGGGGTGAGGCAGGCATGAAAAGCCGCCGCCCGGATGGGCGGCGGCCCCCTCATTCAGGCATTACATGCGCGGTCGCCGTGGGGGTGCGTGACGCCGGGGGGGAGACCTATACGAGCAA
>JAFIEK010000027.1 GCA_020832545.1 Pararhodobacter sp. | reverse complement strand
GGGGGGGGGGGGGGGGGGGGGGGGGGGGGGCCCCCCCCCCCCCCCCCCCCCCCCCTCCGCACGCAAACCACGAACACCGTCACTGGATCACAAGGCCCAGATGCCCCGCCAGAACCGTCGCCGCCGACCGCATGCGCGGCACAAAGCCCCCCTCGGCAACATCATGGCCCGCCACCAAAGGCAGTGAGAAATCCGACGAGCCCGGAACCGAGACGATCAGCCGCGCCAGTTCCTGCCCCTCGGTGATCGGCGCGGCAATGGGACCGTCATAGACCACCTGCGCAGTGATCTCGCTTTCGGTGAAGACCGGCACCAGAATGTCATAGTCGCGCGGGGCGACCAGTGCCACGCTGCGCTCGTCCCCCATCCAGACCGTGGCTTCGGCCAGCACTTGCCCCTGATCCGCGATGCGCTGTTCGGCGAACTGGCGGAACGCCCAATTGATAATGCGTTCTGCCTCTTCCGTGCGTTCGCGTTCGCTGTCGAGCCCGGAGAACACGAAGATCACACGCCGGTCACCCTGCACCGCCGATCCGGTCAGGGCATAGCCCGCTTCACTGGTATGCCCCGTCTTGAGCCCGTCCAACCCCAGCCCCGCACCCAGTAGCGGCACCCGGTTCGGCTGGGTGATGTTGTTCCATGTAAACTCGCGCTCGGCCAGATAAGGATAGTACGCGCCATGCTCTTCCAGAAGGTGGCGTGCCAGGACGGCGAGGTCGCGCAGGCTCATGCGGTGTTCGGGGTCTGGCCAGCCCGAGGCATTGCGCAGCGTGGTGTTCGTCATCCCCAGTTGCCGCGCGCGGGCGGTGGCAAGCTGGGCAAATGCCTCTTCGCTGCCGGCCAGCCCTTCGGCCACCACCACCGTCGCATCGTTGCCCGAAAGCACCGCGATACCCCGGATCAGGTCTTCGGCGGTAGGTCTGTGCCGTGTTTCGAGGAACATGCGCGAGCCACCCATCGCATGCGCACGTTCCGAGACGGTGAAGGTCGTGTCCATATCCACCCGGCCGTCGTCAATCGCCTCGAACAGCATGTTCAGCGTCATCAGTTTCGACATCGAGGCTGGTGGCAGCGGTACATCGGCATTGCGGTCAACAAGGATCTGTCCGGTGTTGAAATCGGTCACCAGAATATTGGGGGCACGCCCCTCATAGGCGACCTGCGCCTGCACGGCGAAGGCACTTAGCGCCACAAAGGCACCCGACAGGATTGCGTGAAAGCGGGTGAAGGACATGGGGCAACTCCGTTGCAATCAGTTGGGCGGCACACCGTGCCGCCCGTTTCAGGCGTCAATCTGCCCCAGCCGGAGCCGGAATTCAAACCCGCTCAGCGCACAACTGCGTATGCGTCCGCAAATCCCATGGCGCGGACCCGTTCCAGTGCCTGCCCACGTGCAGCCGTATCCCGGGCCGGGCCGACCACGACGCGCCAGAATTCGCGGTCATTTGCGCGCCCGCGCCGGATTTCGGCGTCCAACCCGGCGCTTTGCATCTGATTGCGCGCATTGGTGGCGTTGCTTTCCACGCTGAAGATACCGATCTGCACGAAGGGCCGGTCAAGCGTGCTGGCCGCCAGGGCTGCCGTCGGGGCGACTGTCGTGGCTGCTGTCGGGGTTGCTGTCAGGGCTGCCGTTGCCTCGGGCGATTCGTCATCCGGAAGGGGAATCATCGCGCTCAGTGGTTCCGGCTCGGGCTGTCTGCGGCTGAAGATGCCCAGAAGACCACGCCGCGGCTGGGTCTGCGCTTGCTCCTGCGGTTGCGGTTGTGGCTGCGTTTCAGGTCGTGCGGCGACAGCGGGCTCTGACAGTGCGGCCTCTGAGGCTTCGCTCGGGGCCAGCGCGGTTTCGGCTATTCCCGGCTCCTCTGCACGCTCGGATGATCCCCTGCCGAACAGTCCGGACAAGAACCCGCGCCGTGGCGTATCCTCACCCTCAAGTGTTGCGATCTCTACCTGTCCTGCTGGCGTTCCGGACTGCGCGGGTTCATCAGCGGTAGCCCCGGTCGTGCCAGCGACATCATCCGCCGGGCGGGACGGCTCCATCTCGATCTGCTCCAGCCGCAGCGCCACCACGCTGATCGTGGTCGGTGCGCCGGGCAGTATCCCCAGCGCATTCGCCGCTTCGGACGACACCTGAAAGCGCGGCCCGGGATTGTCGCGTTCGCGCCTGAACAAGGCACCGATCACGGTTTCACCATTCTGGGTGTTGCGGATCAGCACCCGCTCGGGGCTCTCGGCCCCTGGATGCGCCACCCAGACACCGCCCAGCGAGGGGCGCCCGTCCCACAAGCCGCTTTCTTCCATGCTGAAAACTTCGGGGGCCTCGGTATCGCGTTCGACGGAGCGCCCGGTCGGGGTCAGCATGTCCACCCCGCTGCCCGCGCGTTGTGCGCCGCCGCCCGGAAGCGACATTGCGCATCCGCCCAAAACCATGCCCAGCGCCAGTGCTGACGCCAGCCCCGCGTGCAAGGAAACGCCCCTGTGATCTGCTCTTGCCATTCTGCCCTCGCTGCCGGTTTTGCGCCTGCCAACGCACCGGCTTTTCTCTCCACCCGGTATCGAGCCGAAGCGGAATTTTGCGTCAGTGTAGCGTTTCACAGGTGTCAAGAAAAGCCCCGTGCGCGCAGAGCACGCCGCCTGTTGCGGCGAAGCCGCGCACGGGCAGGATCAGCTATTGTCGCGCCAGCGGTTGACCATCGGATATCGGCGATCCAGCCAGAAGGCTTTCTGCGTCAGCCGTACGCCGGGGGCAGACTGGAAACGCTTCCATTCAGAGATGTAAAGCAGATGTTCCACCCGCTTGACGGTATCACGCTCATACCCCTCAGCCACCAGATCGGCGACCGAGGCATCGCGCTCCACCAGACCCTCAAGAATGGCGTCAAGCACCGGATAGGGCGGCAGGCTGTCATCGTCACGCTGGTTCTCGCGCAACTCGGCAGTGGGCGGCTTGTCGATCACCTGTGCCGGGATGACAACCCCCGCGGGCCCCTGCATCCAGGGCCGGTGATGAGCGTTGCGCCAGCGGCAGGTGTCAAAAACGCGGGTCTTGTAGAGGTCCTTGATCGGGTTGAAGCCACCGTTCATGTCGCCATAGATCGTGGCATAGCCCACCGCCACCTCGGATTTGTTGCCGGTGGTCAGCAACATGGCCCCGGTCTTGTTCGATATCGCCATCAGCATCAGGCCGCGCAGGCGCGACTGTATATTTTCCTCGGTCACGTCTTCCGGCAGGCCCGCAAACAGTGGGGCCAGCGTCGCGTTCACGGCCTGTTGCGGCGCGCTGATCGGCACACTGTCCAGCTTGCAGCCCAGCGCCTGCGCCACGGCTGCGGCATCGGCAAGCGAGGCCTCGGATGTAAACCGCGACGGCAACATGATGCAGTGCACATTTTCTGGCCCCAACGCATCGGCGGCAATGGCGGCCACAAGTGCGGAATCCACCCCGCCGGACAGGCCAAGCACCACCCGCTGAAACCCCGATTTGTGCAGATACTCGCGCGTGCCCAGCACCATGGCGTGGTAATCGCGCTCCAGCGGCTCGGGCATGGGGGCCAGTGTTGCAGGGTGGGCGCGCCAGCCCTCGGGCGTGTCCTCGAAATCTAGATGCGCCAGTGCCTCCTCGAAACCGGGCAGCAGCGCCACCATCTTGCCGCCGGGGTTCAGCACGAAACTGGCGCCGTCAAACACCTGATCATCCTGACCGCCCACCATGTTCAGATAGACCAGCGGCAACCCAGTCTCGACCACCCGCGCCACCATATGGGCCATGCGCACGTCGAAACGCCCGCGCGCATGCGGCGAGCCGTTGGGCACCAGCAGGATCTGCGCCCCGGACTCGGCCTGCGCTTCGGCCACGTCGTCATGCCAGGCATCCTCACACACCGGGGTGCCAATGCGCAGCGGCCCCACCCGGTAAGGGCCGGACACATCACCGGCGCGGTAAAGGCGCATCTCGTCAAAGACAGTGTCATTGGGCAGATGATGCTTGCGCACCACCGCCACCACCTTGCCGCCCTTGAGCACATGCCAGGCGTTGTAAAGGCCTGAGGCATCGGCGAACGGCGCGCCGATCCCCAGGACGGGGCCGTCACTGCAGCGCGTGGCCAGAGCCTCCAGCGTGGCGGCCACGTCGCGCAAAAAGGCCGGTTTCATCACCAGATCCTGCGTCTGGTAGCCGGTCAGGAACATCTCGGGCAGCGCCAGCATGTCAGCCCCTGCAGCCTTTGCAGCCTGCCAGGCGGCATGGGCCTTGTCGGCATTGGCATCCAGCGCGCCCAGAGTGGGGTTGAGCTGCGCAAGGGTCAGACGGAAGGTCTCGGGCATGGTCTGCCTTCGGCAAGAAATACGGTTCAAGGCTACATAGCAGGTTGCGCGGCAGGGAAAAGTGTACAGACGCGCATTGGGCCTGTGCCCCCGGTCGCCCTTTCATCTTGCCTGAAATACGCCCCGGGGGGTGAGGCCGCAGGCCGAGGGGGGCAGGCAGCCCCCCTTCTCCGGCCCTCAGGTGCGGATCACGTAATCCTTGCGCGTGGTCTCCACCACCCGCCAGACCCCGCGAAAGCCGGGCCGGATCAGGAAACTGTCACCCGCGCGCAACTGGTGTGTTTCTCCGCCGTCTTCGACCAGAACGGAATGGCCGGAAAGGATGCGGCAATACTCCCATTCCTCATACGCCACACGCCATGCGCCGGGGGTGGATTGCCAGATACCGGCATAAAGGCCATCGCGCTCCTCGATATCCCAGCTGGTAAAGACCGGGTTGCCTTCGATCAGGCGGTCAGGTGGGGGGGCGGCGGTTTGCGGTTGGGCAAGGGTTGGATCAAGGCGGGTGAAATGCATGGGGCCTCCGGTGGTGATCGGACCCAGTCTGCCTTGGAACGACACGCGGGGCCAGAGCGTAAACAGCCCCGGCCCTGAACCAGGCTGCTGCGATATGGACAAGCCTGCCGCAATGGCACTAGACAGAATGCTACTTCAGGAGGGGCACACCGTATGAAACGCATCGAAGACCTGTCACTGAGCCATCTCACCGTGAGCGTGGACGAGGACGGCATCGCCACCGTCTCGCTCAACCGGGCCGAAAAGCGCAACGCGCTCAACGCCGCCTGTGTCGAGGATCTGATCGATGTGTTTTCGCTTTTGCCGCGCGCGGGCGTCCGCGCGGCGGTGCTGCGCGCTGAGGGGACGCATTTCTGCGCCGGGCTCGATCTGGTGGAACACCACGCCGAGGACCGCCGCCCGGAAGATTTCATGCATATCTGCCTGCGCTGGCATGAGGCGTTCAACAAGATGGAGTACGGCGGCGTGCCGGTGATCGCGGCGCTGAAAGGCGCGGTGGTCGGCGGCGGGCTGGAACTGGCCTCGGCGGCGCATATCCGGGTGGCTGATGCGAGCACCTATTTCGCCTTGCCCGAGGGGCAACGGGGCCTCTTCACTGGCGGCGGCGCGACGATCCGCGTGGCCGATCTGGTGGGCAAGGCGCGGATGATCGATATGATGCTGACCGGGCGCGTTTATCAGGGCGATGAGGCCATCGCGGTGGGGCTGGCGCAGTATCTGGTCCCAGACAGCGAGGCCAGAGCGTATGAGATCGCCCGAGCCGCTGCCTCAAACCCGCCGCTGTCAAATTTCGCCATCTGCTCGGCGATCAGCCATATGCAGAACATGTCAGCGCTCGATGCTGCCTATGCGGAATCGGTGGTGGCCGGAATCGTCAACACCCAACCGGCTGCGCGCGGCCGACTCGCCGCCTTTGCCGACAAATCCGCCGCGCGGGTGCGCCCGAACGAGTGAATGTCGCCGGGTGAACCGGCAGACGCCCTTTGGGAATCGGGTTAAGCAAGCCGGCCGCAAAGGGCTGCGCCCCCATGGCGCCGGTGCGTTCCAGGCAGCCCTTGTCACCCTGAAGCCGCACCTGTCACGCTTGGTTTTTGCTTCGCCCATGCTATAGCAACCTGATGCGCGAGATCACGCCGCACACCACAGCGATACCCGGGACGCCCGCGCGCAGGCGCGGCGTGTGGGCGGCGCTGGCCCTGCTGGGGCTGGTACTGGCGCTGACCCTGGGTCAGCTGGGCTATGAGCGCGCCCGCAACGCAGCCCTGGGCGAGCTCGCCCAGCGTGGCGAGAATACGCTGCATCTGGCCGTCGCGGCCCTGCGCGGCCAGTTGCGCCGCTTTGACAGACTGCCTGCGCTGATCGCCCAGCAAGCCGTGATCCATGCCCTGTTGCGCAGCCCCGGCAACCCCGATGTCATCGACGCCGCCAACCAGTATCTGCGCGATACCGACTGGCTGCTGGACTCGTCGGATGTCTATCTCATGGCCCTTGACGGCAATACGCTGGCGGCCAGCAATTTTGACACCGACATCTCGTTCGTCGGCGGAAACTTCGCCTTCCGCCCGTATTTTCGCGACGCTCTCAGTCATGGCGCAGGGCGGTTCTATGCACTGGGCACCACCTCGCTGGTGCGCGGCTATTACTTTGGTGCACCGATCGAGGTTGACGGGGAAACAGCCGGTGTTCTGGTGTTCAAGGTCGATCTGGACTCGATCGAAGAGGGCTGGCGCGGCTCGAACTATGAGGTGATTGTCACCGACCCCGAAGGCATCATCTTCATGTCCTCGCACCCCGACTGGACCTTTGGCGCCACCCTGCCCCTGACACCTGAACGCATCGCCCGCACCGAGGCCACGCGCCGCTACGCCAACGCCCCGGTCCACCCCCTGCCCCTCACCATCCATAGCGGTCCCGGCGATACCCGGCTGTGGCGGATCGGCAGCGATGAGGGTGAGGCGGGCGAATATATCATCCGCTCGGTCAGCATGCCGGATGCCGACTGGACAGTGCATGTGCTGGTCTCGACTGACGGTGCGCGGCTTCAGGCGCTGACGCTGGTGGCGGTGGCGGGGCTGCTGGCCGGGCTGGCCGGGCTGGGCGCGGTGATCGTGGTCCAGCGCCGGACCCAGTTGCGCGAACGCCTTGCCTTGCAGGCCGCCGCGCAGGCGCAACTGGAACAGCGGGTGCGCGAGCGCACCAAGGAACTGGCAACCGTCAACCGCCAGCTTGAAGCCGAAGTCACCGAGCGCCGCGCCACCGAGGCCCGGTTGCGCGCCACACAGGACGAACTGGTACAGGCGGGCAAACTGGCTGCGCTGGGGCAGATGTCAGCCGCGCTGAGCCATGAATTCAACCAGCCGCTGGGGGCGGCGCGCAATTTCGCCGAGAACGCGCAGCTGCTGATCGAGCGGGGCCGCATTGACGAGGCCAACACCAATATCGGCCGCATTGTCGGCCTTGTCGAAAAGATGAGCCGCATCTCAAAGCACCTGCGCAACTTTGCCCGCAAACCGAATGTCAAACTGAGCGCCGTGCCTTTGCATGACGCCTTGACCGCCGCCATCGAGATCGTGGGGTGGCGGTTGACGGAAAGCGGGGTAACGCTGATCAACGACTTGGGCGAAACCCCGATCCATGTGCGCGCGGGCCATGTGCGGCTGCAACAGGTGCTGGTGAACATCTTGTCCAACGCCATCGATGCGCTGGATGGTCAGCCGCAGCGCCAGATCCGGCTGAGTGTACGCACCGACAACGGGCACGCGGTGCTGAGCATCACCGACACCGGCCCGGGCATCGCCGCCTCGCTGGTCGAGCGTATTTTCGACCCATTCTTTTCCACCAAGGGCGTGGGAAAGGGGCTAGGGCTGGGCCTGTCGATTTCCTACAACATCGTGCATGATTTCGGCGGCACGCTGGCCGCCACCAACGCCCCCGATGGCGGGGCGGTCTTTACCCTGACGTTGCCGCTGGCCCAGCCCGATCAGCAGGAAGCCGCATGAATCAGGGCCGGTTAATTCTGGTGGATGACGACGCCGACCTGCGCGCGTCCACCGCGCAGGCGCTGGAACTGGCCGGGTTCGAGGTGATCGCGCTTGATCAGCCTGAGGATGTGGCGGCGCTGGTCAGCTTTGGCTTTCAGGGCATTGTCATCAGCGATATCCGCATGCCCCGGATGGACGGGATCAGCCTGATGGGGCTGGTTCACCGGATTGACCGCGAAATTCCGGTGATCCTGATCACTGGCCACGGCGATGTGCAACTGGCAGTGCGCTCGATGCGCGAAGGGGCGCATGATTTCGTCGAGAAGCCGTTTTCGGGCTCGCAACTGGCCGAAACCGTAGCTCGCGCGCTGGATTATCGCCGACTGGTGCTGGAAAACCGGGTGCTGCGTGCGGCGGCCGGGCAGGCTGACGATCTGGAGCACCGACTGGTGGGGCGCTCCAGCGCCATGATCGACCTGCGGCGGCGGTTGCGCACCATCGGCCCGTCGGAAACCGATGTGCTGATCACCGGCGAGACCGGCACCGGCAAGGAGGTTGTCGCACGCGCGCTGCATGATCTGTCGGCGCGCGGCAAGCGGCCCTTTATCACCCTCGATTGCGCCGCCCTGCCTGAAACACAGATCGAGAGCGAGCTGTTCGGACATGAAGCCGGGGCATTTCCCGGTGCGCTGCGGGCGCGCTACGGCAAGTTTGAACATGCGCGCGGCGGCACCATTCTGCTTGATGACATCGGCTCGATGCCGATGGGGTTGCAGGGCAAGCTGCTGCGGGTCATTCAGGAGCGCACCATAACCCCCCTTGGCTCAAACGAAGTACGCCCGCTGGACCTGCGCTTCATCGCCACATCGCGCACACCGCTTGAGGATGAGGTGGCGGCGGGGCGGTTCCGGGCGGATCTGTTCTACCGGCTGAATGTGGTGCATCTGGCCATCCCGACACTGAGCGTCCGGCGCGAGGATATTCCGATCCTGTTCGCGCGCCTGCTGGCCGAGGCCCCCCCCCGCCACCGGGTTGACCCGGCGCCGCCCCCGCCCGCGCTTCTGGGCGAGATCATGGCGCGCGACTGGCCCGGCAATGTGCGCGAGCTGCGCAACGCTGCCGACCGCTTCGCGCTGGGGATCGGGCTGGACCCGCCACCTGACCCCCGCAACGACCCCGCCGATCCTGATACACAGGCCGGAAAGCTGGGCGAAAAACTTGCCGAACGGGTGGCCGCTTTCGAGCGCACCGAGATCGTGCGCGCACTGATCGCGCATGGTGGCAGTCTGAAGCCGGTCTATGAAACGCTCGGTCTGTCGCGCAAGACACTCTACGAGAAGATGCAAAAGCACGGCATCGACAAAGCCCACTACGCCGATGGCTGAGGCCCACTACGCCGACGGTTGAGCGCCGCTTGGGCGGATATCCACCCGCAATCTGGCACGATGGGTGGGTTTCCACCCATCGTGCGGACCTGATCCCCGAACTATCTGCCGCAACCCGCGCCCTGCCGGTTGCCTTTTGCGTCGCACCACGCCCCCATAGCGCACGCTTGCGGGCCGTCAGAGGAGGTGGCCTGCCTATTGCGCAACCGCACAAACGTCCATGGGAGGACTTCATGCGACTGACCAATTTTGCCGCGCTGGCTGCCGCCGCGCTTATCTCCGCCACTGCCGCAACCGCGCAGGACCGCTCGGGCTGGCCCAGCTCGCTCACCGTTGGCACCGCCAGCCAGGGCGGTGTCTACTTCGTCTATGGCAACGGCCTTGCCGGCTTTCTGGCTGAAGAACTGGGCATCAACGCGTCTGGCGAAGTAACCGGCGGCCCGGTGCAGAACGTGACCCTCACCCAGATGGGTGATCAGGACATCGGCCTTGTGACCATGGGACCGGCCTATGAAGCCTGGACCGGCGTGTCCGAGTTGGCTCCGGGGCTGGAACATACCGACATCCGCGCGCTTTTTGCCATGTATGAAACCCCTTTCCAGGGGATTGCGCTGCGTGGCTCGGGGATCAGTTCGGTCTCTGATCTGGCGGGTCGCCGGGTCGGTGTGGGCCCCGCAGGTGGCACGCCCGGCACTTACTGGCCGCGCTTCATGGAAACGCTGGGCGTGAGCGCCAATGTCTCGAACGCAGGTGCTGCCGATACCGCCAGCCAGCTCAAGGATGGTCTGGTTGATGCGTTCCTGTTTGCCGCAGGTCTGCCGATCGGTGCCTTCTCGCAGCTTGCAGCCGAGGCCGATGTGGTGACTTTCGGCTTCACTGAGGAAGAACTGGCCACGATCCTTGAGGCCCATCCCGAGGTGGCGCAATTCACCATCCCGGCAGGCACCTATACCGTGCAAGAAGAAGACCAGCAGTCAGTCGCAATGTGGAACTACGCCATTGCCCGCGCCGACATGCCGGACAGCCTGGCCTATGAGATCACGCGACTGGTGCTGGAAAACAACGACCGGATGCGTCAGATCCACGCCGCCGCCGCCACCACGCTGATCGAAAATGCCATGCCCAACAATGGTTTCCTGCCGTTCCACGCCGGTTCGATCCAGTACTACGAAGAGCAGGGCATCGAAGTTCCCGCCAACCTGCGCTGAAGGTCCAACACCTGAGCGCAACTTACGGGCCGGGGAGGCAATTGCCCCCCGGCCCACTTTGAACAACGGGGGGGGGAAACCGGATGTCAGCCGAAACCACGAAAACCAATGCCGACCAAACCAAGGCGGGCGACGCCGCCCAGCCCGAGATGATCGCCACCGGAGTCGATCGCGAAATCGTCACCAGCAACCAGCGCGTGTTCGGCGGCTCTTTGGGCCTTGTGGTGGCCACGTTGTGCATACTTTACACCACCTTTCATATCGCGGTGATGAACCTTTACCCGCTGGAGCCCTGGGTCTACCGGCTGATCCATGTCGCGGGCGGTCTGGCACTTGGCTTTTTGTTGTTTGGTGCGCGCAGCCTGCCGGATTCAGGCGCCGAAAGCCCCCTCTCGCTGATTGAAAAAGCACTGCTGCTGGTCGGCGGCGCGGCGCTTTTACTGGCCACCGGCCAGTTGCTGCTGATGTGGTCAGCCAGCGATCTGATCACCACCGGCTCTCCTCCGGCCAAACATCTGACTACTTTTGGCTACCCGTTGATTGCGGGCACAGTCATCGCGCTCATCGCCTCGTGGATGGCACCGCAGCGCAACAAGAATTTCCTCTCCCCCGCCGATACGCTGCTGGCGCTCGCCGCGCTGACGGTGGGTCTGTATATCATCTTGCACGCAGATTTCCTGCGCACCCGCGCGCAGGTGTTTCCGCATCCCAATGATATGTGGGCCTCGATCGCCGGGATCATCCTGATCCTTGAACTGACACGGCGTCTGGCCGGGCTGGCGCTGGTGATCATCGTGGGGGCGTTTCTGGCCTATGGCTTTGTCGGCCCGTGGCTGCCGGGCGTGCTGAACCATCGTGGCTATGTGCCCGCGCGCTTTTTCGCCTTCATCTATACCGACAACGGCATTCTGGGGCCGACCACGGCAATCTCGTCAACCTATATCATCCTGTTCATCACCTTCGCGGCCTTCCTTCAGGCCAGCCGGGTGGGCGAGTATTTTGTCAACTTTGCCTTCGCCGCCGCCGGTGGCGCGCGCGGTGGGCCGGCCAAGGTGGCGGTCTTCGCCTCGGGGCTGATGGGGATGATAAATGGCACCTCGGCGGGCAACGTGGTGTCCACCGGCTCGCTGACCATCCCGCTGATGAAGAAGGTGGGCTACAAGCCACAGACGGCGGCCTCGGTCGAGGCTGCGGCCTCGTCGGGCGGGCAGATCCTGCCGCCGATTATGGGCGCGGGCGCGTTCATCATGGCCGAGATCACCGGCATCCCCTACCGCGATATTGTCATAGCAGCGATCATACCGGCCGCGCTTTACTTCCTGTCTGTCTACTTCATGGTCGACAAGGAGGCGTTGAAGAAGGGCATGAAAGGGCTGCCCCGCAATGAGCTGCCCGAGTTTCGGGTGCTGGCCCGCCGCGCCTTCCTCTTCATCCCCATCATCATCCTGATCGGCGCGCTGTTCATGGGCTATTCCGTCATCCGCGCGGGCACACTGTCGATGGGCGCGGCGGCGGTGGTCAGCTGGCTGACCCCGCATCGGATGCTGGTCAAGGAAATCCTTTACGCGCTGGAGATCGCCGCGCGCATGTCGCTGCAACTGGTCGCTGTCTGTGCCGCGGCAGGGATCATCGTCGGCGTGATCGCGCTGACCGGGATCGGCGTGCGGTTTTCATCACTGCTCTTGGGCTTTGCCGGGCAAAGCCAGTTTCTGGCGCTGCTCTTTGCCATGCTTGTGGCGATCATTCTGGGCATGGGAATGCCGACAACGGCTGCCTATGCGGTCGCGGCGGCGGTGATCGCCCCGGGGTTGATCCGCATGGGGATTGAGCCGCTGACGGCGCACTTCTTTATCTTCTATTATGCGGTGATGTCGGCCATCACACCACCCGTGGCGCTTGCGGCCTATGCGGGTGCGGCAATTGCCCAGTCGGATCCGATGAAAACTTCGGTGGAAAGCTTCAAGATCGGGCTTGCGGCCTTTGTCGTGCCGTTCATGTTCTTCTACTCGGCGCCGATGCTGATGCAGGGGCACTGGCTGGATATCCTGCACGTCTTTGTCACCGCGCTCTTTGGCATCTACCTGATGACCTCGGCGGTGCAGGGCTGGATGTTCGGGCCACTCAACCGCGCGCTGCGGGTGCTGACGCTGGCAGGTGCATTGGGCATGATCGCCGGTGGCTGGACATCCGACATTGTGGGGCTGAGCGTGGCGACCATCGTCTTCGCGATCCAGAAAGGGTTGCTGACCCCCAAGAATGCAGCCCGCGGGCTCGACTGACCGGATCAGGGTGGGGGCTTTGCCCCCTGAGGCCGCGTGGCGTAGCCGCGCGGCCCGGCCCAACGGGAGGTGCTGCATCTTTGATGCGGCAACCGACGGGCGGGAGCCGCCCCGGTCGCCTTGCCCGGGCCTTCAGCGGCGGGTGGTGAACTTCTGCCAGATCCAGATCAGCGCCAGCGAGCCCAGCAGCGCCAGCACAAAGGTTACCAGCCAGCCGCCGGTCGTCAAAAGCAGGCGCAGCCCCAGACCACCGAGGACTGCCCCCAGCACGCCAATTCCCATCGCGGTAGGCAGATCCACTGCCACCCGCATCAGCCTTGAGGCGACATACCCCGCCGCCGCCCCGATCACGATGAGCAGCAAGACCCCGCCTATCATCGTCAGACCCCGGCCTCGGCGGCGATCTGCGCGCGCGATTTGCGGGCGCGCTCGGTCGCTGATTTCAGCTGCCCGCAGGCGGCCATGATATCCTCGCCGCGCGGGGTGCGGATGGGCGAGGCATAGCCTGCCTTGAAGATGATATCTGAGAATGCCTCGATCCGCGCCCAGTCCGAGCGTTCATAGGGCGCGCCGGGCCATTCGTTGAACGGGATCAGGTTGATCTTGGCCGGAATACCCTTGATCAGCTGCACCAGCCGCCGCGCATCCTCGTCGCTGTCATTCACGCCCTTGAGCATCACATATTCAAACGTGATCCGTTCGCTGTTTGACAGGCGCGGATAGTCGCGCAGCGTGTCCAGGAGCGTGGCAATGTTCCATTTCTTGTTTACCGGCACCAGCCTGTCGCGCACGGCATCCGTGGTCGCGTGAAAGCTGACGGCCAGCAGGCAGCCGATTTCTTCGGCGGTGCGGGCAATCTCGGGCACGATGCCGCTGGTGGACAGCGTGATGCGGCGGCGTGACAGGGTCAGCCCCTCATTGTCCATCACCACCTTCATTGCGTCGCGCACATTCTCGAAATTGTAAAGCGGCTCACCCATCCCCATCAGCACGACATTCGAGATCAGCCGCGTCTCGTTCTTCGGCGCGCCCTGCTCGGGCCATTCGCCCAGATCATCGCGCGCGATCATCACTTGACCCACGATCTCGGCGGCGGTCAGGTTACGCACCAGCTTTTGCGTGCCGGTATGACAGAATGAGCAGGTCAGAGTGCAGCCCACCTGACTGGAAATACACAGCGTCCCGCGCCCCTCTTCGGGGATATATACGGTCTCCACCTCATGCCCGCCGTTGATGCGCAGCAGGTACTTCCGCGTCCCGTCGGTTGACACCTGCTTGCTGACGATTTCAGGCAGCTCGATTGTGAATTTCTCGGCCAGAAGCGCGCGGTAATCCTTGGCCAGATTGGTCATCGCCGCGAAATCGCGCTTGCCCCAGTGATACAGCCATTGCCAGACCTGGCCCTCGCGCATCTTCGCCTGCCGCTCAGATGTACCGGCTTCGATCAGCGCGGCGCGCAGTTGCGGGCGCGTCAGGCCGATGAGGTTGCGCTTGCCCCCTTCAACCGCCTTGCGGGGCAGGGTCAGCACATCCTGGGTGATCGGTGCGTTAAGGGTTTGGGCAGTCATGCGCCTCTCCGGGGAAACAAGCGTCGTATATAGATGAAAGCCGCCGGGCAGAGAAGCCCGGCGGCGTAAATTCGCGTCTGCCCGCATTCAGGCGGACAAATTAATCGTTGCAGCGCCGCTCTGCCTCTTCCGTTGCGGCGGTGACGCCGAACAGCGAGAAGGTGTCGCGTGTCGTCGTTCCGCGCGCCGAGCGGGCGGTCAACACAGCGTTCTGACCCCGGCGCATTGCTGCCAGGATGCGCGCATCATCTTCAGGTGACGCCGCCCAGCCCCATTGACCGTCAGTGAACAGCTGGAACGTGTCTGACCCGATCGTCACTTCAATTGTGGACCCTTCGGCGAACGGATAGCCGCCGGTGAACGACACTTCCGCCGCCGAGCCGCCCTGCCGGTAGGTTGCGAACAGCAAGATATCGCCGCGCCGCACCTGAACGGGCTGTCCGTCACGCGTGTTCACTGTTTCGCTGGGCGCAGAAACCGCCCAGCATTCACGCGGGTTACCATCGACAAAAACGCTCCAGGCCGTTTCAACCGCCACGCGATTGGTTGATTCCTGCGCCGCTGCGCCGCCCACCGAAAGCGCGGCCATTGCCAGTGCGGCCGCGCCTGCTTTGTACCATCGTGCCATCTGCCCTACAGCCTCCAGCGAATTCACTTTTCATACGCCCTGTGCCCTGAACCTTGCCAAGTGTCACAGGAATGACGCACTGGCTTTGGTCTGGCACATCGAGGGCTTGCCGGGTAGTGTCTTAACGCGAATCCGGGGCGCTTAGAAACCCCCGTTGGCGGAATATTGCGTAACTGTGAAGGAACTTGCATGGCGGACGTCGCTCAGGGGCTGGTGCCGATGGTGGAAATCTGGCGCGGTGAACAGCTTGAGAGCTTGCACAGCGGGCATGCTGTGATCTGCGATGCCACGGGCGCGGTGGTGGAAAGCTGGGGCAATCCGCAGGCGGTGATCTACCCGCGCTCCAGTTGCAAGATGATTCAGGCGCTGCCCTTGCTGGAAAGCGGCGCGGGGGCTGCGCTGTCCGATACGCAGCTTGCGCTGGCCTGCGCCTCGCATCAGGGCGCGCGCGCGCATGTCACAGCGGTAGAGCGCTGGCTGGCTGATCTGGGGCTGGGCGAGGGAGATCTGCGTTGCGGCGCACATGAGCCCTCTGACCGGGTTGAGCGTAACCGGCTGATCTGCACCGGCGATGCGGCCTGCCAGTTGCACAACAACTGCTCGGGCAAGCATGCGGGCTTTTTGATGCTGAACACCCATCTGGGCGGCGATGCCGAGTACGTGGAGCCTGATCACCCGGTGCAACGCGCCGTGCGCACCGCGTTTGAAGAGGTGACCCTTGAGGACAGCCCCGGCTACGGCATCGACGGCTGTTCAGCCCCCAATTTCGCTTGCACGGTTGGCGGTCTGGCACGCGCCATGGCCGCTTTCGCCGGGGCCGATGACAGCGGCGGTGCGCGGCAGAAAGCCATGGTCCGGCTGCGCGATGCGATGATGCGCCACCCTGAGATGGTTGCCGGTGAAGGGCGCGCCTGCACAGAGCTGATGCGCGCCATGGGGGACGGGGCGGCCATCAAGACCGGTGCCGATGCTGTTTTTGTGGCGATCCTGCCGCGCCAGAAGCTGGGAATCGCGCTGAAAATCGCCGATGGCGGCACGCGCGGGGCAGAGGCGGCCATCGTGGCCCTGCTGGCGCGTGCAGGCGTTCTGGATCCCGCTCATCCGGCGGCCCGCAAACGCCTCGGCGGCCCGCAGACCAACTGGCGCGGCAAGGTGACCGGCGAGGTCCGTCTGGCGGCAGGCTTCGCGGGCTGACAAAGCCGTTGATCGGTGAACACGTCGCGCCTATCGTCTCCCGGGTGGGAGCGCCGGAGGATCGGGCATGGAATTCGATTATGTCATCGCCGGCGGCGGCTCGGCGGGCTGTGTGCTGGCTGCGCGCCTGTCTGAAGACCCCTCAGTCAGCGTCTGCCTGATCGAAGCCGGGGGCGCGGGCCGTGATTTTCTGATCCGCGCGCCGGCCATGGTGGCGGCCATGGTCTCGGGCCGGCCAAAAATCAACAATTGGGCGCTGTTCACCGAACCGCAGCCGGGCCTGAACGGGCGCCGCGGGTTCCAGCCACGCGGGCGCGCGCTGGGGGGATCGTCAGCGATCAATGCAATGCTCTATATTCGCGGCCATCCGTCCGACTATGACGATTGGGCCAATGGCGGGGCAGAAGGCTGGGACTGGGCCAACTGCCTGCCTTGGTTCCTGCGCACTGAGGGCAACGCGCGCGGCGCCAGCGACTGGCACGGGGCTGACGGGCCGTTGCAGGTGGGCGACCAGCGCCAGCCAAGGGCGATCACGCAAGCCTTTATCGACGCCTGCGAGGGCCTACAAATCCCCCGCAACGCCGATTTCAACGGCCCCGAGCAGGAGGGTGCGGGCCTCTATCAGGTCACTCAGTTCCATCAGGGACCACGCAAGGGCGAACGCTGCTCGGCCGCCGCTGCCTGGCTGCACCCGGCCATGATGCGGCCCAACCTGAGCGTGATCACCCGCGCACGCGCCGAACGCATCATGATGGACGGCAATCGCGCCACGGGTCTGGTGTTCCGCCGCCGGGGACGGCGCTTGCAGGCCCGCGCCCGGCACGAGGTGATCGTTGCCAGCGGCGCCTTCGGCTCGCCACGGCTCTTGATGCTGTCGGGCATCGGCCCGGCGGATGAGTTGCGCGCACATGGGCTTGACGTGGTTCATGAACTGCCCGGCGTCGGCCAGAACCTTCAAGACCACCTCGACTATGTGATGTCGTACCGCTCACGGCGTACCGATGTCGTCGGGCTGAACCCTGCGGGGCTGGCCCGCCTGATCCGCGCCGGGCTGGACTGGCGGCGAACGGGCGAGGGGCTCTTCGCCTCACCCATGGCAGAGGGCGCGGCCTTTCTCAAATCCGACCCGGCGCTCGACCGGCCTGATCTGCAACTGCATTTCGTGGTGGGTATCGTCGATGACCACCTGCGCAGGATCCACCTCGCCAACGGCTATTCCTGCCATGTCTGCGTGCTGCGGCCCCATTCGCGCGGCCATGTCGGCCTGCGCGATGCCAACCCGGCCAGCCCGCCCCGCATCGATCCCGGCTACCTGTCCGACCCCCGCGATCTGGGGCTGATGGCAAAGGGGGCACGGATGATGGAGGCGATCATGGAAAGCCCCGCGCTGGCCCCCTGGCGCGGCAAGCGCTTCTATCCGCATAACGGGTCCGATACCGCGCTGGAAACCGATATCCGCAACCGCGCCGACACCATCTACCATCCCGTCGGAACCTGCCGCATGGGCCGCGATCCGCTGGCGGTGGTCGATCCGCAACTCAGGGTGCATGGCCTGACGGGGCTGCGCGTGGTCGATGCCAGCGTGATGCCGCGGCTGATCGGTGGCAACACCAACGCCCCCACCATGATGATCGCCGAACGCGCGGCGTCTTTCATCCGGCAAACGGAAAAGGCGGCCCTTTCATCTACTTGAAAATATCCTGGTTGGTGAATGGGCCGCGGGCCCAGAGGGGGGCAACGCCCCCCTGCCCGGCCAGCCCCTCAGCCCCGGCCCGCCCGTCAGCGCCCGCTCAACCCTGCGGCGCGGCCAGTTCGCCGAGCAGTCCACGTTCGATCAAGGCGCGGGTCTCGGCAATGCCGTAGAGCGCGATGAACCCGCCAAACCGCGGCCCCTCGGATGCGCCCAGCAGTACCTCATAGAGCGCGCGGAACCAGTCGCGCAGGTTCTCGAACCCGTGCTCCTTGCCCACGGCAAAGACCATGCTTTGCAGCGCCTCGCCGTCCAGCCCGCCGTCCCAGCTTTCAAGCCGCCCGGCCAGATCTTCCATCGCCGCGCGTTCCTGATCGTCGGGCAGGCGGAACACCCGTTTGGGCGCTACGAAATCGCGGAAATAGCGCAGCGCGTATTCGGCGGCGGCGTCAAGGTCGGGGTGGGTTTCAGGGCTGGCATCGGGCGCATAGCGCTTGATGAAGCCCCACAGCCCTGATTTGTCCCGCGCCCCGGCGACCGAGGCCAGGTTCAGCAGCATCGAAAACGGCACCACCATGCGCGACTCGGGTGGGTTACCGCCGTGGATATGCCAGACCGGGTTGGCGGCCTGCTGTTCCGGCGTCTGGCCCGGATAGGCGCGCAACTGCTGGTGGTATTCATCCACCGCGCGCGGGATCACGTCAAAATGCATCCGCTTCGCCGTCTTGGGCTTTTGATACATGAAATACGACAGCGATTCGGTTGCGGCATAGGTCAGCCATTCATCGATCGTCAGCCCGTTGCCCTTGGATTTCGAGATCTTCTCGCCGTTCTCATCGAGAAACAGCTCATACGTGAAATGTTCGGGCTTGCGTCCGCCCAGTACCTCGCAGATGCGGTCATAGATCGGCGTGTTGGTACTGTGATCCTTGCCATACATCTCGAAATCGACATCCAGCGCGGCCCAGCGCGCGCCAAAATCGGGTTTCCATTGCAGCTTCACCTGCCCGCCGGTGACCGGCAGCGTCCATTCGCGCCCGTCCTCATCGTCAAAGGTTATGGTGCCGTCGACGGCGTTCACCGCCTTGAGCGGCACATAGAGCACGCGGCCCGTTTCCGGGTGGATCGGCAGGAAGATCGAATAGGTCTGCTGACGCTCATCGCGCAGGGATTTCAGCATGACCTCCATCAGCGCATCATAGCGGTCCGCTGCACGCAGCAGGATGTCGTCAAACTGCCCGGTCTTGTAGAACTCGGTGGCCGAGATGAACTCATATTCAAAGCCGAATGTGTCCAGAAACCTGCGCAGCATGGCGTTGTTGTGGTGGCCAAAGCTCTCAAATTCGCCGAACGGGTCGGGCACCGAGGTCAGCGGGCGTTGCAGATGCTCACGCAGCATGGCGGGGTTGGGCACATTGTCGGGGATCTTGCGCATCCCGTCCATATCGTCGGAAAAGCAGATCATCCGGGTCGGAATGTCCGAGATCAGCTCGAACGCGCGGCGGATCATTGTGGTGCGCGCCACCTCACCAAAGGTGCCGATATGCGGCAGGCCCGAGGGGCCGTAGCCGGTTTCAAACAGCACATGGCCCTTGGCGGGCGGTGCCTTCTCATAGCGTTTGAGCAGCCTGCGCGCCTCTTCAAAGGGCCAGGCCTTGGAGGTCATCGCGGCATCGCGCAGAGAGGTCATGTCACTTGCTTTCGCTCAGGGGTTGGGGGAAGGCTCCGGCAGGGCGCAGGGGTTTCCTGCCACGCTTCCTATTGCCCGGCCCGGTCGCAGTCAATATTCTGCCCCGAACACCTTATGAACAGGACAGCCCCATGGCCCAGCCGCCGTTTTCCCTTTCCCCGCAAGACAGCCTGATCGCCACGCTGATCGCTGTCTCGGTCGCCGACAGCGAGATCCGCACCGCCGAGCTTCTGGCCATCGAGGCGCTGGTGAACCAGCTGCCAATTTTTGCCGATTATGATTTTGACCGCGTGAAGATCGTGGCGCAGACGGTCTTTGATCTGTTCGAAGAAGAAGACGGGCTGGATGCGCTGTTCGGGCTGGTGCGCGATGCCCTGCCCGAGCGGCTTTATGAAACCGCCTATGCGCTGGCCTGCGACGTGGCTGCCGCCGATGGCAAGCTGTTGCAGACCGAGCTGCGGTTTCTCGAAGAGCTGCGCTTTGAGCTGAACATTGACCGCCTGCACGCCGCCGCTATCGAGCGCGGGGCGCGCGCGCGGCATATGCGCGGCTGAGCGCGGCGCTCAGGCGGCGTCAGCAGGCGGATCATCTGCGCCCTGTTCGGGCGCTTTCTGCGCCACCATCGCTTGCCGTTCGGCGGCCAGCAGGTGATTGAGAACGCGCTCGGCATGTGCATTGCTGCGCCGCAGCCAGCGCATCGCATCGGTGATGGCGAACAGCCGGGGCGGGGCCGCATGGGTTGACAGTACCCGCCTGCGCAACCGCTCTTCGCGCCGGGCCAGACGCGCCTGCGCGCGCACCAGCCTCCTGTGCAGCCGCGACAGGCGCTCGGCGTGGTCCTGCGCCTTGTCGGCGTCTCCCGGCACGAAATCGGCCTCAAGTTGCGCGACTGCGCGCAGGATCGCACCGAAGTAAAGCGCCTCGCGCCGCAACATCGGCTCGTATAGCGCGACCGTCAGCCGCCCCCCCTGCCCGCCCCGAAAGATCAGCCGCCGCAGGTGATCCAGGATCGCCATCAACTCGCCATAGCGCTCTTGGCGGCGCGGGTCCTGTTCCGGCAGGGCAATTTGTGACAGATACACACCCAGCGCATCGGTTGCGCGGGTGTCCTCGGCCAGATCAGCGCTGGCGGGCGGCCGTGGTCCCGGGGCGAGTTGCGCGCCCAGTTGACCAAAGAGCACCGCAATCTGTCGGCGCATCCCCGCCAGCACCATATCCAGCGCCGCCGCCGGATCGGACAGAAAACGTGGGTCCAGATCGCGTTCAATCGCCAACGGTTTGTCGGGGACCAGCCATTCCACACCCCGCGCAAACACCGCAACGACTGGCAAAAACAAAAGCGCACCGGCAATGGTGAACCCGCTGTGAAACAGCACCAGCGCCAGCGGCCCATCACCGAGCGAGACCCCCGCAGCCATGCCGCGCACCACCAGATCCAGCAGCGACAGGGCCACCAACCCTTGCGTCAGGTTGAAGATCAGATGCGCCAGCGCCGAGCGGCGCATCGCGATATTGCCGCCGAGGCTGGCCAGAATTCCGGTGAATGTGGTGCCCACCGTCATGCCGATGACCAGTGCTGCGGCCTGCGTGAAGCTGACATGGCCCTCGGACAAAAGCACGATCGCCGCCGCTACCCCGGCGCTGGAGGATTGTGTAACCACCGTCACCAGCACGCCCAGCCCCAAAAGCTGCAAACGCCCCCAAAGCGTGTCGGTGGGCAGGTTCTCAGGGCTCAGGAATCCGTCGAAAACCGCCATTCCGTCCTTCATCAGATCGATCCCGATGAAGATCAAGCACAGCCCTGCGACCACACCACCCAGCCGCGCCGCCGCGCCTGAGGCAAGAATGCGCACCAGCCCGGCTGCGAACAGGACCGGAAAGGCCAGCGTGCCCAGGTTGATCTTGACGCCCAGCAGCATCACCATCCAGCCGGTGAAGGTGGTGCCGATATTGGCGCCCAAAATGATGCCCAGCGACTGGCTGAAGCTGAGGATCCCGGCGCCGACAAAACCCAGTGTCATCACCATGGTTGCGCTGGATGACTGGATCAGCGCCGTCACCGCCGCCCCCGCCGCCATGCCCGATACGGGGCGGCCGGCAAAGCGGCGGATGGCGCTGCGCGCCTGATCCGAGGCCATGACCTTCAACTCGCCGGTCAGCGCCTGCATTCCGTAAAGGAACAGGCCAACCCCTCCCAGAAGAACAAACAGCTCGGTCGGTATCACGGGAATATACTCACCACGGGTGCGGGGGCCTGAGAGCTACCGATACCCCGCCCGCGCGCGCAAATGAAGCCCGAACCCGCCGTCAGCCATAAGTGGCTGACCAGCGTTCGATCAGCCCTTGTTGCAAAACGCGCGCGCGCCTGGACCATTCCTGCCCGCCGGGGGGGCGATCGCGGCTTTGCACCGGGATGGCGGCGCGGCGCGCGGTATCGCCGGAAAAGATCGCAAAGACAATCTCGCGCCCGCCCGGCGCACGGGCATACCCGCCCAACCCGCTGACAAAGTTGAGTGTGCCGGTCTTGGCACGCACCGCAACCGGGTGGTTGTCCACCTCGCGGCCCTGCGCATCGCGCATGGTGTGACGGCGCAGAAGGCCGGGCAGAATGCCCTCGCGGTGCGCGGCCAGAAAGAAGGTGGCCATGGCGCGCGCAGTAACACGCGAGGTATCGCCCAGCCCCGAATGATCCACGAAATGCAACCCTTGCGCGCCATATCGTTGTGCCAGCCATTGCCCCATCACCTGCCCCGATTGCGGCAAGGACGTGGTGCCCGGCGCATGGCGGCGCGCCGCCGACAGGCCTGAGCATTCGGCGGTGAGGTTGGTGGAAAAGCGCAGCATCTCGCGCATCATCTCGCTCATCTGGGCCGAGCGGTTCTCGGCCAGAACCGCGCCACCCGTGGCCCCGCTGGCAGCCTGTGGCGCAGGCACGGTGCAGCCGCGCGTCGCCAGAAGCGCGCGCAGTACATCGCCCGCGTAATCGCCGGGGCGGCGCACCGGCAGCCAGCGCGAGCCGCCATTGCCCAGCGCCTGGCGTGACACCGTCCAGACCTCGCGCCCTGCGTTTTCGGCATAGGTATAGACCGGCGCAACCCGGTCCTGTGCTTCGATCCTGATCACCGAAACCGCCGGCACCTCACGATTTGATCGCGCATCCATCGACAGCCGCATCTGGCCGCCGGTCATCCGCCATTCGAAATGCACCCGGTTGTAGTTCAGGTTCAGCCCGGAAATTGCCGGGTTATACCCCGCCTGCACCGGTTGCTCGGGGTTGATTGCCGGAATGGCCGGCAGGGCACGATCATCCAGCAAAAACCGCCCTTCGACCCGGCGCAGGCCCTGCTGGATCAGTGCATCGGCCATGCGCGCCAGTTCGGCAGTTTGCAGCGTGGGGTCGCCGCCGCCCTGCAAAACCAGGTCGCCGCGCAGAACGCCGTTCGAGATTGAGCCGCCGCGCGCCAGAATGCGGGTGATGAAGCGGTACTCCAGCCCCAGCGCATGCAGCGCAAACAGCGCGCTGGGGGCCTTGGCCACGCTGGCGGGCGGAAGCGGCTGATCCGCGCCATGTTCCTCCAGCACCGCCCCGCTCTCGGCATCCAGCGCGATGAACCCGGTCGCCCCGCCCAGATTGGCGCGCTGCAACAGCCGCTCGACCGATTGCGCCGCCACAGCAGGCGCGCCGCCCCTTGAGCCCGCTTGAGAACTGGCGCGCGGCAACGGCCGCAGCGAGCGTTCGGGCGCGCGTGCCAGCGCGGGAACAGCAAGCGACGCACCGAGCGCGCCCAGCAGGGCGCGGCGGGTCAGATGCGGTGGGGTTTTGACCATGACACTTCCTTAACGCACACAAACAGGGCGCAAATCTGTTCATCTGCGCACCAGCAAGCACAAACGCGGCGACAGAATCGAAGGTGAACGCTGCCACCAAAGCAGGTCGGCCGCATGACAATTCTTCGTTAATCCTATGTCATTTCGTCCGGACTTTTCTACCCCCGCCGGCGTCCATCCGTGCCCTGAGTGCACTGGACGAATCCGGGCGCATCGGCATGTCCAGATAAATCCAGGCCGGGGCCGCCGCCCGGCCCAGCGCCCGCGCTGCATGCTCACCCAAACGAAAGCGCGCGTATTGTTGCGCCGCGCGCGCGGTCAAAGCGGCCACACGCTGGCCGGGACGGGCGAACACCGCAACCGGCACGCTGTCCATGATCGCCCTCCAGCGCCCCCAGCGGTGCAGACCGGCCAGATTGTCCGCCCCCATCACCCAGACAAATCGCACCCCCGGATAGCGCCGGTGCAGCGCCTCCAGCGTATCGGCGGTGGCGCGGGTGCCCAGCCGGTCTTCGATATCGCTTACATGGATGCGCGGATGGTCGGCCAGCTTGCGCGCCGCCGCCAGCCGGTCCGAGAGGGGCGCAGGCGGATGGGGCTTGAGGGGGTTTCCGGGGCTGACCAGCCACCACAACTGATCCAGCCCCAGCCGCTTGATCGCCTGACGTGAGAGGTGCAAGTGTCCCGGATGCGGCGGATCGAACGAGCCGCCGAACAGGCCCACGACCTGCCCCGGTTCCGCATATGGATCGCGCCAGCGCATGTTTCACCCCTTCTGCCCGTGGCCGCGCGCGACCATGCCGGGAAACTGCGCCAAGGAAAAGGGGCAAGACCGGGTATGGCATGGCCCGTTTTGCGGTTGAGAAAGTCGCACAGCGCGTCATTCTGGGGCAAAGCGAGGTATGCCGATGTCCACCGATCCCCTGTTGCAGCCCTTCCAGCTCAAGCATCTGACGCTGAAAAACCGGCTGTTCATCTCGGCCCATGAACCCGCCTATGCCGAAGACGGCCTGCCAAAAGAGCGCTACCGCGCCTATCATGTCGAACGCGCCAAAGGCGGTGTCGCCCTGACAATGACCGCCGGGTCCGCCAGCGTCTCGCGCGACAGCCCGCCCGCGTTCAACAACATCCTCGCATGGCAGGACGAGGTTGTGCCGTGGATGCGTCAGTTGGTCGATGAATGCCATGACCACGGCGCGGCGGTGATGATCCAGCTCACCCATCTGGGGCGGCGCACCCGCTGGGATACCGGCGACTGGCTGCCGGTTCTGGCACCGTCCGAGGCCCGTGAACCCGCGCACCGCGCCTTCCCCAAACGGTTGGAAGACTGGGATATCGACCGGATCATCACCGATTTCGCGGATGCCACCGAGCGGATGAAGGCGGCAGGCGTCGATGGCGTGGAGTTTGAGTGCTACGGCCATCTGATGGATCAGTTCATCTCGCCCCTGACCAATGATCTGCCCCCGCCCTGGGGCGGCGATCTGGACAACCGGTTGCGCTTTGCCTTTGCGGTGCTGAAGGCCGCACGCGCCCGGGTGGGCAAGGATTTCATCCTTGGCCTGCGCTATGTCGCCGACGAGCGCCTGCCCGGTGGCACCACCAGCGCCGAAGGGCTGGAGATCGCGCAGCGGCTCAAGGCCTCAGGAATGGTTGATTTTCTTAATGTCATTCGCGGGCATATCGACACTGATGCAGGGCTGACCGATGTCATCCCCATTCAGGGCATGCCCGCCGCCCCGCATCTGGATTTCGCAGGCGAGATCCGCGCGGCCGCCGAAATTCCGATCCTCCACGCCGCCCGCATCCCCGATGTTGCCACCGCGCGCCATGCCATCGCGGCAGGCAAGCTGGATATGGTCGGCATGACCCGCGCGCATCTGACCGACCCGCATCTGGTGCGCAAGATCATGGCGCGCGATGAAGACCGTATCCGCCCCTGCGTGGGGGCCAATTATTGCCTGGACCGCATCTATCAGGGCGGCATGGCACTGTGCATTCACAACGCCGCCACCGGGCGTGAGGGCACATTGCCACAGACAATCCCGCCCAGCGATACACCGCGGAAGGTGGTCATCATCGGCGCGGGGCCCGGCGGGCTGGAAGCCGCGCGCGTGGCCGCCGGGCGCGGGCACAAGGTGGTGGTGTATGAAGCCGCCGATCAGCCCGGCGGGCAGGTCCGGCTGACCGCGCTGCACCCGCGCAAGCGCGAGATGACGGGCATCATCGACTGGCGCATGGCCGAATGCGCGGCACTTGGCGTGCGGTTTCTTTTCAACACGCTGGCCGATGACGCCGTGGTCATGGCCGAAGCGCCCGATGTGGTGATCATCGCCACCGGTGGCCTGCCGCGCACCGATGTGGTCACCGAGGGCGCGGATCTGGTGGTTTCGGCCTGGGATATCCTGTCGGGCGATGCGCGGCCCGGTGCCAATGTGCTGCTGTTTGACGATGCGGGCGACCACACCGCTTTGTTGGCCGCTGAAAAGCTGGCAGAGTCCGGTGCGCGCGTCGAGGTGATGACCCCGGATCGCGCCTTCGCCCCTGAGGTCATGGGCATGAACCTGGTGCCCTATATGCGCGCGCTGCAAGGTCGGAGTGTAACCTTTACAGTCACTTGGCGCTTAATCGCGGTGCGGCGGGCGGGCAATGCGCTTCTGGCAGAGATTGGCAGCGATTACGGCGCGGCGCGGCAGGAAAGGCAGGTCGATCAGGTGGTGGTCAATCACGGGACCAGCCCGTTGGCGGATCTGTATTTTGCGCTCAAACCCGCATCAACAAACCTTGGCGCGGTGGATCACACCGCTCTTGTTGCCGTCCGGCCCCAAACCCTGTGCCCAAATCCGCAGGGGCGCTTTCAACTGTTTCGCATCGGCGATGCGGTGGCCGCACGCAACACCCATGCTGCGATCCATGACGCCCTGCGCCTGATGGTGGCGCTGTAAGGCAAAACGCCCGGCCTTGGGTGGCCGGGCGTTTGCGCATGTCTGAGTGGCGGATCAGGATGCCGGCTCGCCCTGCTGGGCCGATTCGGCGCGCTTGCGCGAACGCTCGTCCATGAAGGTGTCGAATTCGGCCTTGTCCTTGGCCTCGCGCAGCCGGTCAAGGAAGGCGCCAAAGGCGGCCTGCTCATCTTCCAGCCGCTTCAGCATATCGGCCTTGTAGGCGTCAAACGCGCTGTTACCCGAGCTGCTGGTCATCGCACCGCGATGCATTGGGTTGCGACCTTTACATGACCTTCCGAACATTTGCTTTCCCCAAATCATATACGCCAGAATTGCCAGGCCGATCGGCCAGAACACGATAAATCCGACCACCATGGCCGCGATCCACGCGGGCTTTCCGCGCTCATCCAGCCAGCTTTCGGCCCGTCCGGGCCATGTTGCGATTGCCGTCATCTGCAGGTCTCCTCTTTCATGCGGTGTTAATGTTATTTACATTTACATAACTGGGCAGCGCAAGAGAAAATGCAAGAGGGCTGCGTGATTTTTTTGTGCGTTGTATGGGCGCGCTATTGCCCCGTCGCAGGGTCACTCGTCGGATCGACAAACAAGGCCTCGGCACAGCGCGACAGAGATGGCCCCAGCGGTTGCGGGCGTCGCGTGTCACGGTCGACATAGACATGCACAAAATACCCCCGCGCCGCACATAGCGCAGCGTCGCGGGCAAACAGGCCAAAACCCCAGGTCAGACTGGAGCGGCCAATGCTTTCCACGCGCACCCCGATATGCAACCGCGACGGGAAGGCGACCTCGGCAAAGAACTGCGCGCCGTTCTGCACCACCAGCCCGATAGGCCCCTGCCCGCTGGGCGTGGGGTCCAAGGCACCGTGTTCGACAAGCGCCATGTTCAGCGCGGTGTCGAAATAGGCCAGATAGGACACATTGTTGAGATGGCCGTAGAGATCGGAGTCGGTCCATTGCAACTGGGTTTCGATGAACCAGGGAAAGGCCTTTTTGGGCAAAGGGTGCAGTCGCTGATACATTGCCTGCTACTCTGCTTTGTCGCTCTGCTCCGCTGCACGGGCGAGGCGGATAAATTTGTAGGTCTGATCAAGCGCGGTGTCATGGGCGGCCATATCGCTGCGGTCATCGATGCGATCCATCGCAGCCGCGATACCGGCGGGGGTGCGCGCCTCGGGCGGCAACCAGCTGCCTTCGGTCTCCTGAATATGGGTGACGGCAAAGACCCCGGCGCCGGCCCCAAGGATCATGCGCGAGGGTGCGTCCTCATGCACCAGATACAGCAGCCCCGGCGTCACGGTGGACGGGTCCAGAAGCGCCAGATCCTCTGGCGCAATCAGCCCCTCGGTCATGCCGGTGGCCGCTGTGGGGGCCAGCGTGTTGACGCGGATACCGTGGCGCAGCCCCTCCAGATGCAGGACATGCATCAGCCCGATCATCGCGGCCTTGGCTGCCGCGTAATTCGACTGACCGAAATTGCCAAAAATCCCCGAGGCCGAGGAGGTGAGAACAATCCGTCCGTAGTTCTGGGTGCGCATGATGTCCCACACCGCGGTGGTGCAGTTGTAGCTGCCCGTCAGATGTACGTCGATCACCTTGGCGAAGTTATCAGGCGTCAGTTTGGCGAAGGTCTTGTCGCGCAGGATACCGGCGTTGTTAACCAGAATGTCGATCCGGCCCCATTGCGCCATTGCGCTGGCCACCGCCGCCTCGACCGAAGGCAGATCGGCCACATCGGCAGCAATCGCCAGCGCCGCGCCACCCGCAGCCGTAATCTCATCGGCCACGGCGTCAGGGCGTGTCAGATCCAGCAGCACCACACGCGCACCGCCCGCCGCCAGTCCCAGCGCGTGGCTACGCCCCAGCCCGGCCCCGGCACCGGTGACAATGGCAACACGGCCCTCAAACTCCTGCGTCATGCCTGTTCTCCGTACACCAGCAGCACCAGCCATTCGCCGGCCAATGCCGGGCGCTCCTTACCCTCGATCTCGATCTTGACACCCAACCGCAAGAGGCGCGTGCCCGGTCGCCGTTCCTCGAACGCATTCAGGGTAAACACCCCGCGCAGCCGTGACCCCACGGGGACCGGGCTGAGAAAGCGCAGCGTGTCGAACCCGTAGTTGAGGCTTTCGCGCGCCCCGTCCATGTCCGGCATCACCTGACCAAACATCCGGCTGAGCAGCGACAAGGTCAGGAACCCGTGTGCAATGGTGCCGCCGAACGGGCTGTCGGCGGCGCGCACCGGGTCGGTGTGGATGAACTGCCAGTCCTCGGTCACGTCGGCAAAGGTATCGATCCGGTCCTGTGCGATCAGGAACCAGTCAGAGTGGCCCAGTTCGGTGCCGGGTGCGGTGTCAAGCAGGCTCATGGCCATCCCTCTGTTGTGGTGAAATCGATCAGTGGAACTTGTGGCTTCGCGACCATGTCGAACGCCCGGTGCGCCTGCGGCAACATGCTGGCGCAGAAGTGCGCGGCGAGAACGCGGGACGGGTCATCCTTCCTGCGCCCCAACTGCTGCGCCAGCACCGCCTGATCCAGAAGGCACCAACCCGCCAACACATGGCCGAACCCGTCCAGCAGCTCGGTCGCCAGCCCCAGCCAGTGGGCCTGCGTCATATCTGGTAATGCCTTGACGACCGACAGAAAATGTTCCCAGGCCGCGCCCAGTTCCTTGCCCTCTTTGGCCAGCCCGGCACCCGCGGCCTGCGTCAGTGTCGCACTGATGCGGCGGCCCAGCGGTGCCAGCCCCGCGCCTTGTTCCTTCAGGATCTTGCGACCTATGAAATCGATCCCCTGAATGCCGGTCGTGCCTTCATGGATCGGGTTCAGGCGCTGGTCGCGGTAAAGCTGCTCGACATCGAAATCGCGGGTATAGCCGTAGCCGCCATGAATCTGGATGGCGATGGCGTTCACCTCTAGCCCCCATTCCGACGCCCATGTCTTGGCCGCCGGGGTCAGCAGGCCCAGCAGGGCATCGGCCTCAGTGCGGGCCTGCGGCGTGGGGGCGGTGTCGCGCTCATCGACCAGCGCGCCACAAAAGAGCACGATCGACAGCGCCGCACGGGCCAGTGCCGCCTGCCGGGTCAGCTGGCGCGCCACGTCGGCATGAGCGGCAATCGGCACCGGTGCAGCCGACCCGGCAAGTCGCCCCTGCACGCGGGTGCGCGCGTAATCGACCGAGAGCGCCTGCGCACGCATCGCAACTGCGGCCGCGCCCATGCCCACGCCCAGCCGCGCCTCGTTCATCATGTGAAACATGATCGCCAGCCCCTGCCCCGGCGCGCCGATCAGATAGCCCACGGCCCCCGGATGCCCGTCCGGGGTGTAGCGCGTGCCTTCGCCCAGATTGAGCAGGCAGTTCGAGGTGCCGCGATATCCCATCTTGTGGTTCAGTCCGGCCACCACGACATCATTGCGCTGGCCATCCGGCAGCACTTTCGGCACCACAAACAGCGACAGGCCGCGCGTGCCCTGCGGCAGGCTGCCGTCAGCGCCAGGGATCTTGGCCAGCACCAGATGGTGAATGTTGGGGGTGATGTCCTGATCGCCGCCCGAGATCCACATCTTGTTGCCGTGCAGCCGGTAGCGCCCCCCCAACGGGTCATCGCGCTCATGCACCGCGCGGCTGCGCACATCGGCCAGCGACGAACCCGCCTGCGGCTCGGACAGGCACATCGTGCCAAAGGCCCGTCCATCCAGCTGCGGTGCCACAAAGGCTGCGATCTGGGCGGGCGTGGCATGGGCGACCAGAAGCCGCGCATTGGCCACAGTCAGCATTGCATAACCCGACACCGCCAGATTGGCCGCCATGAAACTGGCCGTCGCCGCCAGCTGCACCTGTTCAGGCAGGCCCAGCCCGCCGTGCTCTGGCGCAAAGGGGGCGGCCAGAAACCCGGCCTCGACATAGGCACGCAACGCCGCGCCGGTCTGGGCCGGGACATGCACATCGCCCGCAGCACTGAGCGTGGGTTCGTGCTGATCAGCCAGCTTGTAGCAAGGCAGGAAGGTATCGCGCGCCAGCCGGTCGGCAAGATCGAGAAGGGCGCGCATGGACCCGACATCAAGCTCGGCAAATTCAGGTCGCATCAGGGTCTTGTCCAGCGCGAGCCAGTCGAACAGCAGAAAATCCACCAGTTCGCGCGGCACCAGCGTATCACTCAAGGCTCTACCCTCATCTTTTGCCTCAACGGCGGCCGGTCAATCGCACTAACCGGGATCAAGACTGGCATAGCCGTCACAAGCCGACTACCCGCCATCGCACATCAACATCGCGCCATTCACCCGGGACGCTGCGTCAAAAGCCGATTACCCGGCTGCAAATGCCGGACCGCATCAGGAATCCGTATCGATCAGGCCCAGCCCGCGCAGATATATCCCCACCCCCGCCTCCAGCAATTCCTCAGGCGTGAAGGGCGCGCGCGCGCCGGGTTTGCCGCGTGCATAAAGCTCCACAATACCATGGCTCATGGCGGTAATATGGGCCGAAAACATTGCCGGAGGGGGGCGGCGCGCGGGCGGAATGCGTGCAGACAGGGCTTCGGCGGCGCGAATCAGCACGGCATTGGCGCGCTCAGAGGCTTTGGCCAGTTCCGGCGACTGGTTCGGGGCCACGCCGCTTTCGAACATGGCGATGTAATGGCCCGGATGCTTGCGCGCGAACGCCAGATAGGCCCGTCCCACGGCCTCGAAGGCGGTCAGAATGCTGGGCTTGCCATCGTTATAGGCGAACTCCAGAAGATCGGCGAACAACTCATAACCCTGTAGCGCCACCTCGGCGATCAGTTCCTCGCGCCCGGTGAAATGCCGATACGGCGCGGCGGCCGAGACATCGGCCAGTTTCGCCGCCTCAGCCATGGTAAAGCCGGTGGGGCCTTTCTCGGAGATCAGCGCCAGCGTGGCCTCGACCAGAGCCTGACGCAGATTTCCATGATGATAGCCGCGTTTGCTCATCTGGTCCGGTTTCGGTGGCGTGTCCGTTTCCCTACCCCACAACTTGGGCACTGCGCAATGCCGTGGCCCGGGCAGGCACCGTTCACCCTTGCATTGCCACGCGTCTGCGCATAGATGGGCCGCGAGAGGTCGGCGCGGGCAGGCACCTCGCCAAACTGGTCAGGTCCGGAAGGAAGCAGCCACAACGAGACCCGCTTGGGTCGTGCCCGGCCTCTCACCTTTCCCCGTTTGTAACGCCGCACGCGCCCCGCATAGGGGCCGCGACCTGTTCAGCGCCGGGGCTTCTCGCCGCCCTTCGGCTTGGCCTTCGGCGCACCCATCGCGCGCGCCGCCTGCGCGGCGTTGCGCAGCTCTTCGGCAATCTCGTCGGCTTCATCGGGGTCGAAATCCAGCGGCAGCTCAACGCCCTCGCCCTCGACATACAGCCGCACCATGCCCAGTGTCGTCGGCCCGATCTGCAGATTGGCGGCGATCTGGCTTTCCTTGTTGATCCCCATCACGGGCTCCTTTCGATGCGCTTGCACTCAGGACGAAAGCGTTACGGCACGCCCGGCGCAGTTTCAAGCACAGAGCCCTTGCAATCATTGCCAACCGGCGCTAAACGGCGCGCAAGTGCCGACGTAGCTCAGTAGGTTAGAGCACCAGATTGTGGATCTGGGGGTCCCCCGTTCGAGCCGGGGCGTCGGTACCATTCCCGCAAAACCACCCTCAGCTGCGCCATGCCCCAAGGCCGGACAGGATTGCTGCCCCCGTGCGGATGCCGCCCATGAAGCAATCAATGGTCAGGTTCTCGTTGGGCGCGTGGTTGGCCTCGTCGGCATTGCCATAGGGTACGACAAAGGCTGGAACGCCCAGAATCTTCGTGAACACATAATCCGGCAAGCTGCCTCCCATCGACGGAATTTCCAGCACCTGACCGCCGCGCGACACCGCGACGGCGCTGCGCAGAACCGCAGCGACCGGGGTTTCCATCGGCGTTTTTGACGGGGCCATCGCGCCTTGCCGGACCACCTGCACATCAGGCGCGTGGCGTGCCACATGCGCCTCGACGGCGGCGAACACCGCATCCGGTTCCATCGCCTCAACCAACCGGATATCGCATTTCACCACGGCCTCGGCGGGCAGCACGGTCTTTGAACCCGCCCCACCATAGCCGCCGTGAAACCCGTTGATCGTCAGCGTCGGGTGGGCCATCAGTCGCTCGAAATAGCCGCGCTCTGCCGGGGCATCCAGCGCCGTCATCCCCATCTCTTCCATCACCGCCGTCAGATCCAGCGGCAGCCGGGCCATGGCGGCGCGTTCCATCGCGCTGAGGGGCAGGACATCATCTGTCAGACCGTCGATGGTGATCTGACCGTCAGGGGCCTTCATCGTCGCCAGGAGATGCACCAGTTGCCAGACCGCATTCGGCATCACGCCGCCAAAATTGCCTGAATGGGCATCACGCTTCGCAGTACGCGCGCGCAACTCGAACGAGGCGACACCACGCACGCCGTAAAGGATCGTCCCTTGCCCTGACGGATGCATCGGCCCGTCCGCCGTCACCACCAGATCGGCGCGTAGTTTGTCAGCATGCTGGCGCACCACTGCGGCGATATTGGGGCTGCCGACCTCTTCCTCGCCTTCCAGAAGGATCTTTACGTTGCAGGGTATCCCGCCATGGACTGCCAGAAGTGATTCGATTGCCAGAAGCTGCGCAAAATGCTGGCCCTTGTTGTCAGCCACCCCGCGCGCATAGATCCGACCGTCGCGGATGGTGGGCTCGAACGGCGGGCTGATCCATGCCTCCAGCGGCTCAGGCGGCTGCACGTCATAGTGGCCATACAGCAAAATCGTGGGCCGGGCCGGGTCATCGCCCAACTGGCCAAAGACCATCGGATGCCCGGGTGTCTCGATGGTCTCCACCGTCATGCCCAGCGAATGCAGATGCCCCTTGAGAAGCGCCGCAACCGGGCGGATGCCGATGTTCTGCGCGCTGATGCTGGGATGGCGCACATAGTCCATCAACCGCGCGATAAAGCGCTCGCGGTTATCCTCGATATGCGCAAAGACCGGCGCCAGCGTGCTGTCGTTCATGGGAGTCTCCGTGATTTCCACCTTGATAGCGCGGCCAGCCTCCGCCTGCCAGCACCGCCCCACCAGCACCGGCCTTGCACGTGCCACCTTGCACCCCCGGGCCCGGGTGGCCACAATGTCCCCATGCGCAACTTGCTCGCCCTCACCGCAACGCTAGCCACCCTGACTGCGCCCGCAGCGGCCGACGATCTGATGCTTGGGCGGGAACTTTACGCCGACCATTGCGCCGCCTGTCATGGCGCGCAACTGGAGGGTGCGCCTGACTGGCAGCGCCCCGGACCCGATGGACTCTTTCCCGCCCCGCCGCATGATGAGACCGGCCACACCTGGCACCACGGCGACGGGTTCCTGTTTGCCTATACCAAGCACGGCGGGCAGGCGGTTCTGGATGATCTGGGCGTGGCCTTCACATCCGCCATGCCCGCGTTTGACGGCATTCTGTCGGATGACGAGATCGAGGCAATCCTCGCGTTCATCCGCTCAAGCTGGCCACCGGAAATGCGCGCCTTTCAAGAAGCCCGCACAGCACAGGAAAGCGCACCCTGAATACGCTCAGTCGCCGCCGCCAAGAAAGCGTTGCAGCCCGCGCCCAAGCTCACGTTCCAGCCGTTCGCGACCGCCCTCACGCACCGCGTCCTCGACGCTCTGGCCCTCCTGCCGCTCGACACCCAGCCGCTGCTGCAATTCCTGATCGACCCGTTCGCGCGCCCGCTCTTCCAGCCGCGCAGCCTCGGCGCGTGCCCGCACCTCCAGCCGCTCGGCCTCTTCGCGCAGGCGCTGTTCGGCCAGCCCCTCAAGGTCCAGCCGGAAGCGAGGCGCGGACCACGGGCCGGTGATGATCAGCGGCACGCGCAATGCCTCGCCGGTATCAGGGTTGCGCAGGGCCTCGGGCGTGACGCGGTATTCCAGCGTCTGCGCGCCCAGATCAACCGAACCGCGCCCGCCAACCGACACGCGTGAGGCCTCCATCCGCAAATCCTCGTTGCGCAGGACACCGCCTTCAATGGCGAAGCTACCCTCGACGCTTTGATAGATCGTTCGGTCATTCTCGCCCATATAGGCCAAATCGAGATTGCGCAGCATACCGGCCAGATCGAACCCGATAATCTCGCCCTGCCCCAGCGTCAGCCGCCCCTCGCCCGACAGGCTGCGCATGATCGCATCGAGCGAATTGCCAACCCCCAGAAACCGCAGGTCGATGCCACCGGTGCCGCTCAGCCGTTCAAATCCGGCAAACTGGCGTAACAGAGGCAGAAGCGCCACGCTGTCGGCCTGTAGATTTCCCCCCACCGAGAGCCCCGAGCGGTTGTTGGCGACCAACTCGCCGCGCAGCGTGCCATCGAACAACCGCGCCTCGCGCAGGTCCAGCACGGCGCGCGCGCGGTCGATGGACAGGTTGCCCCGCGCCGCTGTCAGATCGACGATCCCGGTCTGCACCGGCCCCAGCGTGAACGCCACCGCCGCATCGACCAACCCCAGCGCGGAGGCATCGATGGGGTCGCGGGGCCAGCCCGGCGCCGCATCGCCCGTGGGTGCCGCCGCGCCGGTGAACGGCGTCAGATCCAGCGCATTGGCGTTGATCTCGCCGCTCAGATGCGGGCGCGGGCCGTCAAAGGCCATATCCAGCGCCATGGACAGCCGGTTTGCGCCCAGCCCCAGACTGGCTTCGCGCAAATGCAGGCTGCCCGAGGGGGCCAGCGTCACCTGCCCGGCCAGCGCCAGCGGGCGGGCACCGGGCGGCAAGGGCTCGCCGCTGCCGCCGGTCAGCGCGATCAGGGGGGCCATGCCCTGCCCGTCCAGCGACACCCGGCCTTCAGCGGCTAGCGGCTGCAAACCGCCCCGCCCCTCGAACGAAGCCGAGGTGCCACCGGCACGCAATACCGCCGAAAGCGCTGCCACCTCGCCGCCCAACAACCCCGCCACCGACCCGATGTGCATTTCGGCCTCAAATGCTTGCCCGCTGTGGCGGCCTGACAGCGTCAGATCGCCCGGGCCGTCAAAGGAGGGCATGGCCAATGACAGATCAAGCGCGTCGAATTGCAGATCGGTGCCGGATTCGCGGTCGATGAAACGCACGGCGGCATCGGTGATCTGCACACGCTCCAGCGACAAGCCGCGCAACCCGGCCCCACCCGCAGTCGGCTCTCCCGTGCCGCTGCTGCGCCCGTCGAACAGCCAGTTCAACTGCCCGTCCGTCCCCCGTTCGATCACAATGCGCGGGGCGTGGGCCTCGAAATGGCGCACCACCAGAGTGCCGCTGATCAGCGCCATCAGATCCAGCCCCAGATCCACCGACTCTGCCTGCAGCATCGGACCGGACTCGGCCCAGGGCGCATTGCCCATGGCAACATTCTGCACTCGCGCCCCTATCACCGGGTAGATACTGGGCCGCACCGAGCCGCCGATGGTCAGTTGCCGTCCGGTCGCCACCTCGAATTGCTGTGCGGCAATGCCGGCAATGCGCTCGGCCGGGATGAGAAAGAGCGCGCCCACCGCAAGGATGACAAGCGACACCACCACACCCACTGTTCGGAAAATCCAGCGCATTCCGCTTACCTCACCCTCTGGGCCGACCGCCCGCAAACCACCTGCAAATCACTGAAGGAAACCTTAGCAAAGCCAGCCCGTTGCACAAGCGCCCTGCGCCCATCACGATGTCAACTTGCCTTGAAACGCGAAAACCGCGCGAACTGATCTGCCCCCGTGCCGCCTGCCCCAACGTCGCACTTGCCCCCGCGCGGCCCTTGCGCGACCCTGAGGCCCACACCCAGCCGCAAAGGAAGGCGCCCATGACCAGCGACCGTCTTGCCATCACCGTCGAACACGGCATCGCCGAGGTCGCCCTTGCCCGGCCGGAAAAGCTGAATGCGATGGATGCGGAAATGTTCGCCGCGCTGTCAGATGCCGGGACGCGGCTGGCAGAAACCGAGGGGCTGCGCGCCGTGATCCTTTACGGGCAGGGAAACGGGTTTTGCGCGGGGATAGATACCGCGCTTCTGATGTCCTTTGCAGGGCGGATTGATGAATTGCGCGCAGAGATTGTCTCACCCCCGCCCGGCCGGGCCGCCAACCGCTTCCAGCATCCCTGCACTGTCTGGGCAGATCTGCCGGTGCCGGTGATTGTCGCACTGCATGGGCCGGTCTTTGGTGCAGGGCTGCAACTGGCGCTGGGGGCCGATATCCGGCTGGCCGCCCCTGAAGCCCGGCTGTCGATCATGGAGGCCAAATGGGGTCTGATCCCCGACATGGGGCTGACGAAGCTGCTGCCGGGGCTGATGCGCGCTGATCAGGCACTGGAACTGATGCTCACCGCCCGGGTAATCGACGCGACCGAGGCAGCCAGCCTGGGTCTTGTGACGCGGCTGGTCAACGAGCCCCTGACCGAGGCCCGCGCGCTTGCCCGCGCCATTGCCGCGCGCAACCCGGAAGCGGCGCGCGGGGCCAAGGAACTGGTGCGCCAGTGCTGGCCCGGGGGCGATGCGGGCCTTGCATTGGAGGCCCGTTTGCAGGCTGCCATCATCGGATCCGCCAATCAGATCGAGGCGGTTATGGCCGAGATGCAGAAACGCCCGCCGCGCTTCACGTAGGCTTGCGGGCAGGGAGCGAACGGTTTTTTCGTACTGAAACCGCCCGTGACAACGCTCAACAGGGGCAAGACGCCACGCGCCTATATCACCAAATCACGCAGTAGCCCGCCCAAAACGGCCCGCTTCTCAGGGTCCAGCGGCGCAAGCATCTGTTCGTTCACTGTGGTTACCACACACTGAAGCTGCGGCACCCGCGCCCATGCCGCTTCGGTTGCATGGACCCGGTGCACACGGCGCGACTGCTCACACGTACGGCGTTCGATCAGACCCGCTTCCTGAAGACCGTCCAGTGCCCGGCTTATCTGCCATGCCGGCATGGCAAAGATCGCGCCGATTTCAGTCTGGGTTTGCCCATCCGCCTCAAGCACAGACATAAGGACAGCGAATTGCGCCAATGTCAGGCCCTCGTCGCGCATGGCATCGGTCATCGCGACCTCAAAGCGTTTCGCAATCCGTTGCATCAACCAACCGATGCTGCCCTGTCGTGTAGCGGTGATACCCGCTGAAAGCTCTGTCCGGTGTTCCATTCCCCCTTTCTACAACCAATCATTTGCAATAGCAACTTTTGCGATTGCAAATTTTAGTGCGCCGGGTCATGATCGTTCCGTCCCAGCAACTGTCAGAGGCCCACCATGCCAAGCCGCTATCACCCCGCTCTCGTTGTCTTGCACTGGGCGCTGGCCTTCTGCCTGATCGGCCTCCTGATCGCGGGCACCACCTTGCTGGCGCCGGTCGCCAATGATGACCCTGCCAAGCTGTTGTCGTTTCGGATGCATATGGCGCTCGGCGGGATAACGCTGCTTCTGCTGATAGCGCGCGTCATCGTGCGGCTGGCCACCCGCACCCCGCCGCGCCATCACACCGGCAATGCGCTGCTGGACCGGCTGGCCCCGCTGACCCATGTATTGCTGTATATCCTCCCGCTCGTCATGATCGTCTCGGGCATCGTCTTTGCGCGCGCCTCGAACCTGCCCGATGCGGTCTTTGGCGCAGGCCCGATGCCCGACAGCTTTGCCCATCCGGCACGCGCGGTGCATGGCATCGCCTCAACCCTGCTGATCGCGCTGATCGCGCTGCATATTGCCGCCGCGCTGTGGCATCAGTTCTTCCGCCGCGACGGCATCATGACGCGGATGTGGTTCGGCGCGCGTTAATCAGGGGCGGAAAGGACAAAACCGCCCTTCCCGCTGACCCGTTCAGCAGCTATATGCCCGCCATGAGCCAGAACCCAGCAGACTTGCGCCCGGACCTCGCACCCCGCGCCCGCATCACCGAGGCCCCGCGCCCAGGCCAGCCGACCATCGGCATGGTCTCGCTTGGTTGCCCCAAGGCGCTGGTGGACAGCGAGCGCATCCTGACGCGTCTGCGCGCCGAGGGTTATGCCATCTCGCCCGATTACGCCGGTGCCAATGCTGTCATCGTCAACACCTGCGGCTTTCTGGACAGCGCCAAGGCCGAAAGCCTTGAGGCCATCGGCGAGGCACTGCGCGAGAATGGCCGCGTCATCGTTACCGGCTGTCTGGGGGCGGAACCCGAATACATCACCGGCGCGCACCCCAAGGTGATGGCCGTCACCGGCCCGCATCAGTATGAGCAGGTGCTTGATGCCGTACACATCGCCGTCCCACCGCAGCCGGACCCGTTCATCGACCTGTTGCCCGCCTCAGGCGTAAGCCTGACGCCGCGCCACTACAGCTACCTCAAGATATCCGAGGGCTGTAACCACAAGTGCAAGTTCTGCATCATCCCCGACATGCGCGGCAAATTGCAAAGCCGCCCGGCGCATGCGGTGCTTCGTGAGGCCGAAAAACTGGTGGATGCGGGCGTGCGTGAGTTGCTGGTGATCAGTCAGGACACCTCGGCTTACGGCGTGGATATCAAACACGCCGAGGAGCGCGGGCACCGGGCGCATATCACCGATCTGGCGCGCGATCTGGGGTCGCTGGGGGCCTGGGTGCGGCTGCATTATGTCTACCCCTACCCCCATGTGCGCGACCTGATCCCGCTGATGGCGGAAGGCCTGGTGCTACCCTATCTCGATATCCCCTTCCAGCATGCCCACCCTGATGTGCTGCGGCGCATGGCCCGGCCCGCGGCTGCGGCGAAAACGCTGGATGAGATCGCCCGCTGGCGCAGCGATTGCCCGGATATCACCCTGCGCTCGACCTTCATCGTCGGCTATCCCGGCGAGACCGAAGACGAGTTTCAGACCCTGCTTGACTGGCTGGATGAGGCGCAGCTCGACCGGGTGGGGTGCTTTCAGTATGAAAACGTCAAGGGCGCGCGCTCGAACGACCTGCCCGATCATGTGCCAGAGGATGTGAAGCAAGACCGCTGGGACCGCTTCATGCAAAAGGCACAGATGATTTCCGAGGCGAAGCTGTCTGCGAAAGTGGGCCAGACCCTGCAAGTCATCGTCGATGCGGTTGATGAAGAGGGGGCCACCACCCGCACCATGGCCGATGCGCCCGAGATTGACGGCAATCTGTTCATCGACGAAGAGTTCGAGGGGCTGAGCCCCGGTGACATCCTCAGCGTAACGGTCGAAGAGGCCGGCGAATATGATCTCTGGGGCCGCCCCGTCTGACACATTCAAAGCGAAAGACCCGATGACCGATCCTGACCGCATTAACCGCATCGCCACCGATCAACCGCCCTTTGCCCATACGCTTGGCCTGCGCATCATCAGCGCCAGCGCCGACCGGGTGGAGGCTGAGATGCCGGTGACCCCGGCACTGGCCAACCGCAACGGCGTGCTGCACGGCGGCGCGATCATGGCGCTGGCCGACAATCTGGGCGGCACCGCAACCTTCCTCAACCTCGGCCCCGGTCAGGGTACGACGACGATGGAAAGCAAGACCAATTTCTTCCGCCCGGTCGCACTGGGCGACACCGCCCGTGCGGTCAGCGTGCCCCTGCATCGCGGCAGGCGCACGATGGTCTGGCAAACCACGATCAGCGGCAGCGACGGCAAGATGGCAGCGATGGTGACGCAAACCCAAATGGTGCTCTGACCCGCGCCCGAGGGGTGGCCGGTTCGGCAAGAATGCTTAAACGGTGGGTTACTTGCCCAGTTTCGACAGCTTGGCCTCAAGAGCCGCAAGCTGGCGTTTGATCTCGTTCAGATCCTCGGTTTCGCTGGGCTTGCTTTGGGGCTCGCCGCCGCTCTCGGCCTCGCTCCGGGCCTCACCTTGCGCCTCGCCGCCACCCTCGCGCCCCGGCGTGCCCGGCCAGCCTGACACCATGGATTGCAAAAAGGCCCGCTGCTGGCGCTGCATGGCCTCAAAACCGGGCATTTTCGACATCTGCGCCATCATCGGGTTCATGACTGTCATCTGCTCGGCCAGTTTCCCCGGCCCCTCGCGCAACATATCAAAGGACATGGCCAGAAACTGCGGCACCACCGACTGCGCCTGCGCGGTATAGCTGCGCACCAGATCGGTCAGCACATCCAGCGGCAACACGTTTTCGCCGCGGCTTTCATGCTCGGCGATGATCTGCAACAGGTATTGCCGTGTCAGGTCATCGCCGGACTTCAGGTCAATGATCTGCACCGCGCGCCCGGCCCGGATGAACCGGGCAATATCTTCCAGCGTCACGTAGTCGCTGCTTTCGGTGTTGTAGAGCCTGCGGCTGGCGTAGCGCTTGATCAAGAGCGGCTTTTCGGTCTCCGGCACGGTGAGGCCCCCTGTTATTGCATTGCAGCAAGCCTAGACCTCAATTCGCATTCTGGGAACAGGGATTTTCAGGCCGTTCATGCGGAACCGCACAAAAATGAAGCGCGCACGGCAAAAAATGCCGCACGCGCAAGAAAAAGGGCGGGTTTTCACCCGCCCGATCAGGCTTCGGCCCCGAAATACAGGCCGAACTCTCCGGCCCCCGCGCGCCCGTGGGAGGATCGGGCGTGGCGGGCGCGAAGTTGCTTTGCAGCGATTACTTCGAAGCGGTCGCTTTTTTGGTGGCAGCGGTCACTTCGTCGGTGGCCTTTTTCGCGGCGGCGGTCACGTCGCTGCTGGCTTTCTGCATCGCGGCGGTGGCTTCGGCGGACATGTCCTTGCCAGCGGCCAGCATCAGTTCGACAGTGTCCATCTGAACGCGCTTGGCGATTTCAGCGAAAGCGGCCATGTGCTCGGCAGCGATTTCAGCCGAGGCGGAAGCGAAATCCGTCACCGATTTGGTGTATTCGGTGGGCTCGTCCTTGACCGACGACACTTCGCCGATTTTGGCCAGCGTCTGCTTGGTCCATTTGTTCGAAACTTCGGCCGACTTCTCAGCAGCTTCGAGCATGACTTTGCTCATCCGCTCGTTCAGCGCAGCCTGGGTCTTGAACACGTCCTGCATCGCCTTGGTATCAACCGGGAAGTTGCCCAGCATGTCCTGCATCATCTTGTTCATATCGGTGTTGGTGGTCATGTGAATTCTCCTTGTTCGCTTTCCGGTGAAGTCCGGTGTGGGCGGATGCAAACAATATGCATGCTGCGGTGCAGAAATTCAAGTTATTTTTCTGCACCGCAGCATTTTTCAGCCAAGCGGTTGATTCTGCACGTTTGGCTGGGCCACAACATAGGTCCCCGGTGCCGGCCCAAGGGACGAATCAGGTAGCTCGCGTGCGGCAATCAACTTGCCAGAGCGCTCGCGCAGCCATTCTCCCCAGCGCGGCCACCACGAGCCCTCATGAAATTCGGCGCTTGCCAGCCAGTCATCAGGTTCCGCCAGTGGTGTCCCGCCCGTATAGTGACCATACTTCTTTTTCGACGGCGGATTGACGACCCCGGCAACATGGCCGGACTGCGACAAAAGGAAGGTCTTGTCCTTTGAGCCCATCTTCGCCATGCCCCGCATGCTGGATTTCCACGCCGCGATATGGTCGGTCTCGCAGGCTATAGCGCACAGCGGCACCTTGACGCCCGTGATCGAAACTTCCTCGCCACAGACCGGAAAGGTCCCGGTCGCAAAGCGGTCCTGCCGGCACAGGCCGCGCAGATACTCAACCGCCATCTTGCCCGGAAGGTTGGTGCCATCGCCGTTCCAGTACAGCAGGTCAAACGCTGGCGGGGCCTCGCCCAGCATGTAGCTGCGGATCGCCGGGCCATAAATCAGATCGTTCGAGCGCAGATAGGAGAAGGTCTTGGTCATGTAGTAGGACTTCAGGATGCCGCTCTCGGCGACCTCGGCCTCGATGCCGTCGACGAAATCATCCTCAAGAAACACCCCCACCTCGCCACGGTCAGAAAAATCGGTAAGTGTGGTGAAGAAGGTGGCCGACTTGATCGAGCGGTCCTTGCGCTTGTCCATCAGCGCCAGCGTCAGCGCCAGTGTGGTGCCCGCGATGCAATAGCCGATCGCATTGATCGCCTTCACGCCGCAGATCTCTTTCACCTTTGCGATAGCTTCCAGATAACCCTCTTTGACATACTCATCCATGCCGACATCGGCATAGCTGGCATCAGGGTTGACCCAGCTGACTACAAAGAGCGTGAAGCCCTGATCGACGATCCATTTGATCAGGCTGTTCTGAGCCTTCAGATCAAGGATGTAGAACTTGTTGATCCAGGGCGGGAAGATCAGCAGCGGGGTCGCGTGCACCTTTTCGGTGGTCGGCGCATACTGGATCAGCTCGAACATGCGGTTACGAAAGACCACAGCGCCTTCGGTGGTGGCGATGTTGCTGCCCACCTTGAAGGCATCACGATCGGCCAGCGTGACCAGCAGCTCACCGTCGTTGGCCTCGATGTCGCGCACCAGATTTTCAAGCCCGCGCACCAGGCTCTCGCCCTCGGTCTCGACCGCCTTCATCAGCGCATCCGGGTTGGTACCAAGAAAGTTGGTGGGGGCCATCATGTCGACAATCTGCTTGCCGAAATATTCCAGCCGCCTCTTTTCGCGCGGGTCCAGCGCATCCAGGCTGGCAATCGCCTCATCAATCGCCTGGGACGACAGAAGATACTGCTGCTTGATGTAGTTAAAATAAGGATGCGTCTTCCACAGCGGGTTGGAAAAGCGACGGTCGTCCGGGGTATTGTCTTCGGGTGCGGTCAGGGTGCCGTCACGCAGCGCTTCCTGCGCCTCGACGAAATGCTTGAGCGTTTTGCCCCAGTAGCCGATCTGATGCTCAAGGATTTTCGAGGGGTTCTGCACCATTTCGGTCCAGTAGGCAGAGGCGGCGCGCAGGTAGATTGACGGGTCAGGTGCCTGCAATTCCGACCGCTGCGGCTGTTTTCGTGCAAAAGCAGCAACCAGACGTTGCGTCAATGTCTCTATTCTGGCGAGATTTGCATTCAATTTCTCCAGATTGGCGGGATTACCCTTTTCCGAAGTTGTCATGCGCCCATTCCCCCCTTATCTTCCTGCAGTGCAGCATAGACGGGCGCAGCCTTGTTGCAAACAGGCATTTCAAACCGCCCGCCGCAACCCGCGGCCGCACCGCGCAGGAGAGACGCATGAAGCAGATGGCCACATACGACCTCATGGAAACCATGCGCAACACCCATGAATGGATGGGCGCATCGGCCAGGGCGATGGCCTCGTATCCGGTGTGGGGCATGGTCCCGCATCCGATGTTCAAACTGATGTCGGCCTGGGGGCGGGTGACCGAACGCAGTTTTGCGCGCATGGTGATCAAACCCGACTGGGGCATCCGCACTGTCGTCGCCGAGGACGGGCGCGACCATCTGGTGGAGACACAGGTCGAGATTGCGCAACCCTTTGGCGATCTGGTGCGCTTCAAGGTCCATGGTCGCCCCGAGAAACCCCGCCGCATCCTTCTGGTGGCGCCAATGTCCGGGCATTACGCCACGTTGCTGCGCTCGACCGTGGCCAGCTTGCTGCCGGATGCCGAGCTGTGGGTGACCGACTGGCATAATGCGCGCGATATTCCGGTGTCCGAGGGCAAGTTCGATATTGAGGATTATACCCAGTATCTTGTCGATTTCATGAAGCACCTGGGCCCGGACACGCATGTTGTCGCGATCTGCCAGCCGGTGCCGCTGGCACTGGCCGCGACCGCCCTTCTTGCCTCGGAAGAGCCAGCAGCCCAGCCATTGACGCTCACGCTGATCGGCGGGCCGGTGGACCCCGACGCCTCACCGACCGAGGTCACCGATTTTGGACGCCGCGTCACCATGGGCCAGTTGGAACATCTGGCGATTCAGCGCGTGGGCTTCAAATATGCAGGCGTGGGGCGGCTGGTTTATCCGGGGCTGTTGCAACTGGCCTCGTTCATCTCGATGAACCTTGAACGCCACACCCAGGCCTTCGCCGACAAGATCACCGCCTCAGCCCGCGGCGAGGACAGCGAACGCGACCAGCACAACCGCTTCTATGATGAATATCTGGCGGTGATGGACATGACGGCCGAATTCTACCTTTCCACCGTCGAGCGGATCTTCAAGAACCGCGAGATCGCCACAAATGCCTTCATGGTGAACGGCAAACATGCCGATATCGCCGCAATCACCGATGTCGCGGTCAAAATTGTCGAGGGCGCGAATGATGATATTTCGGCCCCGGGCCAGTGTCTGGCGGCGCTCGACTTGCTGACCGGGCTGGATGCATCAAAAAAGGCCAGCCATCTGGAGCCGGGCGCGGGACACTACGGCATCTTTGCCGGGAAAAGCTGGCGCAACAACATCCGCCCGCTGGTGTTCGATTTCATGGACACGCATGGCAAGCGAGAGCCTAAGGGCGCCAAGATCACGCTGGCGGCCAGCAATCCCTGACACGCGCGCATGGCGACCTGGCAGCGCATTTCTAAAGGCGTTGCCCGTGCGGTTTGCAAACCGCGCAAGACCCCGCTTGCAAGCGACGTGAGGACGGGCCTTAGATGGCCCGTCGCGGTGCGCCGGTCAAAACGGTCGCATCAGCTGAACCACCGGACCCCGTCTTCGGTGACCACCCCGTCCAGCCGCTGGTCATAGGCATCGATCGGCACCACCGGCACCTCCTGCGCGCCATAGGCAAAGCCCAGCGCCAGCACCGGCCCCGCCGCGCGCAGCACGGCCAGCGTTCGATCATAGAACCCGCCGCCATAGCCCAGCCGATAGCCGCGCGCGTCAAATGCCAGAAGCGGCACGATCAGCACCTGAGGCACCAGTCGCGGCCCCTCGGCGGGGATACGCGCGCCGAACGGCCCCGCGATCATGGCGCAATCGGGTGTCCAAAGGCGAAAGTCCAGCGCCTGCCCCATACCCACAATCACCGGCACGCCCACCGGCCCGGCATGCGCGGCCATCACCGGCAGCGGGTCTATCTCGGTGCGGATCGGCATGTAGCCTGACAGTGGCGCAGCCTCGAACCCGATCAGCGCAGATTGCAGATGGGCCTGCGCCGCGCCATCGCGCCCCTGTCCGTGTACCGCGGCGCGCGTGGCATATGCCGTCTTTCGTGCCGCAGCTTTGGCAAGGTCGATACTGGTCATGACGCTACAACAGAAAGATCGTGGCAAAGCCCAGAAAGGCGAAAAAGCCCATCACATCGGTCAGCGTGGTGACAAAGGTGCCCGAGGCGAGCGCCGGGTCCCAGCCCAGCCGGTTCATCGTCAGTGGCACCAGCACACCGCCCAACGCCGCCACGATCTGGTTGCAGATCATCGCCATGCCCAGCACCGCGCCCAGCATCAGATCACCAAAGATCACCCAGCCCCCAAGCCCCAGCACCAGCGCCAGCCCCAGCCCGTTGAGCACCCCGGCCCCAAGCTCGCGCCAGACCACCCGCTGCGCGTTGGCCGAGGTCAGGCTGCGTGTCGCCAGCGAGCGCACCGCGACCGCAAGTGACTGCGTACCCGCGATCCCGCCAGTTGAGGCTACGATGGGCATCAGCGCGGCCAGAATGACCAGCGTTTCGATCGTCGCCTCGAATTGTGTGATCACGACGGCTGACAAAGAGGCCGTGAACAGGTTGACCACCAGCCAGGGCAACCGCAGACGCGCCGTCGTCAGCGCATTGTCGCTGACCGAGGCTTCCATCACCACGCCCGACAGGCGCAGAAAATCTTCTTCATGCTCTTCGTCCAGCACGTTCATGGCGTCATCGATGGTGATCACCCCCACCAGCCGCCCGGCCGCATCGACCACAGGTGCCGAGATCAAATGGTACTTGTTGAACAGATAGGCCACCTCGGCCTCTTTTTCGGTGGCCTCGACGGTGCGAAGAATGTCTTCGACAATGTCCTTCAACGCCACATCGCGCTTGGCGGCCAGAATCCGGCCCAATGTGACATTGCCTTGTGGGCGGTGGCGCTCATCCACAAGGATCACATGATAGAACTGGTCCGGCAGCCACTCGGCGGTGCGCAGAAAGTCAATCGCCTGACCTACCGTCCAGTCCTGTGGCATCGACACGGTTTCGGACTGCATAAGCCGCCCGGCCGAATTCTCGGGGAATGCCAGCGAGCTTTCGACCGCCGCGCGATCCTCGCTTTCAAGCGACTGAAGAATGAAAGCCTGATCGCTGTCCTCCAGATCCTCAAGAATATCAACCACATCATCGGTGTCCAGCTCGCGCATGGCGTCTGCCAGCACGTTGCGCGGCAGCGATTCGATCACATCCTCGCGAATCGAATCATCAAGCTCTGACAGGATATCGCCGTCGATCTGATCTGCATAAAGGGCCACCAGTGCGCGGCGCTCATTGGTGCTGATCTGTTCCAGCAGATCGGCAATATCGGCAGCGTGCAAAGGTTCCAGCGCAGCGGCCAATGCGCTGGCGTCGGCTGCGTCAACCGCCGCCAGCGCAGCATCGATCCGCGCCGCGTCCAGTTCGGCGTCCTGTTCAGGCTCGGCCACCTTGGCGTCAGGCAGCGTGGTCACGCCCTCAGGATGGGGGGTGTCCGTGTCCGGTTGGTTGCGCCCGTTGTCGCTCATCGCCGCCTCCGTCGCTGACACTGCACGCCGAGTCGCGCCCCGCGCCAGATGGTTGTTAAGCGCAAACATCCGGGCGATAAAGAGCAACCTGTCCAAAATCGAGCGCACATCATGCCCGAGCTGCTTATCGGCCAGACCCTGACCTTCGCCGCCGATCCGTTCCTGGAGGGGTCAGACGCCGCGCGCCATGACAGCCGCGGCGGCGTACTGATCGACGGTGGTCTCATCCGTGCCGTGGGTCCGGCGGACACGTTGCGCGCCGCCCATCCCGGTGCCCGGGTCCATGACTATGGCAAGCGGTTGATTTCACCGGGGTTTGTCGATGCTCATATCCATTATCCGCAAACCGCGATCATCGCCAGCTGGGGCAAGCGGCTGATTGATTGGCTGAACACCTATACCTTCCCTGAAGAAATGCGCTTCCATGATCCTGCCCATGCAGCGCAGGCGGCTGAAACCTGTCTGAATCTGATGCTGGCACATGGCACCACAACGCTTTGCAGCTTTGCCACCATCCATCCGGCGAGTGTTGAGGCCGTGTTTACGGCCGCGCAGACACGCGGCATGCGCGTGCTGGCGGGCAAGACCTGCATGGACCGAAACGCCCCCGAGGGGCTGCGGGACTCGGCGCAAACCGCCTATGATGACAGCAAGACGCTGTTGGGGCGCTGGCACGGGCAGGACCGTCTTGGCTATGTGATCACGCCCCGCTTTGCCCCCACCTCCAGCCCCGAACAACTGGAGGCGCTGGGTGCGCTGTGGGCCGAGTTTCCGGATTGCCTGATGCAGACCCATCTGAGCGAGCAGACCGAGGAAATCGCATGGGTCCGCAGCCTGTTTCCCAAGGCGCGCGACTACCTCGATGTCTATGAACATTTCGGCCTGATAGGGCGCGGCGCACTGTTCGGCCATGCGATCCATCTTGAAGCGCGAGAGCGGGCGCGGCTGCTGGAGGCCGGGGCAGCGCTGATCCATTGCCCCACGTCGAACGCCTTCATCGGGTCGGGGATGTTTGACATGGCCGGGTTGAAGGCAGAGGGGCAGAGAGTGGGGCTGGCCAGCGATATCGGCGGCGGATCATCGTTTTCCATGTTGCGCACCATGGCTGCAGCCTATGAGATCGGCCAGCTTCGTGGCACGGCGCTGCACCCGGCGCAGCTGTGGTGGCTGGCAACTGCGGGGTCAGCCGCTGCGCTGGGGCTAGAGAACCAGATCGGCAGCCTGAAACAGGGGATGGAGGCAGACCTGATCGTGGTTGATCTGGAGTCGACGCCAGCCATCGCCCAGCGCGCCCACCGTGCCGGCACCTTCTGGGAGGCGCTCTTTCCGACGATCATGATGGGTGATGACCGCGCCATCGCCGCGACCTGGGTCAATGGCGCGCCCATCGCACGGCCCGCAGGCTAAGCAACGGGGCAGGAAGCGAAAACCGGCCTTCAGCCGTTCAGCAATTCAAGCGCGGCGGCGTGAATTTCGCGGTTGGCGGCGGCGATGACCTGCCCGCCATCATGCACCGGGCGGCCTTGCCAGTCGGTGACCAGCCCCCCCGCCGCCTCGATCACCGCGATCGGGGCCTGCACGTCATAGGCCTGCAACCCGGCCTCAATCACCAGATCGATCTGCCCCGCCGCCAACAGGGCATAGGCATAGCAATCCATGCCATAGCGTGTCAGCCGCGCCCTTGCCGATACCCGTTCGAATGCTGCGCGTTGGTCAGGGGTGCCGACCTCGGGAAAAGTCGTGAACAAGATGGCCTGCGCCAACTCGCGCGCGGGGCGGCAAGCGAGTGGCGCGCGGCCCATGGGCCCCTCGACGAAAGCCTGCCCCAACCCGCCCCAGAAGCGTTCGCCGATATAGGGCTGGTCGATAATGCCCAGAAGCGGCCCTTGCGCATCTGACAGCGCGATCAGCACGCCCCAGGTGGGGGTGCCGCTGAGAAAGCCGCGTGTCCCGTCAATCGGATCGATCACCCAGGTCAGGCCGCTGGCGCCCGGATGATGCCCGCGCTCCTCGCCCAGAATGGCATCCTGCGGGCGCTCATCCTGCAGCAAGGCGCGGATCACATCTTCGGCAGCATGATCAGCGGCGGTCACCGGGTCAAACCCGCCGGCATCCTTGTTGCCAGCGATCAGGTCATGACTGCGGAAATGGCGCAGAACCACGGGGCGGGCGGCATCAGCGAGCGCGTGGGCAATACGCCACAATTCTGCGGCCAGATCCTCGGGCATTGAGGGGCGCGGCATGGCATGTCCTTCGAGCGCAGGTTACGATTGAACCCGGTATCCTGCGCTTTGCGGGCGCTTGCCGGGCGGGCCGAACCTGTCTAACTGCCCTGCCCGCGCCCGGCAAGCGGCCATCAGGCCGCGTCGGACAGCACCTGCGCCAGATCGAACAGGCGTTTGCGCTGCGCCTCGGGGATCGCGTAATAGGCGCGGACCAGATCCATGGCTTCCTTATTGGCCAGCAGATCACCCTCGATCGAGGTATCCTCGGTCTTGTCCAGACCCTCAAAGAAAAAGCCGATCGCAACCCCCAGCGTGCGCGCAATATCCCAAAGGCGCGAGGCACTGACACGGTTCATGCCGGTTTCGTACTTCTGGATCTGTTGGAACTTGATGCCGACGGAATCGGCCAGTTGTTGCTGGGTCATGCCGACCATCCAGCGCCGGTGGCGAATACGTTTGCCCACATGAACATCAACGGGGTGTTTCACGAAAAGACTCCTTGTCATTCAAAGCGGCGTCAGGCCGCGGTCACTCTCAAAGCACAATAAAGCAATTTTCGTGCCAACTACGCGCCGTCACCGAAAATAATTCTCCGCCAGACGCAAAAACCTGTCGGGGACCAACTGGGGCTGCAAGGTAATTCGTCAAACCGGCAGTCGCCACAGGCTCCGATAAAGTTGAATGCCCCTTACACCCATTCTATTACGGCGTGTTTTGCAAAATGCAAATCAATCTGCAATCAACTTTTGCGTGCATTAGCAAAATGCGAATCTTCCTGCCCGCGCCGCCGCGTCGTGCTTTACCTCACGGCCGGGGCGCGACATGCTTACCCCTTACCCTGTTCAACCGGAGACCCCGATGCGCGCCTTCGTCCTGACCTCGACCGATACCCCCCCCACCGTGAACGAGATCGCAACACCTGAACCCGGCCCCGGTGAGGTACGACTCAAGGTTCATGCTTGCGGGTTGAATTTTGCCGATCTGTTGCTGGCGCGCGGCCAGTATCAGGAACGCCCCGCCCTGCCCTTCGTGATGGGCATGGAGGTTTCCGGCGTGGTGGATGCTCTGGGCGATGGCGTCACAGGCCTGCAACCGGGTCAGCGCGTCGCGGCCTTTGCCTCCAGCGGCGGGCTGGCTGAATATGCCTGCTATCCCGCCGCCGCCTGCCTGCCCCTGCCCGAGGCCATGCCCCATGAACACGCAGCCGCCTTCATGGTGGCCTATGGCACTTCGCATGTGGCGCTGGACCACCGCGCACGGCTGAAAGAGGGCGAGACCCTTCTGGTGCTGGGCGCGGCGGGCGGCGTGGGTCTGACGGCGGTGGAGATCGGCAAGCAGATGGGCGCGCGGGTGGTCGCCGTCGCGCGCGGGGCCGACAAGCTGGCAGTGGCCAAAGCCGCGGGCGCGGATGAGCTGATCGACAGCGACAGCGCCGACCTGAAAACTGCCTTCAAGGCCCTGGGCGGGGTGGATGTGGTCTATGACGCGGTGGGCGAGCCCGTGGCCTCGGCTGCGCTGCGTGCGCTCAGGCCGGAAGGGCGCTATGTGGTGATCGGCTTTGCGGGCGCGCAGGTGCCTCAGTTCCCGGCCAACCTGCTTCTGGTCAAGAATATCGACGTGGTTGGCCTCTATTGGGGCGGTTATGCCAGCTTCAAGCCGCGCGTGATCACCGATTCGCTGAGAACCCTGATGGGCTGGCATGCCGAGGGCCGGATCAAACCGCATGTCAGCCATATCCTGCCCCTTGCCCAAACCTATGAGGGGATGGAGCTGATCCGCAGCCGCAAATCGACCGGCAAGGTGGTCATCACCATGATCGACGCGGCCTCAGACCACTGACAGCGCCGGGCGTGGGGCGGGTGCCTCGGCCTCGCCCGCACGCCAGGCGTTGCGCAAGAGGTCTGCCAGCGCGCGCACGCCGGGGTTCTCGGCTCCCGGCCGGATATACATGTTGATGAAATGCCGCGTCAGTTCCGGCAGCGCGCCGCCGTGGTTGATGCGTTCAGCATATGGCGGTTCGGTCCCGGCCAGCAGCGCATGCACGGCCATGTCACAGCTAACTGCGGCCTCCAGCGTGCGGTCCGAATCAGATTCCACCGCCGCCTCCCAGTCAATCCCGGCCCGGTCCAATGCCGCCAACACCCCCGAACGAAACGCGCAATGCCGCCCCAGCGCCAGCCGCAGCGGGCGTTGACGCCAGACCTGCCCGCCCGGTGCCCCGATCCAGACCAAAGGCAAATGGGTCAGCGTTTCGCCCCCGGGGTCGCAATGATCTTCAGTGGTCAGGATCAGATCACAGGCCCCGGCTGCGAAATCCTCCTTGGCCTTGCGCGTGTTCACCGCCTGCAACTGCACCTTCATGCGCGGGCAGGCCGCCTGAAAACGCTGCAAGACTTGCGGAATATGTGGATAGACAATGTCATAGGGCAGGCTGAGCACGATCTCGCCCTCGAACTCCTTATCGGTCAGCCGCGCTACCGCCTCATCGTTCAGCGCCAACATGCGCCGAGAATACCCCAGCATCTGCTCACCTGCCGCTGACAACTGCACCCCCCGCCCGCTGCGATCCAGCAGCGCCAGCCCCAGCATCTCTTCCAACCGCTTGATCTGCATGGACACCGCAGATTGCGTCAGGTTGAGCACATGCGCCGCACGGGTGACGCCCCCGTATTCGGCCACCGCCACCAGCGCACGCAGCGCGGTCAGGTCCAGATTCCGCCTCATATCACGATCCTATATGCAGTTGATGAAAAGCATTCATTTTACTTATGCGCCGAATTAGGGCATCAGATCAACAGATTTGATCGAACCGGCGCAAACCATCGCACATGGTTAACATATGCGTCATCCGAAACGCCCACAACACAGGTGTCCCATGACTGTCCTCACCGCCAACTGCCCCGCCGCCCCTCGCTCATCGCCTTCGTTCTGGACCCGCCTGCGCACGGCAAGCGCCCTTGCCCGTCAGCGCCACGCCCTTGCCTGCATGGACGATGACATGCTGCGCGACATCGGCCTGACCCGTTCGCAAGCCATGACCGAGGCCCGCCGCCCCTTCTGGGACGCGCCGCGCCACTGGCGCGCCTGAAACGGCCCCAAAGCAACCCCCGGGTGACAGAAAACAGGCGAAACGCGCGCGCACCGGACAAAGCGACAACTCTGGCAACAGCGTGAGCATGCTATCGTCCGGTTTTCCTTGAAAACCCCGGCCTGAGACCCGATATTGCAACCAATCGCCCGGCCCCTCGCGGCCGCGCGGCTTGCCATATCGAACGGAGGGTATTCAATGGCCAACTATCAGTCGATGCGCGCGGGCGCCGCCGGTGCGCTAGGCGCCCGGATCGACGCCGGGCTGCGCGCCCATATGAACAAGGTCTATGGCACGATGGCGGTGGGTATGCTCATCACCGCCCTTGCGGCTTGGGCCATCGCCGGGCTTGCCACCACAGCTGACCCCGCTTCAGCGGCTGCTCAACTGCCTAACGGCACCATGCTGACAGCTTTTGGCGCGGCGATCTACGGTACGGCACTGCGCTGGGTGATCATGTTCGCCCCGCTGGCCTTCATCCTCTTCGGCTGGGGCGCGCTGATGCGCCGGGCACCGGCTGCCGGCGTGCAACTGGGCTTTTTCGTCTTCGCCTCGGCGATCGGCCTGTCGCTCAGCTCCATCTTCATCGTCTTCACCAGCTATTCGATTGTGCAGACCTTCCTCGTTACGGCAATCGCCTTTGGTGGCCTCAGCCTCTACGGCTACACCACCAAGCGCAACCTGTCGGGCATGGGCACCTTCCTGATCATGGGCGTGATCGGGGTGATCCTCGCGCTGGTGATCAACATCTTCCTGCAGTCACCCGCGATGATGTTCGCCATCTCGGTGATCGGCGTGCTGGTCTTTGCCGGGCTCACCGCCTTCCACACGCAGGAGATCAAGAACACCTATGTCGCCCACGCCGCGCAGGGCGATCAGGAATGGCTGGACAAAGCCGCCACGGACGGCGCGCTGATGCTCTACATCAGCTTCCTGAACATGTTCCAGTTTCTGCTGATGTTCATGGGCTCGCAGGAGTAACCGCACAACCCAGATAGATGAAGGGGCCGGTGTTCATCACCGGCCCTTTCTTTTTTCCCTCACCTGCTCGGAAATATCCTCGGGGGGCGGTCGCCCGGCACCGGCGACCCGGGGGGCCCCCAGCCCCCCCGGTACGCCACCGGCGGCACCATAAACACGGGGGGGGGGGGGGGGGGGGGGGGGGGGGGGGGG
>JAFIEK010000077.1 GCA_020832545.1 Pararhodobacter sp. | reverse complement strand
ATCAGCGCAACGACAGCGGCGGCGCTTGCAATTGTCACCAAACGGTCGTTTAGTGACGATATCTGAAATTGCAAATGGCCTGCTTCCCTGCCATTGATTGACCAGGCCCGCTTCTCGATCGAATATTAGGCCCCCTGCCCCAGTCCAGACCGCGATCAGGCGTCGTTGGGAACCTCCGGTTTGTTTAAAAGCCCGTAGGGATAGCGGAGTCAGACGAGAATTGTGATTCGTGATTCTCCCGGGTCACAAGAGCATGAATGGTGGCTCTCACTCGCCTTTTGAACGCATGGCAGAGTTCAACGGCCAAGATGCTCATGTTGACCTTTGATTCCATTTTATATATTATTAACAATTGGTTACGAGCTAATCTTAGCGAGATGTGTGCACCGATGGATCAAGATGGAGTGGCGGCACAAGAGTAGACCGCGACATCTGGAGCAAAAAACGCTTGCCAGATGACCGATCTTGGTGCCATTTAGCATACAGAACGCTCCAGAGGGTTTTTCAGGCTGCGAAACGTTCCAAACGAACAGCCGCGATAACGCGGGGTCACATGCGCTCTGAGAGGCCAGAGTGAAGGGGGCAGTATGACTGGCGCACGCCGGATCGATGAGATTATTCAGATCAACGCAGATCGATTGGCCGTGGCACTTGAAAACCACATGCGCACAAGCTTCATGCCGGATGCCCGCAAGGAGCTTCGTTCGTTCACCTCCGCCGAGGCTGCGGAGCTGCTCGGGATTGACCCGGCACGTCTGCGCAAGCTTCATTTCGACAGCAAGATCCCGGAGGTCAACACAGATGGCCGGGGTCGGCGTCTGTACTCGGCGAGCGATCTGATCGCCATCCGCTCTGCACTTGAGACGCAAACCCGCAAACCGGGTCAGTTTCAACCGGGGCGGCGCACGGGCAACCGCCTGCAGGTCATTGCCGTTGCCAATTACAAGGGCGGTTCATCGAAAACGACGACCTCGATTCACTTGTCACAGCGCCTTGCTCTGCGCGGATATCGGGTGCTCGCCATCGATATTGACCCGCAGGGCAGCCTGACTACCATGTTCGGCTATACCCCCGAGACGGAGTTTCAATCCGGCGGAACCGTCTATGACGCGATCCGCTACGATGACCCTGTTCCGATGCGCGATGTCGTCCGCAAAACATATTTCCCCAACCTGGACCTGGCCGCCGCAGGGCTGACCCTCGCCGAGTTCGAACATGAGACACCCCGCGCGCTGAACGAGCGGCGCGAACCGATGTTCTTCAAGCGCCTCGGACTCGCCATCGATCAGGTGGAAGCCGATTATGATGTCGTCGTGATCGACTGCCCGCCGCAGCTTGGCTTCCTGACCATGAGCGCGCTGATTGCGGCGACTACGGTGCTGATCACCGTGATTCCGTCAATGCTGGACATCGCCTCGATGAACCAGTTCCTCCAGATGACAGCAGGGCTGCTGAACGTGGTCAGCAACTATGGTGCGTCGCTGGAGTACGATAACCTGAAGTTTCTTATCACCCGCTTCGAGCCATCCGACGGACCGCAGGCGCAGATGGCCGGGTTCCTGCGTGCGCTTTTCACAGATCAGGTGATGACCCACACTTTCCTGAAATCCACCGCCGTATCGGATGCCGGTCTTACCCAGCAGACCCTGTATGAGGTCGATCGCAGCGAGTTCAATCGGAACACCTATGACCGTGCCGTGGAATCCATCAATTCTGTGACGGGCGAGGTTGAGGATCTGATTCAGGCAGCCTGGGGGAGGAACTGATGGCCAGAAAGGACGTCTTCAAGGGTGCGCTGGAAGCACTGATCAATCCATCCGTTCCCCCTGCCCGTTCGCAATCCAAAAGCATCCTGCAGACCGGCGCGCTTGGTGCGGTGGAAAGCGGGCTGGCGCGCGGCCTGCAACTGCTTGATCTGGACCCCGACCAGATCGCCCAATCCGAATTTGAAGACCGCCTGCCCTTTGATCCCGCCGATCTCGGCGATCTGATCGACAGCATGCGCGCGCATGGTCAGCAGATACCCATTCTTGTCCAGCGAACCGGGCCCGATGAGTACCGCGTCATCTATGGGCGCAGGCGGATCGCGGCTGCGCGTGCGCTTGGGCAAAAGGTACGTGCGCTCATCACCCAGATGGATGATGAGCAAAGGATCATCGCGCAAGGGATTGAGAACACGGTTCGACAGGATTTGTCATTCATCGAGAAGGCGATGTTCGCTCATCGGCTCCGCGAAGCAGAGATTCCTGACGCGACGATCCGGGCGTCGTTGAATATTGACGTCGGCGCACCGAAAGCGACGACGCTTTCAACCATGAAGATGGTTGTCGAGACGCTGGGCGAGGATTTGATTCAGGCGATCGGGCGCGCGCCAGGGATCGGTCGCCCACGCTGGCGCGCGCTTGCCGAAGCGTTTCGCGACAATGCCGGAAGGTTTGCGGGCAAAGAACGGGCGGCACTGCTTTCGGCGATTTCCGAAAACGCCGGGTTTGCACCTGCAAACCAGCAAGACCCCGAAGCTGATGATCCGTCCGATGAACGGTTCAAGCTTGCCTTGCGCCTTATCTCGACATCCAGCGAACAGCCCCCCGCGCCCGAGAACACCTCCCCAGTGCGAGATGGCGAGCGACTGGTCGCCACTGTGAAGCGCACGCGCGGTGCCGTGACCATGACGGTAAAGGCCAAAGACAATCCCGAATTCCACGCATGGGTTCAGGAGCACGCCGAAACGCTGCTGAAAGCCATGCACGACAAGTGGAGCGACGACGACCCAAACCAACCACCAAAGGAGGCACGCTAGAAAACGGAAAAGGCCCCCCGAGCGAACTCGAGAGGCCGATTTGCCGATCAAACAGAGTTGGCGCTCTGATCTGACCACGTTCTGACAAGGGTTAGAATCGCGCAAATCGACCGACAAGTCAACGTCGCCAAGGCGGCGAACGCGTGGAATTTGCCAGATTGCAGGTTTCATGGCGCTCAGAACACCGACAGGTCACGCCTGCCGGGTGGTGGCTTACGACTGTTTGCGTGAATGACGATGCAAAAAGCAGCAAGTCCCGTACCACTCCCCCGCCCCTCTGCTACCCTTCGCCAGGCCCCGCCGGGCGACAGTGTGCAGCACGCGCTGTGGAAGCTTCTTGATGCGCTCGCGCTGTGCCGCGCGCAATACAACCTTACCGCCAACTCGCTCTCAGTCCTGCGGGCGCTGATCAGCTTTCTGCCGAAAACCATCACGGCCACTGATGCCCTGCTGGTCTGGCCATCGAACCGTTCCCTCTGCGAACGCGCCGATGGTATGGACGAACGCACCCTGCGCCGCCACCTGGACAGACTGGTGAAAGCCGGGCTGATCTGCCGGCGCTCCAGCTCCAATGGCAAGCGCTTCGCGCTGCGGTGCCGCAAAACTATTGTGATGGCTTTCGGCTTTGACCTCGGGCCGCTGGTTGAACGCGCGGAAGAGATCACCACCGCCGCGCAGAGCGTGCGAAACCGGGCCGAACAAGCCACAACATTGCGCGTCGAAATCCTCAACCTGCTTCATGACCTCGGCCAGACGCCAGCACTGGAAGCAGAGGAAGAGGCCGGGATCAGGCGTGTGCTGCGGCGCCGGGCTGACCTCGAAAAGCTGTCTGAGATGCGCGACAAACTGATGACAGCGCATCGGGAATATGTGTCGCGAACCGACGTTCTGCCCGCCAGCGACAGTCAAATTGACCGGCACCAACAGAGGACAGAGAAAGATTACTATGATTCTGTTTGCCACCCGCCCAATGAAACGCAGAAAACAGCTGAAAACAGCAATGCACAGACCTTGAAACACTGCGATGCCGACGATGACATCACGCTGGAAGACTGCCTTGATGCAACCACCGAAAGCCGGAGTTTCGCGCAGGAACCTGTCCGAAACTGGACCGACCTGATGCGGCTTGCAGACACGCTTGCCCCCATGATCGGCATCAACCGCGAACTTTCCGAGCATACAAAAAGGGCGATGGGCCCCTTGCAGGCGGCGATAAGCATTCTCTGCATTATCCAGCGTAGCAATCACGTTCAGCGACCTGCTGCTTACCTCAGAAAACTGGCGATTCTCGCAGAGGCCGGACAATATTCGCTGAGATCGTTGGTCCGGGGTACACTTCGGCAGAAGTTTACAGCTGCAAACCCGGAGCCAGCATAGGGGCCTGTGAAGAGATAGGGGTCAGGAAGGTAAAGTGGGATCGGAAGAATTATTCCTGCAGCCGTAGCAGCTGCAATTCATTCTTGGCTCACGAGGCAGCGACTTGGTAAGGACTAAGAGCGGGCAGGGGCCCTTTCGAACGGCGGGCAACAGTGCCCCGCAGAAAGGTAGCGGAATGAGAGTCCTCGCTTTATCTGGCCCTCTCTATGCTCTGCGACAACGCCAATCTCCCTGCTTTGCTTTATGACAATCTTTGCCATATGTTGTTTTATACAAAGGAGGCCATGGTGGGAACCATGAACATTTCGCTTCCAGACCCAATGAAATCCTGGGTCGAAGATCAGTCCCGTTCGGGGCGCTATGCCAATTCCAGCGACTATGTGCGCGACCTTATCCGCTGCGACCGTCAGCGCGCCGAAGCGTTGGCAGCCCTGCAGGGCGCGATTGAAGAGGGGCTTGCCAGCGGCCCCGCAGAGACGATGAACCGTGAAGCATTCAAGGCTTCGATGCGCAATACGAATGGCGAATAGCACCCGCTGGACGATCCGCCCCGCAGCGCGCGCCGATCTTGCCGACATCTGGCGCGAGGGCACGAAGCACTGGGGCATGCCGATCACTATGCCGACGGCCTGTTTGCGATCTTCGATCTACTGGCCGATTTTCTCGAACTGGCCGGTGAGCGCTCCGAATTTACCCCGGTCGTACGGATACTGAGCTATTCCCCATCGGTTGGACAGGATCTTGCGTAAATTAAGCTACTCTCTGCACCTGCTGATCAAGGTTGGTTGTTTCATTTCTCAGCCAGTAGACCACGGCGGGTGGTCTGCCGCCAAGGGCTGAGTGTGGGCGTTGGTGATTGTAGAAGGTCATCCATTTTCGGATGCCTGCCTTTGCCTCCGAGCCGGTTTCCCAAGCATGCAGGTAGACGCATTCGTATTTCAGCGTCCGCCACAGCCGCTCAATGAAGATGTTGTCGAGGAACCGGCCTTTCCCATCCATTGAGATGCGCACATTGGTCCGGCGTAAACGGTCCGTCCAGGCAAAGGACGTGAACTGAGATCCTTGGTCGGTATTCATGATCTCGGGCGGGCCGAACTTGTGGATGGCCTCGTTCAGCGCCTCGACGCAGAACTCGGCCTCCAGCGTGTTCGAGATGCGCCACGCCAAGACCTTCCGGGTATGCCAGTCCATGATGGCGACGAGATACAAGAACCCCCGTCGCATCGGCAGGTAGGTGATGTCCGAGCACCAAACCTGGTTCGGACGATCCACACGCAGACCTCTCAGCAGGTAGGGATAGGTCTTGTGCCCCTTCGCGGGCCTGCTGGTGTTGGGCTTCTGGTAGATCGGCATCAGTCCCATAAGGCGCATCAGCCGACGTATCCGTTTCTCGTTCACCAGATGACAGTCGTTGCGCAGGTGCCAGGTCATCTGCCGAACACCGAAGAAGGGCGTTTCCAGGAACTGTTCGTCGATCCGCCGCATCAAGTCGAGGTTCTGCTCGGTCTCGCCCTTCGGCGTGTAGTAAAAGGACGATCGCGCGATCGACAGCAGATTGCACTGCTGGCCGATCGACAGCTGGGGGTGATCGGGCTCAATCATGCCGCGCCTCACTTCCCGCCCCAGGGCTTGAGCTTTCGTTCCAAAAAAGAGTTGGCCACCGCGTTCGGCCGCTCTCTCGAACGCATGGCGTTCGCGGTCTCACCCCACGATCCTGGCGTGCAGTTCCTTCACCTGCTCCTCGTCAATCTCGGGTTTCTTGCGGCCGCCGCGCTCAAACACGCCGGACGCGCCCTCGAGCAAGGCGCGTTTCCATTGATGGATCATCGTCGGATGCACCCCGAACCGGGTCGCCAGCTCGGCGGCGGTCTCTTCGCCCTTCAGGGCTTCCAGCGCCACCTTCGCCTTGAACTCGGGCGCATGTTGTTTGCGTTTCGACATCTCTGATCTCCTGCTTGTCGAAGATCAGCAGACTGCAAATCGTAGCTTATGTCAGTGTCCGAATTTCGGGGGGTAGCTCACTGTCAGCGAAAGCTGCGGCGGGAGAGTTTTCCTGCGGGCCGATGGTCATGGCGCTTCTTGGCAGGCGAAACGCGGCTTGACAGCTGTTAATTGCGGGCGCTGAAGCACGCTGCGCGCTCAAGTCCCGTGACTTAACAGCTGTTAAGTTCTGATGTGGCGCTAGCGGGATCACGTCTCTCGCATCAATTTCTGAAACTGAAAGGGAATGTCGCCGTTGGTGCAGGAGGTGTTTTCAGAGAGCGGAATGTTCGGCCGCCTGTTCAAACCGACCGTAGTCCATCAAAAAGGCGTATCCGTCATGGATATCGCACGCCAGCAGTTCGGCAGCCCCTTCGCCATCGCCCTCTTCCAGCTGTTTCACGATCTCATCGTGATACCCAAGCGCCAGAATGCCGCGCAGGTCGTTTCCGAACTGACCGCTGAACTGGCGCAGAAAGGGGCCGACCTGCAACCACAGGGTTTCAATGAGAAACAGAAGCGAGGGAGAGCCACAGGCGGCGTAGATGCTGAACTTGAAGTCATGGTTATGCAGCAGATAAGCGTCGATATCTTGATCCTCGGCGGCGGCGGTCAGGGCGACAGCCCCCTGCCGCAGTTTGACAAGTCGCGTGCGGCTCATCCCCTGCGCTGCCTGCCGCGCTGCCGCAGGTTCGCAGATCAGCCGCGTGTTCATCAAATCAGAAAATCGCGCGCGTGTCATAGCGGGCAAAACCATCGAGCCGTTGGGCAACTGATCAAGCGCACGCAAGGCTTGCAGGCGCAAAAGCGCGGAGCGCACCGGCATGTCGCTGGTCCCCAGCTCCCGGGCGAGTTTGCGAGAGGTCAATTTGCGCGCCGGTGCGATCTGGCCTGACATCAGCGCATGGCGCAGCCGCTCATAGACCACTTCATGCAGCGGCTGCGTTTCAATCGTACCAAGGCCAATCGGGGGTTGTGACTTCATGCGTGTATCCGGTGGCTTCTGGGAGGAGCGGGTCACAAGGTGGTGCCATAGAGTTGCCATTCAAGATCGGTCACGGTGACGGCCAGTGCATCATGCTCGCCACGTTTTACAGCAGCGAACATCTGGTGCAGCGGCCCGCCCAAGAGGGACTTCATCGCCTCCGAGGCTTCGAATTGCTCGATCGCCTCAAGCCAGCTGCGCGGCATTGGCGGATAGACGGCATCCCCACCCTGCCCTTCTGGTCCGGGGTCTGTGCCTGCCTCGATCCCGTCCAGCGCCGCGCCAAGCGTAACGGCGGCGACCAGATAGGCGTTGGCGTCCACCCCGGCCACACGATGCTCGAAATGACGCGCCTTTGCGCTGCCTGCCGGGATACGCAGCGCCACATTGCGGTCCTCGGTGCCCCAGGTGTTGGACGCGGGCGAATAGACCGTCGCGGCAAAGCGCCGCCAGCTGTTGAGAACTGGCGCCAGCACCAGCATCGATGCCGCCATGCTGGTCCGTATCCCGCCGATCGCGTTCAGCATGACCGGCGACAGCGCGCCCTCAGCGGTATCACCAAAGACATTCGCGCCCAAAGCATCGGTCAGCGACAGATGCAGATGCATGCCGGAGCCGGAACTGTGCGAGAAGGGTTTCGACATGAAACACGCCGCCATCCCGAACCGCCGTGCGGTGGTGCGCAGCAGGTGTTTGCAGCGCAGGATATCATCCGCCGCCCGCGCAAGGTCACGGTAGCGCAGAGTCAGTTCAAATTGCCCTGCGGCATATTCCGAGATCAGGCTTTCCATCGGCAGATCCAGCGCCGCTGCGCCCTCATAGACGGCATCGAAAAACGGTGCCATCTCATCCAACTCATCCACCGACATGCAGTTGGTGCCGGAAAGCCGCCGCCCGGTCATCGGCGCGCGGGCGGGCTGGGGCCGTCCGTCAGCGTCACGCTCGTTGTCGACGAGATAGAACTCCAGCTCCAAGGCACCCATCGGCGTGAACCCCAACGCCTGCGCGCGGGCAACTTGCGCCAACAGAGCGCCTCGCGGGTCAAGCGGGCAGGGGGCTCCATCGGTGCCTTCCATCTGCAACAGGACCACTCCGCGCCCGGTTGCCGTCTGATACCCCAGCGTATGGGGGACCGGCCAGCACCGGCTGTCGCCACCACCATCTTCCATCACGGCAATCGCGGCATCAACATCATGGCCGGACACATCCTGCGCGAACAGCGATGCAGGCATGCCGCGGCCGGATGTGAACAGGCTTTCCAGTTCATGGCGCCGGATGATCTTGCCGCGCCCCACGCCGTGCAGATCGCTGAGCACGATGTCGATGGCCTGCACATCGGGGTATGCATCCAGAAAGGCCGTAGCCTCGGAAAGGGGGGCGCGGGTTAGCGGCGGGAAAAATGTGGTCATTCTGTTCTGTCCTGGCGAAATAGTCGCGTGGCGGGCATGCGCGCGCTTGTGTTAACCGGCACTCATGCCGCCATCGACCGGGACCAGCGCTCCGGTCATGTATCCTGCGGCGTCGGATGCCAGAAAGGCCGTGACGCGCGCCACATCCTCGGGCGTCGCCACCCGTCCCATCGGCACTGCCGCGCCCAAGGCTACGAGTCGCGCGTCGCGTGCTTTGTGGCTCAGGCTGGCCGCCAGCATCGGTGTGTCGGTGTCGCCGGGGCAGACCGCGTTCACACGAATGCCCTCAGCTGCGTGATCCAGCGCCATGCAGCGTGTCAGCTGCGCGACTGCGGCCTTGGACACCGCATAGGCCACAGCGCCGCGCGCGCCGGTCAGCGCCCAATCCGAGGCGACATTGACGATGGCACCACCCTGCGCCCTGAGCGCTGGCAAGGCGGCGCGTGACAGGCGGAAAACGGCGCCAAGATTGACATCCATTATTGCGTCCCAATCGGTATCCGGGGTCTCTTCGGCGGTGCCAAAGGTCAGCATTCCGGCGTTGTTGATCAGCAAATCGACCCGACCAAAGGCCTGAAGTGCTACCTGCACGATCATATCTGGCGCGGCCCGGTCTGACAGATCCGCCGCGATAAAGCGCGCAGGACTGCCGCTGGCGCTAATGGTTTTGGCCAGCACCTCGCCCTCAGCCTGCCGCCGTCCGACCAGCAGCAGCCGGTGTCCCTGCGCTGCCATCTCCCGGGCAATCGCCGTTCCTATGCCTGAGGTGGCCCCCGTCACAATCGCGACAGTCTGGGAATGGTTCTGCATGGCTGCGGTCCTGCTGATTGCCCGCGCAACCTACATTTTTGCGATCGCAAAAGTCAATCATCCAGAACTCGGCTGCCATGCAGAGGAACTACCATTGATATAACACGATTTTTAATAATAATATGGCGTGGTGGCGCAAGTATCTCTTCACTAAAAAACGTGATCGCAAAAGGAAAGATCAATCTTATGCAGAACGCAGATGCACCGCTGCAGATAGCGATTCTGGGCGCGGGTCTGATCGGTACGGCCTGGGCGGCGCTGTTTCAGCATCACGGTGCCGATGTGCGCGTCTGGGATCCGGTGTCAGAAGCTTTGGCCGCAACACCGGCGCGTATGGCCACCCCGCTGATGCAACTGGCCGAGATCACCCCCGATGCCGGGTCGCGCGGCACGCTGTCCCTGTGCGACACGCTGGCCGAGGCCGCCACCGGCGCCGATCTGATCCAGGAGAACGCGCCCGAAGACATTCTGCTCAAACATGCGCTTTTCGCGCAGGTGGAACGCCTGATGGGGCCGGGTGCGGTGCTCGCGTAGTCCACCTCGGCGCTGACTTGGTCTGACCTTGCCACCGGCCTGCAAGATCCCGCGCGCTTGATCACCGCCCATCCGTTCAATCCGCCGCATTTGGTGCCGCTGGTGGAAATCTATGGCACAGACCCCGCGCGCATTGCCCGTGCCGAGGCGATTCATCACGCAGCGGGCCGGGTAACTGTTGATTGCCACTGAGAATTGATGGGGTGGATACCCCCTCCCGACGGCATCGCA
>JAFIEK010000076.1 GCA_020832545.1 Pararhodobacter sp. | reverse complement strand
CCCCCCCCCCCCCCCCCCCCCCCCCCCCCCCCCCCCCCCCCCCCCCCCCAACCCTCAGTCAACAATTTCGGCGGTCTCAACCACGGCGTGGAACAACACATCCGCCCCCGCTGTAGCCCAGTCCTTTGATATCTCCTCGGCCTCGTTATGCGACAGCCCGTCGACGCAGGGGCACATGATCATGGTGGTCGGATACAGCCGGTTGACCCAGCAGGCATCATGCCCCGCGCCCGATATGATATCCATATGGCTGTAACCCAGCTTTTCAGCTGCATTCCGCACGCGCTCTACCAGAACCGGATCAAACGACGGAGGGTCAAAGAAACCAACTACTTCTGAAGAAAACTTTACACCGATATCGGCGCAAAGCCCGGGCGCGCGCGCGTTCAGCTCGGCCACCATCGCTTCCAGAGTTTCAAGCACATGGCTGCGGAAATCCACAGTAAAAACCGCCCGTTCCGGGATGATGTTGCGACTGTTGGGATAAACATCGATATGCCCGATCGCTCCCACCGCATTGGGCTGATGCTTCAGGGCGATCTCATGCACCAGTTCGGTCACCCGCGCCAGCCCGCGCCCGGCGTTGCGGCGCATATACATCGGCGTCGAGCCAGTATGCTGGCCCTTGCCGGTCACCGTGCATTGCACCCAGCGCAGCCCCTGACCATGGGTAACGACGCCGACCTGCTTGCCCTCGGCCTCAAGGATCGGGCCCTGTTCGATATGCAGTTCAAAGAACGCATGCATCTTGCGCGCGCCGACCTTTTCCTCACCCTTCCAGCCAATCCGCTCAAGCTCATCACCAAAGCGCTTGCCCTGCGCGTCCACCCGGTCATAGGCCCAGTCGCGGCCCAGCACCCCGGCAAACACCCCTGAGGCCAGCATGGCGGGCGCAAAGCGCGTGCCTTCCTCGTTGGTCCAGTTGGTCACCACGATGGGGTGTTTCGTCCTGATCCCCAGGTCGTTGAGCGAGCGCACAATTTCCAGCCCGCCCAGAACCCCCAGCACACCATCGTACTTGCCGCCAGTTGGCTGGGTATCCAGATGTGAGCCCACATAGACCGGCAGCGCATCGGGGTCGGTGCCGGGGCGCGTGGCGAACATGGTGCCCATTTCGTCCACGCCCATGGTCAGGCCCGCCTCTTCGCACCATGTCTGAAACAGCGCGCGGCCCTCGGCGTCTTCGTCAGTCAAGGTCTGGCGGTTGTTGCCGCCCGCGATTCCGGGGCCGATCCTCGCCATCTCCATCAGGCTGTCCCACAGCCGGTCGGGGTTGATGCGCATATTGGCGGCGGGTGCGGTCATTCACTGTCTCCTGTTGGCCGGGAAGATCTGGCGCCCCCCTCGGCAGAAAAAAGCGCGCACCCGGAAAGGGGTACGCGCGGCAAGGGGGTCACTGCGGCTTTTGGAGCACTTCGATCAAAAACAACGCCATGGGTCAGTACTCCGCACGGCCCGGGCGTTGCTGGCTGGGTTGTCAGGGCTGACGACCGGGCATATTCTCTTGCAAACCCCCGGCAGCCGATGCTTGCGCGCCCGGTCCGGGTTGATGTAACGCTAACAGACCTGACCAACCAGTCAAGGTTTTTTGCGGCAAGCCAGGCAGGCCGCCAGTCAGACCGGGGGGCGCGGTGATGAGCCAGACAGAGGGTGCGGAAAAACCGGGCACACGCGCGGAAATGCGCGAAGAAACCGAGCGTTTGATCCTTGATGCGGCCGAACGGGTATTCGCCGATTCCGGCTTTGGCGGAGCGACGATGCAGGCCATCGCCGAAGCCTGCGCCTTGCCCAAGGCAAACCTGCATTACTACTTCTCCTCAAAGGAAAAGCTGTATCGCCAGGTGGTTGAGCGCATTTTCACCGTCTGGCTTGAGGCCGCCGACAGCTTCGAAACCTCAGCCTCGCCCGAGGTGGCGCTGCGCCGCTATATCACACGCAAGATGCAGCTCAGCCGGGAATACCGACATGGCTCCAAGGTCTGGGCCAATGAGGTGATGCACGGCGCGCCGATCATTCAGGACTATCTGGAAATTACGCTGCGCGACTGGACAGAATCGCGCGTGGCCGTCATCCGGCGCTGGGTCGATGCGGGCGACATTCAGCCGGTTGATCCGCGCTGGCTCCTCTACATGATCTGGGCCACTACCCAACACTACGCCGATTTCGCGCATCAGATCGAAACACTCAACAACGGCCCGATGTCGGACGCCCAGTGGCAAGAGGCGACCGGGACCGTCTGTGCGATTATCCTGCGCGGTATCGGTCTGGATGCGGGTGATGCGGTGGCCGAAACATGACGACCCGCATTCAGAAGCGAAACCGCAAGCGCATTCTGGACGCGGCGCTGGAAGTCTTTGCCGCGCAGGGTTTTCGCGGCGCAACGCTCGATCAGATCGCGGCCGAGGCCGGGCTGTCAAAGCCCAATCTGCTATACTATTTCGACAGTAAGGAGGCGATCCACCGTCTGTTGATGGAGGACTTGCTGGCCAGTTGGCTGGAACCCCTGCGCGCGATTGAACCTGCGGGCGACCCACGCGCCGAGATCATGGGCTATATGCGGCGCAAGTTGCAGATGTCGCGCGAATTTCCCCGTGAAAGCCGGTTGTTCGCCAACGAAATCCTGCAAGGTGCGCCCCGGCTGGAAGATTTCATTGCGCGCGATCTGAAAGCACTGGTCGATGACCGCGCGGCGCTGATCGCACGCTGGAGCGCCGAGGGGCGGCTGGCAGCCGTGGACCCCTATCACCTGATTTTCTCAATCTGGGCACTGACCCAGCATTACGCCGATTTCGATGCCCAGATCCGGCTGATCCGCGAGGGCAGCGACCCGCTGGAGGGGGCCGAGCCCTTTCTGGAGCGATTGTTCGAGCGGCTTCTGGCCCCGTGAACCGGCACTTGCGGTCGCTGGGAAAGGGGGGCTTTCAAGCCCCCCTCTGGCCCGTCGGCCATTCCCCCCCCGAGGATATTTTCAGACAGAAAATGAACGGGTTCAGTGCGTCTGATCCGGCGGTTGGCTGAGGATGCCGCCACCCACCGCCGCCGCCACGCCGGTGGTGCGCGCGCAGGTCGTGGGCAAGCCGCGCGCCACCCGCGCAGCCAGAAAGGCAAAGGCCTGAGCCTCGATCATGTCACCATCCAGCCCGGCCTCATCGACTGCCGCAACCGAGCAGTCACAGCCCGCCGCGATCATTCGCATCAGCGTACCGTTGTGACGCCCGCCGCCGCAGACCCAGAGCTGCCCGGGGGGGGCGGGGAAATGCTCAAATGCCAGTGACACACCCGCAGCAATGCCTGCCGCAAGTGTCGCCAGCGCATCAGCATCTGAGAGACCCTCGATATCAGGTGTCGGTGCCGCCCGGTCGAGCGACTTGGGCGGGATGCGGCGAAAGTAGCTGTGCTGCCTGAAGTCCCGCAGCCGGTCTTGCTGCACCTGTCCGGTGGCCGCCAGCGCGCCACCCGCATCCTGCATCTGGCCGCGCCGCGCCTGCATCAGGTCATCCATCAAGGCGTTGCCCGGCCCGCAATCAAAGGCCAGGCAGGCATGTTCCGGCGCCGGAATGCGCGGGTCCGTCCAGGTGACATTGGCGACCCCACCGATATTGAGGAAGGCCACAGGCCCCTCTGCCCCGATATGGCGCGCGAGTGCATGATGGTAAAAGGGCACCAAAGGCGCGCCCTGTCCGCCCAGCTGCACATCCGACGCACGAAAATCCCAGACCACGGGCCAGCCCAGCACCTCGGCCATAACCTGCCCGGAGCCAGCCTGATGCGTGCCCCGCCCCTGCGGGTCATGAGCCAGGGTCTGGCCATGAAACCCTACCAGATCAACCGGATCGAAGCGCGAAAGCAGCTCGGCATGGGCGGTTTCCACCACTTCCGCCGCCGCCTCCGCACGCGCCTCGCCGGGCCAGGCCCCAAGGGCCGCGCGCAGCACCGCGCGCTCGTCCGCACTATATGGCCGATAGGCGGTTTCGCCAAAGCCCGCGATCTCTACCCCGTCGGTCACCAGCACCGCCGCATCCACCCCGTCCAGCGACGTGCCGGACATCGCGCCCAGCACCCGCAGCATTCCCCGCTTCAACATGGCTTTCCCTCGCCCCGGCCTTCGGTTTATAGACAGCCCCAGCCAAAGGCCGAGGACAACCGGAAAATGACCTACACACCCAAATCAGATTTCCTGCAGATCCTGATCGCGCGCGGCTTTCTGGCCGATTGCACCGATCTTGAGGGGCTGGACGCGGCACTGATCAAGGGGGTTGTCCCGGCCTATATCGGCTATGACGCGACCGCAAAATCGCTGCATGTGGGGCATTTGCTGAACATCATGCTGCTGCGCTGGCTGCAAAAGACCGGCCACAAGCCAATCACCCTGATGGGTGGCGGCACCACCAAGGTGGGCGATCCGTCATTCCGGGCAGATGAGCGCCCGCTGCTGACGCCCGAGGCCATCGACGCCAATATTGCCAGCATGCAGCAGGTGTTCGCCAAATACCTTGACTACGGAACCGGCGCCCAACAAGCGATCATGGTCAACAACGCCGAATGGCTGGACGGTCTGAACTATCTGGAATTCCTGCGCGACATCGGGCGGCATTTCTCAGTCAACCGGATGCTGAGCTTCGAGAGCGTCAAGTCGCGGCTGGACCGTGAGCAGTCGCTGTCGTTTCTGGAATTCAACTACATGATCCTTCAGGCCTATGATTTCCTGGAGCTGTTCAACCGTCAGGGATGCCTGTTGCAGATGGGCGGCTCGGATCAGTGGGGCAATATCGTCAACGGCGTGGACCTGACGCGCCGGGTGGTGGAGGGGCAGGTCTTTGGCCTGACCACGCCGCTTCTGACCACCTCGGACGGGCGCAAGATGGGCAAAAGCCAGGGCGGCGCGATCTGGCTGAATGGCGACATGCTGGCACCTTATGAGTTCTGGCAGTTCTGGCGCAACACGACAGATGCCGATGTCGGCCGGTTCCTGAAGCTGTTCACCGAGCTTCCGGTCGAAGAATGCGAGCGTCTGGGCGCGCTGGAAGGGGCCGAGATCAACACCGCCAAGGCGATCCTGGCCAATGAGGTTACCCGGCTGTGCCATGGTGCGGAAGCGGCCGGGGCCGCCGAGGCCACTGCACGCGCAGTCTTTGAACAGGGCGGCACCGGTGAAGAACTGCCACGTGTCGTGCTGAGCCAGAATGAGGCCGACAACGGCATCTCGATCGTGCAGCTTTTTGTGCGCGCAGGGTTGGCGAAATCCGGCAAAGACGCAAAACGGCTGATCACCGAGGGGGGCGCGCGGCTCAACGATGAGGCGCTCTCCGACACCGGATTGGTCATCAAGACAGCCGACCTGTCTGAACCCCTGAAGCTCACCGCCGGACGCAAGCGTCATGCAATGGTGGCCCTGGATTAATTGTCAGACTTTTTATTGCCTTATAATTAATGATCCATAAGTGATTGTTTTTAATATGTGTTTAGAAGCTGGCCTTCTGGAAGCCTATGTACTGACAGATACCCGCCCTGACGGCCGCTCCAGCGCATTGGAAGCGCGCGCCAATGACGAACTGGTGTCACAGTCAAGGGGAATTACTGTCAGACATTAACCTGCCGCAGCCAGCCCCTTCACATACTCAAAAAATATTCTGGGGGTGAATTGGCCAAAGGCCAAGAGGGGGTAAAGCCCCCTCGCCCGCCCGCGTCATACCCGGTCTTGCCGCACCTCCGTACGGACTTTGCTGGGCGGCACGCCAAAGCGGCGACGAAAAGCGCGGGAGAAGCTGGTGGGGTCGACAAAGCCACAGCGCAGCGCGACCTCTTGCAAACTGTGGCGTGTATCGGTCACCATGCGCTGCGCCGATTGCAGGCGCAATTCCAGATATGCGGCACCCGGCCCCTGCCCCAGCCCGGCGCGAAACAACTGCTCCAGCCGACGCAGGCTCAGCCCCTGTGAACGGGCGATCGCCTCCAGCGGCAACACCTCTTCCAGATGCGCGCTCATGCTGCGCAGCGCGGCGGCGAGGCGCGCATCACGGGCATGGGGCAACATGCCGGGCCGCTGCGGTCGCGCGCCATCGACCTGCGCTTCATACAGGAATGAGGCCGCCACCTGCCCCGCCAGAGCCGCCCCGCAACGTGTGCCAATCAGGTGCAGCATCAGATCGGCTGCCGGGGCCGCCCCCCCGACAGTAAAGCGGTTGCGCGAGATCACGAAGCGGTCGGGTACAACCTCTATGGCCGGATGGGCCAGTGCGAAATCTTCCAGATCTTCCCAGTGAACCGTGGCACGGTGTCCGTCCAGCAACCCTGCGCGCGCCAGCACCCAGGGCCCGGCATCAACCGCACCCACTGCACGAAACCGCCCAGTCATCTGCCGGATCCCCTTTATCAAGGGGCGGGTGGCGATCTCGGACTGGTTGTAACCGGCAATGACAATCAGCACATCCGCCCCCTCGGCCGCTGCCAGCGGCCCTGCGGCGGGCATCTCGATCCCGCAAGTCAGGGGCACCGCCGCACCCCCAGGTGACACCACCCGCCAGCGAAACCCCGTGCGCCCAAGGTGGCGGTTGGCGTTGCGCAACGGGTCCAGCACCGAGGCCACTTCAAGGATAGACGCACGCGGCAGGACCAGCGCGGCGATCTCCAGCGGTGCGTCCGAGGGGGCAAAGACGGTTTCGTTTTTTGTCATCAGTATTTCGTAATATGCCAAGCCTGCGCGCACAACCCTGATACCCTCTGCGCAAAGACAGGAGGGCACCATGCCGCTGACCATGAACCGTAACGTTTTCATCACCTGCGCTGTAACCGGCTCTGGCGGGTCGCAAGACCGCTCGCCCCATGTGCCCCGATCGCCCGAGGCCATCGCCAGCTCGGCCATTGATGCCGCGAAAGCGGGTGCGGCGGTGGTGCATTGCCATGTGCGCGACCCTGAAACCGGTGTCCCCTCCCGCGACCCGGCACTTTACCGCGAGGTGACCGAGCGGATTCGCGATTCGGGCACGGATGTGGTGCTGAACCTGACCGCCGGCATGGGCGGCGATCTGATGTTCGACGGAACTGAGGCCATGAACCGCATGTCGCAGAAGTCTGACATGGCGGGAGCGTCAGAACGGGTGCAGCATATCCTAGACTGCCGCCCCGAGCTTTGCACACTCGATTGCGGCACGATGAATTTCGCCGAGGCCGATTATGTCATGGTCAACACCCCCGGCATGCTGCGAGACATGGCCCAGCGAATGACGGACTCCGGCGTGCGCATCGAGATCGAGGCGTTTGACACCGGCCATCTGTGGTTCGCCAAACAGCTTGTCGCCGAAGGGATCATCCCCGAACCAGTTCTCGTGCAGCTGTGCATGGGCGTGCCCTGGGGCGCACCGGACGATCTGAACACCTACATGGCGATGGTCAACAATGTACCCGCCGGATGGCACTGGTCTGCCTTCGCGCTGGGGCGCAACGAGATGCCCTATGTCGCCGCCTCGGTACTGGCGGGCGGCAATGTGCGCGTGGGGCTGGAGGACAATCTGTGGCTGGACAAGGGCGTGCTGGCCACCAATGCGCAACTGGTCGAACGGGCGGTGACCATCGTCGAGAACATGGGCGCGCGGGTAGTCGGCCCGGACGATGTGCGCAAGCGACTGAAGATGGAAAAGAGGGCCCCAAAATGAAGGCAGCAATCATTGGTGGCGGCGTCATCGGCGGCGGCTGGGCGGCGCGGTTTCTGCTGTCAGGTTGGGATGTCGTCGTGTTTGACCCGGACCCGGAGGCCCCGCGCAAACTGAACGAGGTTCTGGCCAATGCACAGGCCGCATTACCCGCTCTTTCAGACGTTCCAATGCCAGACAATGGAAGTCTGACATTCGCAAGCAGCCTGCAGGAAGCTATTCATGGCGTTGATTATATTCAGGAATCTGTATCAGAGCAGTTGGACCTGAAACACCGGGTTTATGCCCAGATTCAGGAAATTGCCCCGAATACGCCACTGGGCTCCTCCACCTCAGGATACAAACCCTCGCAACTGCAGGAGGGCGCGCGCAACCCCGCGTCGATCTTCGTGGCGCATCCGTTCAACCCGGTCTATCTGCTGCCCTTGGTCGAGGTTGTTCCGAGCGTGAAGAGTGATGAGAAACTCATTGAAAAAACTAAGGGAATCCTGCGCGAGATCGGCATGTTCCCGCTCCATGTCCGTAAGGAAATCGACGCCCATATCGCCGACCGTTTTCTGGAGGCCGTTTGGCGCGAGGCGCTCTGGCTGGTCAAGGACGGCATCGCCACCACCGAGGAAATCGACGAGGCGATCCGTATGGGCTTTGGCCTGCGCTGGGGGCAAATGGGTCTGTTTGAAACCTATCGCATCGCGGGCGGCGAGGCAGGGATGAAACACTTTCTGGAACAGTTCGGCCCCTGCCTGACCTGGCCCTGGACCCGGTTGACAGATGTGCCCGAATTCAATGACGAACTGGTGGACCTGATCGCCGGTCAGTCAGACGCACAATCCGGCCAGCACAGTATCCGCGAGCTGGAGCGCATCCGTGACCGCAATCTGACCGGCTTTCTGCGGGTGCTGAAGGACAGCAACTGGGGTGCGGGCCGCGTGCTGCTGGAACATGACGCCCGCCGCCGCGCCGCAACCCCCGCCCCCACACCTGAGACTGCCGCGCCAATGGTCATGGCGCATCTGCAGGTGCTGCCGGGCTGGATAGATTACAACGGCCACATGACTGAAAGCCGCTACCTGTTCGCCAGTTCCGAGACCACGGATGCCTTCCTGCGCTACATCGGCGCGGGGATGGACTATGTGGCGGGCGGGCACAGCTATTACACCGCCGAGACGCATATCATGCATCTGGGCGAGGCGAAGCTGGGCGACCGGCTGACCGGCTCGGTTCAGGTGCTGGGGGCAGATGAGAAGCGGCTGCATGTCTTCATCCGGATCGAGAAAGACGGCGCACCGGTGGCTACGCTGGAACAAATTCTATTGCATGTGGATATGGCCAAGGGCCGCACCTGCCCGGCTGCACCCGAGGTTCTCGCACGGCTGAACCCGATCCGCGACGCCCACGCCGCCTTGCCAAAGCCCGAAGCCGTGGGCCGCCATGTCGGACAACGAACCGAACGGGGGAAAACCTGATGGATTTCGCCCTGAGTGATGAACAGCGCATGATCATTGAGACCGCGCGCGCATTTGTAGAGGCTGAGTTGTATCCGCATGAAGCACTGGTCGAACGGACCGGGCATCTGCCGATGGAACTGATCCGCGAACTCCAGCAAAAGGCCATGAATGCAGGGCTTTACGCGGCAAACATGCCTGAAGAGGTGGGCGGTGCGGGCCTCGATACGCTGTCATGGCTGCTCTATGAGCGCGAGCTGGGGCGGGCGAATTACGCGCTGCACTGGACCTGCGTGGCGCGGCCATCCAACATCCTGCTGGCCGGGACCGAGGCGCAGAAGGAGAAATATCTCTACCCCTGTATCCGGGGCGAAACCTGGGATTGCCTGGCAATGACCGAGCCAGGCGCGGGCTCGGACCTGCGCGGCATGCAGGCCAGCGCGCGGCCCGATGGCGATGACTGGGTGCTCAACGGCACCAAGCATTTCATCAGCCATGCCGATATTGCGGGCTTCACCATCGCCTTTATGGCCACCGGCGAAGAAGACACCCCGCGCGGGCGCAAGAAGCGCATCACAGCATTCTTCGTGGACAAGGACACCAAGGGCTTCACCGTGCGCGACGGCTATCGCAACGTCAGCCACCGCGGCTATTCCAACGCGGTGCTGGAGTTTGACGATTGCCGCGTGCCGGCGGAGAACGTGCTGGGTGAGGTGCACAAGGGGTTCGAGGTCGCGAATACCTGGCTGGGCGCCACCCGCCTGCAGGTCGCCGCCACCAGCCTTGGCCGCGCTGAGCGCGCCCTGGGCCATGCCGTCTCCTATGCTTCCGAGCGGCGCCAGTTCGGCCAGCAGATCGGCAAGTTCCAGGGCGTCAGCTTCAAACTGGCCGATATGGCGATGGAGTTGAAAGCGGCAGAGCTGCTGACATGGGAGGCCGGGTGGAAATTCGACCAAGGCAGCGTGACCGAGGCCGACATGGCCATGGCCAAGCTCAAGGCGACCGAAGTGCTGGCAATGGTGGCCGATGAGGCCATTCAGATTCACGGAGGCATGGGGTTGATGGACGAGTTGCCCCTTGAGCGCATATGGCGCGATGCGCGGGTGGAGCGGATCTGGGAAGGCACATCGGAAATCCAGCGCCACATCATTTCGCGCGAGTTGCTCAGGCCGCTGGGCGGGTAGGTCTCGGGGGGCTCCTCGCCCCCCGAACCCCCTCGCCAAAGGGAGCTTTCAGCCCCCTTTGGAAACCCCTGAGGATATTTTCAGACACAAAATGGGAAGACGGTTTCGTTGGTTAACCAAGTATCAAGACGAATCGGCGTTGATGGTGGCACGGTACAGGCAGGGATGCCGATGACCGTGACACGAAATGGCGCTCCGTCCCCTTTGGGGCGGGGTGCTTTCATTTTGTGTCTGAAAATATCCTCGGGGGGTGAATTG
>JAFIEK010000026.1 GCA_020832545.1 Pararhodobacter sp. | reverse complement strand
ATCATGTTCACCCACAGCACCTGCAGTGCCGTGATCGGCAGCGCCACGCCGATCAGGATGGCAAGAATGATGGCCGAGCTTTCGCCCGCGTTCGTCGGCAGGGTCCAGCCGATCACCTTGCGGATATTGTCATAGACGGTGCGGCCTTCGCGCACGGCGGCGGCGATGGAGGCGAAGTTGTCATCCGCCAGAACCAGTTCGGAAGCCTCTTTCGCCGCCTCCGAGCCCTTCTGCCCCATGGCGATGCCCACATCGGCGCGTTTCAGCGCCGGCGCGTCGTTCACCCCGTCGCCGGTCATCGCCACCGTCAGCCCGTGGCTTTGCAACGCCTTGACCAGACGCAGCTTGTGCTCGGGGGTGGTGCGGGCAAAGACATCGACATCGCGCACGACCTGCGCCAGGCGGGTGTCGTCCATCTCTTCCAGATCGGCGCCGGTCAGCACCTCGTCGGCGTGTTCCAGCCCCACCCGCGTGGCAATGGCGCGGGCGGTCCCGGCATGGTCGCCGGTGATCATCTTGACCCCGATTCCAGCGGCGCGGCATTCGGCGACGGCCTCGATCGCCTCGGGGCGCGGCGGGTCGATCAGCCCGACCAGGCCCAGGAAGGTCAGACCGCCGTGCAGCGCCGCCTCGTCCAGCGTGTCGGCTTCCATCATCGCCAGCGCCAGAACGCGGGTGCCTTCGGCCGCCATGGCGTCGGCGTGGTCATGCCAGCGCTTGGGGTCGAAGGCGCCGCCATCGGGCAGGCGCGCGCACATGCCCAGCACCCGCTCCGGCGCGCCCTTGACGTGGATGCGGCGCGTGCCGTCCCGTTCGTGCAGGGTCGCCATGTAGCGGTGGCGGCTGTCGAAGGGGATGGTATCCGCCCGTTCCCAGGCGGCGCGCGGGTCCTCCGCCAGCGCCTTGCCCGCAAAGGCCAGCAGCGCGCCTTCCATCGGATCGCCCTCGACCATCCAGCCGTCCGCGCGCTCGTGGAGTTCGGCATCGTTGCAGAGCGCGGCGGCCTGCGCCAGCGCTTCCGCGTCACCCTCGCCCGTGATCTTGCCCTTCGGCGCGTACCCGTCGCCCGCGATTTCCAGCCGCCCGCCGGGGGTTTCGGCCAGCGCCACGGTCATTTCGTTGCGGGTCAGCGTGCCGGTCTTGTCGGTGCAGATGACCGACACCGCGCCCACGGTCTCGATCGCCGGAAGGCGCCGGACGATGGCGTTGCGCCGCGCCATGGCCTGCACGCCCAGCGCCAGCGTGATGGTCAGCACCGCCGGAAGCCCCTCGGGGATCGAGGACACAGCGACAGCCACCACCGCCATGAAAGCCTCTTCCACCGGGTAGTCGCGGATGAACACGCCAAAGGCGAACAGCAGCGCCGCAGCGGTCAGGATGAACAGGCTGAGCCAGCGGCCAAACAGGTTCATCTGCGCCACCAGCGGCGTGGTCAGCTTTTCCACGCCCGAGAGCATCCCGCCGATCCGCCCGATTTCGGTGTCCGCACCGGTGGCCACCACCAGCCCGCGCCCGGCACCCTGCGTCAGCAGCGTGCCGGACCAGAGCATCGACCCCCGGTCCCCCAGCGCGGCGCCCGCCGCCACCGGGTCGGTGCCCTTCTCCACCGGCACCGATTCCCCGGTCAGGATCGCCTCCTGCGCCGCCATGCCCCGCGCACGCAGGATGCGCAGGTCGGCGGGCACCTTGTCGCCCGCTTCCAGCAGGACCACGTCGCCGGGCACCAGATCGGCGCCATCGACCGTGACCCGCTTGCCGTCGCGCAGCACGGCCGCGCGCGGGGCCAGCATGCCGCGGATCGCCTCCATCGCCGCTTCGGCGCGGCCTTCCTGAATGAAGCCGATGATCGCGTTCAGCACCACCACCGCAAGGATCACGCTGGTGTCGATCCAGTGCCCCATCAGCGCCTTGATCAGCGCCGCACCCAGCAGGACATAGATCAGCACGTTGTGGAACTGCACGATGAAACGCATCAGCGTGCTGCGCGTTTCGGGTTCGGGCAGCTTGTTGGGGCCATGGCGCTCCAGCCGCTGCGCGGCATCGTCCGTGCTCAGCCCCTTTTCGCTGGCCTCCACATGCGAGAGAACCTCGGCCACGGGCGTGGCCCAGGGTTTCAGCTTTTCGGTCATGGGCACCCTATCGGATCGCTGCGGCGGTTGTGACTGCGCGTTTCCTGTTACTGCGCCGTGTAGGCGCCGTCCACCAGATGATAGCTTCCGGTGATGAAGCCCGCGCGCTCGGACAGCAGGAAACAGGTCAGCGCCGAGACCTCCTCGGGCGTGCCGATCCGGCCGATGGGGTGCATGCCGGCCAGCGCGTCCAGCATCTCCTGTTCCAGGTTCTTTGTCAGAAGCGGCGTCTCGATGAAGCCGGGGCCGACCGCGTTGATCCGGATGCCCCTGGCGGAATACTCCATGGCGGCGGTCTTGGTCAGCCCCAGCACCCCGTGCTTGGCCGCCACATAGGCGCTGGCATTGGCAAAACCGACCGACCCCAGGATCGAGGCCATGTTGACGATCGCCCCGCCGCCCGCGCGTTCCATCGCCGGGATCTGATAACGCAGGCCGTAGAACACACCGTTCAGGTTGACATCGATCACCTGTTTCCAGCCGTCCAGCGGATACGCGCCCACCGGCTCCTGTGGACCGCCGATGCCCGCGTTGTTCACCGCCAGATGCAGGCCGCCGGTTTCGGATTCGGCAAAGGCGACCATGCGCTCCATGGCCTGCGGGTCGGACACATCGGCGGCGACGCCTTCGGCCTTGCCCCCGCGGTCCAGGATCATCGCCACAACACGGTTGGCGGCATCCTCGTCCAGATCGCTGACCACCACGAAGGCGCCCGAGGCGGCGAGCTCCAGTGCAATGGCCTCGCCGATCCCCGAACCGAACCGGCGCCGGTAACGATGGCGGTTTTCCCCGTGAAATCGAACATCTGATCTCTCCCCTTGTCGCCCGGGCAGGACGTGCCGCCCCTGCCCTTTTACCTTGGCACAGGATCGGGGATTGCAAGCCCGGGCGCCTTGATCCTGCGCAAACACGCCATGCGGACGGGCGCGGCCGGAGGTCTGAGGCCGCCGATTGCGCCTGCGCAAGCTGCGGGGTCAGTCCGGGGTCTTCACACGCGCGGCGATGACCGGCGCGCCGTGCACGGTCAGTGCCATGCCGCCGTCGCCATCCAGTGTGTAGCCGTCAACCTCGGTCAGCAGCGCGGTCAGTCGGCGCTCTTCGGTCGCCAGCGGCGCGGGGCAGGCCATGAGCGTGCTGGCCACTTGCCCGAGGCTGAGCATGCCGCCATGCCGGGCATACCCGCCGATCATGCGGTTGCAGCCGACGCTGGCGAAGAGCCGCCCGTCGGCGGTGAACCCGATCTCGGCGCGCTCGGGTTGCGACAGCGCCTCACCGTCCAGGCGCTCAATCGCCCAGACCTGCACCAGATCGTCCTGCGGCAGGACCAGGCTGCATTCGGGCAGTTCCGCGGCCGCGATGGAGACTGTCGCACCCGCGCCCCGCGTCCAGACCCATGTCCCGGCATCCTCGGGGGCCTCGAACCGCGCGCCCGAGGCGGCGGGCACCGCCTCCAGCCGCCGGAACCCGCCCTCCCCGCGCAGCCGCGCCCCATCGGCGCCGATCCCGACTTCCAGCAGCGTGGCGCCGCACCGCAACAGGCTGGCAAAGCCCATCGGCGCGGTCTGGCGCGCGCGCAGATCGCCCAGGTGCATGTCCGCGTCCCCCGGCGCCACGTCTTGCGGCAGCGTCAGCCACAGCCCGCCATCCGGCCAGCGCAGCCCCGCACGCAGGGTCAGCAACGTATCGGTCGGCACGTCCAGCGCGAAAGCAAGCGGCACCTGCGCGCCTTCGGTCGGCGCGCGCAGGGTCGCCAGCAGCCGCTCCTCGGCGTCATGCGCCTCGACCATCAGCAGGCTGCCCTCGGGCAACAGGATGCGTTCGTGATAATGAACCTGCCCGCCCAGCACCCGGGTCTCGGCAAGTCCCGGCAAGGCAAGCAATGCGGCAATGGCAAGTCCGGTGGCGGCAGTGGAAAATGGCTTCATGAGACCGTCCCGGGCTGCAGAATACACCTCAGAATAGCCCAGCGCGGATTACCCGTCACGCGCTTAACGCGGCGCATGGTCCCACGAAGCACGCGCCGCCATGATAGGCAATACCTATCAATTCACGGATAATCAATATTGACCGGAAGGGCAACAGCCCGTTACTTTGTATACCAGAACGCAGCGACAGCAGGGAGCCAGTGCGATGGCGTTGGACGATGGAAGCGGGGTATGGAAATCGGGGCGCGGGCGCGGACGGCGCACCCCCAAGGGCCGCCAGTATGACGATCAGGCGCTGGAAGAGGTGCAGGCGCTGCTGGGGGACCGCCCCCGCCGCCGCGATCTGCTGATCGAATTCCTGCATCTGATTCAGGACCGGTACGGGCATCTGTCCGCCGCGCACCTGCGCGCGCTGGCGCACGAAATGCGCCTGTCGATGGCCGAGGTCTGGGAGGATGCCAGCTTCTACGCGCATTTCGACCTGGTCAAGGAGGGCGAGACGCCGCCACCGGACCTGACCATCCGGGTCTGCGATTCGCTGTCATGCGAACTGGCCGGGGCGCAGGCGCTGCAAAAGGCGCTCGAAGCCGGGCATGACCCCGCCAGGGTGCGCGTGCTGCGCGCGCCCTGCATGGGCCGCTGCGACACTGCGCCGGTGGTGGAAATCGGCCACCGCCATGTGGACCACGCCACGCCCGAAAACATCGCCGAAACCATCGCCGCCGGTGACTTCCACCCGGTGATCCCGGACTATGAGCGGCTGGCGGCGTATCGGGCCGCGGGCGGTTACGCCACGCTCGAAGACCTGCGCAGGAACGGCGACTGGGAGGCGGTGCAGGAAAAGGTGCTTGAATCCGGTCTGCGCGGCCTTGGCGGCGCCGGGTTTCCCTCGGGCAAGAAATGGGGCTTCGTGCGCGCCAACCCCGGCCCGCGCTATCTGGCCGTGAACGGCGACGAGGGCGAGCCGGGCACCTTCAAGGACCGTTACTATCTGGAGCGCGTCCCGCATCTGATGCTGGAGGGCATGCTGATCGCCGCCTGGGCGGTCGAGGCCGACAAGTGCTTCATCTACATGCGCGATGAATACCCGGCGGTGCTGCATATCCTGGCCGAAGAGATCGCCGCGCTGGAAGCGGCGGGGATCATCACGCCGGGATACATCGACCTGCGCCGCGGTGCGGGCGCCTATATCTGCGGCGAGGAATCGTCGATGATCGAATCGATCGAGGGCAAGCGCGGCCTGCCCCGGCACCGCCCGCCCTATGTGGCGCAGGTCGGCCTGTTCGGGCAGCCGACACTAGTACACAATGTTGAAACCCTGCACTGGATGGCCAAGATCTGCCGCGAAGGGCCTGAGGTACTGAACGCGGTCGAACATAACGGGCGCAAGGGGCTGCGCAGCTATTCGGTTTCAGGCCGGGTGGCAAAGCCGGGGATCTACCTTTTGCCCGCGGGCTCCACTATCACCGAGATCATCGCAGCCGCAGGCGGTATGGCCGCGGGGCATGTATTCAAGGCCTGGCAGCCGGGCGGGCCGTCATCGGGCCTGCTCCCGGCGCATATGAACGATATCCCGCTCGATTTCGACACCCTGCAACCGCATGGCAGCTTCATCGGCTCTGCCGCCGTGGTGGTGCTGTCGGACCATGACAGCGCGCGCGATGCTGCCCTCAATATGCTGCGGTTTTTCGAGGATGAAAGCTGCGGCCAGTGTACGCCCTGCCGCGCGGGCTGCGAAAAGGCGGTCAAATTGATGCAGGCTCCGCGCTGGGACCGCGATCTGCTGGAAGATCTGTGCACCGTCATGGTCGACGCCTCGATCTGCGGGCTTGGACAGGCCGCGCCCAACCCGATCCGGCTGGTGATGCAACATTTCCCCGAGGAGGTATAGGATGGCACTCGTCAAAGCGATCACGAAAGACGATCGGAACTTCCGCTCACTGCACCCTACCCAAGTAGAGTGCCGCTATCTGATTGCAGAAAGCAATGGAAAGAAAGTTCTTCAGCTTAATACATATGGGTCTGCAGACCGGGAAATCCCGGACAAACTAAGTCAGACCTTGCAGTTTGACGAACGGGGGGCTGCCGATCTTTTTTCATTGCTTGAGCGCGAATTCGGGTTCTCAACGAAATGAGCGATCACATCACCTTTTCCCTCGACGGTCAAACCGTCACGGCGCAACCCGGCCAGACCATCTGGGAGGTTGCGAACGGGCGCGGGCTGATCATTCCGCATCTGTGCCACAAACCGGCCCCCGGCTACCGCCCTGACGGCAACTGCCGCGCCTGCATGGTGGAGATTGAGGGCGAGCGGGTGCTGGCGGCGTCCTGCATCCGCGAGCCCGCTGAAGGGATGGTTGTCACCACCGCCACGCCGCGCGCCACCAGTGCCCGCAAGCTGGTGATGGAGCTGTTGCTGGCCGATCAGCCCGATCAGGCGGCGGCGCATGACCGCTCCAGCCACCTTTGGGATATGGCCGCAGCGCAGGGCGTGCAGACCAGCCGCTTTCCCACCATGGACGCTGACCACATACCGCTGCTCGATGACAGCCATGTCGCGATGCGCGTCAACCTTGATGCCTGTATCCAGTGCGGGCTGTGCGTGCGCGCCTGTCGTGAGGTGCAGGTCAATGACGTGATCGCCATGGCCGGGCGCGGGCATGACAGCTGGCCGGTCTTTGATTTCGCCGATCCGATGGGTGACAGCACCTGCGTGGCCTGCGGCGAATGCGTGCAGGCCTGCCCCACCGGCGCGCTGATGCCCGCCACGCTACTGGATGACACTCAGCAAGGCGACAGCGCCGCGCATGACAGTGAAACCACCTCGATCTGCCCGTTCTGCGGTGTGGGCTGTCAGGTCTCGCTCAAGGTCAAGGACGGGCGGATCAGCCATGTCGAGGGCATCAACGGTCCCGCGAACAAGGGGCGGCTGTGCGTCAAGGGCCGCTTCGGCTATGATTATATCCACCACCCGCACCGGCTGACCGTGCCGCTGATCCGGCGCGAGGATGCGCCCAAGGGGCTGAACGTGGACCCCGCCAACCCGCTCACCCATTTCCGCGAAGCCAGCTGGGACGAGGCGCTCGATTTCGCCGCCGGGGGGTTCAAGCGGCTGGCCGCGGCGCATGGCGGACAAGCGGTTGCGGGCTTTGGCTCGGCCAAATGCTCGAATGAGGAGGCGTATCTGTTCCAGAAGCTGATCCGGCAGGGTTTTGGTCACAACAATGTCGATCATTGCACCCGGCTGTGCCATGCCTCGTCGGTGGCGGCACTGCTGGAAAACGTCGGCTCGGCGGCTGTGACGGCCACGTTCAACGAGATCGAAAACGCTGATTGCGCCATCGTCATCGGCGCCAATCCCATTGAGAACCATCCCGTTGCGGCGACCTTCTTCAAGCAGTTCACCAAACGCGGCGGCAAGCTGATCGTGATGGACCCGCGCGGTCAGGCGCTCAAGCGGCACGCCGCGCATATGCTCCAGTTCAAGCCGGGCGCAGATGTGGCGATGCTCAACGCCATCATGCATGTGATCGTGGCCGAGGGGCTGGCAGATCGCCAGTATATCGAGGCGATGACCGAAAACTGGGAAGCGATGAAAGACCACCTCGCCGCCTATTCGCCCGAGGCGATGGAAGCGATCTGCGGCATCCCGGCTGACACCCTGCGTGATGTCGCGCGGGAGTTCGCGACCGCGCGGGCGGGCATGATTTTCTGGGGAATGGGCATCAGCCAGCACATCCACGGCACCGACAATTCGCGTTGCCTGATCGCGCTGGCGCTGATGTGTGGGCATGTCGGGCGACCGGGCACCGGGCTGCACCCGCTCAGGGGGCAAAACAATGTGCAGGGCGCGTCCGATGCCGGGCTGATCCCGATGTTCCTGCCAGATTATCAGAGCGTCACCGACGCCAGCATCCGCAACCGCTTCACCAGCCTGTGGGGCAGCGGTGATTTCTCGGCGCAAAAGGGTCTGACGGTGACCGAGATCCTCGATGCGGTGCATGCGGGCCAGATCCGGGGCATGTATATCCTCGGTGAAAACCCCGCCATGTCCGACCCCGATGTGACCCATGCGCGCGAGGCGCTGGCCGCGCTGGAGCATCTGGTGGTGCAGGACATCTTTCTGACCGAGACTGCGAATTACGCCGATATCATCCTGCCCGCCGCCGCGTTTTATGAGAAAACCGGCACAGTCACCAATACCAACCGTCAGGTGCAACTGGGCCGCGCGGCCCTCGCGCCCCCGGGCGAGGCGCGCGCGGACTGGGCAATCACCACGGCACTGGCCAACCGGCTGGGGCTGGACTGGCCCTATACCCACCCGCGCGAGGTGTTCACCGAAATGGCCCTGACGATGAACTCGCTGGCCAATATCACATGGGAGCGGCTGGAACGCGAAGGTGCAGTCACCTACCCCTCGCTCTCGCCCGATGACCCCGGCCAACCCATCGTCTTCAGCGATGGCTTCCCCCGCACAGATGGCCGCGCCCGCTTCGCGCCGGCCAAGGTCATCGCGCCCGATGAGCTGCCGGATGCCGAGTATCCGATGGTCCTGACCACCGGGCGCCAGCTGGAACACTGGCACACCGGCTCGATGACCCGCCGCTCACGGGTGCTTGACGCCATGGAGCCCGAGGCCAACTGCTCGCTCCACCCCGCCACTCTGCGGCGGCTGGGTGTCACACCCGGCGGGCGGGTCCGCCTGACCACAAGGCGTGGCACGATCGAGCTGATGGCCCGCGCCGACCGCGCCGTCAGCGAAGATATGGTTTTCCTGCCCTTCGCCTTTGTCGAGGCCGCCGCCAATGTGTTGACCAACCCGGCGCTGGACCCCTACGGCAAAATCCCCGAGTTCAAGTTCGCCGCCGTGCGGGTAGAAAAAGCGCCGGAGCACGCCATCGTTCCGGCGCAATAACAATCCTCGCGCACATTGTTGCCCGGGAAGGGGGCGCCGCCCCCGCCGCCCTTCGGGCGACTCCCCCGGGATATTTTCAGACACAAAATGTTAATAGAACGGGGCACTTTCCATTTTGTGTCTGGAAAATATCCTGGGGGTGAATTGGCCGAGAGGCCAAGAGGGGGCAAAGCCCCCTGATGCTGCGCGGCGCAGCCGCGCAGCCCGGCCAAACGGGATGAGTGTTGCGCGAATGCGCGGCATGAAGACGGGCGGGAGCGATGCGGGGCTTGACCTTCCCGTTACGGGAAGCCTCATATGAGGGAGGCTGGCGCTCGCGCCCGGTCCTGTCACAACCCAACGGAGCCTTCCATGCCCACTTCCGCCCCCCTCACCCTGCATGTATCAGGCATGAACTGCGCGTCCTGTTCGGCGCGGGTGGAGCGGGTCGCCGCCGCGCAGCCCGATGTCATAAGTGCCGAGGTCAATCTCGCGCTTGGCACCTTGCGCGTCACCGGCGCGGCACAACCGAAGGCACTTGCCGCAAAACTGGCAGAGGCAGGTTACCCTGTCGAAGAACACGAAACCCGGCTGGCGGTGTCAGACATGACCTGCGCCTCCTGTGTCGGGCGGGTCGAGCGGGTGCTGGTGCGCCAGCCGGGTGTCATCAGTGCTTCGGTCAATCTGGCCAGTGAAAGCGCCACCATCCGGCATCTGGCGATCCCCGGTCTGGCCTCAGATCTGGCACGCGTGGTCACAGCTGCCGGGTACCCTGCACAGCCGCGTGGCGCGGATACGCGCGCACGGCAGGCGGCGGCGCGTGCCGAGGAAGGCACAGCGCTCAGGCGCAGGCTTGCCCTTGCCGCAGCCCTTACGCTGCCGGTCTTCATCCTGGAGATGGGTGGCCATATGGTTCCGGCCTTTCACCACTGGGTCCATATGACGATTGGCATGTGGGAAAGCTGGGTTCTGCAGTTCCTGCTCACCAGCCTTGTGTTGTTCGGCCCCGGTCTGATCTTCTTTCGTCACGGCGTTCCCGCGCTCATGCGCGGCGCGCCGGATATGAACAGCCTTGTGGCTATGGGCACTTTCGCCGCCTGGGGGTTCTCGACCGTCGCCACTTTTGCCCCCGGCCTGCTGCCACAAGGCGCGGCGGCGGTTTATTTCGAGGCGGCTGCGGTCATTGTCACCTTGATCCTGCTGGGCCGCTGGCTTGAGGCGCGCGCAAAGGGCCGCACCGGTGCGGCGATAGCGCGGCTGGTAGGGATGCAGGCAAAATCGGCGCGGGTAGAGCGCGACGGCATGGTGCAGGACCTGCCGCTGGAACAGGTCATCCCCGGCGACATCATCCATACCCGCCCGGGCGAGCGGATCGCGGTGGATGGCGAGGTGACCGAGGGTCGCTCATATGTCGACGAATCCATGATCACCGGCGAGCCGGTGCCCGCCGCCAAGGAGCCCGGCGCGTCCCTCACCGGGGGCACCGTCAACGGCACCGGGGCACTGGTCTTCCGCGCCACCCGCGTGGGAGCCGATACAATGCTTGCGCAGATCATTCGACTGGTTGAGGAAGCACAAGGTGCCAAACTGCCGATTCAGGCGCTGGTTGACCGGGTTACGCTTTACTTCGTGCCCGCCGTCATGGCGCTGGCATTGCTGACGCTGGCCATCTGGCTGGCTTTCGGACCTGACCCGCGTCTGAGCCATGCTCTGGTCGCTTCTGTCGCCGTGCTGATCATCGCCTGCCCCTGCGCCATGGGGCTGGCCACCCCCACCTCGATCATGGTGGGCACCGGGCGAGCGGCTGAAATGGGCGTTCTGTTTCGCCGTGGCGATGCGTTGCAGGCGTTGCAGGGTATCGATGTCGTCGCCTTTGACAAGACCGGCACCTTGACCGAAGGGCGGCCTGAACTGGTGGCGCTGGAACCCGTGCCGGGGTGGGACGCCGATCAGGTGTTGCGCCTGGTCGCCGCCGTTGAATCACTGGCCGAACACCCGATTGCCCAGGCCATCGAGCGCGCTGCCCGCGCGCAGGGGCTGGACCTGCCGCGCCCTGAGGGTTTCGACACGATCACCGGCTTCGGTGCCCGCGCCCGGGTGGAGGGGCATGAGGTTCTGGTCGGTGCCGCGCGCCTGTTCGCGCGCGAGGGGATTGACCTTGGCACCCTGCCCCAGACCGCCGAGGCACGCGCCGCCAAGGGCCAGACGCCGCTCTTTGCCGCCATTGACGGCAAGGCCGTCGCGCTGATCGCGGTCGCTGACCGCATCAAGCCCTCAACCCCGCGCGCCATCGAAGCGCTGCATGCCATGGGCCTGCGCGTGGCGATGATCACCGGTGACGCCAAGGCCACCGCCCGCGCCATCGCCGATGATCTGGGCATCGACACGGTCGAGGCCGAGGTTCTGCCCGAAGGCAAGGTCGCCGCCCTTGAGGCCCTGCGCGCAGGTGGCAAACGGCTGGCCTTTGTTGGCGACGGGATCAATGACGCGCCCGCGCTGGCGGCGGCAGATGTCGGCATCGCAATCGGCACCGGCACCGATGTGGCGATTGAAAGCGCCGATGTGGTGCTGATTTCCGGCGATCTGCGCGGCGTCGTCAATGCGCTGGATGTCAGCCGTCGCACCATCCGCAACATCCGCCAGAACCTGTTCTGGGCCTTTGCCTATAACACCGCCCTGCTGCCGGTGGCCGCCGGCGTACTTTACCCGGCTTTCGGCCTGACACTCAGCCCGGTGCTGGCAGCCGGTGCGATGGCGTTGTCCAGTGTGTTCGTGGTCACCAATGCACTGCGCCTGCGCGGCCTGCGCCCGGCCATGGCCGAGACAAGGGAACCGGCCAGCGACAGCGCCCCCCGCCCGGTGCCGGCATGAGGGGTGCAATGAACATCGGTCAGGCCGCCGCAGCCTCGGGACTGCCCGCCAAGACGATCCGCTATTATGAGGAGATCGGCCTGATCCGCCCCATGCGCGATACCAATGGCTACCGGGCATTCGCGCAGGCTGATATCCACAAGCTGGCGTTTCTGGCCCGCTCCCGGGCACTGGGGTTCACCATTGAGGAATGCCGCGCGCTTCTGGGCCTTTATGAAGATGAAAGCCGCGCCAGCGAGGATGTGAAGCGGTTGGCGCAGGAACATCTGGAACGTATCGATGTCAAGATCGGCGAACTGCGCTCGCTCAGGGCCACCTTGGGCGATCTGGTGTCGTCCTGCGCGGGGGATCATCGGCCTGACTGCCCGATCCTCAATGACCTGGCCTCGGGGCCGCCTGCACGCAAGCGCCGTTGATCTGCGCATCGGCGCACAGGGGCGGTGCGCTGGCTGGCCTTTACGCAGGGTGCCACGGCACTTAGCTATCGGCCAAACCCGCCCTAACCGCGTGAGAACACCATGACCCAGATCTCCCTTGGCCTCGATACATTCGGCGATATCTCTCTTGGCGCCGATGGCAAACTCAAACCTATGGATCAGGTCCTGAGGGACGTGGTCGAAGAGGCCGTTCTGGCCGATGACGTGGGAATCGACTTCATCGGCCTTGGTGAGCACCACCGCGATGATTTTGCCATTTCATCGCCTGAGATCGTGTTGTCTGCCATTGCCGGGCGCACCAGCCGCATCCGGCTGGGCACCGCCGTGACCGTGCTGTCCACCGATGACCCGGTGCGCGTGTTCCAGCGGTTTTCCACACTGAATGCGGTGTCGAACGGACGGGCCGAGGCCATTCTGGGCCGGGGTTCGTTCACCGAAAGCTATGGGCTTTTCGGCCATGACCTGCAGAACTATGATCTGCTGTTTGAAGAGCGGCTGGACCTGTTCGCCCGCCTGTTGCGTGAAAAGAAGGTCAGTTGGCAGGGCCAGACCCGCGCGCCACTGAAAAACGCAACCGTCTATCCGCGCCTTGGCGAGGGTGGGCTGACCACCTGGGTCGGCGTGGGCGGCAGCCCGGAATCGGTGGTGCGTGTGGCGCGTCATGACATGCAAATGATGCTGGCGATCATTGGCGGCGATGCCCTGCGCTTCAAACCCTATGTTGATCTTTATCACCGGACTGTCGCCCAGATGGACCAGAAACCTCGCCCGATCGGCGTTCACTCGCCGGGCTTTGTCGCTGAGACCGACGAGGCCGCGCGCGAGGCGCTCTGGCCGCATTATCAGGCGATGTTCGGCAGAATCGGGCGCGAGCGCGGCTGGCCGCCGGTGACCAAGGACAAGTATCTGGCCGAAGTGGCGCATGGTTCGCTTTACGTCGGCGCGCCCGAGACAGTGGCGCGGAAGATGGTGCGCACGATCAAGGGGCTGGGAATTGAGCGGTTCGATCTGAAATACGCCACCGGCCCGCAGCCGCATGACCATTTGCTGGAATGTATCAGGCTTTATGGCGAAAAGGTCATTCCGATGGTGCGCGACATGCTCAACCGCTCAGCCGCAGCCTGAGCACCCGCAGGCTGAGCACCGCAGGCTGGACCACAGCTTTGGCGCGCGCTATCCCTGCGCCAAAGAGGAGGTTCAGCCATGCCCAACCCGCTGTTTGACGCGCTGTTCGCCCCGCTCAGGGACCGTGAAACCCCGTGGCTGCACCTGCCTGATGGCGGCGTGATCACCGGCGCGGCGTTTAACACATTGTGCGCGCGCGTGGCGGGGGCACTTCAGGCGCAGGGGCTGAAGCCGGGGGACCGGCTGGCGGTGCAGGTTGATAAAAGCCCGCAGGCGCTGGCGCTTTACGGCGGCGCGGTGATGGCGGGGGTGGTGTTCCTGCCGCTCAACACCGCCTATACACCTGATGAGGTTGAATATTTCATCTCAGACGCCGGGGCCGCGCTGCTGCTGACCGATGGCGCGCAACTGGCTGCGTTGGCATCTGTCGCCGCGCGCTGCGGCACGCGGTTGATGGGGCTGGATGTGGATAGCGTGGGCAGTTTCGCGGACGCGATGGCACAGGCCACACCGCTGGCCACTGCTGCAGAGCGGGACATGGGGGATCTGGCGGCGCTGCTTTATACCTCGGGCACAACCGGGCGCTCAAAAGGCGCGATGCTGACGCAAGCCAACCTTCTGTCGAACGCCGAAGTGCTGGTGCGTGAGTGGCGTTTTACCAGTGACGATGTGCTGCTGCACGCGCTGCCGATCTTTCACACGCATGGGCTGTTCGTGGCCACAAACACCCTGTTGCTGGCCGGCGGCGCGATGATCTTTCTGCCGAAACTGGATATCGATGCGCTCATCCGTCACTTCCCTCAAGCCACCGCGCTGATGGGCGTGCCCACATTCTACACCCGGCTGCTTGCCGATCCGCGCTTTGACCGCGAGCTGGTGGCGCATATGCGGCTGTTCATCTCGGGCTCGGCCCCACTGCTGGCGGAGACACATACTGCATTTGAGGCCCGCACCGGCCACAAGATTCTGGAACGCTACGGCATGACCGAGACCAATATGAACACCTCAAACCCCTATGCGGGCGAACGTCGGGCGGGCACGGTGGGCATGCCGCTGCCCGGTGTCGATCTGAAAGTGACTGACCCCGACACGGGCGCGGACCTGCCGCAAGGCGCGGTCGGCATGATCGAGGTGCGCGGGCCGAATGTCTTTGCCGGTTACTGGCAGATGCCGGAGAAGACGGCGGCGGAACTGCGCGCGGACGGGTTCTTTATCACCGGCGATCTGGGGAAGGTGGATGAGGATGGCTATGTTCATATCGTCGGCCGCCAGAAAGACCTGATCATCGCGGGTGGCTACAACATCTACCCTAAGGAAGTGGAATTGGCGCTGGACGCGACTGAGGGAGTGCTGGAAAGCGCGGTCATCGGCGTGCCGCACCCTGATCTGGGCGAGGCGGTTCTGGGCGTGATCGTACCTGTGCCCGGGGCCTCGCCCGATGCGGAGGCCATATTGCGCGATCTGGCCACGGGGATGGCGCGGTTCAAGCTGCCGCGCGCGCTGGCGGTGCTGCCGGAACTGCCGCGCAACACGATGGGCAAGGTGCAGAAGAACCTGCTGCGCGAACAGTTCAAAGGCTGGTTCCGGGGGGGGGGCCGGCGGGGGGGGGGCGCTGCCCCCCGCCCTTCGGGCACCCCCCGGCGTATTTCCGGCAAGATGACGGGGGCGCCGGTTACAGATAGGGGGGCGTGCAGGCAGAGACCACCACAGCCTCTTGCTGGCCCGTGTTGCGAAAACGGTGCGGGATGGCTGAGCTGAACAGATAACTGTCGCCCGCATGCAGAACCTGCGTCTGCCCGCCCACTGTCAACTCGATCGCGCCCGCGATCACGATACCGCCCTCAGAGCCCGCATGTTCGAGCATGCTGAGGCCGGTATCGGCACCCGGCTCGTAGCGTTCATGGAGGATCTGAAGGTTGTGCGCGCGCGCATTGCCCACCTGCATCAACCGGATGCGGCCTGAGCGGTCAGGCGCGGCGCCGGGCAGAAGCGAGGTAAGGTCGCGAAGATCGTCAGGGCCGAAGAAAACCGCCTCGGACGCGGGGCGGTCGGGCTCGAAAAATTCGGCCAAGGTGACACCAAGGCCGCCCAGTATCCTGCGCAAACTTGCGACCGAAGGGCTGGAGCGGTTGGTTTCGATCATCGAGATCTGGCCGTGCGGCACGCCGGAAAGCTCTGCCAGACCGCGCTGGGAGAGCCCGGCAGCCATCCGCATGTCGCGCAGACGGGAACCAACGTCAAATCCATCCATCTTTACGGCTCACAGATCAGGAATCACTTGCTCATAATATTGCGCAAGGATAGAAAAGAAAGCGGGTTTATTCAGGAGCTGATCATGACCGCAACCACCGATCTTCAGGCCCGCAAGGCCGCAGCCGTGTCGCGCGGGGTCGCCACCCGCAATATCTACGCCGTGCGCGCCGAAAACGCCGAGTTGTGGGATGCCGAGGGTAAACGCTACATCGATTTCGCGGTGGGTATTGCGGTAAACAACACCGGTCATCGTCACCCCAAGGTGATGGCCGCCGTCGCCGAGCAGGCGCAGGCCTTCACCCACACCTGCTTTCATGTGGCACCCTATGAAAGCTATATCGCGCTGGCCGAGCGGCTGAATGCGATCACGCCGGGCGATTTTGCCAAGAAGACCATGCTGGTGTCCACAGGCGCGGAAGCGGTGGAAAACGCGATCAAGATGGCGCGGGCCCATACCGGCCGCTCGGGCGTGATTGCGTTTACCGGCGCGTTCCACGGGCGCACGCTGCTGGGCATGGCGCTGACCGGCAAGGTCAACCCCTACAAGAAGAATTTCGGCGCGATGCCGGCAGAGGTGGTCCATGCGCCCTTCCCCAATACCTATCACGGGGTTTCCGAGGCCGAGGCACTGCGGACACTCGAAGGCATGCTGGCCTCGACCGTCGATCCTGAGCGGGTCGCGGCCATGATCATCGAGCCGGTACAGGGCGAAGGCGGGTTCAACATTGCGCCTGCCGGGTTCCTGAAGCGGCTGCGCGAGATTTGCGATGAGCATGGCATCGTGCTGATCGCCGATGAGGTGCAGGCCGGGATGGCACGGACCGGGACGATGTATGGTTTCGACCATTCAGGTGTGCTGCCGGACCTGATCACCATGGCCAAGGGTCTGGCCGGGGGCTTTCCGCTGTCGGCGGTGACGGGGCGCGCCGAGATCGTCGATGCGCCGCATGCGGGCGGCGTGGGCGGCACCTATGGCGGCAACCCGATCGCGGTGGCCGCCAGCCATGCGGTGCTGGACGTGATCAAGGAAGAAGACCTTTGCGCACGCGCCGATGAGATCGGCGAGAAGATCCGCGCGCGGCTGAATGCCATGGCCGAGCGGCAAGGGATGGAGTGCATCGGCGATGTGCGCGGCCTTGGTGCAATGAACGCGTTCGAGCTGGTTAAGGACCGCGAGAGCCGCGCGCCAGATGCCGAGCTGACGGCGGCGGTGGTGGCCGAAGCCGAGGCGCGTGGATTGATCCTTTTGTCCTGCGGCACACGCTACAATGTGATCCGCCTGCTGCCGCCGCTGACCATTCCGATGGGCCAACTGGACGAGGCGCTGGATATCATCGAGGCGTCGGTTGAGGCAGCGGTGCAGAAAACCTCGACTGCCGCCTGACGAGGCCGGGAGGGGGCTGTCTGCCCCCCGCCCCCGTTTCACGGGGACTCCCCCCGAGGATATTTTCAGACACAAAATGGGGCTGCGGTTTGAGCGGCCCCATTTTTCTGTCAGGCGGCGGGCGTTTTGAAGAGACGTTCAAGAACTGCCAGCCCCTCATCGACTTTGTGGCGTTCTTCAGGGGTGAGAGGGGCAAGCAGTGCCTCGGTCGCGGCTTCCATCTCGGGGCGGATGCGGTTGAAGGCGCGCTTGCCTTTCAACGTCAGCGCAGCATGGCTGATGCGGCGATCAGCGGCATCAGTCTCGCGCCGGACCCAGCCGCGCTTTTCCAGTGCCACCAGCGCCCGGCTGATCTTGGTCTTGTGGGCAGGGACACGCGCGCAAAGCGCGCTGGCGGTGAGGGGTGAAACCTCGGCCAGATTGACCAGAACGCGCCATTCAGGCCGCGTCAGTTCATGCCGCTTGCGATAAATCGCACGGGTGCTTTCCGAGGTCATTTCGGCCAGCCAGTTCAGCCGATAGGGAAGATAACCCTTCAGAAACATATATTTGTCCGATCCGATTGATAGTTACATTTTCAACTATTACCTTGCGATAAATTGATTCGCAAATACAGCTATCCGGCACCCTTGCCGCAGCGGAAACGGGAGAACGCGATGTCCAGGAAATTTGCCTCGCAGGGCGATATGAGCGAGAAAACCATCTCTTTTACCGAGATCGGCGACGGGCTTTATGCCTTTACCGCCGAAGGTGACCCCAATTCAGGCGTGATCATCGGTGACGAGTCGGTGATGGTGATCGAGGCACAGGCCACGCCCCGGCTGGCACGCAAAGTGGTGGACTGCATCCGTTCAGTCACTGACAAGCCGATCAGCCATCTGGTGCTGACGCATTATCACGCGGTACGGGTGCTGGGAGCCAGTGCCTATGGCGCGGGCGAGATCATCATGTCGGACACTGCCCGCGCCATGGTGGTGGAGCGCGGGCAGGAGGATTGGGACAGCGAGTTTGGCCGCTTTCCGCGCCTCTTTCAGGGCCATGAAGAGATCCCGGGCCTGACCTGGCCCACCACCACGTTCAGCGACTCCATGACCGTCTATCTGGGCAAGCGGCGGGTGGATATCATGCATCTGGGCCGGGCGCATACGGCAGGCGATGCCGTGGTCTGGGTGCCCGACAGCGAGGTGATGTTCACCGGCGATATCGTTGAATACCACTCGGCCTGCTACTGCGGCGACGGGTATTTTGCGGATTGGGGCGACACGCTGGAGGCAATCGCCGCCTATGAGCCCAAGGCCATCGCGCCGGGCCGCGGCGATGCGCTGATTGGCGAGGAGATGATTGAGAAGGCGCTGATGAACACCTTTGATTTCGTTGACAGCACCTATCGCCCGGTCAAGCGCGTGGCCGCGCGCGGTGGCAGCCTGAAAGAGGCCTGGGATGCCGTGCGCGCTGAGTGCGACCCCAAATTCGCCGATTACGCGATCTATGAGCATTGCCTGCCCTTCAACGTGGCCCGTGCCTGGGATGAGGCGCGCGGCATCGAGACACCCCGCATCTGGACCGCTGAGCGCGATCAACAGATGTGGGCGGATCTGCAGGGCTAGGCGGAGATGAAGGGGCATTTCGCGCGCGTGCTGGCCGCGGCGGACAGCTTGCCAAACGTGACGGAATCCATCTGGTACCGGACGCCAGCCCTGCGCGCGCGCAGGAAATGCTTCGCCCGGATGAAGAATGACACCACGCTGGTACTGCTGTTGCCGATGGAGATGAAGGAAATGCTGCTGGCGGCCCGGCCAGAGGTGTTCTTTGAGACGGATCACTATCGCGGCTATCCGGCGTTGCTGGTCCGGATGGCGGTGATTGATGACGATGAGCTGGCTCACTGGATCGCCCAAAGCTGGGCCTCGGTTGCCACCAAGACGGATCTGCGCAGCCGCCCGGATATCGGGCAACCGCAACCCAACCCGCCCCTGACCGGAGGTTTCGCATGAACGCGCCCGCCCCGCTGACCGACCGATATACCCTCGCCTATCGTTGCTATCCCTATGCGCGCGTGCCCGATCAGGACCGCGCGCCGGTGCGCCACCCTGTGGTGATTGTCGGCGGCGGGCCGATCGGCGTGGCGCTGGCGCTCGATCTGGGGTTGAAAGGGGTCAAGGTGCTGGTGCTGGATGACCATGAGGGGATCGGCATGGGCTCGCGCGCGATCTGTTTCGCCAAGCGCCCGCTGGAGATATTGGACCGGTTGGGCTGCGGCGACCCGGTGGTGGAAAAAGGCGTGGTGTGGAACCTGGGAAAGGTCTTTCACCGCGATGAAAAGGTTTTTGAGTTCAATCTGTTGCCCGAAGAGGGGCACAAATACCCCGCCTTCATAAACCTTCAGCAACCCTTTTTCGAAAAGTTCGTTCTGGATCATCTTCAGGCCTTGCAGGCACAAGGTCTGCCGGTGGAAATCCGTGGTCGTAACCGGGTGGATGCGGTTGCAGACAGGGGTGATCATGTTGTCTTGAGCGTGATGACCCCCGATGGGCCCTACACGGTCGAGGCCGATTGGCTGATCGCCTGCGACGGCGCGGCCTCACCGGTGCGCGGCATGCTGGGGCTGGGCTTTGAGGGCGAGGTGTTCAAGGACAGCTTCCTGATTGCCGATGTGCGCATGAAGGCCGATTTTCCGACCGAGCGGTGGTTCTGGTTTGACCCGCCCTCGGGTGCCGGGGCCTCGCAACTGCTGCACAAACAGCCTGATGACGTGTGGCGGATCGATTTTCAGATCGGCTGGGATGTGGACCGCAAGGAGGAGTTGAAGGAAGAAAACGTCCGCCGCCGCGTAGCGCAGATGATCGGCGAGGATGTGGAATTCGAGCTGGTCTGGTCGTCGATCTACACCTTCCAGTGCCGCCGGATGACGCGCTTTCATCAAGGCCGGGTGATCTTTGCCGGGGACGCCGCACATCAGGTCTCGCCCTTCGGAGCGCGGGGCGCAAACAGCGGGTTGCAGGACACCGATAATCTGGCATGGAAGCTGAAGCTGATCATGGATGGCAAGGCCGGGCCGGGGCTGCTGGAGAGCTATGACTTTGAGCGCATTCACGGCGCGAATGAGAACATCCTGAATTCCACCCGCGCGACAGATTTCATCACCCCGAAATCCGAGATCAGCCGGGTGTTCCGCGATGCGGTGCTGGCCTTGGCACAGCGCCATGATTTCGCGCGGCCCTTCGTCAACTCCGGCCGCCTGTCGGTACCCTGCACCTATGACGGATCGGACCTGAACACGCCCGACGCGCTGGAGGGTGGCCCGGCGCGCACTCGGCCCGGCAGCCCCTGCCCCGACGTGCCGGTGGCAGACGGGTTCCTGCTGAACCGGCTGGGCGATGCGCGAGGCGTGGCCTTCCAGCTTCTGGCAATCGATGCCGAGGTGCCCGCTGACTTCACGGCCCACGGCATTGCCTGCGATGTGTTGCAGCTGACAGCGGCAGGCAATGACATGCTGCGCGCGCGGTATCTGGGTGACGCCCCCGGCGCGGTCTATCTGATCCGGCCAGATCAGCATGTCGCAGCGCGCTGGTCGCACTGGAATGAGGGTGCCGTGACCACGGCGATTGCCCGAGCGATCGGAATGGAGGTCTGAGATGGCGAAACTTGTCACATCGCGCAACATCGCCAGCCCTGACGATGTCTATGCCCAGTTGATCGCCGCCCATGACGGGCTGAGCAAGACGGAAAGCGATGCATTTAACGCCCGCCTGATTCTGGTGCTGCTGAACCATATCGGCGATCCCGAGGTGATTGCCGAGGCGCTGGAACTCGCGCGGCGCTGAGGGGTTTCCCCGGCTTGGATTTGTGGCAAGATGCCCGCCAACTGGCAAAACAGAAGCCAACTGTCAGAAACGGACGGGGGACAAAGCGTGGCATTGCGGGCCGAAAGCGGCACGGGGCAAGGATCGGTCGAGCGGCTTCTGGCAGACATGCCGTTGCGCGCGGGCGGGTTCATCGTCACGCTCTATGGTGATGTGGTCGGCGCGCGGGGCGGCGAGATATGGATTGGCAATATTATCGAAGCCTGCGCCGCAGTGGGCATCAGCGAGACACTGGTCCGCACCGCCGTGTCGCGGCTGGTGGCCGCAGGGCGACTGGAGGGGCGGCGCACGGGGCGGCGCAGTTTCTATCGATTGAGCGAGGCCGCGCGGGCTGAGTTCGACGAGGCCTCGCGGGCCATTTACGGCCCCGACAGCCCGGCCGGCTGGCGCTTTGTGTTTGTCCCCGAGGCTTTGGGCGATGGCACCATGGCGCAACTGGAGCGCGCAGGCTTTGCACGCCTCAAACCCCAACTGGCCGTAGGGCCAGACCGGATCGCGGTGCCTGACGGCGCGCTGACCTTCGCAGCCAAGCCCGAAACAGGGCTGGAAAACCTGTCCGAATTTGCCGCAACGGCATGGGATCTGGGGGCACATGCGCGTGCCTACCGCGGATTCATCGACCGTTTCTCGGGACTGGAGCGCGCACCGCTGCCCCCTGGCCCCACGGCGCTGACCCTGCGGCTGCTACTGGTCCATGTATATCGTCAGGCCCGGTTGCGCGACCCGCGCCTGCCGCCCGAGGCTCTGCCCGCCAACTGGCCCGGCCACGGCGCGCGAAAGCTTTTTGCCCGGGTATATCTGGCGCTGTCGGTGGCCGCCGATTCGCATGTTGGCAGCGGGTTTGAGGCGGTGGGCGGCGCCCTTGCCGCCACCACCCCGACAACGGAAATGCGTCTCACCCTGCTGGCAAGAACGGCACAGGGTTGAAAAGCCAAGGGAAAGCGGTGGCTTGGCGGGCGCGGCTCAAACCGGCCTAAAGTGTCACACAATACTCAGATTATTTTATTGAAATGTGACACCACGCCGCATATACCATGAGACAAGGCCAGCAAGGGGGGAGGGCCGGTGCCGTCATGCGCCGCACCCGTCGTTCAGCACGCCATGCTGGCAATCCAACGGGTCGCAGGAGGCATCAGCATGTACGCACAGATGGTCAAGACCGACGGCAAGGGCATCAAACCCCGCGAGGAGATGACGCCTGAAGAGCAGCGCTTTCAGGACCGCATCGATGCGGGCGAAAAGATCGAGCCCAAGGAGTGGATGCCCGAGGCATATCGCCAGAACCTGATCCGCCAGATCGGCCAGCATGCCCATTCGGAAATCGTTGGCCAACTGCCCGAGGGCAACTGGATTACCCGCGCCCCTACGCTCGAGCGCAAGGCAATCCTGCTGGCCAAGGTGCAGGACGAAGCCGGGCATGGCCTTTATCTCTACTGCGCCGCCGAAACGCTGGGCGTGTCGCGTGATGAACTGACCGAGGCTCTGCTGTCGGGCAAGATGAAATACTCGTCGATCTTCAACTATCCCACGCTGAACTGGGCGGATATCGGCGCGGTGGGTTGGCTGGTCGATGGCGCGGCGATCATGAATCAGGTGCCGTTGCAGCGCACCTCGTTCGGCCCCTATTCACGCGCCATGATCCGCATCTGCAAGGAAGAGTCGTTCCATCAGCGCCAGGGCTATGACATCATGATGAAAATGGCGCGCGGCACGCCGGAACAGCGTGAAATGGCGCAGGATGCACTTGACCGATACTGGTATCCCAGCCTGATGATGTTCGGCCCTTCGGACAAGGACTCGGTCCATTCCGCACAGTCGATGGCCTGGAAGATCAAGATCAACACCAATGACGAGCTACGCCAGAAATTCGTCGATCAGACGGTGCCGCAGGCAAAGTATCTGGGCCTGACCATCCCTGACCCCGAACTGAAATGGAACGAGGAGAAGGGCGGGCATGATTTCTCAGAGCCCGACTGGTCGGAATTCTACGCCGTGCTGAAAGGCAATGGCCCCTGTAACCGCGACCGGCTGGAGGCACGGCAAAACGCCTGGGAAGACGGGCGCTGGTTCCGCGACGGGCTGGTGGCGCATGCGAAGAAGGCCGATGCACGGCGTGCTGCGGCAAGGGTTGCGGCGGAGTGAAGACGGGCCAGGGGGGCGTTGCCCCCCTCGCGCTTCGCGCTCACCCCCCAGCGTATTTCAGGCAAGATGAAGGAACAGCCGATGTCCAGTGAATGGCCGCTATGGGAAGTGTTCATCCGGGGTCAGCACGGCCTCAATCACCGCCATGTAGGCAGCCTGCATGCACCGGATGCGGAAATGGCGATCCGGCATGCGCGCGATGTGTATACGCGGCGCAATGAGGGGGTTTCGATCTGGGCGGTGAAATCTGAGGATATTGCGGCATCCAGCCCCTCGGAAAAGGGGCCGCTGTTCGATCCGGCGAATGACAAGGTTTACCGTCATCCGACATTTTACGACATTCCTGATGAAGTGGGGCATATGTGATGCCATCCTTGCCTGACGTTATGACCCCCGATGCCGAGGCGCTGGCGAAGGCCGCAGGCAACGGCGCGCGCGCGCCGTTGGCAGCCGGTACACTGGCGCATGATCTGTTCACCGGCCTGACGCGGCTGGGAGATAACGCATTGATTTTAGGCCATAGAGTCAGCGAATGGTGTGGCCATGCGCCAGTTCTGGAAGAGGATATCGCGCTGGCTAATGTCGCGCTGGACCTGATTGGCCAGACCCAGTTGTGGCTGGGGCTGGCGGGCGAGGTCGAGGGACGCGGGCGCAGCGCCGACAACCTCGCCTTCCTTCGCGACGCATGGCACTTTTCCAACATTTTGCTTGTTGAGCGTCCGAACCGCGATTTCGGTCATACGCTGATGCGCCAGTTCCTGTTCGATGCCTGGCACCAGCCGATGCTGAAGGCGCTGGAGGACAGCAATGATGCCCGCATCGCGGAAATCGCCGCCAAGGCGGGCAAGGAAGTGGCCTATCATCTGGAACGTTCCGCCGATCTGGTGATCCGGCTGGGTGATGGCACCGAAGAAAGCCACGCCCGCATGCAGGACGCGCTGGAGCGGCTCTGGCCCTGGACAGGTGAGGCCTTTGTTGCCGATGACATCGACCTCCGGCTGGCCGAGGCCGGGCTGATGCCCGCGCCGGAAAGCCTGCGCCCGGTCTGGGATGCGACCCTTACCGAAGTTTTGAGCGAGGCCACGCTGACCACGCCCGACAGCACTTTCGCCCATACCGGCGGCAAGCAGGGCCGTCACACTGAGGACATGGGCCATATCCTGAGCTCCATGCAGTGGCTGCAACGCGCCTACCCCGGCGCGACCTGGTAGGCCGCCATGCAGCCTGACACCGAACAGGTCTGGCGCTGGCTGTCCGAGGTTCCTGACCCGGAAATCCCGGTGATCAGCCTGACCGATCTGGGCATCATCCGGGATGTGGAATGGCGGGGTGACACGCTGGTGGTGACCGTCACGCCCACCTACTCCGGCTGCCCGGCGACCGGCGTGATCAATCTGGATATCGAGCAAAAGCTGCGTGAGAACGGCATCGACAAGCTGGAACTGAAGCGCCAGTTGTCCCCTGCCTGGACCACCGACTGGATCGCAAGCGAAGCCAAGGAAAAGCTGCGCGCCTACGGCATTGCCCCGCCGATCGACGGCACCGCTGCGGCTGGTGTGCTGGCCGGTCGCGCCCGTCGCATGAGCGGCGAAGAACTGACCGTACCCTGCCCGCGCTGCGGATCAGTCAATACCGCGCGGGTCAGCCAGTTTGGCTCTACCCCGTGCAAGGCGGCCTACCAGTGCCGCGACTGTCTTGAACCCTTTGACTATTTCAAATGTATCTGAGGCACCCATGGCCCGTTTCCTGCCCCTTGACGTCATCAACGTGCAAAAGGATACCCGCGATGCCGTGGTTGTCACCCTGCGCCCCCGGGCCGAGGACGCCGCGCGCTTTGCCTTCACGCAGGGCCAGTATCTGACCTTCCGGCGTGATTTTGACGGGGCGGAGCTGCGGCGCTCGTATTCCATCTGCGCGGGGCGCGATGAGGGGGTGCTGAAGGTTGGCATCAAGCGCGTGGAGGGCGGCGCGTTCAGCAGTTGGGCCAATGAAAACCTGGCCCCCGGCGCGGTGCTTGAGGCCATGCCGCCGATGGGCAACTTCCATACCGCGCTGGACCCGGCGACAGCGCGCCATTACCTGGGTTTTGCCGGGGGTTCTGGGATCACGCCGGTGCTTTCGATTCTGAAAACCGTGCTGAGCGCTGAGCCAGCCTCGCGTTTCACGCTGGTCTATGCGAACCGGCAGGTCAGTTCCATCATGTTTCGTGAGGAACTGGAGGATCTGAAAAACACCTATCTTGGCCGTTTGTCCGTACTGCATGTGCTGGAAACCGAGGCGCAGGAAATCGACCTCTTTACCGGGCGGATCGACGCGGACAAGATCGCTGCGCTGTTCACGCATTGGGTTGACGCGAAGTCGGTGGACATGGCCTTTATCTGCGGGCCTGAACCGATGATGCTGAGCATCGCCAGCGGTTTGAAGAACCACGGGCTGAGCGACGGTCAGATCAAGTTCGAGCTGTTTACCTCGGGCCAGCCGGGGCGGGCGAAGCAAAAGCCCGTCAGCCGCAGCGCTGACGCCAGCGATGCCTGCGAGGCAACCGTGACGCTGGATGGCACAACCCGCAGCTTTCGCATGCCGAAAACCGATGAGAGCTTGCTGGAGGCCGCGCTGGCGAACGATCTGGACGCGCCCTACGCCTGCAAGGCCGGGGTCTGTTCAACCTGCCGCGCCAAGGTGTTGGAGGGCGAGGTGGAGATGCGCACCAACCATGCGCTGGAAGACTATGAGGTGCGGCAGGGTTATGTTCTGACCTGTCAATGCTACCCGCTCAGCGACCGGGTGGTAGTCAGCTACGATCAATAAGGGCGGGCCGATGACGGATATGTCGATTGAAGACTACCTGACGCATGGCGGCAAGCTGTCGTCCCCTGACAACGTGCCACCGCGCTACCGGGGGGAATTGCTGCGGCTAATGGCGAGTTTCGTGGATAGCGAACTGGCGGCATCGGCGGGGTTTGCCGATGCAATCAACGATGCGCCGGGCATCAAGAGCCGGATTGCGGCGGCACGGATTGTCATGGAAAAAGCCGATCACGCAGAGCGCGTTCTGGCCGTGATGGCCGGTTTCGGCGTGGATACGGCACGCTATGAAGGTGTGCACCCCTGGGCCGCGCGGCTGGGGCGCGATGCCGATATTGGCACGCGCAGGCAGGGGGGCGACATGCGGCTTTCGGTGTTTCATTACCCGCTGGAAGGCTGGGTGGATGCCGTGGTGATGAATGTGTTGCAGGGCGCGGCTGCCGTGATCCAGATCGCGGAATATTCCCGCGTCTCGTATCAGCCGCTGGCCGAGGTGTTTCGCGCCATTGCCCCGCGCGAAACCCGCCATGCCGAACTGGGGCGTGAAGGGTTGGCAAAGATCGTCGCCACCGAGGAAGGTCGCGCGAGCGCCCGCGCCGCAGTCGCCTATTGGCACCCGCGCGTGGCGGCAGGCTTCGGGCCCGCCGCATCGCCCCGCTACAACACTCTGCACCGCTTTGGCCTGCGTCACCAGCCCAACGAGGCGCTGCTGGCCGAATGGACGGAAGTGACCGGTGCGTTTCTGTCCGATCTGCACCTGAACTGAAGGAAATACCATGACCGCATCGCAATCGAACCGGGCACCCATCCGCCTGAAAAGCTACATCTGCGGCGCATGGAAAGCGGGCCACCGCGACGGTGCCCCGCTTCTGGATGCCGCGACGGGCGATGTGGTGGCCACGATCGACGCTTCGGGGATCGATATGGCAGAGGCATTGGCCTATGGCCGCGCTTCGGGGCAGGCGCTGCAGGCCATGACCTTCCATGAGCGTGCCATGATGCTGAAAGCTCTGGGCCAGCATCTGATGGGCCTTAAAGACGAGTTTCATGCGTTGTCGCTGGCGACCGGAGCCACGCCGAAAGATGGCTGGGTTGATATTGAAGGCGGGATCGGCACCTTGCTGGGCTATGCCTCCAAGGCGCGGCGGGAAATGCCGAATGCGCGCGTGCTGACCGAGGGCGCGGTGGAGCCCCTGTCGAAGGACATGAGCTTCTCGGCCCAGCATATCCTGACCCCGCTCACCGGTGTTGCTGTGCATATCAACGCCTACAATTTCCCCTGCTGGGGGATGCTGGAAAAGCTGGCCCCCACACTGATCGCCGGCATGCCCGCGATCATCAAACCGGCCAGCCAGACCGCCTATCTGACCGAACTTATGGTGCGCCGCATCATCGAGGCCGACATTCTGCCGCCGGGGGCACTACAACTGATCTGTGGTTCGGTCGGCGATCTGCTGGATCATGTGAGCGGGCAGGATGTGGTGACCTTCACCGGCTCGGCCAGCACGGGCCGCAAGCTGCGCGCGCATCCGACAGTCGTGACCAATTCCACCCGTTTCACGATGGAGGCTGACAGCCTCAACGCCTGCGTTCTTGGCCCCGACGCCACGCCGGGCACGCCCGAGTTCGATCTGTTTATCCGTGAGGTCGCGGCAGAGATGACCGTGAAAGCGGGCCAGAAATGCACCGCCATCCGACGCGCCTTTGTGCCGCGTGCACAAGTGGATGCGGTGCAGGCGGCGCTGGCCGAACGGCTGGCGACAATACCTGTGGGCCTTCCCGGCGATCCCCAGGTGCGTATGGGCGCACTGGCCAGCCAATCCCAGCGCGACGAGGTGCGGGCGCGCATCCGTGATCTGGTGGTGGACGGCGAGATTGTCATCGGCGACCCGGATGCCGTGACGTTGACCTCGGGCGATCCTGACCGAGGAGCCTTCATGAACCCGGTGGTGCTGTATTGCGACCGCCCCGAGGATGCGCGCGCCGCCCATGATGTCGAGGCGTTTGGCCCGGTCAGCACGCTGATGGCCTATGATGACCTCGATCAGGCGGTGGCACTGACCCGGCGCGGCAAGGGCTCGCTCGTGGCCTCGGTCTTTACCAATGACGCGGGCGTGGCCGAAGCGGCGGTACTGGGCATGGCGCCGTTTCATGGTCGGGTGATGATCGGTAACCGGGCAAGTGCGAAGTCATCGACAGGGCACGGGTCGCCGCTTTACATGCTCACTCATGGCGGGCCGGGGCGCGCAGGCGGCGGCGAGGAAATGGGCGGCGTACGGGGCGTGAAGCATTTCATGCAGCGCACCGCTGTGCAGGGCACACCGCGCCTGCTGGCGGCGGTTACCGGGCAATGGATCGACGGGGCAGAGACGCGCGCCGATATTCACCCGTTCCGCAAGTCGCTGGCTGAGTTGCAGATCGGCGACCAGTTGGTCACAAAGACACGTCAGGTCACGCTGGAGGATATCGAGCATTTCGCCCAGTTCACCGGCGATAACTTTTACGCCCATATGGATGAGGAGGCCGCGCGCGCCAACCCGTTCTTTGACGGCCGCGTGGCGCATGGCTATCTGATTGTATCCTTCGCGGCGGGGCTGTTCGTGCAGCCTGATCCGGGGCCGGTGCTGGCCAATTACGGGGTGGACAACCTGCGATTTCTGACGCCGGTCAACCCCGGCGATACGCTGGGGGTGCGGCTGACCTGCAAGGCGATCAACCCGCGTGAAGGGGGCGAGCATGGTGAAGTGCGCTGGGATTGTCAGGTGACCAATCAGGACGGCGCGGTGGTTGCCCAGTATGATGTGCTGACGATGGTGGCAAAGACCTGGCCGAACTGACGACTGGTCGGATTGACGACTGGTCGGGAGCCGCCTCGGGGGGCATCGAGCCCCCTCTCGGCGGCGCTGCCGCGGAAAGCGGGCTTCGCCACGCCGCATTTTCTGTCGGAAAAAGTCTCCGCGCGCATTGATCGCCAAACAGGTCGCTTTCGCCCGTTTTTCCGGTAATGCTGCATCAACCGAATTCGCAGGATCCCGCCATGCCGCACACCACACGCCACTGCATCCTAATCGGCGCACCCGTCGATTCCGGCCAGCGCCGCCCCGGTTGCCTGATGGGGCCTGCCGCCTATCGTGTGGCGGGAATTGCCCCGGCTCTCGAAGCGCTTGGCCATCAGGTCACCGACCGGGGTGACATCATCCCCGCGCCGGTGACCACTGCCCCGGTTTGCGCCAATCCGGCCGTACATCATCTGGCTGCAACCCTGGGCTGGACTGACGCCCTGGCCAAAGCCGGGCGGCAAGCCATGAACGATGCGGGCGTTCCCGTTTTCCTGGGCGGCGATCACAGCCTGTCGCTGGGTTCGGTTGCGGGCATGGCGGCGCATGCCGCTGAAGCCGGGCGCCCGCTTTTCGTGCTCTGGCTGGATGCGCACAGCGATTTCCACACCCCAGAGACCACCGACAGCGGCAATCTTCACGGCACGCCCATCGCCTATATTGCCGGGCGGACCTTTGACCCTTTCCCGCCGTTTCCCGCGCCGGTTCCACCCGAAAACATCTGCCTGTTCGGCATTCGCTCGGTCGATCCGGCGGAGCATGAGGCGCTGCTGGCGCATGACATTGCCATCAATGACATGCGGGTGATCGATGAACAGGGGATCACCGCGCCGCTGCGGGCGTTCCTGGACCGGGTGGAAGCCGCGCGTGGGTTCCTGCATGTCTCGCTCGATGTCGATTTTCTTGATCCGGCAATCGCCCCCGCAGTGGGCACCACGGTTCCCGGCGGTGCCACATTCCGAGAGGCGCATCTGGTGATGGAGATGCTTCATGACAGCGGGTTGGTCACCTCGCTCGATCTGGTAGAGCTGAACCCCTTTCTGGATGAACGCGGACGCACCGCACATCTTATGGTCGATCTGGTGGCCTCGCTCATGGGGCGCAGGGTGTTTGATCGTCCGACCCGCAGCTATCGCGGTCAGGGATAGCCCGCGCGCGCCGTTCTGGGCTTGCCCGCACCCGCGCGACGGGCTAGACCGCGCGCCCTGACGTGAACAGGAGCGAGGTAGCATGGCGCGCAAACGCAAAGGGCGATCGGTCAACGGCTGGCTGGTGGTCGACAAGCCTGCGGGCGTGACATCCACCGCCGTGGTGTCAAAGGTGCGCCGCGCACTGGACGCCGCCAAGGCGGGCCATGCCGGAACGCTGGACCCGGCCGCCACCGGGGTTCTGGCCATCGCTCTGGGCGAGGCCACCAAGACCGTGCCCTTCGTCACCGATGCGATGAAAGGCTATCTGTTTCGCGTGCGCTTTGGCCAGTCCACCGATACCGATGATGCCGAGGGCGTGGTGATCGCCACATCACAACTGCGCCCCACCGATATGCAGATCGAGGCTGCGCTGGGGGCCTTTCGCGGCGATATCCAGCAGGTGCCGCCGCAGTATTCGGCGGTCAAGATAGACGGGGAACGCGCCTATGACATCGCCCGCGAGGGTGAGGCCATGGATCTGGCCGCCCGGCCCCTGCATGTGGAGCGCCTTGAACTGATCGCCCGGCCTGAACCAGAGCTTGCCGATTTTGCCATGGTGTGCGGCAAGGGTGGCTATGTGCGTTCCATAGCCCGCGATCTGGGCGCTGCATTGGGCTGTCTGGGCCATGTCGCCTGGCTGCGGCGCGAATGGTCAGGGCCGTTTCAGGCTGAAGAGGGCTTGACGCTAGACCAGATCGAGGCGCTGGCCGGCACACCAGAGCTGGACGCACATCTGTTACCGCTGGAGGTGGCGCTGGCCGATCTGCCACAGCTTCCGCTTTCCGCCGAAGGCGCGGTGCGGGTGCGCAACGGCAATCCCGGGCAGGTCCTGTCCTCGCGCGCAGGGCCCGGGGATACGGCCTGGGCCAGCTATCAGGGCCAGCCGCTCGCGATCGGTACCTATATCGGCGGAGAGCTGCACCCGAGCCGGGTATTCAACCTCTGACCCGCCCCCACTGGACGCCCGCTGGCGGGGGTGCTTTATTCGCGCAGACCTGCAAGGAGTGAGAAACCCATGGCCACCGGCACCAACATCCGCACCTATTTCGACGGCAAATGGCACAATGGCGATGTGCCGGTGATGCGCGCGGCTGACCATGGGGCCTGGCTGGGCACCACAGTTTTCGACGGCGCGCGCTACTTTGACGGCATGGCCCCGGATCTGGAAGCCCATTGCGCCCGCGTCAACCGCTCGGCTGAAGCGCTGATGCTGACGCCCACGGTATCGACCGAAGATATGGTTGCCATCATTTGGGAGGGGCTGAAAGACGCCACCGCGCCCGCCTATATCCGGCCCATGTATTGGGGCCTGGATGGTGGCGCCCTAGGGATCGTGCCGAAACCGGATGCCACGGGGTTCTGCATCTGCCTTGAAGACATCCCGATGCCCGGCGCCGATTCCGCCACCACGCTGACCACCACCCGGTTTCGCCGCCCGACGCTGGACAGCGCGGTGGTCAATGCCAAGGCCGGTTGCCTCTATCCCAACAACGCGCGGATGCTGGCCGAGGCGAACGCCAAGGGCTATGGTAATGCGCTGGTCTGCGACAGCCATGGCAATGTGGCCGAAAGCGCCACTGCCAATGTGTTCATGGTGCGCGACGGCGAGGTGTTCACCCCCATCCCCAACGGCACCTTTCTGGCCGGGATCACCCGTGCGCGCCATATCGGCCATCTGCGCGCTGACGGGCTGAGCGTGCATGAATGCGTGCTGACGCTTGATGATTTCCGCAAGGCCGACGAGGTGTTTCTGACCGGCAATCTGGCCAAGGTCACACCGGTTGTTGCCTTTGATGAGGTCAGCTATCCCATCGGCCCGGTCGCAAAGCGCGCGCGCCAGCTCTACTGGGACTGGGCGGCCAGCGCGCGCTGATGCGTGGTTCCCATTATGGGCAACGGGGCACGGCGGATTTTGCCGCCCATCTTCGTTTTTGTGCTTCAGTTGCTGGGGTTTGCGGCGTTCAGGGCAGGCGAAAGGCTGCTCAGTTTGTCGCCCTGCCCGCGCGCTGGACAGCACAGCGTGGCGGTGTCATGATATGAGAAACAGGGAGCCATGAATGCGCAAGTTTCTCGTCGTTCTCGACGACAGTCGTGAATGCCTGAACGCCATCCGTTTTGCTGCGCTCAGGGCCGCGCATACCGGCGGCGGTGTGCAGATACTGTCGGTCATCCCGCCTGATGAATTCCAGCACTGGATCGGCGTGGCCGACCTGATGCGCGCCGAGGCCCGCGAGCGGATCGAGGCGCATTTCGAGGTTTTCGCCAAATGGATGCGCGACCGGCAAGGGATCGACCCGGAACTGGTGATCCGCGAGGGCGAGCCGGTAGATGAAATTCTTGCCCAGATCCAGGACGACCCTGAAATCGGTATTCTGGTGCTGGGCGCGGGCATCGACCGCTCAGGTCCGGGGCCACTGGTGACGCAGCTTACCCGCAACTCGGGCGCGCTGCCGATTCCCATCACCATCGTGCCGGGCGGCTTGTCAAAGGAACGCATGGAGTCCATCGCCTGAACACGCGCTCAGGCTTGCATCAGGACCCTTCGCAGGCCAAAGAGGCCGAAACCCCCGAAGGAGCGCCCGAAAGATGCTGCAAACCCCCGACGACCGCCTGATTGTTGCACTGGATGTACCCGATGTTCTGGCAGGGCTGGAACTGGCGAAAACACTGGGCGATACAGTCGGCTTCTACAAGATCGGGCTGGGTATGTTGACCGGTGGCGGTCTGGTGCTGGCCAATGAGTTGAAATCCGAACATGGGAAGCGGATTTTTCTGGACCTGAAGCTTTTCGATATCGGCGCAACGATCGAGGCTGCGGTGCGCGGCATCGCCCGGTTCGATCTGGATTTTCTGACGGTGCACGGCGATCCGCATGTGGTGCGTGCGGCGCGTGAGGGCGCGGCAGGGTCAGAGCTGAAGATCCTCGCGGTGACGATCCTGACCTCGCTCGACCGGCAAGATCTTGATGATGCGCTGATCATCCCCGGTGCGCTTGGCGATCTGGTTGCGCACCGCGCCGCCCGTGCCTTTGAGGCCGGGGCCGACGGCGTAATCGCCAGCCCGCAGGAAGCGGCGCTGATCCGCGCGCTGCCGGAAGCTGCTGGCAAGCTGATCGTTACACCGGGCGTGCGCCCGGCGGGTGCGGCAAAGGGCGACCAGAAGCGCATCGCCACCCCCGCTGATGCCATCCGCGCCGGGGCCGATCACCTCGTGGTTGGTCGTCCGGTCTGGAATGCCGCCGACCCCAAGGCCGCAGCCCTCGCCATCCTAACTGATATTGCCAATATCTGAGGCTTGGCAGGCCGGAAATTGCAGCTAAGCCGTCCTCTCTGCCGTCAACAGGCTGCGAGCTGATCCGCAGGGCCTTGATTCCCGCCCCCGCTGCCAATACTGAAGGCCAAATTCTGTCAGGAGTCACCCGATGTCCGCAGCCCCCTCGCCTGCCAAGCCGACTGCATGCCTTGCACTGGCCGACGGGACCTTCTTTTACGGTCACGGGTTCGGCGCAACCGGTGAGACGGTGGCCGAACTGTGTTTCAACACCGCCATGACCGGCTATCAGGAGATCATGACCGACCCGTCTTATGCCGGTCAGATTGTCACCTTCACCTTCCCGCATATCGGCAACACCGGTGTCACACCGGAAGATGACGAAACCGCCGATCCGGTCGCCGCCGGGATGGTGGTGAAATGGGACCCGACAGAGCCGTCGAACTGGCGCGCCACCGGCAATCTGGTGGACTGGCTGACCCGGCGCGGGCGGATCTGCATCGGCGGTATCGATACCCGTCGCCTGACGCGGGCAATTCGCCAGCAGGGCGCGCCGCATGTCGCGCTGGCCCATGACCCCGAGGGAAATTTCGACCTTGAGGCGCTGGTCGCCAAGGCGCGTGGGTGGAAGGGGCTGGTGGGCGTTGATCTGGCGCGCGATGTCACCTGCGCGCAAAGCTACCGCTGGGATGAGATGCGTTGGGCCTGGCCTGAAGGCTATACGCGTCAGACTGCGCCGCTGCACAAGGTTGTGGCAATCGACTATGGCGCAAAGCGCAACATCCTGCGCTGTCTGGCCTCTGCTGGCTGCGATGTCACGGTCCTGCCCGCTTCGGCCACCGCTGAGGACGTTCTGGCGCTGAACCCTGACGGCGTGTTCCTGTCAAACGGCCCCGGCGACCCGGCTGCGACGGGCGAGTATGCCGTGCCCACGATCAAGGGCGTACTGGCGCGTGAGATCCCGGTTTTCGGTATTTGTCTGGGTCACCAGATGTTGGCGCTGGCACTGGGTGCGCGCACCGTCAAGATGAACCACGGCCACCACGGCGCCAACCATCCGGTCAAGGATCTGGAAACCGGCAAGGTCGAGATCACCTCGATGAACCACGGCTTCACCGTCGACAGCCAGACCCTGCCTGCGGGCGTGCTGGAAACCCATGTCAGCCTGTTCGATGGCTCGAATTGCGGGATCCGGCTGGCTGACCGGCCCGTGTTCTCGGTCCAATACCACCCCGAGGCCAGCCCCGGCCCGCAGGACAGCTATTACCTGTTCGAGCGTTTCGCCGCCGCGATGGCAGCGCGAAAGGCCAGTTGATCGCCCAAGGAACCGGGCGCGTCTTAACGCCCTGTTAACGGTTTGCGGTGCAGTCTTGGCAAATGCGGGCACGGCCCGGCATGTTGTCGTGGGCAAACCAGCGGGAGATCGGTATGGGGCTGGCGCGCCGGAAAATCGAATGCTGGCCGGATGATGCAGCGGTCACAGGTGACCGGGCGGCCAGCGCATCTGCTTTCCCGGCAACAGACAGTGCCGCCCCTCCGGTAGACGTGACCCTGCACCACCATGATGTCATTGCCGCCGCCTCGCCCGGCAGCAAGCGCCCGTTGGGGATGATCCTACTCGAATCCGGCGCGCTGTCCTCGTCAGACCTGATGCGCGCCCTGACCATCCAGACCCGTGAGAATGCACGCCTCGGTGATATCTTGCGCGCCCATGGCATGGCCACCGAAGAGGCGGTTGTGCGGGCGCTGGCCGTGCAACACCAGACCACCATCCTGCAGGCAGACAGCAGCCGCCCGGACCCACGTTTGATTGACCTGCTGGGTCCCGCACGATGTCTGGCGATGGGCTGCCTGCCCTGGCGCCGCGCCGGGTCCGTCACGCTGGTTGCCACAGCCGCCCCCGACCGGTTTGCAGCGCATCGCCCGGAACTGGAAGCGGCGCTGGGATTGGTGGCGATGATCGTCATATCGGAAAGCGATCTGCATCAGGCCATGATAGGTTCGCGACGCAACCTTATGACATTGCTTGCTGAAACCTGCGTCCGGGCGGAAGAAAGCTGCCGTATCTGGAACGCACGGCGCTTCAGCGTTCTCACCGCTCTGGCGCTGGTCGTGCTGGTCGGATCAGCTGTGGTCGCGCCCCTCGCCAGCTTTCTGACGCTCTTTGGCATCGTCGTCACCGCACTTTTGTTGGGAACGGTGCTGCGCATTGCTGCGGCGGTGACCCAACTGCGCAGCAACCGACGCCCCGCCCCCATCGCCCCCTTGGCATCAACGTCACACCGTCGCGAAGAACCGGTTGATCGCCCCCCGCGCAAGCCGGTGGTGTCGATCATGGTTCCGCTGTTTCGCGAGCCCGGTATCGCCCCCCGGCTTGTGGCGCGGCTGGGCGCGCTCACCTATCCGCGGGAACTGCTGGATATCATGCTGGTTGTCGAAGAGGATGATCATCTGACCCGCGCCGCTTTGGCGCGCTCACGCCTGCCCCACTGGATGCGGGTCATCCCGGTGCCCGATTCAACGTTGCGAACCAAACCGCGCGCGCTGAACTACGCGCTCAACTTTGCCCGCGGCAGCATCGTTGGTGTCTATGACGCCGAAGATGCGCCCGCCCCGGACCAACTTCACCGCGCCGTCGAACGATTCGCGCAAGGCGGGCATGATCTCGCCTGCGTGCAAGGCGTACTCGACTATTACAACCCGGCCACCAACTGGCTGTCGCGCTGCTTCACCATCGAATATGCCGCTTGGTTCCGGCTGATCCTGCCTGGTTTTGAAAAGCTGGGGCTGGCGGTGCCGCTGGGTGGGACAACGCTGTTCTTTCGCCGCGACATACTTGAGCAGCTTGGCGGCTGGGATGCGCACAACGTCACCGAAGACGCCGATCTGGGTATCCGCCTCGCGCGCCACGGCTACCGCACTGAATTGCTCAACACTGTCACGCTGGAAGAGGCCAATTGCCGCATCCTGCCTTGGATACGGCAGCGCTCACGCTGGCTGAAGGGGTATGCGATGACTTATGCGGTCCATATGCGCGACCCGGTTTTGCTGTGGCGGCAACTGGGGGCCCGGCGCTTCATGGGCTTTCAGGTGCTCTTTCTGGGCACCCTGATCCAGTTTCTTCTCGCCCCGATCCTCTGGAGCTTCTGGTTGATGCTGTTTGGCCTCGGACACCCCCTTGCCACTGCGCTGCCGGGGGCTGCGCTGATTACCATCGCCACCTTGTTCCTGATCAGTGAGGTGATCAACCTGACGATCAACATGTCCGCGTTGAGCGCGCGCGATCACCGGTTCCTGCGCCCTTGGGCGCTTAGCCTGCATTTCTATTTCCCGTTGGCGGCCTTTGCGGCCTACAAGGGCTGCTGGGAAATGATCATCAGTCCGTTTTACTGGGACAAGACCACACATGGCGTTCACGATGATACCAGCCAGCCAGCTGTCGTGACGGCATGAGTATCAAGATGTCTGCGCCTATGCAATTTGCAACACGGGTTCGCGCGTCACCTGCCACCCCAAAGGGGCACGCCCCACCTCAGTGACCAACGCGCCGCCGATCGCCGGATTCCAGCTTCAGCCGCGTTTCGAATGCATGCGAGATATGCGCCTTCAGAGCCTCTGCCGCCTCGTCGCCGTCACCCCGTGCAATCGCCTCGACAATCGCAGCGTGTTCGTCCAGCGCCTCACCGCCACGCCCCTCGGCCGCCAGCGATGTGGTGGCCAGAAGCGCCATCGACCGGTGGACCAGATCAAGTTGCTGCACCAGAAACCGATTGTGAGACCCCAGGTGGATCTGCTTGTGAAAGCGCTTGTTGGCGCGGCTCAGAGCGGCCGGATCGTCGACCATCCGCCGGTCAGCCGCGACCATATCGCGCAGAACCCGCACCTCTTCAACCGTGGCATGGCGCGCCGCCAGCCGCGCGGCAAGCCCTTCCAGCTCTGCGCGCACCACATAAAGCTCCGCCAGCTGGTTATGATCAAGCGAGGCCACGATCAGCGAACGCCCATCGCGCGACAAAAGCGACTGCGTCTCAAGCCGTTGCAATGCCTCGCGGATTGGCGTGCGCGAAACCCCGAACCGCTCGGCCAGTTCAGATTCCACCAGCCGGTCGCCGGGCTTGTAGATCCCCTCGTCGATCGCGGCGAGGATCAGTGTATAGGCATCGGCCTGCGGCAAGCGCGTCTCGGCCATCTGATCCTCCATCCGGTTGTGGTGGTTTGCGCGCAGACTAAGCCCAAGCGCCAGTGCAGGGAACCCCGAAACTTGCCGCAGACGCTTGAGTTGGCACGCCATTCGCGCTAGCTGACCCGCATGGTTGCCGCATCCTTCAGTCATGTCGACACTTGGGTCTTTGACCTGGACAATACCCTGTACCCGCCGGCCACTCGGCTGTTTGATCAGATTGACGCCCGCATGACCGAAGTGGTGATGCGCGTCACCGGTACGGACCGCGCGCGCGCCGATCAACTGCGCAAGCAATACTGGCTTGAATACGGCACCACCCTCGCCGGGCTGATGACCCATCACGGCGTCGATCCTGTCCCCTTTCTGATCGAAGTGCATGAGATTGACTTTTCGGGCCTCACCGCAGACCCTGCCCTGCGCGACGCCATCGCAAGGCTGCCGGGGCGACGGATTGTCTATACCAACGGCTCGGCCCCCTATGCCCGTCGCGTGATCGAGCGGCGCGGGTTTGACGGTCTGTTCGATGCCGTCTACGGGGTGGAAAACGCCGGCTATCACCCAAAACCGCAGCCGCAGGCCTTTGCCACCGTCTTCGCCGCCGACGGGCTGGACCCGGCTTGTGCTGCCATGTTCGAGGATGATCCGCGCAACCTGCGTGTGCCGCATGAATTGGGCATGCGCACCGTTCATGTTGCCCCTGCACCCCTGCCCGCCGCCGATGCTGTGCACATCCACCACCATACCGACGACCTGGGCGCGTTTCTGTCGCGGTGCCACAGTTCCTGAGTTTCTGAGCGGGCGCATTCTCTGATGCGACTTTGCGCCGCACTGCGGCGAAGCGTCCAATGGCACCCGGCTGGCAGAAACATATGTGTGGGATGAACCAAATCCTGCGGAGCCTCCGATGAGCACTCTGACCCTTGATCCCCACCCCAACCACACGCCCCTGATCCGTCGGTTGCCTTTGATCGGGCCGATCGCGCGTGAACTGGCTGAGGGCGATGCCGATTTCCCCTTCTACCTTCTGGCGGCAGCGCTTAGCGCCTGGGGTTGTGCCTTCATGATCTGGGGCTTGCCTGCGCTGGTGATCCCGGCATTGCTGGCTGTGCCCATGGTGATGCTCACGCTGGTGCTGCTCACCCTCGGCTGATCCGGTTCCCCCCTCGCCTCCTGCGGAAGTTCACGCTATATCCAGGCCAGAGCAGCGCGAGTGAGGTATCATGCACGATACAGCCGATATCCTGATTTCGGGCGGCGGCGTGGCCGGTCTGGCGGCAGCGGCGGCATTCGGCACCGCCGGATGGTCTGTCCTTTGCGTTGATCCCGCGCCGCCGGTGACGGCAGCCGATGCACCCGGCGCTGATCTGCGCACCACCGCCTTTTTGCAACCTTCGATCCCGGTGCTTGAGGCCGCAGGGTTATGGCCACGCCTAGAGCGCCATGCCATGCCGTTGCAGGTGATGCGCATCGTCGATGTCGGCGGGCCGGAACCCGTGGCGCGCGTTGTGCATGATTTCAACGCCAGCGATGTCTCATCGCGGCCCTTTGGCTGGAACCTGCCCAACTGGCTTTTGCGGCGCGAGTTTCTTGCCCGGCTGGGCGAGTTGCCCAATGTCCGGTTCCGTCCGGGTGTGGCCACCACCCGCCTGCTCACCCGCGAAAGCGAGGCGCGGGTCACCCTCTCGGACGGCAGCCGCGTTTGCGCCCGTTTGCTGGTCGCCGCCGACGGGCGCGCCTCTCCGATGCGGCAGGCGCTGGGAATTGGCGTCAAGACCCTGCGCTACGGCCAAAAAGCACTGGCCTTTGCTGTCACCCACCCCCAGCCGCATGACAATGTGTCCACAGAAGTGCATCGCACCGGCGGGCCTTTCACACTGGTCCCGCTGCCCGATCATGCCGGTCAACCCTGTTCAGCCGTGGTCTGGATGGACACCGGCGCTAAAATCGCCCAGCTGCAAGCCCTTCCTGTCGAGGACTTTGAGGCGGCGATGAACACCCGGTCCGCAGGGCTTTTCGGCCACTTGAAACTGGCCTCCTCGCTGACCGTCTGGCCGATCATTGCCCAGATCGCCGATCGCTTCAGTGGCGAGCGTACCGCCCTGATGGCCGAGGCCGCACATGTCGTGCCACCGATCGGGGCGCAGGGGCTGAACATGTCCATTGCCGATCTGGGGGCGCTTCTGGATCTGGCGCGCGATGACACATTGGGCAGCAGCACCATGCTGGACAGCTATCACCGCCGTCGCTGGACAGAGGTGCGCATCCGCCTGCAAGGGATCGACCTGCTTAACCGCGCCTCGATGCTACAGACGCAGCCGCTGCGGGATCTGCGCGCCGCAACCCTTAATGCGCTCTATGCTCTCACGCCAGTGCGCCGGGGGTTGATGCAGATGGGCATCGGAATGCGATGATCAGTTCGCGCAGAAATGTTGTACAAGCGCCAATCCAGACCCATAAATCCCCGATGTTCCCGGATTGATGGTCGGTATTTCAACAAAGGTCAGAAATCAGATCACGCGCTGATCTCACCCGTTTCCTTTGGTTCCCTCTCACAAACTGTTGCCAGACTGCTGAGGCATGCCTCGGCACGCAAACCGGGGGGCGCGGCCCCGGGGGGTGACGGGCCACAGGCCCGGAAGGGGGGCAGCGCCCCCCTCACCCCGCCCCCGCAGGGCGGTCGCGCTTACAGCGCGGCCTCGATTTCATCCACCAGACCGCCGACGATCTCCTCAAGCAAGACCCGGTCCTCGCATTCGGCCATCACCCGCACCAGCGGTTCCGTGCCCGAATTGCGGATCAACAGCCGCCCGCATCCCTCCAGCCGTGCCTCGGCCGAACGGATCGCCGATTGCACCCCATCGGCCGCCATCGGCACCTGTCCTGCCGCAAAGCGAACGTTTCGCAGCAGTTGCGGCACCGGTTCGAACTGGCGCATCAGTTGGCTGGCGGGCGCACCCTGCTCCGCCATTGCCTGCAACACCTGCAGCCCGGCAATCAGACCATCGCCGGTGGTGGCATAGTCTGTCATCACGATATGGCCTGACTGCTCGCCGCCCAGGTTATACCCACCCGCGCGCATCCGCTCCACGACATAGCGGTCACCCACCGACGTCCGCTCCAGCCGCAACCCGTGGCTGTGCAGGTAACGCTCAAGCCCCAGGTTCGACATCACGGTCGCCACCAGCGTCCCGTCGTTGAGCCGCTCTTCCTCGGCCCAGCGACGTGCCATCAGCGCCATGATCTGGTCGCCGTCAGCGATCTGGCCATGCTCATCAATCATCACCACGCGGTCGGCATCACCGTCCAGGCACAGGCCGATATGCGCGCCATTGGCCACCACCGTCTCGGCCGCCGTGCGCGGATGTGTCGAACCCACCTCGCGGTTGATATTGAACCCGTCCGGCGACACTCCCAGGGCGATCACCTCGGCGCCCAGTTCCCACAGCACTTCGGGCGCGGCCTTGTAGGCCGCCCCATGCGCGCAATCGATCACCACCTTCAGCCCGCGCAGGCTGGCACCGCGCGGCAAGGTGGTTTTGGCATATTCGACATAGCGCCCCAGCCCGTCATCGATGCGCTTGGCGCGGCCGATCTTCAGCGGCTCGGCCGGGGCGATCTCGCCGTCCAGAATCGCCTCGATCGCCGCTTCGGCCTCATCCGACAGCTTGAAGCCATCGGGTCCGAAGAACTTGATGCCGTTGTCAGTGGCCTGATTGTGGCTTGCCGAAATCATGATGCCGACATCGGCGCGCATTGAGCGGGTCAGATAGCCCACCGCAGGCGTTGGCACTGGCCCCAGCAACAGCACATTCATCCCCGTGGATGTCAGCCCCGCCGTCAGCGCATTTTCCAGCATGTAGCACGAGCGCCGCGTGTCCTTGCCGATCACCACCCGATGCCCGTTCTCACCGCCCTGGCTGAAATACCGCCCGGCCGCCGCGCCCAGCCTGAGCGCCATGTCGGCGGTCATCGGCCAGCTGTTGGCCTGCCCGCGCACCCCGTCGGTTCCAAAGAGTTTCCGGCTCATTCCTCAATTCCCTTGTCTGTCAATGCCCGCCACAACGCCAGTGCCTGAACAGTCTCGGCCACATCATGGACCCGGATGATCTGCGCGCCCTGCGCCGCTGCATGCAGCGCCACCGCCACCGATCCCGGCATCCGCGCCCCGGCTGCCTCCACGCCTGAGATGGTGCCGATGAATTTTTTGCGCGACGCGCCCAGCAGCACCGCCACCCCCAGATTCTGATACACTGAAAGGCCGGATAAAAGCATCAGATTGTGCCGCAATGTCTTGCCAAAGCCGATGCCCGGATCAACGATCAGGCGCTCCGGCGCGATCCCTTGGTCCAGCGCATGGTCCATCCGTTCGGACAGGTAGTCATACACGTCCAGCACCACATCGCCATACCGCGGGTCTTGCTGCATGGTCTGCGGCGGGCCTTGCGCATGCATCAGGCAGACCGGCACCCCCGCGCGTGCGACAACCGCCGCCATGGCCGTGTCATACCCCAGCGCCGAGACATCATTGATCATATTCGCCCCAGCCGCCAGCGCAGCTTCTGCCACCGCCGCCTTGCGGGTGTCGATCGAAATGGGCGTCGTGATCCCGGCGGCGCGGATTGCGGCGATCAGCGGCGCAGTGCGGGCGATCTCTTCCGCAGCGGGTACGTCCTCAGCCCCCGGGCGGGTGGATTCGCCGCCGATATCCAGAATATCGGCCCCCGCCGTTGCCATTGCCCGCGCCCGCTCCAGCGCGGCCCGGGGGTCATGCGACAGGCCATCGCTGGAGAAGCTGTCAGGCGTGACATTGACGATGCCCATCACCAGCGGCCGGTCGGTGGGCAGGTTTGCGAGCACGCGGCGCGGCGCGGCGAGGCGTGCCCGGTCGGCGGAGGTCAGTTCATCCGCCATGAACCGCTGCACCACGGTGCCGCGCAGCGTCAGATCGGCCTCATTCCACCAGACATGGGCACTGCCCGCCAGCGCCTCGGCATCTGGCGGGCGCGGCAGGTCGGTTCTCGGGAGGGGGCGTAAATTTGTCATGCCTTCCTGAAGCAAAAGCCCCGGGTCTTGGCAAGTGGCCGTCAATTGGTCGCCGGAAATGTTTCAATCGACACGCGGCTTCCCGCCGACAATCGCGTCCCCTCCGGCACCATGACCGCGCGTGCGGCCAGCACCTCTGCCAGCCACAGCGCCAGCGCCGGGCCGTCACCCGCGCGCGCCAGCGGGCCATCAGGGCTGTCCAGAACCAGCTTCGATGGTGCCCAGACAATGGGCTGCCCCTGCCGCATCGCCCAGTCGATCTCGGTGCGGCTGGCCACCACCAGACAGCGCGGATCACGCGCCGCCAGCCGCCAGGCATTCTCCTCGATCGACAGCAGATCAATGCGCCGTTGTACGGCGGCGGGCAGGTGCTCTTGCCGGGCGCCCTCGCGTCCGGCGGGCGGCCCCACGCACAGCACCAGCGGGGCCTTGTGTGCCTCAAGCGCGTCCAGCCGCTGCGGCAGGTCCGGCGCGGCAATGGCTGCGTTATCCAGATAGACCACCAGCGGATGCAGCGCCTGATCGCTGCCATCGTCATCCGATCGCCGCAGCGGCACTGCCGCACGGCTGCGCACGATCTCGACGCCAAGCGCACCCGGCCCCCGGTCCAGCTTTTCGACCCGCACAAAAGCCCGCATCGCGCGCGGGGCGGCCAGTATGCGTTCGGCAATCCGCTCGGCCAGTGTTTCAAGCAGGTTCAACCGCTCGGCTGCCAGTTCATCGGCGATCGACTCGGTGATCCGGTCATAGGACAGGATCCGGTCCACATCATCTTCCAGCGGGCCGGCAGGCGGCGCGACCTCGACGACGACATTGAACAAAAGCCGCTGGGTCTGCCCGCGTTCCGTCTGAAAGGCACCGATCTCTGCTTCGACAAGATAGTCGCGCAGCGCGATGCGGTCGCGCGGATCTGTCGATGCGGTCGCTTCAGCCCGCGCTTCCGGGTGGGCAAACGCCAGTCGGATATCGGTGCTCATGGCCTTGTCCCGGGGTTCTGATCGTCACTTGCTGGCGTTCTAGCCCAAGGGGCGCGCAACGCCCAGCCCAAAGGCGGCGTTTGAGCGGATGGCCGCGACTTGGCCGGGCATGGCATGGGCCGTCAGCGAAATGCAAGGCGCGCGCCCTTGCGGACGCGCGCCAGAATTGTATCCGCCCTTCAAAGATCAGGCGGCGGCGGTGTTCAGGCCCAGTTGATGCCCGACGGCCACCATGTCGTTGACCAGCTTGCCGGCGCTGTCGGCACTGTCGCCTGTCGCCTCACCCGCGGCCTTGCGCAGATCGGCCAGCATCTCGTCATAGGTGGGTTGAGTCAGTTCGCTGGCAGGCACGCTGCGTTCCGCCAATAGCGACACGCTTTGCGCCGTCACTTCGGCAAACCCGCCGGTAACGACATATTTCACCTCGCCCTGATCCGTGACCGCCGAGACGATCCCGGGACGCAGTGTGGAAAGGAAAGGTGCGTGCCCCGGCATGGCGGTAAAATCACCTTCCGCACCGGGGATCTGCACCTCGGTGGCCGCAACGGATGTCAGCATCCGTTCCGGCGACACAAGGTCAAATTGCAGGGTTTCAGCCATTCATGCCTCCTCAGGCGGCAGCGGCGAGGCGCTGCGCCTTGGCGATGACGTCATCAATGTCGCCGACCATGTAGAAGGCGGCTTCGGGCAGGTGGTCGTATTCGCCAGCCACCACAGCCTTGAACGAGGCGATGGTTTTCTCCAGCGGCACCTGAATGCCGTCTGCACCGGTGAACACCTTGGCCACGTCGAAGGGCTGCGACAGGAAGCGCTGGATCTTGCGGGCCCGCGACACCGCCAGTTTGTCATCTTCGCTGAGTTCATCCATGCCGAGAATAGCGATGATGTCCTGAAGCGATTTGTAACGCTGCAGGATGCCCTGCACGTCACGCGCCACCTGATAATGCTCTTCACCAACGATCTGCGGATCAAGGATACGCGAGTTCGAGTCAAGCGGGTCAACGGCCGGGTAGATACCCAGCTCCGAAATGGCGCGCGAAAGAACGGTCGTCGCGTCAAGGTGGGCGAACGAGGTGGCGGGCGCCGGGTCGGTCAAGTCATCGGCCGGAACGTAGATCGCCTGAACCGAGGTGATCGAGCCCGCCTTGGTCGAGGTGATGCGTTCCTGCAGCGCGCCCATGTCGGTGGCCAATGTCGGCTGATAGCCCACCGCCGACGGGATACGGCCCAGAAGCGCCGACACCTCGGAACCCGCCTGCGTGAAGCGGAAGATGTTGTCGACGAAGAACAGCACGTCGGTGCCCGACTGGTCGCGGAACTGCTCGGCCAGCGTCAGGCCGGTCAGCGCCACACGCATCCGCGCGCCCGGGGGCTCGTTCATCTGGCCATAGACCAGCGCCACCTTGGACTCAGACAGGTTGTCGATGTTGATAACGCCCGAGTCGATCATCTCATGGTAAAGGTCGTTGCCTTCGCGGGTCCGTTCACCCACGCCCGCAAACACCGAGAAGCCCGAGTGCACTTTGGCGATGTTGTTGATCAGTTCCATGATCAGAACCGTCTTGCCCACACCCGCACCGCCAAAGAGGCCGATCTTGCCGCCCTTGGAATAGGGTGCCAGCAGGTCGATCACCTTGATCCCGGTTTCCAGGATCAGGCTTTCAGTCGACTGCGCGGCAAAGCCGGGTGCCGGCTGGTGGATCGCACGGCGTTCGCTTGCATCCACGGGGCCCTTTTCGTCGATCGGATCACCGACCACGTTCAGGATGCGCCCCAGCGTTGCATCACCCACCGGAACCATGATCGGCTCGTCGGTGTCAGTCACCGGCTGGCCGCGCACCAGACCTTCGGTGGCGTCCATGGCGATGGTGCGGACGGTGTTTTCACCAAGGTGCTGGGCAACTTCCAGAACCAGTTCTTTGCCGTTGTTGTCGGTGGTCAGCGCGTTCAGAATTGCGGGCAGCGTGCCCTCAAACTGAACGTCAACGACGGCGCCGATGACCTGCGTCACCTTACCTGTGGCTTTCGCTTTTGCCATTGTCTCTCTCCGGTTCCTCAGAGCGCCTCAGCGCCCGAAATGATCTCGATAAGCTCTTTGGTGATCGCGGCCTGACGCGAGCGGTTGTAGACGATCGTCAGCCGGTCGATCATGTCGCCCGCGTTGCGTGTCGCGTTGTCCATGGCCGACATCCGCGCACCCTGCTCGGACGCGCCGTTCTCCAGCAGTGCCGTGAAGATCTGCGTGGCGACAGAGCGCGGCAGCAGGTCTTCAAGGATCGCTTCCTCAGACGGCTCGTAGTCATAGAGCGTGCTGGCCTCGGCCCCTTCCGGCACCGGAGCAGGGATGATCTGCTGCGTCGTCGGGATCTGGCTGATCACCGACTGGAAGCGGTTGTAGAACAGGGTCGCGACATCGAACTCGCCCTCATCAAACCGCTTGAGCACATCCGTGGCGATGGTGAGCGCGTTGACATAGCCCACGCGCTTGACCTCTGACAGGTCAACATGGCCCACCAGATGCGCGCTTAGGTCGCGGCGAAGCTGCTCGCGCCCCTTCTTGCCGACAGTCAGGATTTTCACCGTCTTGCCTTGCGCCAGCAATTCGGCAGCGCGGATGCGTGCCAGCTTCACGATTGACGAGTTGAACCCGCCGCAAAGCCCGCGCTCGGCGGTCATCACCACCAGCAGATGCACCTTGTCTGCGCCGGTTCCGGCCAGCAGACGCGGTGCAGTATCCGAACCTGCGACCGAAGTCGCGAGCCCGTTGACAACAGCTTCCATCCGCGCGGCATAGGGCCGCGCGGCCTCGGCAGCATCCTGGGCACGGCGCAGTTTTGCGGCCGCGACCATTTGCATCGCCTTGGTGATCTTCCGGGTCGATTTGACCGAGTTGATCCGGTTTTTCAGGTCCTTGAGGCTTGGCATCTAGCGCTCCTCTTGTCCCGCCCTCAGGCGAAGTCTTTTGCGAATGCGTCGAGAGCCGCCTTGATCTTGTCTTCCAGCTCACCCTTCACCTTGCGGTCGTTATCGGTGATATCGGCCAGAAGATCGGCATGTTTGCCGCGCAGATGCGCCAGCAGGCCCTTCTCGAACCGGCCCACATCCTTGACAGCAATGGTATCCAGATAGCCGTTGGTACCTGCATAGATCACCAACACGATTTCAGCATTGGTCATCGGCGAATACTGGCCTTGCTTCATCAGCTCGGTCAGGCGCGCACCCCGGTTCAGAAGTTTCTGGGTCGATGCGTCAAGGTCCGAGCCGAACTGCGCAAACGCCGCCATTTCGCGATACTGTGCCAGTTCCAGCTTCACCGGGCCTGCGACCGACTTCATGGCGTCGGTCTGCGCCGAAGACCCCACCCGTGACACCGAGAGACCGGTGTTCACGGCCGGGCGGACGCCCTGATAGAAGAGTTCGGTTTCCAGGAAGATCTGGCCGTCAGTGATCGAGATCACGTTGGTCGGAATAAAGGCCGACACGTCGCCGCCCTGGGTTTCGATGATCGGCAGTGCGGTCAGCGAGCCCGCGCCAAAGTCTTCGTTCAGTTTCGATGAGCGTTCCAGCAGGCGGGAGTGGAGGTAGAACACGTCGCCCGGATAAGCTTCACGGCCCGGCGGACGGCGCAGCAGAAGCGACATCTGGCGGTATGCCACAGCCTGTTTGGACAGGTCATCATAGATGATCAGCGCATGACGGCCATTGTCACGGAAGAACTCGGCCATGGCGGTCGCGGCGTAGGGGGCCAGAAACTGCATCGGCGCGGGGTCGGATGCGGTGGCGGCCACGACGATGGTGTATTCCATCGCGCCCGATTCTTCGAGCTTCTTCACCAGCTGTGCCACGGTCGAACGCTTCTGGCCGATAGCGACATAGACGCAGTAAAGCTTCTTGCTTTCGTCGTCGCCTGCCAGATCGTTGTAGGATTTCTGGTTCAGGATGGTGTCCAGCGCCACGGCGGTCTTGCCGGTCTGACGGTCACCGATGATCAGTTCGCGCTGGCCACGGCCAATCGGGATCATCGCGTCGACCGATTTCAGGCCGGTTGCCATGGGCTCATGCACCGATTTGCGCGGGATGATGCCCGGAGCCTTGGAATCTGCGATGCGGCGCTCGGACGATTCAATCGCGCCCTTGCCGTCGATCGGGTTGCCCAAACCATCGACCACGCGGCCCAGAAGGCCGTTACCGGCGGGCACGTCCACGATGGACTTGGTGCGCTTGACGGTGTCGCCTTCTTTGATCGAACGGTCATCGCCGAAGATCACGATACCGACGTTGTCGGTCTCAAGGTTCAGCGCCATCCCGCGGATGCCGCCGGGAAATTCCACCATCTCACCGGCCTGGACATTGTCCAGGCCATGGACGCGGGCAATCCCGTCGCCGACGGACAGGACGCGGCCCACTTCGGCCACTTCGACATCCTGTCCGAAGTTCTTGATCTGCTCCTTGAGGATCGCAGAGATCTCAGCTGCTTGGATACCCATTTATCCGACCTCTTTCATGCTGTTCTGGAGGGCCGCGAGCTTGGAGCGGATCGAGGTATCGATCATCTTCGAGCCCACTTTTACAATAAGTCCGCCGATGAGTTTTTCATCAACGGAGACATTCAGGTTCACCTTTTTGCCGACCCGATCCTTGATCGTGGCGGCCAGTGAATCGGCCTGCGCCTTGCTCAACACCGTGGCCGAGACCACATCTGCGGTGATCTCGCCCTTTTCTTCGGCGATCATCGCACGCAGTCTGGTCTGGAACGCGGGCACCACAAACAGGCGGCGATTCTGGGCCATCAGACCCAGCGTGCCGCGCATCATGGGCGAGAGTTTCATCTTTTCGGCCAAGGCGGTGATCGCCTTGCCCTGCTGCTCGCGCGAATACACCGGCGAGTTCATCATCGCGCGCAGTTCTGCGCTGTCATGCATCGCCGCCTCAAGCGTGGCGATATCGGCCTCCAGCGCCTTGAGGGCCTTGCCCTCTTTCGCCAGGTCGAAAACGGCCGTGGCATAACGCTGGGCGATTCCAGAGGAGATCGAAGCTGGTTCGGACACGTCCACCCTTCCGATATAATTGGCACCCACAGGCCTCGCGCAAGGCTAGGGCAGACAGGATGCACCAGTGCTGCGCGGCATCCGAAATCGGCGCGGGTTTAGCAGAGCAATCCGCAGCCCGCAACCATCAAGCACATGTGAAAGTGCGCCTTGTTAGCGCTTAGTGCAATGCCAATGCTCCAGTCCCGCAGCCCCTGTGACGATTGGCCCGGGTCAAGCGCACGCAACGCAGACAGATTCGGGCGCTCGGCCCAGGCGATGGGCGGGCAAGCGGGCGCGGTGATTCACTCGCCGTCTAGCTTGCGCCAGGCGGGCAGCGCGCCGCCGTGCGGCACCCCTTCCAGAACCCGCAGCGGGCGGCGGGCCTCGGCCTTCAGGCCGGGGCGTGTAGGCGCGGTGTCGCGGCGGATTGCCTCGACGATCAGCACCCCGCCCAGCCGCTCGGGCACGCTGCGCCGCCCCAGCCGCTCCAGCCCCCGCGCCCAGCGCAACCAGAAACGTCGCCCCGAGGGTGGAAAGAACAGCGCCGCAGAATGGCCGGTGGGCACGAAACCGCATTCCTCCAGCAACCGTTCGATCTGCCCGCGTGAATAGGGGCGGCCAAAGCCGAAAGGCGTGGCATCGCGGCTGGACCACAGGCCAGAACGGTTGGGCACGATGATCAGCGCCCTGCCCTGCGGCGCAAGCACGCGGTGGGCCTCGTCCAGCAGGGCCAGCGGATGGTCTGATGTCTCCAGCCCGTGCAACATCGCCAGACGGTCCACGCTGTCATTGGCCAGCGGCCAGCGCGCCTCGTCCACCAGCACGGAATGGTTGTCGCCATCGGCGGGCCAGTGCATGACCCCTTGCGGCGCGGGCATCAGCCCGATGACCCGCGTGGCCTGCGCCAGAAACGGGCGCAGGAGCGGCACGGCAAAGCCGTAGCCTGCAATCGTCAGCCCGCGCACCGGCCCCCAGCGCGTGACCAGCTGATCGCGCAGACCCTTTTGCGCCGCGCGACCCAGCTGGCTGCGATAATAGAAATCGCGCAAATGATGAACATCAAGATGCATTGAACCCCGGCGCTGGCTGTCGCAGACTGCACCCTGCCCCATCATGGCCGTTTTGAGAAGCCCCGCGAAGGAGAGAAGCATGAGCACCGAAATCCATATCATCCGTTGCCTGAAGGACAATTACGCCTTCCTGATCGCCGATCAGCAAACCCGCCGCGCCACGCTGATCGATGCGCCCGAGGCCGCGCCGGTTCTGGCAAAGCTGGCGCGAGAGAAGCTGGATCTGGGGGCGGTGCTGCTGACCCATCACCACTGGGACCATGTGGACGGGCTGGCCGCGATCCTTCAGGCGCACCCCGCTCCTGTCTACGGCAACAGCAAAGATGCCGCCCGCCTGCCTGCGCTCGATCATGCGTTTGATCCGGGTGATACGTTGCTGGATGGCACTTGCCATGTGCTGGATGCGCCGGGCCATACAATCGGCCATGTTGCCTTTCACTTCCCCGCCCTCAAGGCATTGTTCACGGCCGACAGCCTGATGACCCACGGATGCGGCCGCCTGTTTGAAGGCACCGCTGCGGACATGTTCACCGCAATCGCGCAGTTCGACACCCTGCCCGGGGACACCCGCATCTTTGCCGGACATGACTACGCCAAGGCCAATCTCGACTTTGCCGCCCGCTTCGCCCCCGACCCGGAGGCGCTGAGCGCGCGACAGAAGGAACTGCCCCGGCTGGCAGAGCAAGGCCTGCCCACCACCGGCACAACATTGGCCAGCGAAAGACTTGTAAATCCTTACCTGCGCACCCATCTTCCACAGGTTGCCGAAGCAGCAGGGCGCGCCGGTGCCAGCCCGCTCGACGTTTTCGCCGAGATCCGCAGTCAAAAAGATAATGCCTGAAGCCCGGGCCCAGAACCCGGCCAAAACCGCAGCAAATGCACAGCCAGAGCCACAATCACCAAACTGTTGACGGTCGCACCATCACTTTTCCGACCGAATATACAGAAAAGACTTGAAGCGGCGGCTGGAAAACCAAAGTTTAACTATGTGGGGTCACCTTCAGGGGGCCTGGGCTGTCGCCTCCACCGTGAGGTTATCAGTGCACAGATGCGCGGCAACAGCCGCATAACTATAGGAGCAGACCCGTGCCATCGTTTTCATCGACTCTCGAACAGGCGATCCATGGCGCACTGGCATTGGCCAATGCGCGCCGGCACGAGCTTGCCACGCTGGAACACTTGTTGCTCTCGCTCATTGAGGAGCCTGACGCATCACGCGTCATGCAGGCCTGCAACGTGGATCTTGATGAACTGCGCAAGACTCTGGAAGAATTCATCGATGACGATCTTTCGACCCTGATCACCACAGTCGAAGGCTCGGAAGCGGTGCCGACCGCCGCGTTCCAGCGCGTGATCCAGCGCGCTGCGATCCATGTCCAGAGCTCGGGCCGAAATGAGGTGACGGGGGCCAATGTGCTGGTCGCCGTCTTTGCCGAGCGCGAATCAAATGCGGCCTACTTCCTGCAAGAGCAGGACATGACGCGCTATGACGCGGTCAATTTCATCGCGCATGGCGTGGCAAAGAACCCCGGCTTTACTGAGGCCCGGCCCGTCACCGGCGCAGAAGAGGCCCAGGGCGAACCCGGCGCGGCCAAGACCGACCCCAAGGATTCGGCGCTGGCCAAATTCTGTGTCGATCTCAACGCCAAGGCGCGCAAGGGCGATGTCGATCCGCTGATCGGCCGCGCCTCTGAGGTTGAGCGCTGCATCCAGGTGCTGTGCCGCCGCCGCAAGAACAACCCGCTTCTGGTGGGTGACCCGGGCGTGGGCAAGACCGCCATCGCCGAGGGACTGGCGCGCAAGATCGTTGACGGCCAGACGCCCGAGATTCTGGCGAATTCCACCATCTATTCGCTGGATATGGGCGCGTTGCTGGCCGGAACCCGCTATCGCGGCGATTTTGAGGAGCGGCTGAAGGCGGTGATGAAGGAACTTGAGGATCACGCCGATGCGGTGCTCTTCATCGATGAAATTCACACCGTAATCGGCGCGGGCGCCACCTCGGGTGGGGCAATGGACGCCTCGAACCTGCTGAAACCTGCACTTCAGGGCGGCAAGCTGCGCTGCATGGGTTCAACCACCTACAAGGAGTTCCGCCAGCACTTTGAGAAGGACCGCGCCTTGTCGCGCCGGTTCCAGAAGATCGACGTGAATGAACCCTCGGTCGAGGATTCGGTGAAGATCCTCATGGGGCTGAAACCCTATTTCGAAAAGCACCATGATCTGCGCTACACCAACGACGCCATCAAGACGGCGGTTGAACTGGCGGCGCGCTATATCCATGACCGCAAGCTGCCCGACAAGGCGATCGACGTGATCGACGAGGCGGGGGCGGCCCAGCACCTGCTGCCGGTCACCAAGCGGCGCAAGACCATCTCGCCCAAGGAGATCGAGGCTGTGGTGGCCAAGATCGCCCGCATCCCGCCCAAGAACGTCTCAAAAGATGACGCCGAAGTGTTGCGTGATCTGGAAGCGGGGCTTAAGCGCGTGGTGTTTGGCCAGGATACGGCCATCGGGGCGCTGTCCTCGGCGATCAAGCTGGCACGCGCCGGCCTGCGCGAGCCCGAAAAGCCGATCGGCAATTACCTCTTTGCCGGGCCCACCGGTGTGGGCAAGACCGAGGTCGCCAAGCAACTGGCCGCCTCGCTGGGGGTAGAGCTGCTGCGTTTCGACATGTCGGAATACATGGAGAAACACGCGGTCTCGCGCCTGATCGGCGCACCTCCGGGCTATGTGGGCTTCGATCAGGGTGGCTTGCTGACCGATGGTGTGGACCAGCATCCGCATTCGGTGCTGCTGCTCGATGAGATCGAAAAGGCGCATCCGGATGTCTATAACATCCTGCTGCAGGTAATGGACCACGGCAAACTGACCGACCACAATGGCCGGACGGTGGATTTCCGCAATGTGATCCTGATCATGACCTCGAATGCGGGCGCGACCGAACTGGCCAAGGCCGCCATCGGCTTTGGCCGCGAACGCCGCGAGGGTGAGGATACGGCCGCCATCGAGCGCACCTTTACCCCGGAGTTCCGCAACCGTCTGGACGCGGTGATCAGCTTTGCACCGCTGGCCAAGTCCACGATCATGAAAGTGGTTGAGAAGTTCGTTCTGCAACTGGAAGCCCAGTTGATGGACCGCAATGTGACCTTTGAACTCAGCGAAGCCGCTGCGGCGTGGCTGGGTGAAAAAGGCTACGACGACAAGATGGGCGCGCGGCCATTGTCGCGGGTGATCCAGGAGAACGTGAAGAAGCCTCTGGCCGAGGAGCTTCTCTTTGGGCGGCTGACCAAGGGCGGTCTGGTGCGCGTTGTTTTGCGCGACGACAAGATCGAGCTTCAGATCGAAGAAGGCGACAAGCCGCGCATCTCGGGCTCCAAACCCCCTCTTCTGACTGCCGACTGAGAGCAACACGGCTGACAATCGATCCTGAAAAGAGCGCCCATCCGGGCGCTCTTTTTTTATCAGGGAACTGCTTGGCCTGTGGCGGGTGTGTCCTGACTGAAAATGTTCGTCCAGCCATCATCGCAACGCCGCCAGATGCTGGACACGAACATTCCTTCGCGCCGCTCTCGCCCGGTCCGCACAAAGGACGCGCGATACGCCAGCAGCGCGTGGTCCGGCCCCAGGGGCATCACCCGTGCCTCGGACAGCTGATAGCTCGCCACTGTCGGCCCGTTTGACAACTGGCCCGTGTGGCTGTCCCTGCCCGCGAACCCGTCAGGATAGACGCCCAGAAAGTCGGCCGACAATGCTGCGGCATCGGCGGCAGCGTCGCCGGTCACCAGCGCCTCCCAGACTGCGGTTTCACAGGCGATCAGCTCGTTCATCAGTTTATCCATCAACATCATACCCGCCTCACCGCTCGGTCAGCTTCAGCTCGATCCGCCGGTTCTGGGCGCGGCCTTCGGGCGAGTTGTCCGTGCTGACCGGCCGGTACTCACCAAACCCGGTCGCGGCCAGCCGCTCGGCCGGAAAGCCCAGCTCTTCGATCATGAACAGCACGACCGACAAGGCACGGCCCTGGCTGAGTTCCCAGTTGTTGGCATAGGGCCCCGCCGCGCCGGGCGGAATGGGAATATTGTCGGTATGGCCATCGACGCGCAGGATCCAGTCGATGTCCTGGGGAATATCGCGCGAGACCTCCTGCAGGATCATCACCACATTGGCGATCTGCGAGCGCCCCTCGGTCGCCAGATCGGCCGAGCCCGGCTCGAACAGCACCTCGGACGAAAAGACGAACCGATCGCCCACAATGCGCACGCCCTCACGCCCGGCCAGAATGTCACGCATCTGGCCGAAGAACTCTGAGCGATAGCGCTCCAGCTGGCGGGTTTCTTCTTCGAGTCGCAGGCGCTCGGCCTCTTCCAGCTCGGCGCGGCGGCGTTGTTCATCAGCCAGACGCGACTGCTCGAACGCCACCCGCGCAAGGGCGGCATTCAGATCACTGCCCAGCGTTTCGATCTGGGTGCGCGCATCGGCTTCGCGTGCCCGCACATCGCCCAGCAGGTCCTGCAACCCGGCGACCTGCTGACGCAGGGCATCTACCTGCTCGTTCAGAAGCGCCAGGCGGCGCTGGTCCTCTGCCGACAGCGCCTCGGCCTGCGCCAGTTGCTCATCGGCAAGCGCAAGCAGGACGGCGCGGGATTCAGATTCAGTAAGCCGCTCGTCCGCCAGGGCCTGTGCCTCATCACGGGCACGGGCGGCTGCGGCCAGCAGGGTCAGCGTCTCTTCAGCCTCGCGGCGCTGCTGTTCCAGCGCCAGGGTCATTGCTGTCAGTTCAGAACCGGCGTCGCGCAGGCGTTCGCGCAAGGCTTCGGCGGCTGCAGCCTCAGCGAGGCGGGCCTGCTCTTCGTCGCTCAACGTGTCTTCGACCTGCGCAAGCCGCGCCCGCAGCGCCTCGGCGGCGGCGGCTTCTGCAAGGCGCGCACGCTCGGCCTCATCCATTTCGGTATCAAACTGCGCCCTGGCCTCGGAAAGTTGCGACAGCGCCTGCTGACGCGCCAGTTCGGCATCCGTCAACGCCGCGTCCAGTTCCGCAATCCGCGCCGTGCTCTCGGCATCCAGTGCCGCGAGGTCCGCCAGTGCCTGCTGACGCTCCAGTTCAGAATCCGTCAACGCCGCATCAAGTTCCGCGATCCGAGACGTGCTCTCGGCATCCAACGCGGCCAGATCGGCCAGTGCCTGCTGACGCTCCAGCTCTGCATCTGTCAACGCCGCATCAAGTTCCGCAATCCGCGCCGTGCTCTCGGCATCCAGTGCCGCGAGGTCCGCCAGTG
>JAFIEK010000075.1 GCA_020832545.1 Pararhodobacter sp. | reverse complement strand
GCAGAATGGCCGGATCAAGTCAGAAATGGCAGGAGGGGATCGGCGTCGCGCTTACTGTTCAGCTCCGTTTCGCGCCGTGCGCCAAGTACAACACTGGCCCCTTCTGCTGCAAACAGCATTGCCGCTGCTGCACCAATTCCGCTGCTCGCCCCGGTGATGATTATTGTTTTATTTTTGAGTTCCATGGTCATGCCTTTCAATAGTTGCATGCCGGTCTGCTAATGAATGTGAAGGGAACGTAGCGACCCGTTTCATGCGTCTAATGCGCGCGTGAAATCTAAAGAGCAAGAAACGGGTCGGATGGAAATCAAACTGGAAGCAGCAATTCAGACTTTGTGCGGCATTGGTCGCAATGGGTTCCCACCGCCCCTTCCCCATCGGCAAACCACCCCCTACCCCTCCCTCCCGGCCTCCGCTACGCTCCACCGAAAACAGGAGCCGCGCCCCATGACCTTCCCCCGCCTCACCTTCCACGGCGCCGCCCGCGCCGTCACCGGCTCGTGCTTCCGGCTGGAGACCGGGCATGGCGCGCTCTTGGTCGATTGCGGCATGTTTCAGGGGCCAAAGACGGAGAAGGAGCTGAATTACCGCCCTTTCCCCTTCCCGCCCGCAGGGATCAGCGCGGTGGTCCTGACACATGCCCATATCGACCACTCCGGCCTTTTGCCGAAACTGGTGCGCGACGGGTTCACCGGCCCCATCCACGCCACCGCCGCCAGCACCGATCTGGCAGGCGTCATGCTGCCGGACAGCGCGCATATTCAGGCGGTGGAGGTGACGCAGCTTAACCGGCGCAAGGCGCGCTGGCATGATGATCCGGTAGAGCCGATCTATGACGGCGCCGATGTCGAGCGCACCTTGGCCCAGATGATGGCACAGCCCTATGACACTTGGTTCGCGGTCCTGCCCGGCGTGCGGGGGCGGTTCTGGAATGCGGGGCATATGCTGGGCTCTGCCTCACTGGAGCTGGAGGTGGCGGTCTCCGGGCACAAGGCCCCGCTGCGGCTGCTGTTTTCCGGTGACATCGGCCCGGCCGCGAAACTCCTGCACCCTGACCCGGAAGCGCCCTCAGACCTCGACTACGTGATCTGCGAGGCCACCTATGGCGACACCGACCGCCCCGCCACATCCGAGGTCGCCCGGCGGCGCGCCCTGCGCGATGAGGTGCGCGCGGCGATCCATCCGCATGGCGCGCTCCTGATCCCATCTTTCGCGGTGGAGCGCGCGCAGGAGCTGATCGCCGATCTCACCCAACTGATGGCCGAGGGCGAGTTGCCGCCGATCCCCATCCATGTGGACTCTCCCCTTGCGCTGAAAGCCACGCAGGTCTTCGCCCGCCACCGGCGCGAGCTGCAGGACGGCAAGCGCTTTCGCGACGGCCTGGCCTCCAACCAGTTGCATTTCACCCAGACGGTCGAGCAGAGCATGGCGCTGGATCATCTGCGCGAGTTCCACATCGTCATCGCCGCCTCGGGCATGTGCGAGGCCGGGCGCATCCGCCACCGGCTGAAAAACTGGCTCTGGCGGGATGAGGCGACGGTGCTATTTGTGGGCTATCAGGCCAAGGGCACGCTGGGGCGCATCCTGCTCGATGGCGCGCAATCGGTTCGCATTCAGGGCGAGGCCTTCGCCGTTCAGGCACGGATCCGGTCGATCGATCTCTATTCAGGCCATGCCGACGGCACCGAACTGGCAACCTGGGTCCGCGCGCGCGAACCGATCAATCACGCGGTCTTTCTGGTCCATGGCGAGGAACCGGCGCTCGACGGGCTGGTGGCAAGGCTGGAGGCTGACTACGGCCGCGACCGGCTGATCCAGCCGGTGCTTGATGCCGGATATGAACTGACACCGGCAGGGCCGAAACCACTGGGTGACGCCGCACCGCCACCGCGCCTGAAACCGGATCAGGTCGCCAATCTGGACTGGCATAACGACGTGTCGAAACTGATCCTCGACATCAACGACTCGCTCAGATCGATTGCCGATGACCGCGCCCGCGCCGTGCTGATCCGCAAGCTGCGCCGCACCCTCATGGACCACGCGGGCGGGTCTTCGGGCGCGGCTGATACCCGCGACTGACCCGGCGGCCACCTGCCCCATACGGCGGCAGTTTGCCGCCCCCGGCCCGCCCACCTTGCGTCAGATCAAGGGCATCGTCAGGATTGTTGTCTAGGCTGACTATATCGCCCTCGTCCGGGGGCAGACGCCTGTCATCAGAAAATTGGAGTTTCAATATGCCCATCATTGCCCCCAAAGACCTCAAACTGCTCATCACCGGCGGCGCGCGCGGGATTGGTGCGGCAACAGCGCGCCTGCTCGCCGCGCAGGGCGCGCAGATGATGATCACCGATGTGATCGACGACGAAGGCCAGGCGCTGGCCGATGAACTGGGTGCCAACGCGCGTTACCGGCGGCTGGATGTCACGGTTCAGGCCGACTGGGACGCCGCCATCGCCGAGGCCGAAGCGGCATTCGGCGGCCTCAATGCGCTCTTCAACAACGCGGGCATTCTGGCGCTCGGCACGGTGACCGGCTGCACCCCTGACGACTATCGTCGCGTGATCGACATCAACCTGACAGGCGCTTTCCTGGGCATCCGGCAGGTCGCGCCGGCGCTCAAGCGCGCGGGTGGTGGCGTGATCGTCAACACCTCGTCCACCGCCGGGCTGCAGGGCTATGGCGGGCTGGCGGCCTATGTGTCCAGCAAATGGGGCCTGCGCGGGCTGAACAAGGCCGCCGCGCTGGATCTCGCGCCTGACAACATCCGGGTGCTGTCGCTCCACCCTGGGCCGATCCGCACGCCAATGACCGATCAGATGCCCGACGAGGCCGCCGCTGCCCAGCCCATCCCCCGCTTCGGCGAGGCCGATGAAGTGGCGCGCATGGCCCGCTTCATGCTCTGCGAGGCCAGCTATTCCACCGGCTGCGAATTCGTGGTCGATGGCGGCGCTGTGACTGGCCAGGTGCTGGCGCTGGAGTAACTCACACCCCGCCCTTTCATCTACTCCAAAATATCCTGGGGGGTGAATGGGCCGAGAGGCCCAGAGGGGGGCAACGCCCCCTTCTTTTATACCCCTGCATCCCCCGGCAATCCCAGCCGGTTCAAAACCCCCGCCAGCACCGCGCGCTCCGCCGCCCAGGACGCCCCGCGCGCCGCAAACAGCGTGGCCTGCGAGCGCAGAACAGGCGGCGCATCTAGGATCTTCAGATGATTGGCGCGCAGGGTTTCGCCGGTTGAGGTGATATCGGCCACCGCCTCGGCGGTCAGATTGCGGATTGTGCCCTCGGTCGCGCCCTGACTATCGACCAGCTGATAATCCGCCACCCCGTGCGCGCGCAGATAATCGCGCACCAGCCGGTGATACTTGGTCGCAATCCGCAGCCGGAAGCCATGCTCGGCGCGAAACGCCGCCGCTGCGGCATCCAGATCATCCAGCGTATCGACATCCACCCAGACTTCGGGCACGGCGATGATCAGATCGGCATGACCAAACCCCATTTCAGCCAGCTCCACCACCACGCTTTGCCAGTCTGCCAGCTTTTCGCGCACCAGATCGGTGCCAGTAACACCCAGGTGGATACGCCCCGCCGCCAGCTCTCGCGGGATCTCGCCTGCCGACAACAGCACCAGCGTGGCCCCCGCCACCCCCTCGATCGCGCCGGAATACTCACGCTCATTCCCGGTGCGTCGCATCATGACGCCGCGCGCGCCAAACCAGTCAAAGCACTGCTCCATCAGCCGCCCCTTGGACGGAACACCGATCTTCAGCATCCTCGCGCCCCCCCCAGCAGGGCCACCACCGCAGGCCGGATCACGCCCCCCACCGCCGGGATCGAGCGCCCCTGACCCAACACCGCGGTCAGCGCATCATAGCGCCCGCCGGTCGCCACAGGCGGCAAGTCTGGCCGGGCCTCGGCAAAGAAACCGAACACGAAGCCATCGTAGTATTCCAGCGTGGTTCGGCCAAAGCTGGCCTCGTAATCCAGCCCTTCCACGTCAATTCCGCGCGCCGCCAGCGCGTCCAGCCTGCGCGCGAACCCGTCCACCGAAGGGGCAATCCACGGCATGGCGCGCGCGGCATCCGTGAGTGCGGCCAGGGCGGCGGGCGATTTGGCGGCAATGGCCGCAACGGCTTCCAGCTCATCGACCAGTTCGGCGGGTATGGCCGACGTGGCGGCATCCTCTGCCAGCCTGCGCAACCGCGCGTCGATCTCCGTGGGGCTGCGCAACCCGATATGCGGGGCCGTTGACTGCACTGCCTCGCCCCGCGCCAGTCGCGCCAGCAATTCAGCGCGGGCGGGTGGCACCTCGGCGCGGCCCGCGTAGCGCTCCAGCAGCGCATGGAAGCGCCGGGGCCGCCACAGGTGCCGCATCAGTGCAGCCTTGCGCGGCGCAGATGTCGGCAGGCCCGCCACGGCCGCGCGCAGGATGCCGATATCGCCGGTCGCCGCGCGCAGGCCTAAGGGTGCCAGCAGGCGGGTGAACAGCGCAAAGACCTCGGCATCAGCCTCAAGCGGTCGGTCGCGGTCGAACACCTCATAGCCCACCTGCAGATATTCCGACAGCCGCATCGCGCCGGGGCTTTCCTGTTTGCGAAACACCTCGCCCAGATAGCAGTAGCGCGCCGGGTCCGCCCCCTCGCGCATATGCGCCTGCACCACCGGCACTGTGAAATCCGGGCGCAGCATCATCTCGCCTTCCAGCGGGTCGGTGGTGACATAGGCGCGCGCGCGGATATCCTCGCCGTAAAGATCCAGCAGGGTTTCGGCGGGTTGCAGGATCGCGGCCTCGACGGGTTGCGCACCCTCGGCCTGAAAAGCGGCCAGCAGCCGCGCACCCTCGGCCCGCGCGCCGGCGGGATCAAGGCGCAGCGCGTTCACGTGTCCGCATCCAGAATTTTGCGCACGGTGGCGACCAGATCGGCGCGCGCCACTTCTTGCTGGGCGGGGCGGGCTTTCCATTCCTCCAGCGTCGCATCCTCGGCGATCTTCGCGCCCAGCACCAGATCCTTGACCTGCACCACATCGCGCGCAGCCTCGTCACCACCCTGGATGATTGCCACCGGCGCGCCGCGTTTGTCGGCGTATTTCAACTGGTTACCAAAGTTCTTGGGGTTACCCAGATAGACCTCGGCGCGGATCCCGGCGCGGCGCAGATCGGCGACCATGGCTTGATAATCCGCCATCCGCTCGCGGTCCATGACGGTGACAACCACCGGGCCTTGCGCGGCTTGCTGTGCGTGGCCTTTGGCGACCAGTGCCGCCAGCAGCCGGTCCACCCCGATACTGACGCCGGTTGCCGGAACCGCCTGCCCGGTAAAGCGCTTGACCAGATCGTCATATCGCCCGCCGCCTGCGACCGAGCCGAACTGCCGCTTGCGGCCCTTCTCATCGAGGATTTCAAAGGTCAGCTCGGCCTCATAGACCGGGCCGGTGTAATACCCGAGGCCACGCACAACAGAGGGGTCGATGATGATGCGGTCGGGGCCGTAGCCCTGCGCATCCAGCAGCGCGGCGATTTCCTCAAGCTCGTCAACGCCTTCGAGGCCGATCTTCGAGTCCCCGACAAGCCCGCGCAACACTTGCGCTGTCTCAGTGCCCGTTTCGCACCGCGCGTCAGTGAAAGCCAGCACGATATCGGCCTGCGCATCACCCAGCCCCGCGCCCTTGGTGAAATCCCCGCTCTCATCCTTGCGGCCCGCCCCCAGCAAAGCGCGCACCCCGCCCTCGCCCAGCCGGTCCAGCTTGTCGATGGCGCGCAGCACGATCCCGCGCTCGGCGGCGAAGCGCTCAGGGTCCGCGGGGTCCAGCACGCCCGCCGCCTCCATCACCCCGTTCAGCACCTTGCGGTTGTTCACCCGCACCACGTAATCGCCGCGTGCGATTCCCACGGCCTCCAGACAATCAGCCAGCATGGCGCAGATCTCGGCGTCCGCCACGACCGAAGCCGCGCCCACGGTATCCGCATCACACTGATAAAACTGCCGGAACCGCCCCGGCCCCGGCTTCTCATTCCGCCAGACCGGGCCCATCGCATAGCGCCGGTACGGGCTGGGCAGATCATTGCGATACTGCGCAGCGACGCGGGCCAGAGGGGCGGTCAGATCATAGCGCAGCGCCAGCCAGTCGCCTTCTTCTTCCCATGCAAAGACACCCTCATTGGGGCGGTCGACATCAGGCAGGAACTTGCCCAAAGCCTCCACCGTCTCCACCGCGCTGGTCTCCAGCGGGTCGAAACCATAGCGATGATAAACCTCTGCAATCCGGTCCAGCATCGCCTTGCGCTGGGTCACCTCTGCGCCGAAATAGTCGCGAAAGCCCTTCGGCGTTTCGGCCCGGGGGCGGCGGGGGGCTTTGGTCTTGGCCATGGGATGTCCATTGGTGAAACGGGTTGGCGGAGGTCTAGCCCAAGGGGGGCGCAGGGGCAAGGCGCGCAGCGGGTTAGCATACTTGACCACAGGCCCCTTCCGCGCCGATAAGCCCGGCAACAAGGAGACCGCGCATGACCCCTGAACGTATCGAGCGTATCGAAGAACAGATTGCCCACCTGACCCGCGCCAATGACGACATCAGCGACATGCTCCGCGCACAGGGCGACGAGATCGCCCGCCTCAGACGCCAGCTCTCGCAACTGTCCGAACGCGAATCTGATCGTAGTGCGCAGGACGGCGACACCATCGCGCTCGCCGATCAAAAGCCCCCGCACTGGTGACACTTCTCCGGACCGGCTGAGCCGGGCGGGGTGCGGTCCCGAAGGGAGCGGCGGGGGGGGGGGGGGCGCGCCCCCCCCGCCCCCCCCCCCCCCCGCGCGCGGGGCGGGGGGGGGGGGGGCCCCCCCCCCGGCGGGGGGGCCCCCCCCCCCCCCCCCCGGCGCCCCCGCCAACCCTGTTTCCACAGAAAAGGGGCGGCCCCGAAAGACCGCCCCCAAAACTTTCAGGCCATAGTGGCCGGGATTACATCATCCCGCCCATGCCGCCCATGCCACCCATGTCGGGCATGCCGCCGCCGCCGCCCTGGCCCTTCGGCTCGGGCTTGTCGGCGATCATTGCCTCGGTGGTGACCAGAAGGCCTGCAACCGATGCCGCATCTTCCAGCGCGGTACGGACAACCTTGGCCGGGTCGATCACGCCGAACTTGAACATGTCGCCATATTCTTCGGTCTGCGCGTTGAAGCCAAAGCTCAGGTCGCTGGATTCGCGGATCTTGCCTGCAACCACGGCACCATCGACACCGGCGTTCTCGGCGATCTGGCGCATCGGCGCTTCCAGAGCGCGACGCACGATGGTGATACCGGCGTTCTGGTCGCTGTTGGCGCCCGTCAGGCCCTCAAGCTTCTTGCCAGCCTGCACCAGGGCGACGCCCCCGCCAACCACGATGCCTTCCTGAACGGCCGCACGGGTCGCGTTCAGGGCGTCATCGACGCGGTCCTTGCGCTCTTTCACTTCGATTTCCGACATGCCACCGACGCGGATGACAGCAACACCACCGGCCAGCTTGGCCAGACGCTCCTGCAGTTTTTCCTTGTCGTAGTCCGAGGTGGTTTCCTCGATCTGCTGGCGGATCTGGGCCACACGGGCTTCGATCTCGGCTTTCTCGCCAGCGCCGTCAACAATGGTCGTGTTGTCCTTGTTGATCGACACTTTCTTGGCGGTGCCCAGCATGTCGATGGTCACGTTCTCCAGCTTCATGCCCAGGTCTTCCGAAATCACCTGACCGCCGGTCAGAATCGCGATGTCCTGCAGCATGGACTTGCGGCGATCGCCGAAGCCCGGTGCCTTGACCGCAGCAATCTTCAGACCGCCGCGCAGCTTGTTGACCACCAGCGTGGCCAGCGCCTCGCCTTCCACGTCTTCAGCGATGATCAGAAGCGGCTTTTGCGACTGGATCACCGATTCCAGCAGCGGAACCATCGGCTGCAGCGACGAGAGTTTTTTCTCGTGCAGCAGGATGTAGCAGTCTTCCAGCTCGGCGATCATCTTGTCCGGGTTGGTGACGAAATAGGGCGACAGGTAGCCACGGTCGAACTGCATGCCTTCGACCACTTCGACCTCGGTCTCCATGCCCTTGTTCTCTTCGACGGTGATCACACCCTCGTTGCCGACCTTCTGCATCGCGTCTGCGATCTGACGGCCGATGGTGGCCTCGCCATTGGCCGAGATGGTGCCGACCTGAGCCACTTCGTCGCTGTCCTTGACCGGACGCGAGGCCGCCTTGATCTCGGCAACAACCTTGGACACGGCCAGATCGATCCCGCGCTTGAGATCCATCGGGTTCATGCCGGCGGCGACCGCTTTCATGCCTTCCTTGACGATGGCCTGTGCCAGAACGGTGGCGGTGGTGGTGCCGTCGCCTGCTTCGTCATTGGTGCGGGAAGCGACTTCCTTCACCATCTGCGCGCCCATGTTCTCGAACTTGTCGGACAGTTCGATTTCCTTGGCGACAGTGACGCCGTCCTTGGTGATGCGCGGCGCACCGAACGACTTTTCGATCACGACGTTGCGGCCTTTGGGGCCCAGCGTGACCTTGACGGCGTCGGCGAGAATGTTGACGCCACGCAGCATACGGTCGCGGGCATCGGTGTTGAACTTGACTTCTTTGGCAGCCATGAGGGGTGCTCCTGAAATATTCTGTTGAGTGTCAGTGCGTTACGATCAGTGAAAAGCGATCACCCGATAATGCCGAGGATATCGCTTTCCTTCATGATCAGCAGCTCTTCACCATCGATCGTCACTTCGGTGCCCGACCATTTGCCGAACAGCACGCGGTCGCCGGCTTTGACCGAGGGTGCGATCAGCTCGCCCGAATCCTTGCGTGCGCCGTCGCCGGTCGAGATGATCTCGCCTTCAGCGGGCTTTTCCTTGGCGGAATCAGGGATGATCAGGCCGCCCTTGGTCTTGTCTTCGCCTTCGATACGACGAACCAATACTCGGTCATGAAGGGGTTTGAATGCCATCTGAGAACGCTCCTTAGGTTCCAGGTTTTGAACTTTTAGCACTCGCCTTATGTGAGTGCTAACGGCTGTCTATCTAGGAGAGCCGCAGCGCGCTGTCAACACCCGCCGGCGGCGAAAATTCCCGCGCGGCGCGCCCCTTGCCCTGGCCCGGAGCGGTGGCCTAGATTGACACCCATGAAACCAGTTTACCACTATGACAGGCTTCCGCTGGGCACCGGAATTCTGGGCATCGGCCCCCTGCCCGGGCGCGCGGGCGATCTGCCGGGCGATCTGGCGCGAATCAAGGACTTTGCCCCCGCGCTGGTGATCTCGATGACCGGGACGGACGAGATGGCCGCGCATGGGGCCGCAGATCTGCCGCAAGCGTTGCAACATGCCGGGATTGACTGGGCGCATTTTCCGGTCACCGATTTCGGACTGCCGGACCCCGAAACGGCGCAAGGCTGGCAGGCCGTGGCCGACAAGGCGCTGGCGGTCTGTGCCGCAGGCGGGCGGGTCTTTGTGCATTGCAAGGCCGGGCGTGGGCGCTCGGGCATGGTGGCGATGCGCCTGATGGTGCAACTGGGCGAGGCACCCGGGCCCGCGCTGGCACGGCTACGCGCCGCGCGGCCCGGCGCAGTGGAAACCGAGGCGCAGCAGGACTGGGCGCAGCAGGACTGGACGGGCACATCCCCGGACGGCTAGCCCTGTGGCCGGTGTCGGACGGGGGGGCTGTCTGCCCCCACGCCGCTGCGCGGCTCCCCCCGAGGATGTTTTCGAGTAGATGAAGGGGGCGGATTTTGCAGGGGCTTGCTGAGGGATAGCAAATGCGGGCAAACAGAGGCGCGGTTTTCCGGCGGCACCAGCCAGGCTTGCGGGCGTGACATCCGCGCACCGTGTGCCTATAAGGCGCGCGGTTGTTCAACTCAGGCTCAGGATTTTTTTATGACCACGCTCGTTTTCGGCCACAAGGCCCCCGACACCGATTCCACCGGCTCGCCGCTGATCTGGGCCTGGTATCTCAATGAGATAAAAGGGATCCCGGCGCAGGCGGTGCTTTTGGGAGACCCTAATACCGAGGCCGCCTTCGTGTTGAAACGCTGGGGTTTTGAAACCCCTGAGATCATCGCCGATGTCACCCCCGGACAGGCAGTGGTGATTGTCGACACCAACAACCCCGCCGAGTTGCCGCCCTCGATCGGCAAAGCCGATATTCAGGCGATCATCGATCACCACAAGCTGACCGGCGGGCTGGAAACCAAGGGGCCGATTGATGTGGTCATCCGCCCGCTGGCCTGCACCGCCACCGTGATGCATGACCTGATGGGGGCCGATGCCGCGAAGATGCCTGAAGGGATCAAATGCCTGATGCTGTCGTGCATCCTGTCCGACACGCTGGAGTTCCGCTCGCCCACCACCACCGACCACGACCGGGCGGTGGCCGAAAAGCTGGCGCAAGAGCTGGGCATCTCCATCGTTGATTACGCAGAAGAGATGTTCGCGGCGAAATCCGATGTCTCGGCCTTCTCGGATGCCGCGCTGTTGCGGATGGACAGCAAGGAATACACCGTCGAGGGCAAGGACCTGCGGGTTTCAGTGCTGGAAACCACCGCGCCCAAGGTGCTCTTGGACCGCAAGGCCAGTCTGATGGCGGCGATGGAGGACGTGGCGAAGGAAGACGGCGCCGATCAGGTGTTGTTGTTCGTCATCGACATTCTGCGCGAGGAGGCCACGCTGCTGGTGCCCAACGATCTGGTGAAAACCATTGCCGAGAAGAGCTTTGGCGTCACTGTCAGCGGCGATACGGTCGTTCTGCCCGGGGTGATGAGCCGCAAGAAGCAAATCATTCCCGCGCTGACCCTCTGAACACGAAAGCCACATGGCATGACCGAGATCATCGAGGCCCTCGCCGATATCGGCGCGCAGTATGACGTGCTCTATTGCGACCTCTGGGGCTGTCTGCATGATGGCCGCGCCCTTTATCCGGGCGCGGTCAGCGCATTGCAGGCGTATCGCCGGCGCGGCGGTGCGGTGGTCCTGATGACCAACGCCCCGCGCACCCATCATGCGGTCGCGCGGCGGCTGGAGCGGATGGGCCAGCCCCCCCACCCCAGGGATATAAAAGTTGCCTAAGGCGATGCGACGCA
>JAFIEK010000074.1 GCA_020832545.1 Pararhodobacter sp. | reverse complement strand
ATTGAGATTGGCGCTGCCTTGCATGATACGGCTCTCCTGTCGGTTCAGCAGGGGGCTATACGGGCGAAGGCGCGCGAAGGGAAGCTCAGAACAACAGATAGATCAGGATGATCACCGGGATTGGAACGCCGATCAGCCACAACAAGATACCACGCATGAATGTTCTCCGCTTACTTATCCAAGGGTTAACGCAAGCGTGGCGCAATCGTTCCCGGGGCTTGCCGTGCGCGGCATTGGCTGCGATCTTGTTGTCATGGGAACGCTGCTGAAAATCCTGTCGGTGCTGGTGGCGCTGTACGCGGTGGCGGTAATCGTCATGGCGCTGGCACAGGGGGCGCTTTTGTTCCCGCGCTGGGCGATGGGGGGCAGCCCGCCGCTGCCGTCCAGCGCGGTCGAACTGCGGCTGGAACGACCGGGCGGTGTGGTGCTGGCCGGGCATCTGTTGCCCGGCACGCGAGAGGATGCGCCGCTGCTTCTTGGCTTTGGCGGCAATGCCTGGGACGGGGCGGCGATGGTGTTGTTCCTGCGGCAGGTGTTCCCCGAGCATGATGTCGCGGCCTTTCATTATCGCGGCTACGCACCCAGTACCGGCAGGCCTTCGGCGCGGGCGCTGCTGGAGGACAGCGTGGCCGTGCATGACCATCTGGCCGAGGGGCGCGCGGTGGTGGCGGTGGGGTTCAGCGTTGGTGCAGGGCCTGCGGCGCATCTGGCGCAGGCGCGAGCATTGCAAGGTGTGCTGCTGGTCACGGCCTTCGATTCGCTTGAAGGGCTGGCGCGCGGCCATTACCCTTGGGCTCCGGTGCGCTGGCTCTTGCGTCACCGGATGGAGCCCGCCGCTGATCTGGCGGCGTCAGGGGTGCCGGTGGCCCTGATCAGTGCCGAGCGCGACACAATCATCCCCAGAGCGCGGACACAAGCCCTGCGGGAAGCGCTGGCAGGGACTGCCCCGGGGATTGTCTTTGATCGCGTTGTTGCAGGCGGGCACAATGACATCTACGCTCGCAGCGAACTCGCCGACGCCATGCGCGCGGCCCTGTTGGTGCTGGAGGAAGACTGATGCAGATACGCAAGCCGTTGGCAGAGGACCGGGCGCAATGGGGCGCGCTCTATGCCGGATATGCCGGGTTCTATGAGGTCGAACAGACCGAGGCGATGCGCGACCGCGTCTGGGGCTGGATCCATGATCCCGCGCATGAGACCGAGGGTCTGGTCGCAGAAAGCAACGGGAATCTGGTGGGGCTTGCACATTTTCGGCCCTACGCCCGGCCCCTTGCGGCCAGCACCGGCGGGTTTCTGGATGATCTGTTCGTCGCGCCAGAGGCGCGCGGGTCCGGCGCTGCCCCGGCATTGATCAAGGCTCTGGCGGCGGAAGGGCGCGCGCGCGGCTGGACGATGATCCGCTGGATCACCGCCGAGGACAACGCCCGCGCCCGCGCGCTGTATGACAAGGTGGCGGTGGCCACGCGCTGGGTGACCTATGATCTGAAGCCCTGAGCGGATGTCAGCCTTCAGGCCGTGCGGCTTTTTCTGCCAGTCCTGAGCGGCCTTCGCGGCGCGTCAGCTCGGCCTCGATATCGGCCAGCGTGACGCCTCGCGCCGCGCACATCACCAGAAGGTGGTAAAGCACATCGGCGGCTTCGGCGGTCAGGCGCGCAGGGTCACCCTTGACCGCTTCAATCACCGCCTCGATGGCCTCTTCGCCGAATTTCTCGGCGCATTTTTCGGGGCCCTTGGCCAGCAGTTTCGCGGTCCAGCTGCTGTCCGGGTCCGCGCCCTTGCGCGCAGCAATCGTCGCGGCCAGCCGATCAACGGCGGTTCCGGGCGCGCTCATGACAGCCGCACCGGTATACCGGCGGCAGCCATATGCGCCTTGGCCTGCGCAATGGTGAATTCGCCGAAATGGAAGATCGACGCGGCCAGCACTGCCGAGGCCCCACCTTCTCTCACGCCTTCCACCAGATGATCCAGCGTGCCCACGCCGCCCGAGGCGATCACCGGCACCGGCACGGCATCGCTGATCGCGCGGGTCAGGGCCAGGTTGAACCCGGCGCGCGTGCCGTCACGGTCCATTGAGGTCAGCAATATCTCGCCCGCGCCCTTGGCGGCCATTGTGCGGGCAAACTCTACCGCGTCAATCCCGGTGGGTTTGCGCCCGCCGTGGGTGAAAATCTCCCAGCGTCCCGGTTCCACCGTCTTGGCGTCGATCGCCACAACGATGCACTGACTGCCGAAGCGGTCTGCGGCGCGCGACACGACATCGGGGTCAGCCACCGCCGCGGAGTTGAAGCTGACCTTGTCGGCGCCTGCCAGCAACAATGCGCGCACATCCTCAACGCTGCGCACCCCACCGCCAACGGTCAGCGGCATGAAGCATTGCTCGGCGGTGCGGGTGACGAGGTCGAACATCGTACCGCGGTTTTCATGGGTGGCGTGGATATCGAGAAAACACAGCTCATCCGCGCCCGCCGCGTCATAGGCCTTGGCGGCCTCGACCGGGTCACCGGCATCGATCAGATTGACGAAATTCACGCCCTTGACCACGCGGCCATCGGCGACATCAAGGCAGGGGATGATGCGGGTCTTCAACATGGGCTGCGTTTACACCTCGGCCACGCGCGGATACAAGAAAAAGATGAGATATGTCGCGCTGTTCCTGCTTCCCGTTCTCAGCGCCTGCGCGCTGCCCGGTCCGATGGTCACGGCAACTCCGGGCCCGGCCAATCTGCAGGACCGGATCACGCTGGAATGTCGTATGCTGGAACGTGCCAGCACTGAGATAAGTGCGGGCGGGCAGGTGCCACCCAGCGATATCCTGGTGGGGTGTCCGGGGCACGAAGATCTGCGCGACACGATGTCGATGGCCGAGATGTCTGCCGCCACCCGCCGCGCCAATGCCGCCCGCGCGCCCGATGGGGTGCGCGCATTGGGCCCGCGCGCCGATCAGGTGTTTCGCCGGATGATCACCCGGGGTGTGCCAGTTGCGGTTGCCGAGGCCATGACCGGGACGCCCGAGTTCACGGCCGCCGTGCGCTGAGGGTCCGGCCGGGCAGGGGGCTGCCGCCCCCTCTTCGGCTGCGCCGAATTCACCCCCGCGCGTATTTTCCGGCAAGATGACGGGGCGCGGCTTTAGTCAAAACAACGACAGTTGTGCGGTATGTCCCGTCGGTGGGGCGAAGCGGGTGCAGTCAAGCGGGGGCAGGCTGTCAGCATAGCCCATACGGTGGCGCGCAAGTTTCACACGTTGCGCCAGCAGCTGGGCGCGAGGGCCGGAGCCGCGAAACCGGTTGCCGAAGCGGGGGTCGTTGGCGCGCCCGCCGCGCATTTCGGCGATCTGGCGCATCACCTTGGTGGCGTGATTAGGTCTGTGGTGCTGTAGCCAGTCCACAAACAGGGCGTGGACCTCATGCGGCAGGCGCAGAAGGCTCCACCATGCGGTTTGCGCACCGGCGTTGCGGGCGGATTGCAGGATCGGTTCGATCTCATGGTCGGTCAGGCCGGGAATGACCGGTGCCAGCATCAGCCGAACCGGCACACCCGCAGCGCGCAGGGTGGTGATGGTTTGCAAGCGCCGCGCGGGGCTTGGGGCGCGCGGTTCAAGGGCGCGGGCCAGCGCGGGGTCAAGCGTGGTAATGGAGACCCCGACCTCAACCAGATCAAGCGCGGCCATCTCGGCCAGAATGTCGGTATCGCGTGCGATCAGCGCGCCGCGGGTGGTGATGGTCACCGGGTGTCGCCAGTCGCGCAGCACCTCCAGCAGGGCGCGGGTGATGCGGTGCTGCGCCTCTATCGGTTGCCAGGGGTCGGTGTTGGACCCCAGCGCCAGCGGAGCTACGCGGTAGCCTTTGCGCCCCAGCTCGCGCGCCAGCACCTGTGGCGCATCGGGCCGTGCGATCAGCCGGGTTTCAAAATCCAGCCCCGGCGACAGGCCCAGATAGCTATGCGTGGGCCGCGCATAACAATAGATGCAGCCATGTTCGCAGCCGCGATAGGGGTTCACTGCGCGGTCAAATCCCAGATCGGGCGACTGGTTCCAGGATATGACGCTGCGCGGGCGCTCGATGGCGACGTCGCGCAGATGGGTGCGCGCGTCTTCGGGGATGTCCCAGCCGTCATGTTGCCATTCGCGCGCCAGTGGCTCGAACCGGCCAACTGGCTGCGCCCGTGTGCCACGCGCCGGTGTGCGCATCGCCGGATCGGTGGCGGGCAGCGGGGTGGCGGGGGTGGGAACCGGGGGGCGGGGCATGGCAAGAGGATGAACGAAAAGTGAACACGCGGCAACCCCTCACCGCTGCACAACCCTGTCATCCGTTCGCCACACACCCGCCCTGTCGCCTTTTCGTGCGCGCATGTCGGAAATCGGACAGTCGCCCCGGCCAAACTGGCGCATTGAGCGAGAAGCCAACCTGTGGAGTGCGCCATGGCCAATAACGACGAGATCATCCTGTCGGAGCTCGATGACGACGAGCTGGTGCAGCAGATGATGGATGACCTCTATGACGGTCTCAAGGAAGAGATCGAAGAGGCCGTGAATATTCTGCTGGCGCGCGGCTGGACGCCCTACGATATTCTGACCAAGGCACTGGTGGCGGGCATGACTATCGTCGGCCACGATTTCCGCGACGGCATCCTGTTTGTGCCCGAGGTGCTGCTGGCCGCCAATGCGATGAAGGCCGGAATGTTCATCCTGAAGCCGCTGCTGGTGGAAACCGGCGCGCCGCGCATGGGCAAGATGGTGATCGGCACCGTGAAAGGCGACATCCACGATATCGGCAAGAACCTTGTCGGCATGATGATGGAGGGCGCGGGGTTCGAGGTGGTCGATCTGGGGATCAACAACCCGGTCGACAAATACATCGAGGCGCTGGAGCGTGAGGGGGCGGACATTCTGGGCATGTCGGCGCTTTTGACCACGACCATGCCTTACATGAAGGTGGTCATCGATACGCTGAAGGAAAAGGGCATGCGCGAAGATTACATCGTGCTGGTCGGTGGGGCGCCGCTGAACGAGGAGTTCGGCCGGGCGATCGGGGCCGATGCCTATTGCCGCGATGCTGCCGTGGCCGTGGAGACCGCCAAGCAGTTCGTGGCGCGCAAGCATAACCGGCTGACAGCCTAAGTTCACGCGCTTGATGCATATCCGCGAAGAGGGGGCTTTGCGCCCCCTCGGCGCATACGCGCCTCACCCCCGCAGGATATTTTTAGTAGATGAAGGGGGCGGGGCACGGAAAAAGCCCCCGGGGACGGGGGCCTTTGATTCGCGGGCCGTGGAGCACCGTGGCAGTGCAGTGGGCCATCACCCCATAGCAGTTTATTCCAGCGTATAGCTGCTTAGTTCGCAGATGTTGATCTGGTCCTCGACCTCATCGCCATCGGCGAAGATCATCAGGAAGTCATAGTCGCAGTTGGCGCGGCCATCGGCGATCAGAACATCCACCGAATACCCTGTTTCCAGCACATCCTGGCCAAGGATATCTTCTTCCCAGTCGCTCACAGTGATCGGTGCGGCGTAGAATTCGACCAGCGTGTAGCCGGTGCGATTGATCAGCGTGAACATCATGTCCTGCGCGAGGGCAGGGACCGTGAATGCCCAGGCCGCAGCCGTCAGGGCAGCCGCGCGCAGTGCGAGGGTTCTCATGGAAAAGCTCCGAATATGAGAGGGTTGTAGCACTCGTCCGGTAGCACCCGTCCCACCGTTTGGGAAGTGGATTGTTTGGGGCGCCGGGGCGGGGCAGGCAGTGCGGGAGGCGGGCTTTTTGGGCCGCCACCTCTTTCCTTTCGCCGCCCTCCCGGCGTATCGTCATGGCCGATTACCGACAGGAGAGACCGATGACCACGCTTCCCACCGCCGCCGATATCCTGAGTGCCTGCGGGCTGGAGCCTGCCGCGCTGACCGGCGGCCCGATGGCCGTGCACTCGCCGATCAATGGCGCGCAGATTGCAGCGCTGACCCCCACCGCGCTGGAGGACATCCCGGCGATCCGCGCCCGTTCCGTCGCCGCGTTTGATGTCTGGCGCAAGGTGCCCGCACCGCGCCGGGGCGAGTTGGTGCGGCTGCTGGGTGAAGAGCTGCGCGCCGCCAAGGACGCGCTGGGCGCACTGGTCACGCTGGAGGCGGGCAAGATCACCTCGGAGGGGCTGGGCGAAGTGCAGGAGATGATCGACATCTGCGACTTTGCCGTCGGCTTGTCGCGCCAGCTCTACGGGCTGACCATTGCTTCTGAGCGTCCGGGGCATGTGATGCGCGAGACCTGGCATCCGTTGGGGCCCTGCGCAGTGATCACGGCGTTCAACTTTCCGGTGGCGGTCTGGTCGTGGAACACGGCGCTGGCGCTGGTTTGCGGCGATCCGGTGATCTGGAAGCCGTCGGACAAAAGCCCGCTGACGGCGATGGCCTGTATGGAGATTCTTCGCCGCGCCGTGGAGCGGTTTGGCGACGATGCGCCCGAAGGTTTGGTGCAACTGGTGATAGGGCAGGCTGAGCACGGGGCGGCGCTGGTTGAGGCGCCCGATATCCCGCTGGTCTCGGCCACCGGGTCCACTCGGATGGGGCGGATTGTAGGTCCGAAGGTGGCCGAACGCTTCGGCCGCTCAATTCTGGAACTGGGCGGCAACAATGCGATGATCGTCGCCCCCTCGGCGGATATCGACATGGCGGTGCGCGGGATCGTCTTTTCGGCGGTGGGCACGGCGGGGCAGCGTTGCACCTCGCTGCGCCGCCTGATCGTGCATGAAAGCATTGCCGATGATCTGGTGGCGAAACTGGTCAAGGCCTATGCCAGCCTGCCGGTAGGTGACCCGCGCGCGCCCGGCACGTTGGTGGGGCCGTTGATCGATACCAGTGCGCTGGATCGGATGCAGGCGGCGCTTGCCCGCGCGCAGTCCGAAGGCGGCACGGTGCATGGCGGCGCGGTGTCGGATGCCGGGCCGAAGGGCGGTGCCTATGTCGCGCCCGCATTGGTGGAGATGCCGGCGCAAACTGATGTGGTGCGCGAAGAGACTTTCGCGCCGATCCTCTATGTGATGCGCTACAGTGATTTTGATCAGGCGCTGGTGATGCAGAATGGCGTGCCGCAGGGCCTGTCCTCGTGCATCTTCACGCTCAACCTGCGCGAGGCCGAGGCCTTTCTGCAAGCCTCGGATTGCGGGATTGCCAATGTCAATATCGGCCCCTCGGGCGCCGAGATCGGCGGGGCGTTCGGCGGTGAAAAGGAAACCGGCGGCGGGCGCGAGAGTGGCTCGGACGCCTGGAAGGGATATATGCGCCGCGCGACAAACACGGTGAACTATTCCGATGCATTGCCGCTGGCGCAGGGTGTACGGTTCGACGTCTAAGGGTTCTGTCCGGTAAGGTATTTGATGAAGGGCCCCACTGAAAAGTGGGGCCCTTCATTGTTGCTATGCGACCCGTCAGTGCGGCACCAGCCCCTCCGGCAGGGGCGCGGGCGTGCCGCCAAGCGCCTCGGTGATGGTGATCACATTGGCCACGATCATGCCCGGATACGTATCGGCCCCGCTGCCCGGCTCGCCCAATGCGTCCGAGTATAGCTCGCCCCCCAGTGCCAGCGTATGGCCACGTGCGGCGGCGGCTTCGATCAGCGCGCGCACGGCACGCGGGTTGAGCGTGGTTTCGATGAAGACCGCCGGGATCGCCCGTTCGGCGGCGTCGCGGGCAAGGCTGTCGATGGCGGCGATCGAGGGCTCGGATTCGGTCGAGATGCCCTGAATGGCCAGATTCTCAAGCCCGTAGCGTTCTGAGAAATAGGCAAAGGCATCATGCGCGGTCAGCAGCACGCGCGCGCCTGCGGGAATGCTGGCCATCGATTCGGTGGCCCAGGTATCGAGTGCCTCAAACCGTGCGGCTTCTTCTGCCATGCGCGTGTCAATGTCCTGCGCGCAGTCGGGGGCCATTTCGGCGAGTGTGCCGGCGAGTGTGGGCAACAGGCTGCTCCACAACTGAGGGTCCATCCACAAATGCGGGTCAGGGGCGCCGTCATCATCGAGCAGCCACGCAGGGTCCAGCGTATCGCCCAGAATCAGCGCGCCGGTGCGTGCCAGCACGTCACCCAGCCGCCCCTCCAGCCCCAGACCCAGCGCCACCACGCGATCGGCCTGTCGCAGCCGTTCAATATCTGAAGGGCGCGGTTGGTAGAGATGCGGGTCAAGTCCTGGGCCGATCAGCGCCTCCACCGCAACGCAATCGCCCGCGATGCGGGCGGCCGGGTCGGCAATCATACCGACGGTGGCCAGAAGGCGCGGGGTTTCGGCACTGGCCGCGACGGGTACAACTGCGGGGGCAAGGGCCAGGCAGAATGCCACGGCTTTGGCAGCGTAAGTCATGTTCGTTCCATTTTCTGTTCAGGCAAGTTTCACCTCCTTAATGCGAATGATTATCAATATCAATAGCGAAGGTGTCGCCGCGCCGCTAATCGGAATATCCGATCATTTTCTGGGCATCTCTCGAATTGCGTTTCCCCGCGTCCGGCGCAATGATCCTCACAGAAGTCGGAGGCTGGCATGACGGATACTGCGAGGGTTGTGGTCATCGGGGGCGGGGTTGTCGGGGCCTCGGTGCTCTATCATCTGGCAAAGGCGGGATGGGCCGATTGCCTGCTGCTGGAGCGCAATGAACTGACCGCCGGGTCAACCTGGCATGCGGCGGGCAATGTGCCCACCTTCTCATCGTCATGGTCGATCATGAACATGCAGCGCTATTCGGCTGAACTGTATCGCGGGCTGGGCGCGGCGGTGGATTACCCCATGAACTACCACGTCACCGGCTCGGTCCGGCTGGGCCACAGCCGTGAACGGCTGCGCGAGTTTCGGCGCGTCCAGGGGATGGGCCGCTATCAGGGGATGGAGCTGGAGGTGCTTGGCCCAGACGAGATCCGCAATCGATATCCGTTTGTGGAAACGCATGATCTGAGCGGCGCGCTCTATGATCCCAATGATGGCGATATAGACCCCGCCCAACTGACCCAGGCGCTGGCCGCCGGGGCGCGGCAGATGGGCGCGCGGATTGACCGGTTCCGTCCGGTGACGGGGGCGCGGCGCGACGGGAACGAGTGGGTGCTGGAGACCCCGAAGGGCGAGGTGCGCTGCGAATATGTGGTGAATGCCGCCGGTTATTACGCCGCCCGCGTCGGCGCGATGTTCGGTCGCCGCGTGCCGATGATGGTCATGGCCCATCAGTATCTTCTGTTCGACACGATCCCTGAATTGGAGGCCTGGACGCGCGAGGTAGGACACAAGCTGCCGCTCTTGCGCGATGTTGATTCAAGCTATTACCTTCGGCAGGAAAAGATGGGCTTCAACCTCGGCCCCTATGAAAACCCATGCCGCGCGCATTGGGCCACCCCCGATGACCCGATGCCAGAGGATTTCAGCTTTCAGCTTTACCCAGATGATCTGGAGCGGCTGGAATGGCATATCAATGATGCCATGGCCCGCGTGCCGCTGCTTGAGCGGGCCAATCTGCAAAAAGTCATCAACGGCCCCATCCCCTACACGCCGGATGGCAACCCGCTGATCGGCCCCATGCCCGGCGTGCCCAATGCGTTTGAGGCTTGTGTCTTCACCTTCGGCATCTGCCAGGGCGGCGGGGCGGGCAAGGTGCTGGCAGAGTGGATCATTGAGGGCGCGACCGAATGGGACATGTGGTCATGCGATCCGCGCCGTTTCACCGGGCATGAAGATCATGATTACTGTGTTGCCAAAGGGATGGAGGTTTATGGCCACGAATACGCCATGCATTTCCCGCACCATGCCTGGCCCGCCGGGCGCGGCCAGAAGCTGTCACCCGTGCATGACCGGGTGGTGGCGCTGGGGGCGCAATTCGGTGCTTACAACGGGTGGGAGCGTGCGAACTGGTACGCGCGCCCTGGCGATGACACATCAGACGCCGCGCAACAGACCTGGAGCCGCGAGGGGCCGTGGTTTGCTGCTGTGCAGGCCGAATGCGCGGCAGTGCGCGATGCGGCAGGCATTCTGGACATCCCGGGTTTCTCGCGCTTCCGCCTCTCGGGCACCGGCGCGCGCGCCTGGCTGGAGCGGATGATCACCGGCGCTGTGCCAAAGCCGGGGCGGTTGGGGCTGGCCTATTTCGCCGATGACAAGGGCCGGATCATCACCGAGATGTCGGTCATGGCGCTGGGTGAGGACATGTTCTTCCTGATCACCGCTGCAGTTGCGCAACGCCATGATCATGACTGGCTGATGTCCCATCTGCCTGAAGGCACGGAAATCACCATTGCGGATATGACCGACAGCTTCGCCTGTCATATCCTCACCGGGCCAAAATCACGCCGCCTTCTGGCCAGCGTCACCGATGCCGATCTCACGCAGCCCTGGCTGACCCACCAGTCCGCCCAGATCGCCGGTCACTGGTGTCAATTGGTGCGGGTCTCGTTCGCGGGCGAGTTGGGCTGGGAAATCCACTCGAAAACCGAGGATACAGCCGCAATCTGGGATGCCGTCATGGCCGCAGGCCAGCCGCACGGCCTCAAACCCTTCGGCATGTTCGCACTCAATTCCCTGCGCATCGAGAAGGGCTATCGCGCATGGAAAGGTGATCTCAGCACCGATTATACCGTGATGCAGGGCGGGCTGGAACGCTTCATCAAATGGGACAAGCCCGAATTCATGGGCAAATCCGCACTTGCTGCGGAAAAGCAACAGGGCGTCACCAAGCGCTTCGTTCTGCTTACGCTGGAGCCCGGTGATACCGATCCGCCCTATATGTCCACACTCTGGCATGAGGGGCAGGTGGTAGGCGAAACCACCTCGGGCTATTTCGGCCACCGCACCGGCCAATGCATCGCGCTGGGTATGCTGCGCGCCGATCTGACCGCTCCGGGCACTGAGGTCGAGGTCGAGGTCTTTGGCGAAAAGCGCCGCGCGATCGTCCAGCCTGATTCACCCCTCTGGGACCCGTCCAACGAAAGGCTGCGCGCATGACGCCCTTCATCTTGCCCCAAATACGCACTCTTTCTTTCAAAGGGCGCGGTTGTGCGGCCGTGCCGGGGGTTTCCAAAGGGGAAGCGTGCTTCCCCTTTGGCCGGGGAGCGCGAGGGGCGGGTAGCCCCTCGCCCCACCGCTGAAGGGCGGGCCGCAGCCATGTCCCCCGCCCGCCCCCGCCCCCGGCGCCCCCC
>JAFIEK010000025.1 GCA_020832545.1 Pararhodobacter sp. | reverse complement strand
CGCGCGGCCCCGCCCCCCCCCCCCCCCCCCCCCCCCCCCCCCCCCCCCCCCCCGCGCCATTTCTGCACTTGCACGGTACGGCATAAAGCCTATCCTGCGCGCCAGCCCGGGAGTGCGCGACATGCCCATGAAATCCAGCAATCTCACCCTTGTGGATTATACCGAAATCACCGGTTCCGCGCCGATCGCGCTGCGCACGCATGGCTGGCGGGCGAAATGTCTGCAACGGCTGGTACGGCTGGATCTGCCGGTGCCGCGCACCATCGCACTTTCGTTCGGTGCGGTGCGCGCCATCGCGGCGGGACAGGTGCTTAATCTGGGCGGGCTGATGTCGAAGTTCGAGAGCGGGCAGTTGCTGTCGGTGCGTCCCAGCTCGGAAAACCCGGACTGGGGCGGGCCCGGCGCGCTTCTCAACATCGGCATGAATGACGCATGCCATGCCGAGATTGCCGCCCGGCTGGGCGAGCCGGTGGCGACCGCGCTCTATCTGCGGTTCGTGCAATCCTATGCCCAGCATGTCGCGCGGCTGGACCCTGATCTCTTTGAGGCGCGCGATCCCAGCCCGGAAACCCTGCAAGCGGCGCTACGCAGTTATGAGGCCGAGCTGGAAGAACCCTTTCCCCAAGACCCCCGGCACCAGTTGTCAGAGGTTCTGCGCTCGATGGCCCGCGCCTGGGAAGGCACCTCGGCGCGGCTTTTGCGGCAGGCCAAGGGCGCGCCGGCTGAGGCCGGGCTGGGCCTTGTGGTACAGGCCATGGCCGGGGGCTTTGGGACCGGGGCCAGCGGCGCCGGGGTCATCCAGTTCATCGATGCGGTGACCGGCGTTGCGCAGATCACCGGGCGCTATGCGGTGCACGGGCAGGGGCGTGATGCGGTCTCGGACAATCCGCAGGCGATTTATCTGTGCCGTGACAAGCGCGGTCCCTCGCTGGAAGAGCAGCATCCCCAGGCATTTGCCGAGCTCGTGCGCCATGGTGCAATCTGCCGCGAAAAGCTGCGCGAGGAGATGCAGATCGAGTTCACTCTGGAAAACGGCACGCTCTGGGTTCTGGATGCGCTGAAGGTTCAGCGTTCGGCCCGCGCGACGGTGCGCGTGGCCGTTGCGTTGGCCGAAGACGGCATCATTACCCGCAAGGAGGCGCTGATGCGCGTCACTCCGCGCGGCCTGTCTGAACTGCTGCACCGTCAGGTGGACCCGCGCGGCAAGCGTGATGTTGTGGTTCGCGGGTTGGCGGCCAGCCCCGGCGCCGCGGTGGGGCAGGTTGTGTTCAGCTCAAGTGCCGCACAGGCCAGCGCCGCGCGGGATGAGGCCTGCATCCTCGTGCGTCGTGAAACCGCGCCCGAGGACATTCGTGGCATGCATGTTGCCTCGGGCGTTGTGACCGAGCGCGGGGGTATGACCAGCCATGCGGCGGTGATCGGGCGCGGGCTGGGCCTGCCGTGCATTGTCGGGGCGACCGGTGTGCGCATCGATGCTCGTGCGCGCGAGCTGCACACCGGACGACATGTGCTGCGTGAGGGCGATCTGATAACCATCGACGGCACCACCGGCGAGGTGCTTCTGGGCGCTGTCGATCTGCTGGAGCCCGCGCTGGATGAACCCTTCAACACGCTTCTGGGCTGGGCCGATGATCTGCGCGACATCAGTGTGCGCGCCAATGCCGACACCCCCGCCGACGCCCGCATCGCTCGCGATTTCAAGGCCGAGGGGATCGGCCTGTGCCGCACCGAGCACATGTTCTTTGAAGATGATCGGCTGACGGTCATGCGCGAGATGATCTTCGCCGATACGCCGCACGACCGCGCCGCCGCGCTGGAGCGGCTGTTGCCGATGCAGCGCTCGGATTTCATCGAGTTGTTCGAGATCATGCAGGGCCAGCCGGTCTGCATCCGCCTCTTTGACCCGCCACTGCACGAATTCCTGCCCCATACACGCGAGGGTATGCGCCAGTTGGCCGATGCACTCGACAAACCGCTGTCCGAGATCACCCGCCGGGCCGAGGAACTGGCCGAGTTCAACCCGATGCTGGGCATGCGCGGGGTCCGGCTGGGCATTACAATCCCCGAGATCTACGACATGCAGGCGCGCGCCATTTTCGAGGCGGCGATCGAGTCCGGTCGCCGGGGGGCGCCGATCGTGCCGGAAATCATGATCCCGCTGGTTTCTGCCATGCGCGAAGTGGAACTGGTGAAGGCGCGGCTCGATGCGGTCTCGGCCTCGGTGCGCATTGAACAGGGCGAAAGCTTTGATTACCGGCTGGGCGTTATGGTGGAAACCCCGCGCGCGGCGCTGCGCGCGGCCGAAATCGCCCAGCATGTGACCTTTCTGTCGTTCGGCACCAACGATCTGACGCAGATGACCTATGGGCTGTCGCGCGATGATGCCGGGCGCTTCATGTCCTACTATGTGCAGAGCGGGGTCTTTCCGGAAGACCCGTTTCATGTGCTCGATACCGAAGGCGTGGGCGAGCTTTTGCTGATCGCCGCCGAAAGGGGGCGCCGCGCTCGCAAGAACCTGACGCTGTCTATCTGTGGCGAACACGGTGGCAGCCCCGAATCAATCGCGTTCTGCCGGGAGGCAGGGTTCGATTATGTCTCCTGCTCGCCGTTTCGCGTGCCCGTGGCCCGCCTTGCCGCGGCACAGCTGACGATCAGCGCCCGAGATGCGCGCAACACCATGCCGGATTTGCGTTGATCTGCGGTTAGTCCGTTCCTTTCCAATAGGTTAACGCGCGCATTGACGCAGGGCTGATGCCGTCGCGCTCCGTCGCAGGGCCGGGGCGGGCGCGCGAGTGCGCATGGGCGGGGGCAGGCCCGGCGGGGTAAACTGGACGCAACCGGGTTTTTGGCGTATGCCCCCATCGGTGCTGGCAACGCGATCCCCGGGGGATCGGATGCCCGGCACCGGGGCTGCCCGGTCAAACCGGGTGATCCCTCGCATGCTGAGAGACTGCGGCCGCGACCCCTGCGGCCAAACCGACCGCCGCTGGTAAGCATAGAGCTGCCTTTGGCTGATACAGAGGATGGACGGTATGGGACGTTGGAACCGGATCAAGCCCTTCGGGGCGTTTTCTGCATTTTGCCTGATGGTCATGGCGACGACCCAAACCGCCCAGGCCGAAGTGCGGGGGCAACAGGGGCTGATGGCCGCGCTGAACGCTGAACGTGACGCAATCCGTCAGGTTCCCCCGGCACTCGTCAGCCGTGCGACCGAAGCACAGGAAGCTCTCGCCGCGCGCCGCTATGACCGCAGCTGGCTGATGGATCAAAGCGTCACACTCGCTGAAGACCGCCAGTATCAGTGCCTGCAAGAGGCGATTTATCACGAGGCCAGGGGCGAAACCATCACCGGCCAGTTCGCCGTGGCGGAGGTCATCCTCAATCGTGTCGATCTGTCGAACTATCCCGGCACGGTCTGCGAAGTGGTGCACCAGAATGCCCATCTGAGCAACGCCTGCCAGTTCAGCTATGCCTGCAATGGCCGTTCGCGGGCCATGTCGGAACCCGGTGCCCGCCGCCTTGCGGGGCGGATCGCGCAGGTCCTGCTCAGTGGTGCGCCACGCGAGCTGACAGACGGGGCCACCCATTTCCACGCCAATACCGTACGCCCGGTCTGGTCGCGCCGCTTCGCCCGGACCGCGCAGATCGGTACGCATTCTTTCTACCGCGAACCCATCCATCTTTCGAGTAACTGAGGGGCTTCGCAGGGCTCCCGCCAGTCGGGCGCAGCATCAAAGATGCAGCGCCTCCTGTTGGGCCGGGCCGCACGCCTGCGGCGCGCGGCAAGAGCCAGATGCTCCACGCGTCAGAAGTCAGATTTTCCTGCGTATTTCCGGCAAGATGAATGGGCGCAGTAGCCGCCTTTCAAAACCAAAAACCCCCCGGGGGGGCGCCCCCCGCCCGGGGGGGCGGGGGCCCCCCCCCCCCTGCGCCGCGGAGCGGCAAGGCAAAGCGGCGGCTGCACAGCAGTCCGCAGGGTCACTCCGGCCGCGCAGAGCGGCCGCATCGCATATGTGCACCTGCCCGCGGTGCCGGGCCCTCTTGACGTGCACGCGCCCGCGCGTCACATCCGGCACATGGTCGCCACCGAGACGCTTGAACAGATCACTCGCCGCTTCGGATATCTCGAAGCGCTGCTGACCGAAGGGGCCGATCCCGGGCAGTTGGCCGCGATTGCGCGCGAATACGATCAGTTGAAACCCGTGGTGGCGGCGATCGCCGACTTGCGGACATCGCTGGCGCAGCGCGCCGAGGCCGAAGCCCTGCGCACCGATCCTGAGATGCGTGCCCTCGCTGACGAGGAAATGGCGCGGCTGGACACTGTCATCCCCGTTCTGGAGCATCAGTTGCGGCTGGCGCTTTTGCCGCGTGATCTGGCCGATAGCCGGTCCGCGATCCTTGAAATCCGTCCGGGCACCGGGGGTGAGGAGGCCGCGCTGTTTGCCGCAGATCTGTTGCGGATGTATCAGCGCTACGCCGAGGCGCAGGGCTGGTCCTGCGATCTGATCAGCCTCAGCGAAACTGAACTGGGCGGCGTGCGCGAGGCGGTGATGCGGGTGGGCGGCGATGGAGTTTTTGCGCGGCTCAAGTTCGAATCCGGTGTGCACCGCGTGCAGCGCGTACCGGTCACCGAATCGGGAGGCCGCATTCACACATCGGCAGCCACTGTGGCTGTCCTGCCTGAGGCAGGGGAAGTCGATTTCGCGCTGAACGAGGCCGATCTGCGCATCGACACCATGCGCGCCTCGGGGGCGGGGGGGCAGCATGTCAACACCACCGATTCGGCAGTGCGGATCACCCATTTGCCCAGCGGTATTGTCGTGACCTCGTCCGAGAAGTCGCAGCACCAGAACCGGCGGCTGGCGCTGGAGGTGTTGCGCGCCCGGCTGTTTGATCTGGAGCGCCAGAAGCTGGATCAGGCCCGCGCCGCCGATCGTCGGGCGCAGGTGGGAACCGGCGACCGTTCTGAGCGTATTCGCACCTACAATTTTCCCCAGGGCCGGATGACCGATCACCGCATCAATCTGACGCTCTACGCGTTGCCACAGATCATGGCAGGCGATCTGGAACCGGTGATCGAGGCCCTGAGCGCACATGATCAGGCCGTCAAGCTGGCCGAGCTGGAAGCATGAACACCGGGGCCACCGGTCGTGCCGCATTGGCCCTTGCCGTGCCACGCCTGCGCGCAGCCGGAGTGGCAGAGCCTGCTCGCGATGCACGGTTGTTGCTGGCCTTCGCGCTGGGTCTGGCCCCGGATCGGCTGACGTTGCATCTGGAGGATCCGCTTTTGCCCGACGGTCAGGCGCGCTTTGACGCGGCGCTGGCAGCGCGTGAAATGCGCCAGCCGCTTAGCCAGATCATTGGCACCCGGCTGTTCTGGGGACGCCGCTTTACGGTCACACCGGATGTGCTGGACCCGCGCCCTGAGACCGAGATTCTGGTCGCGGCAGCGTTGCAGGAGCCCTTTACGCGGGTGCTGGATCTGGGCACTGGATCAGGCGCAATCATGCTCAGTCTGCTGGCCGAATGCCCCGGGGCGACGGGGCTGGGTGTGGATCTGTCACTCAAGGCGCTTGCGGTGGCGCGCGCCAACGCGGTGCAGTTGCAACTGTCGGACCGGGCCGGGTTCGAGTGCTCGGATTGGTTTGACGGTGTGGCAGGTGATTTTGATCTGATCGTGTCCAACCCGCCCTATATCAGCGACGCCGAAATGGCTGATCTCGCGCCGGAAACCCGCCAGTGGGAACCCTCGATAGCGCTCACCCCGGGCGGTGACGGGTTGGCAGCGTACCGGGCAATCGCGGCGGGGGTGGGGGGCGTGCTGCGGCCCGGTGGGCGGCTGCTGCTTGAGATCGGGCCGACGCAGGGCGAGGCCGTGGCCGCGATCTTGCAATCGGTGGCGCTGGACGCCATCGCCATCCTGCCTGATTTTGATGGTCGGCCCCGGATCGTCACCGCGCGATGCCGCCAGCGTTAACGCAAACTTATGCTTTTTTCGCAACGATCAGTCAGAAACATTCACTTTCCAGCGAGTTTGGGGCGATTCAGGGTTGTGTGCGGGCTGTGAGCATGGTTAGTCGCAAGCGTGCCCGGACAGGATGCGCACTGACTTCGCAACCGTGGCCGCGCCATAAATCTACCCACGTCAGACCCGAGGTGTCGCGCCAGACCGGCGTCGCGCGGGTCCACAGTCCCGACCAAGTCCGGAACCAGACCTGATGAGATCATCGAATAAACGTTCGCGTTCAAAGTCGAACCGCCCCAAACCCTTGGGCAATGTTGTCAACCGTGTGTTCGACAGTTCGGGGCCGGAAGGCAAGGTTCGCGGTACACCGCAACAGATCATCGACAAATATCTTGTGCATGCACGCGATGCACAATTGTCGGGCGACCGCGTTGCGGCCGAGAATTTCCTGCAGCACGCGGAGCATTACACCCGTATGCTCAGCGAGGCACAGCGCGAAATGGCCCGAGAGGCCGAGATGCGCCAGCAAAATACCAATCAGCAAAACAATAACCAGCAGCAAAACAATAACCAGAACCGCCGGTTCGATCAGCGCGATGAGGGTGAGAACACCCAGGATGGCGCAGATACCGCCGAGGCTGGCGAGCGCCAGAACGACCGGCAGAATGAGCGGCAGAACGACCGTCAGAATGAGGGTGGCGGGAACCGCCGTGGCAACCGCCGCGATGACCGCAGGCCCCAGCGCCAGCCGCGCGACAACGCGGATCCGCGCGAAAATCAGACCTCGCAGAACGAACCCGATACGATGCTGGTGGAAACCCCGGAATCGCGTGGCGAAAAACAACCCGAGCCACGCCAGGAGGCCGGGAACCCGGCACCTGAGGCCCGCAATCGCCGCAGACGGCCTGCTGCCGATGACACGGCAGCCGTAGCCCAGGACCCCGCGGGTCAGGGCCCTGCAACCCAGGACCACGAAGCGACGCCTGATCAGGCCGCACAAGCTGCGCCCGCCGAGCCAGAGGCAACCGGAGATGCCGCCGCGCCGAAGCCGCGCAAACCGCGTGCTGCGACGGCCACCCGGCGTGCCCCACGCAAAGCCAAGGCCGATCCGCAGGAAGATCCCGCGCATGTGCAGGACGGCCCCGCGCGCGTGGCTGAATAAGGCACAGGAAATACGGGCGCGAAAGCGCAATCAAAAGCCCCGGTGCAGCAGGCCTGCACCGGGGCTTTTTTCTCAAATACTCAGTCCGGTATGAAGTTCATCGCTAGCCCGTTGATGCAATGACGCAGGCCGGTGGGGGCGGGACCATCTTCGAAAATATGGCCCAGATGCCCGCCACAGCGCGCACAATGCACCTCGGTCCGGCGGATGAACAGCAGGCGGTAGTCATCCTTGGTGCCGACCGCGCCCTCGATCGCGTCCCAGAAGCTGGGCCAGCCGGTGCGGCTGTCATACTTGGTTTCGGAACGATAGATCGGCAGATCACAGCCCGCGCAGGTATAGGTGCCCGCCCGTTCCTCGTTCAAAAGCGCAGAGCGCTCGCCCAGATGTTCGTTGGTGTAAGCGCGCTCCGTCGCGTGGTCGCGAAGGATGGCAAACTGTGCCGGTGTCAACCGTTCGCGCCACTCCGCTTCGGTCAATTCGATCTCAAATTGCTGTCCGGCCCAGGCGGTGGTGGCGAAAGGTGCCAGGCCGAGCCCTGCTACAAATGCCCGCCGAGAGATCATCGCGTTCTCCTTTGAACTGAACTACATTACAAACTATGTCATCCTAACCGCCCCGCCACCAGAAACGGCTCACAACCGCGTCACCGCCAACCCGGATTTTGCCCATGTCGCTGCCCAACGGCTTTCTTGATGAACTGCGCTCGCGCGTTTCCATCGCGCAGGTTGTGGGGCGCAAGGTCACGTGGGATGCGCGCAAGTCGAACACCGGCAAGGGTGATTTTTGGGCACCATGCCCGTTTCATCAGGAGCGCACGGCCTCGTTTCATGTCGATGACCGCAAGGGTTACTACTATTGCTTTGGCTGCCATGCGAAGGGGGATGCGCTGACCTTTCTGCGTGAGACCGAGAACATGGGCTTCATGGAGGCGGTTGAGACACTGGCGCGTGAAGTGGGCATGCCCATGCCCGCGCGTGACCCGCAGGCGGCAAAACGCGCCGACCGGCGCAGCGAACTGGCCGCCGTCATGGAGCAGGCCGCGCGCTTTTTCCGCATGCAGCTCAATGGTGGGGCGGCGGCCGATGCCCGCGCCTATCTTGACCGGCGCGGCCTGTCCGAGGCGCAGCGCGAGCGATTCGGCATCGGTTTTGCCCCCGACCAGCGGCAGGCGCTTTACACGCATCTGACCGGGGCAGGGGTGGCGACCGATCTGATCATCGATGCCGGGCTTTGCGCGCGCCCTGATGACGGTGGCGCGCCCTATGACCGCTTTCGCGGGCGTATCATCTATCCGATCCGCGATGCGCGCGGCCAGTGCATCGCCTTTGGCGGGCGGGCGATGGCCGTGGGCGCGCGCGCCAAATACCTGAACTCGCCCGAGACTGAGCTTTTCGACAAGGGACGCACGCTCTACAACCTTGGCCCGGCGCGCACGGCGATGGGCAAGGCGGCACCGCTGATCGTGGCCGAGGGCTATATGGATGTGATCGCGCTGGTTGGTGCGGGGTTTGAAGGGGCTGTTGCCCCTCTTGGAACAGCAATCACCGAAGAGCAGTTGCGCCTTTTGTGGCGGCTGCATGAAGAGCCAGTGATCGCGCTGGACGGCGATGCCGCCGGGCTGCGAGCAGGGCAGCGGCTGGCCGATCTGGCGCTGCCGCTGCTGGCGGCGGGGCAGGGGCTGCGCTTTGCGTTGCTGCCCGCCGGGCAGGACCCTGATGACGTGCTGCGCACCGGCGGCGCTGCGGCTATGCGCGCCGTGCTTGAGCGCGCCTTGCCCATGGCCCAGCTGCTATGGGAGCGTGAGACGGCGGGCCAGGTCTTTGACAGCCCGGAGCGCCGCGCAGCGCTGGACCGCCGCCTGCGCGCGCTTTTGCAAAAGATCACCGATCCCGTTCTGCGCAACCATTACACCGATGAATTCCGCAACCTCCGGCGTGATCTGCTGGCCCGCTCCAGTGGCGGTCAACGCCCCGGCCCCTTTCGGCCCGGTCCGTTCCGCCCGCAGGGGGCGGGGGGGCGTCATGGGTCTTTCCCTTCGGCACCGCTGCCATCGACGCGTGGCACGCTTCTGGCCGCCGCCGCCACGGAACAGGTAGAGGAAGAGCTGCGCGAGGCGATGATACTGGCCGCGTTGTTCACCCATCCTGAGCAGATCACCCGATTCGAGGATGAGCTGTTTCGCCATGACCCTACGCGCGAGGATCATCGCAAGCTGCTGGCGATCCTTCTGGACGCCGCGCGCGAGAGTCCGCTGCCTGACCGTGCGGACATGGCGGCGCGGGCCGGGGATGCCCTTGACGAACTGCTGGCGCGCCCCCACATCGCAATTGCACCGCTGCGCAAGCCGGGGGCAGATCCCGGTTTCGTGGCAAACTGCATTGCGGAGGATTTCGCCATACTGAGCGCCCGCCGTGCCGCCCACCGCGAGATCGCCGAGGCGATGAGCGATCTGGAGCATCTGGCCGATGAGGGGCTGACATGGCGGTTGGGTCAGGCTGCGGCCGCGGTTCACAATGCCGGTAAATCGCGTCTGGACGACAGCACGGACCTTGGCGAGGATCGCGCGGGCATGTCAAACCACCTGCAAAGCCTTATTGATTCGCAGATTTGGGTGAAGAAGCGCCCGAATCGGTAAAATTCGCTGCTGACCCCTGTGATTCGGTCTGCCGAGTCGCTACATCTGGATAAATTCGAATCACTGCCTTCGGCCGGAGGACCCATGGTCGCCAAAGATAACGACGAAGCTAAAACCGAAGAACAGGACAGCGAATTCACCCTCGACATGAGCCAGGCCTCGGTGCGCCGGATGATCGCCGCCGCGCGTGAGCGGGGGTTCATCACCTATGAGCAGCTCAATCAGGTGATGCCCTCGGATCAGGTTTCGTCCGAACAGATCGAGGATGTGATGTCGATGCTCTCCGAGATGGGCATCAATGTCGTCGAAGAAGAGGAAGGCGAGGAGGTGGAGGCACCGCCCGCCGATGCGCCCGCGTCCGGTGTGACCGATCTGGTCGTGGCGGGCACGGCCTCTGAAACGCTGGATCGCACCGATGACCCGGTGCGCATGTATCTGCGTGAAATGGGCTCGGTGGAATTGCTGTCGCGCGAGGGCGAGATCGCCATCGCCAAGCGCATCGAGGCTGGCCGCAACACAATGATCGCGGGCTTGTGCGAAAGCCCGCTGACCTTTCAGGCGATCATCATCTGGCGCGACGAACTTCTGTCAGAGGATGTTCTGCTGCGCGAGGTGATCGACCTTGATGCCACATTCGGCACGGCGCTGGACGGTGACGAAAACGGCTCTTTTGCCGAGGAGCTTCAGGCTGCGGCCCCGGCGGCGGCGCAGCCGCGCAAGTCGACCGAGCAGGAACTGGATGCCGATGGCAATCCTATTGCGTCAAACGACGACGACGATGATGAATTCGATCAGTCGAACATGTCGCTTGCGGCGATGGAAGCCTCGCTCAAACCGCGCGTTCTGGAAACGCTGGACCTGATCGCGGCTGATTATGAGCAGCTCTCGGCCATGCAGCGCCACCGCATGAAGGCCACGCTGGAGCAGGACGCCCGCTTTTCTGCCAACCAGGAATCCGCCTATCAGAAGCTGCGATCGGAGATTGTGCAACTGGTGAACTCGCTTCATCTGCACAACAACCGGATCGAGGCGCTGATTGATCAGCTTTACGGGATCAACAAGAAGATCATGGCGATCGATTCGTCTATGGTCAAACTGGCTGATCTGGCCCGCGTGAACCGGCGCGAGTTCATCGACGAATATCGCGGCTATGAGCTGGACCCCACCTGGTGCGACCGGATGGCGCGCAACAAGGGGCGCGGCTGGGAAACCATGTTCGAGCGTCATGGCGACAAGATCGAAGAATTGCGCAACGACATGGCGCAGGTCGGTCACTATGTCGGCGTTGATATCTCTGAGTTCCGTCGCATCGTCAGTCAGGTCCAGAAGGGCGAAAAAGAGGCGCGGCAGGCCAAAAAGGAAATGGTCGAGGCCAACTTGCGTCTGGTGATCTCGATCGCCAAGAAATACACCAACCGTGGCCTGCAATTCCTTGATCTCATTCAGGAAGGCAATATCGGCCTGATGAAGGCGGTGGACAAGTTCGAATACCGCCGCGGCTACAAGTTCAGCACCTATGCGACCTGGTGGATCCGTCAGGCGATCACCCGTTCGATCGCTGATCAGGCGCGCACCATCCGTATTCCGGTGCATATGATCGAGACGATGAACAAGCTGGTGCGCACCTCGCGCCAAATTCTGCACGAGATCGGTCGCGAACCCTCGCCCGAGGAGCTGGCCGAGAAGCTGCAGATGCCTTTGGACAAGGTGCGCAAGGTCCTGAAGATCGCCAAGGAACCGATCAGCCTTGAAACCCCGATCGGCGATGAGGAAGACAGCCAGCTTGGCGACTTCATCGAGGACAAGAACGCGGTTCTTCCCTTGGATTCCGCGATTCAGGAAAACCTGCGCGAGACCACGACGCGCGTCCTGTCCTCGCTCACCCCGCGCGAGGAACGTGTACTGCGGATGCGGTTTGGCATCGGCATGAACACCGATCACACGCTGGAAGAGGTGGGGCAGCAGTTCTCGGTCACCCGCGAACGCATCCGCCAGATCGAGGCCAAGGCGCTGAGAAAGCTGAAGCATCCCTCGCGCTCGCGCAAACTGCGCAGCTTTCTGGATCAGTAGAGGCGCGCCAGACAGGACATTGACAGGTAAAGGCGCCCCAAGGGGCGCCTTTCTGACATCAGAGCCCCATGTGGGCCCGTGTCGCCCGGAGATCAGGTTCGAACACATGCACAAGACCTTTTCCATCGCCACCCAAGGCCCCGGCCTCTATGAAATCACACCGCAGATCGCGGGGTGGCTTCGGCGAGACATGGTGGCAGAGGGGGTTTTAACCCTGTTCATCCAGCACACCTCGGCCAGTCTGGTGATCCAGGAGAACGCTGACCCGGATGTGCCGCGCGACATGTCGGAATATTTTCATCGTCTGGTGCCGCCCGCCGATGATCCGTCAATGTGCTACCTGCGCCATACCAGCGAAGGGGTCGATGATATGCCCGCGCATATCAAGGCAGCCCTCTTGCCAGTTTCGCTGCAAATTCCGGTGCTTGACGGTGAGATGGCACTGGGCAACTGGCAAGGAATATTCGTTTTCGAACATCGCCGCCGTCCGCATCGGCGCGACATCATTGCCATGCTGCGTTAATTGGAAAGATGAAACGTCAGACAAAACTACCCCGCCCGACGGCTTGGTTCGACCGGCCCGCCGAAGCGGTGGCGCGCGATCTGATCGGCGTGGTTCTGATGGTGCGTGGCTGCGGCGGGATTGTCACCGAGACCGAGGCCTATGGACCCGATGATCCGGCCTCACACAGCTTTCGCGGCGAGGGCGCTCGCAACGCCGCCATGTTCGGCCCGCCGGGGCGGGCCTATGTCTATCGCTCGTATGGGATACACTGGTGTCTGAACGTGGTCTGTGCACGGGGCCATGCCGTGCTGTTGCGCGCGCTTGAACCGCAGTATGGCTTGCCCGTGATGGCCGCGCGCCGTGGCACGGATGTGCCGCGCTTGCTGGCCACCGGGCCGGGGCGGCTGGGGCAGGCGCTGGGGATCGGACTGCCGGACAACCATGCCGCTTTCGATCACCCGGATTTCGGCTTTTTCGCGGGCGACCTCGCCGAAGTGCTCACCGGCCCCCGCATCGGCATTGCCCGCGCGGCGGACTGGCCTTGGCGCTTTGGCATCAAGGGGTCAGCCTTTCTCAGCCGTCCCTTCCGCAGCCCATGAAAAAGGGCGGCCCGCATGCGACCGCCCCTCTCAATCAGCAAAAAAAGCTCACGCTTTGCCGCGATAGATTTCCACCAGCTTGCCCAGCATCGCCAGCGCATCTTCGCGCGGACGCTGGAAGCTGTTGCGCCCGATGATCGAGCCGTTGCCGCCGCCGTCACGGATGGCGCGCGCATCGTCATAAACCGAGTCTTCGCCCTTCTTGGCCCCGCCCGAGAACACAACAATCCGCCGTCCGTTGAAGCTGGCCTGCATGCAGTGACGCACGCGCGCGGCCTGAGTGGCGATGTCGATGCCCTCGGCCTCGTAGACCTTCTTGGCTTCGGGCAGCATAAGATGGTCGGTCGACAGCTTGATCTTGATGACATGCGCGCCCAGCAGTGCCGCGATCTGCGCAGCATAGGCGGCGACATCGATGCCGGTTTCACCGTCCTTGGTGACCGCCTCGCCGCGCGGGTAGGACCAGATGACGGTGGCGATGCCCTTGCGCGCGGCCTCTTCGCGCATCACCGAGATCTCTTCATACATCTCAAGCTGCGCATCCGAGCCCGGATAGATGGTAAACCCGATGGCCGCGCAGCCCAGCCGCAGCGCATCATCAACACAAGCGGTGATCGCCTGGTTCTTGCCTGCGGTGTCGGACAAGAGCGAGTTGGCGGAATTGACCTTGAGGATGGTGGGGATCTGGCCGGCATAGGTGTCTGCCCCGGCCTCTATCATGCCAAGGGGGGCTGCATAGGCGTTGAGCCCGGCATCGAGCGCCAGTTGATAGTGGTAATGCGGGTCATAGGCGGCGGGGTTGGCAGCGAAGGTGCGCGCCGGGCCATGCTCGAACCCCTGATCGACCGGCAGGATGATCATCTTGCCGGTGCCGCCCAGTTTGCCCTGCATCAACATGCGGCACAGGTTGGCTTTTACGCCGGGGGTTTCGCCTTCGTAGTTGGAAAGGATTTTCTGAACAATTCGCGTCGCGCGCATTGGCGGGCTCCTCTGTTGGCATGCTGGCCGCAGGGATAGATGGGGAATTGCGTTACGGCAATGGTGAAGCGCGTGCGTTACCGCTCACAACGACAAAATCCATGCCTCAACCTTTGATCTGGCGCCCGAGATGGCGCTGCGCCTCGCGCCGGGCGAAGGGTTTCAGCCGCGCCCCATGCGCACCGAGCCAATCGCGCACACGCGCCGGATCATGCCGGGACAGGTCGCGCAACCACCAGCCGATGGCTTTCTGGATGAACCATTCCTTGTCATCCAGATAGCCCTCGGCCCAGCCCAAAACCCGCTCGCGCACCGCCAGATCGGCGGGTTTGGGGTGGTTCAGGCGGGTCCAGGGCAGGGTCATCACCAGCGCCGCGCGTCGGGTCCACATGTTGGGGTGGGTGGTCCATTCCTCAAGCTGATCCAGCCGCGACGGATCAGCCACCAACCGCTTGCCCCCGGCGATCGACGCATGATCGGCGATCGCCCAACTGTCGAACTGCGGCACCCAACTGGTGATCAGCGCCCACGCGGCATTGTCATCAGGGCGGATACGCGCCTGCAGCAGCAGTTTGGCAGCGGCGACCCGGGCCTCGTGGATATTGCTGTCCCACAGGCCTGCTGCCAGCGCCAGCCGCTGTTCGAGCGAGCACGCGGTCCGCCAGTCTTTCACCAGCGCCTCGATCTGTGGGACGGGGACGCCCAGAAACGGGCGGTCGGTCTTGTGATAGGCCTGCATCTCGCTGGCCTTTTGCGGGTCGGCAAGGGCGCTCAGGGCTTCCAGCGCGGCAGCAGTATGGGGGGCGTCGGTCATCGGGGCCTCAATGCAGCAAGGGGCGCCAGCCGCCCCGGCTTGGCTTATTCCACGGTCACCGATTTGGCCAGATTGCGCGGTTGATCGACATCGGTGCCGCGCACCATCGCCGCATGATAGGCCAGTAGCTGGGCGGGAACCGCATAAATCATAGGTGCGATCAGTTCGGGCACGGTGGGAAGCGTAATGCTTTGCCAGACCTCGCCAGCCTCTTCCAGACCGGCGGGGTCTGAGATCAGCAGCACCTGACCCTGCCGGGCCATAACTTCCTGCATGTTCGACACTGTCTTTTCAAAGAGCGCGTCGCGCGGGGCCAGAACCACGACCGGCATGGTCTTGTCGATCAGTGCGATGGGCCCGTGCTTCAACTCGCCCGAGGCATAGCCCTCGGCGTGGATATAGCTGATTTCCTTGAGCTTCAGTGCAGCCTCCAGCGCCAGCGGATACATCATGCCACGCCCCAGATACAGCACATCCCGGGCCTCGGCCAGTTTGCGGGCGATCTTGTCGATTTCCTCATTCCGGTCCAGTGCCTGACGCATCAATCCGGGCAAGCTGGCCAGCGTGGCCAGATGATCCTTGACCTGATCGGCGCTCAGCGTGCCCCTGTCCTGTCCGGCTTTCAGCGCCAGCAACAACAACACCAGAAGCTGGGCGGTGAAGCCCTTGGTCGAGGCCACGCTGATTTCCGGCCCCGCGAGGATCGGCAGAGCCACGTCGGTTTCACGCGCGATGGACGAGGTGGGCACGTTGATCACGCCAATGGTGCGGGCCACCTGATCGCGCACATGGCGCAGCGCGGCCAATGTATCGGCTGTCTCGCCAGACTGGCTGATAAAGATCGCCACTGCCTTGTCTGACAGAACCGGCTGGCGGTAGCGATATTCCGAGGCGATATCGGTCTCCACCTGGATGCGGGCGAGCTGCTCGAACCAGTATTTCGCCACTTGCGCGGCATAAAACCCCGTGCCGCAGGCGACCAGTGTAATCCGGTCACAATCGCTGAAATCCACCTCGTCGGGCAGGGACAGGGCCTGACCTGACGGGTCCAGATGGAAGGCGAGTGCCGCTTGCAGCACGGCAGGCTGTTCGGCAATCTCCTTGGCCATGAAATGGCGATAGCCGCCCTTGTCCACCTGCGTCTGATCCAAACGGATCCTGCTTACCGCGCGATTGGCGCGGCGGCCGTCGGCATCAAAGATTTCCGCCCCCGCGCGGGTCAGAACAACCCAGTCCCCTTCTTCCAGATAGGTGATCCGGTCGGTCATCGGCGCCAGTGCGATCGCGTCCGACCCCAGATACATCTCGCCGTCCCCATGTCCCACCGCGAGCGGAGAGCCCTTGCGCGCGCCGATCATCAGATCATCTTCGCCCTCGAACAGAAAGGCCAGTGCAAAGGCACCTTCCAGCCGCGCAAGCGTGGCGGCTGCGGCTTTGGCCGGGGTCATGCCCTGGGTCAGATGAAGGCGGGTCAGAATTGCTATGGTCTCGGTGTCAGTCCCGGTTTCATGAACCAGACCGGCCGCCGCCAGTTCCGCGCGCAGGGCCTTGAAATTCTCGATGATTCCATTGTGCACCACCGCCACCCCGCCCGAGCGATGCGGATGGGCGTTCGTCACCGTCGGCGCGCCATGCGTCGCCCAGCGGGTATGACCGATGCCCGATTTCCCGGTCAGGGGCTCGTGCACCAGAAGATCGCTGAGGTTGATCAGCTTGCCCACCGCGCGACGGCGATCCAGCGTGCCGTTGTTCACCGTGGCGATTCCGGCGCTGTCATAGCCGCGGTATTCCAGCCGTTTCAGCGACTCCAGGATCAGGGGCGCGACTTCATGCGTGCCCAGAACACCAACAATCCCACACATGCTCAGTCCTCATTTTTCCTGGCTTTCAGCGCCAGAAGCCGCTCGCGCAGCCGCAGCGCCAGCCCTGCCTTGTTCTCTTGCCGCGCGCGCCCCAGCGCCAGTGCGCCGTCTGGCACATCGGCGGTGATGACCGAGCCCGCAGCCGTCATTGCCCCGGCCCCCACCTTCACCGGCGCAACCAGCATCGAGCCCGAGCCAACGAATGCGCGTTCGCCGATCCCGGTATGGTGTTTCATCACCCCGTCATAATTGACGGTGACGCTACCCGCGCCGACATTTGCGCCTTCGCCGACATGCGCATCACCGATATAGGACAGGTGGTTGACCTTGGCGCCCTCATCCAGAATGGCGTTCTTGATCTCGACAAAATTGCCCACGCGCACCCCTTCGGCCAGCTCCGCGCCGGGGCGCAGCCGCGCAAAGGGCCCGACCACGGCATCGCGCGAGACGTGGCAACCCTCTAGATGGCAGAAAGCGCGGATCTCGGCGCCGCTCTCGATGGTCACGCCGGGGCCGAAGACCACATTCGGCCCCACCAGCGCATCGCGTCCGATCACCGTATCAAGCGCAAAAAACACCGTCTCGGGCGCGATCAGCGTTACGCCGTTTTCCAGTGCCTCCGCGCGGGCGCGGCTTTGAAACAGCGCCTCGGCGGCGGACAGCTCGGTACGGGTGTTGATGCCCAGCGTCTCGGGCTCCGGGCAGGTCACAACCCCCGCTGTCAGGCCCCGCGCGCGCGCCAGCGCGATAATATCGGTGAGGTAATATTCGCCCGATGCATTGTCATTACCAACTGCATCGACCAGTTCCGTAAGCAGCGCCGCATCTGCGCATACAACACCAGAATTACAAAGGGTTATCGACCGTTCCTGTGCGCTCGCATCCTTGTATTCAACGATCCGCTCCAACGCGCTGCCCTGCATGACCAGCCGACCGTAACGCCCCGGATCGACGGCTTCAAAGCCCAGCACAACCACCGCGTGACGGCTGCGCGCAGCGATCAGCGCCTCCAGCGTCTCGGGGCTGACAAAGGGAGTGTCGCCGTAAAGCACCACCACATCGCCTGAGAACCCCTCAAGGGCCGCGCGCGCCTGCGCCACGGCATGCGCGGTGCCCAGCTGCTCGGCCTGATGGGCAATCAACACGCCCGGCTCGGCGTCCTGCGCTGCGCGGGCCACTCGTTCGGCCCCATGCCCGGTCACCACGACAACGCGCTCCGGCTCCAGCACGGCCCCGGCGCGCAAGGCATGGGCCAGAAGCGGCGCGCCAGCCAGCGGGTGCAGCACCTTGGGCAGGTCAGAGTTCATGCGACTGCCCTGTCCGGCGGCCAGGATGACAAGCGAAAGCGGCATGCGCGGGTCCTTGTGATTGCCTGCCCCTTCTATCCCAAGGCCACGCCATTGCAAGTTGGCGGCGAATCACAAGGCATGACAGACTGAAACATTGGCGGGAAAGTGCCTGAGCAATGCTCCGGCGAACGCCCGCCGCCTTTTCCCGGATCAGCCCATTGCGCGATCCGCCCTGCTTCATCTACTCAAAAATATCCTGGGGGGTGAATTGGCCGACAGGCCAAGAGGGGGGCAACGCCCCCCCTTTGCACTTAACACCGCCGCAGGTCAGCCCCGGCTGCGCCCGCGTCGCCGTCCACCGTCACCCCCGCCACTCGTGTTATGGCTGACCTGGGGCAGGGTGACAACGCGCGACAGCTCCGGAAAACGATCGGTCGCATGGGGAATGGCGCTTGCGGCGACGAAATGCTCCTGAAAGCGCGGCTCGATGGCGGTTTCAACCTTGTGGATCCGCGCCACCTGCGCCTCAATCCCCTTGCGCGCCGCGACATTGCACAGCGCAATCCGTGCACCGGTTCCCGCCGCGTTTCCGGCGCTGGTGACTTTGTCCAGCGGGCAATCGGGGATCATGCCCAGCACCATCGCGTGTTTGGCGCTGATATGCGCGCCGAACGCGCCTGCCAGCACCACCCGGTCGACCGTGTCGACGCCCAGCTCATCCATCAGCAGTTTCGCGCCCGCATAGAGCGCGGCCTTGGCCAACTGGATCGCGCGGATATCGCCCTGGGTGACGGTAATGCGCGGCCCGCCCTGATCTGTGGCATCATGGATCAGATAGGCATGCGTGCGCCCTTCGGCGAAGCAGCGCGCGGTGCCAGTCTGTTCAGGATTACCGATCAGCCCGGCGGCATCGACAATACCGGCCATGCGCATCTCGGCCACCGCCTCGATGATGCCTGAGCCGCAGATGCCGGTAACGCCGGTTTTTGCGGTCGCCTCGGCAAAACCCGGCTCGTTGGACCACAGATAAGAGCCGATGACCTTGAAGCGCGGCTCCTTGGTGGCGGGGTCGATCTCTATGCGCTCGATCGCGCCAGGGGCTGCGCGCTGTCCGCTGGAAATCTGTGCGCCCTCAAATGCCGGGCCGGTGGGCGATGAGCAGGCCAGCACCCGCGTCTTGTTGCCCAGAAGGATCTCGGCATTGGTGCCGACATCGACGATCAGCACCAAATCCTCCGATTTCTCGGGCGCTTCCGACAGCGCCACCGCCGCCGCATCGGCCCCCACATGGCCTGCGATGCAGGGCAGGGTATAGAGCCGCGCCTCAGGGTTCAGGGCCGTCAGTTCCAGATCGCGCGCAGCCAGCGTCAGCGCACCCGAGGTCGCCAGCGCGAACGGGGCCTGACCCAGTTCCACAGGGTCGATGCCCAGAAACAGGTGGTGCATCACCGGGTTGCAGACAAGCACAACCTCCATGATCGCGGCCGGGTCAGCCCCGGCCTCGGCAGCGACCGATTGCACCAGCGCGTTGATTGCCAGCCGCACCGCCGCCGTCATCTCCACGTCGCCGCCGGGGTTCATCATGGCATAGCTGACGCGGCTCATCAGGTCCTCGCCAAAACGGATCTGCGGGTTCATCACCCCTCCCGAAGCCACGACCGAGCCATCGCTGAGATCGGTCAGATGCGCGGCGATGGTGGTAGAGCCCAGATCGATGGCCAGCCCCAGCAGAGGGCCCGCGTGAAAGCCGGGCCAGATATCGAGAATCCGCGCCGCGCCGCCACGGTGATCGGCATAAAGCGCCACCGTCACAGCCCAGTTGCCCTGTCGCAGCGCCGGTTGCAGCTTGCGCAGGATGGCGAGACCCGCCTGAATGCTGTCAATCTGCCACTGGCTGCGCAGGGCTTCGGCCAGCCGCTCCAGATCGCCCGAGGGTTCGTGCATGTCGGGCTGGGTGACTTCGACATAGTAAAGCCGCGTGGCCGGGTCCATGGCAATGGGTCGGGCGCTGGCGGCCTTGCGTACGACCTGACGGTGCAACTGGCTTTCAGGGGGCACATCGATGACCACATCGCCCTGAATGCGGGCCTGGCAACCCAGGCGCCGCCCCTCGGTCAGGCCGCGCTTGTCCCGGTAGCGCTGTTCGACCGCATTCCAGTCGCTCAGCGCATTCGATGCGACGCTCACGCCGTGTTTGGAAAATTCACCATAGCCCGGCGTGATCTGGCATTTCGAGCAGATGCCGCGCCCGCCGCAGACCGAATCCAGATCGACCCCCAACTGGCGCGCGGCGGTCAGCACCGGCGTGCCCAGCGCAAAGCGCCCGCGCTTGCCCGAAGGCGTAAAGACCACCAGTGCGTCCGACATGTTCTGCCCCAACCCTTGCGATGACTTGCGCAAGATAGCCGCGCCGCAGCCGGGGGAAAGCGGTGGAACGACGCCACCCGGCAGAAAGCGACCTCGGGCGCGGATGGGCGCGGTTTACCTTCTGTGGGCGAGGGTCAGCCGACGCGGGGGCGGGGCGGCGGGGGGGTGGTCGGCGGCAGGGGCCGGAACCGCCTCGGCCATCAGTTGCGCTTCGGCCATCAGGGCGATCATCACCTCGACATGCCGGGCCGCACGCCAGGTGTCGCCCGCGATATGCCCGGGACGGGTGCGCCCGGCCTCTATCTCTGCCTCCAGCGCGATCAGGTCGCGAACCGTGGCCGGACCGGGAGGCGGGGCGGCCGGAAGGCGCAGCACCCGCCGCAGATCGGATTCCCGGCGGTAGTCCTGCATGCCGATCCGCGCGGCGCGCAGCAGCATACGGGGGCGTCGGGTGGTGGCTATAGTATCTAATAACGAAACAATAAACTCGCGTGGCTGGTAGCTCATCCGGCGACTCCTGTGCATTGGTCGGGTTTGTGACAGCGACTGTTGCACAACCTGAGCGGGTGTTGCGTTCTTGCTAGACCCTGCGTCCGTATAGTTCAGGCGGTATAGAAGTTTGTGAAACATCCTGCATCGGACGATGGGGTTAAGGAACCGGTAACCAATTCCCGCAATGGTGCAATTGTTGACAAAATGTAAACAGTAAAGCTGTTGCTGAGGAGCTATTCGCACGCAAGGCGGAAATGACGAGGCACTCATGACATCCAATCTCAAACCGCTGGATCACTTGCCGGATTGGGTTCCTGCGGCCGTGCGCCTGTATCTTTCGCATACCGAAAACGGTCGGTCGTTGCGTGACATTGCCAGATCTGAAGGGATGCATGCCTCGACCGTCCTGCGGCAGGTGCGCCGTTTCGAGAGCCGTCGTGATGATCCGCTGGTCGACTGTGCGCTGGAGCGATTGCTTCAGAGGGCGGGCGGCCATGAATGTTCTGAAACCAAGGACAATCGCGCCATGACCTCGCCGACGATCCAACCGCTCGCCCACCCTCCTGCGCAACTGACTGCGCTGCCCGCCACAGGGGCGTACGACACAGCGCAGATGGCGGCGCCGAGCGCATGCCGGATGGAGGACGAAGCGCGCAGGGTTCTGCGCCGCATGGCTGAGCCAGGCGCCTTTCTGGCGGTTGCCGCCGACATGGAGCGCGCGGTGGTGCTGCGCGACGGGCCGGAAGGTGCGGTGCGGCTGGCGGTGCTGGACCGCCCGGTTGCCGAGGTCTTCGCGCTGCGCGAATGGATCTCGTGCCGCAAACCGGGGCGGGTGGCGCAGTACGAAATTACCCCGGCGGGGCGTGCGATGCTGCGTCGGTTGCTGGCCGATGCCGATATGGCTGAGGGCGCAGAACCCCAGCGCCTGCGCAATGCGGTGGAGGCCGAGGGAACGCGCGCCCGTGCCGGGCTGGGCGAAAGCCCGGTCACTGCGCTCGCCCGGCGGCGCGACCGGGACGGCAAGCCGTTTCTGACGCCGGATCTGGTCAGCGCGGCGGAAAAGCTGCGCGAGGATTTCGAGATTGCGCAGATGGGGCCAAGTGTGACCCAGGACTGGGAGCGCTTTCTGACCGGCAATGTACGGGGCGGCTTTGGCCCCGGCGCGCCGGGCGATCGTGGGCAGCGCGCCGCGCGTGAACGGGTGGAACGGGCCTTGTCTGAACTGGGGCCGGGGCTGGGCGATATGGCGTTGCGCTGCTGCTGCTATCTTGAGGGGCTTGAGACCGCTGAACAGAAACTGGGCTGGTCGGCGCGCTCGGGCAAGATTGTGCTGCGCATCGCCCTGACACGGCTGAAGCGCTATTACGACGCACAGGGCGAGGCGGTGAAACTTATCGGCTGATCCGCAAGAGATTGCTGGCGGCGGACCGGGCGGGCGGGGCATCGAACCCCGCCCGCACGGTCGGCGCGCCATACCGCGCCTCCGGCCCCCATATTCAGGTGCCGGGCGGGGCGACGCAGGGCTGTTGCCGGTTCAGATATTATCGGTCTGCGGCATGCCCAGAACGTGATAGCCCGAATCAACCATGATCACATCACCGGTTGTGCAATTGCCATAGTCCGAGCACAGAAACACCGCCGCCCCGCCAACCGCCTCCAGCGTGGCGTTGTGGCGCAGTGGCGCGTTGGCCTCGGTGTGGCGGTAGGTCTTGCGCGCTCCGCCGATTGCCGCACCGGCCAGCGTCTTCATCGGTCCCGGTGAGATCGCATTCACCCGGATCGCCTGCGGCCCGAGATCATTCGCTAGATAGCGCACCGAGGATTCCAGCGCGGCCTTCGCCACGCCCATCACGTTGTAAAACGGCGTCACCCGGTTGGAGCCGCCATAGGTCAGCGTGATAAGTGACCCGCCCTCAGGCATCAGATCGGCAGCCCGGCGTGAGATGTCGATAAAGCTAAAACAGGAAATATCCAGCGAATTCCTGAAGTTGTCGCGCGTTGTGTGGATGAATCTTCCGGTCAGTTCCGAGCGATCGGAAAAGGCGATTGCATGGACCAGAAAATCGATCGATCCCCAGCGGTCCTGAAGGCTGGCAAAGGCGCGATCAAGGCTTGCATCATCGGACACATCGACATCGAGCAGGAAATCAGACCCGACAGAGGCTGCCAGCGGCTCCACCCGTTTGCCGAAGGCTTCGCCCTGATAGGAAAAGGCAAGCTCCGCCCCCTCGGCATGTAGCGCCGAAGCAATGCCCCAGGCGATGGAGCGTTCATTGGCCACGCCCATCACAAGCCCGCGCTTGCCCTTCATCAAATCTGCCATCTGTGACTACCCTTGAAGCGCACTGAATACGAGCGTGGCATTGGTACCACCGAAGCCGAAACTGTTGGACAGGACCGAATCAAAGCTGACGTTTTCACGCAACTCGGTCACGATCTCCTGTGGCTTCAGTGCGGGGTCCAGATCGGTCACATTGATCGAGGGGGCGATGAAGCCCTTGTGCATCATGATCAGTGAATAGATCGCCTCATGCACTCCGGTCGCGCCCAGTGAATGGCCGGTGAGCGACTTGGTCGACGCAATGGGCGGCACGCTGTCTTCGCCAAAGACGCGGCGAATGGCCTGAACCTCGGTCACGTCGCCCGCCGGGGTCGAGGTGCCATGGGCGTTGATATAGCTGATCTTTCGGCCTTCGGGCAGCGTGCCCACGGCCAGCCGCATCGAGCGTTCGCCGCCCTCGCCTGAGGGGGCGACCATGTCATGCCCGTCAGAGGTGGCGCCATAGCCGGTCAGTTCGGCATAGATCTTCGCGCCGCGCGCCCTGGCATGTTCCAACTCTTCAAGCACCAGCACGCCACCGCCGCCGCCGATTACAAAGCCGTCACGCGAGGCATCAAAGGGCCGTGACGCAGTTGCGGGCGCGTCGTTGTATTTGGACGACATGGCCCCCATCGCATCGAAGAGGCACGACAGCGTCCAGTCCAGTTCCTCACCGCCGCCGGCAAAGACAATGTCCTGCTTGCCCATCTGGATGAGCTCGGCACCATTGCCGATGCAATGCGCACTGGTCGAACAGGCCGAGGTGATCGAATAGTTCACACCCTTGATCTTGAAGGGCGTCGCCAGGCAGGCGGAATTCGTCGAGGACATGCAGCGCGTGACCATGAACGGCCCCATGCGTTTGGGGCTGCCCTTTTCGATCACGATCTGATGCGCCTGAAAGAAATTCGACGTCGACGGCCCGCCCGAGCCCATGATCAGCCCCGAGCGCGGGTTCGAGACGTCGCCCGGCTCTAGCCCGGCGTCGGCAATGGCTTGCTGCATCGCCAGAAAGTTATAGGCCGCACCCGGCCCCATGAAGCGCAGGTCGCGCTTTTCCAGATGGTCTTCGAGCACGATCTCCGGCTTGCCGTGGATCTGGCTGCGAAACCCGTGCTCGGCGTATTCGGGGGCAAAGACCACGCCCGAGCGCCCGGCACGCAGGTTTGCTTCAACCTCGGAGACATCGTTGCCGATGGGCGAAATGATTCCCATCCCGGTGATGACGACACGGCGCATATACTTCCTCCTTCGATCAAGGATCAGTTTTCGGACATAGATCAGGTTTCAGACAAGGCGACCTTCATGTCCTTGACCATATAGATGGTTTCGCCATCCGCTTCGACCCGGCCATCGGCCACCCCCATCGTCAGGCGGCGGGTCTGAATGGCCTTGGTGAAATCAACAAAATAACGCAGAAGCTTGCGGTCAGGCCGGACCATGCCTGTCAGCTTGACCTCGCCCACACCGAGCGCGTAGCCGCGCCCCTGCCAGCCACGCCAGCCCAGATTGAACCCCGTGAGCTGCCACAACCCATCCAGGCCAAGGCAGCCGGGCATGATGGGGTTGCCCGGAAAATGGCAATCGAAGAACCACAGATCCGGCGATATGTCGAATTCGGCGACCACATGGCCCTTGCCATGCGCGCCACCATCGGCGGACACTTCGGTGATCCGGTCCATCATCAGCATCGGCGGCGCGGGCAGTTGGGCATTGCCGGGGCCGAACAACTCGCCACGGGAACAGGCAAGCAGGGCCTCCTTGTCAAACTGCGTCGGGAATTGCGCCATAGGTTGCTGTCCTTATCTCCGGGTCGTTTCCTTCCTCTAGCACCTGCGCTTGATGGCTGACAAGTCAACCTGTGGGGGCGCGGGCATGGCCGGGAAGCGCGCGAAATCGTGATTCGGAAATGCAACAGAACCCGGGGAATAGCGATGCAGGCATTGAAACATCCGCGCTGCAGGCTTTATACTTCACACATGAGTACCGATTTCGCACCCCAGAATGACGAAGCCCTTGACCAGGCAGCCCGCTGGCTGGCCGATGTCGGGTTGCGGCCCACGCGGCAGCGGCTATCGCTGGCCGCGCTGCTGGTCGGTGACGGGCGCGATCGCCATGTCACCGCCGAAGGGCTTTTCGGGGCTGCGATCGACCGGGGCGAGAAGGTCTCATTGGCGACGGTCTACAACACGTTGCGGGCATTTTGTGAAGTGGGGCTGCTGAACGAGATCACAGTCGATGCCACGCGCAGCTATTTTGATACCCGGACCGACGATCATCCGCATTTCTTTCATGAGGATCAGCAGAAACTGACCGATGCGCCGGCCGATGAGCTGGAGATCACGCGCCTGCCAAAGGCCCCCGAGGGGTTCGAGGTGTCGCGGGTCGACGTGGTGATCCGCCTGCGGCGCAAGGGCTGAGGGCGGGGCGCGTACGTATGCTGTCGTATCAGCACGCTTATCACGCGGGCAATCTGGCCGATGTCCACAAACACGCGCTTCTGGCGGTGATGCTGGACTATCTAACGCAGAAACCGAAACCGCTGTTCTATCTGGAAACCCACGCCGGGCGCGGGCTCTATGATCTTCGTGGCGCCGAGGCCCGCAAGACCGGCGAAGCCGCGCAGGGGATCAGACGGGCTGAAGGCTGGTTTGACACGGCTCATCCCTATGCCCGAGCGCTGGCGGCCGTGCGTACAGAGCACGGGGCCGCGGCCTATCCGGGCTCGCCCCTGATTGCGGCGTATCTGTTGCGCGATATCGACACGATCCACCTGGCAGAGCGGCACCCGGCTGAACAGGCGGCGCTGGCGCAGGTGATGCAGCCGCACCGGGTGCGGGTCTATCACCGGGACGGGTTCGAACTGGCCCGGGCGCTGACACCGCCCGAGCCCCGGCGCGGGCTGATGCTGATCGATCCCAGCTACGAGATCGCCTCCGACTATACCGAGATGCCGCGCTTCATCGGGCAGATCACGCGGAAATGGAACGTGGGGGTGATTGCGCTGTGGTATCCGGTGCTTGCCGATGCGCGGCATGAACCGATGCTGGCGGCGCTCGATGGGGCGCATACGGGTGCGCTGCGTAATGAGGTTCGCTTTCCACCGGTGCGTGAGGGGCACCGGATGACCGGCTCGGGCCTCTTCGTAATCAATCCGCCTTATGGGCTGGCGGAGGCCGCAGTGCAATTGGCGCGACAATTCGACGCCGGTTTGCCCGTGACCTGACTGCCTGCTTGCGCAGACGCCTGTTTGTTTGCCGCTTCGCGGCGTCCGGGGGCGTTGCCCCCGCCCGTCCTGCTGTGCAGAACGGGCTCCCCCAGGATATTTGCAGGACACAAAATGAAGCTGCCGGGCTTTTCATTTTGTGTCCTGAAAATATCCTGGGGGTGAATTGGCCGTAGGCCAAGAGGGGGCAAAGCCCCCTTGCTTTCTGTCCCGTCCTGGCATGTGCCTGGTGGGCGTTGCGGCGTGGCGCGGTTTTCGATACATCCCGGGCAACCCTATCGGCAGGACGTTTCCCATGACCGCCCCTATACCCGCCCTTCGCAAGCTTTTCATCAAGACCTATGGCTGTCAGATGAATGTCTATGACAGCGAGCGCATGGCCGAGGCGTTGGGGGCATCAGGCTATGTTACGACCGAGCGGCCGGAAGAGGCCGACATGATCCTGCTCAACACTTGCCATATCCGCGAGAAGGCGGCCGAGAAGGTGTATTCCGAACTGGGGCGGCTGAAACCGCTTAAGGCGGCCAATCCCGATCTGAAGATCGGGATTGCCGGTTGCGTGGCGCAGGCCGAGGGTGCGGAGATCATGCGCCGTGCCCCGGTTGTCGATCTGGTGGTCGGCCCGCAGACCTATCATCGTCTGCCCGCGATGGAGGCCGCCGTTCGCCGCGGAGAGCGCCCGGTTGATACCGAGTTCCCCGAGGAGGACAAGTTTGACCATCTGCCGCTTGGCCCGCGCGGCGGCCCGCGTGCGCGCCGTGCCCCGGCGGCGTTTCTGACGGTGCAGGAGGGGTGCGACAAGTTTTGCGCCTTTTGCGTTGTGCCCTATACGCGCGGCACCGAGGTCAGCCGCCCCGCTGAGCGTTTGCTGGCCGAGGCGCGCGATCTGGTTGAGCGCGGGGTGCGCGAGATCACGCTCTTGGGCCAGAATGTGAATGCCTATCACGGTGCGGGGCCGGGTGGTGACTGGTCGTTGGCGCGGTTGATCCGGGCGCTGGCGGCAATCGACGGGCTGGTGCGGATCCGCTATACCACCTCGCATCCCAATGACATGAGCGAGGATCTGATTGCCGCCCATGGCGACGAGCCCAAGCTGATGCCCTATCTGCATCTTCCGGTTCAATCGGGCTCTGACCGGATCCTCAAGGCGATGAACCGCAAGCATACGGCAGAGCACTACCTGCGTCTGATCGAGCGTCTGCGCACCGCGCGCCCGGATCTGCTGTTGTCAGGCGATTTTATCGTCGGCTTCCCCGGCGAGACGGATGACGATTTCGAGGCGACGATGGATCTGGTGCGCGCGGTTGGCTACGGGCAGGCCTATTCGTTCAAGTACTCTGCCCGCCCCGGCACACCTGCCGCTGAGCGCCCAGGTGTCGCGCCCGAGGTCATGGACGACCGGCTGCAACGCCTGCAGGCATTGCTGGCTGAGCAGCAGCGCACCCGCCAAGAGGCGATGGTGGGCCGCGAGGTTGGTGTTCTGTTTGAAAAGCCGGGCCGGATGGAGGGTCAGATGGTGGGCAAGTCAGACCATCTGCACGCTGTTCATGTCAGCGATCCGCGGGCGCAGATCGGATCAGAAATGCGTGTCAGAATCACTCAGAGCGGACCGAATTCGCTGGGCGGCGATCTGCTCTGACAGCGCGGATACCTTTGAAACACGAACCTGCCGCCTTCGTAGGGCCGAAATAACACCTGCAAGAGACAAGATTTGCGGGATTGGCGGGGGAATCACTCTTCCAAAGCGCCTTGGATTTGCTAATGTTTCCCAGTCGCTAAGGGCCTCTGTCCCGGCAGGTTTTCGTTTCTGCCACGAAAACCGTATTTGTTGCCGGAGCTGGCCTGCGCCTTTGGGGGAAAACATAAAAGGACGATGGCTGTGGTAAAATCAATTTCCAAAGCTGTTCGGATGCTTGTCAGTGCCGCTGCCACGGCGCTTCTGGTGGTCAGCTTGATGCCGACCGATGCATCCGCACAACGGCAACGTACGATTGTGGGCGAGCGCTATGTGCCGACAATCTGGATCGATCCGGATGGCTGCGAGCACTGGGTTCTCGACAACGGAATCGAGGGTTACATGACCCCGAACCGCACCCGCGATGGCCGCCCAGTCTGCCACCGCACCAATGCTTGTCTGGTTGAAAGCGCGGACACGCTCTTTGCCACCGGCAGCCACCGGTTGCGCCCCGGAGCGGAAGACCGGCTTGCACATTTCTTCCGTACCAACGGTTACACTGCCTTTGTGGTCTACGGCCACACCGATCCGCGCGGCGGGTTTGAATACAACATGCGCCTGTCCGAGAACCGTGCACGCACCGTGGCCAATGTCGCCATTCGCAATGGCGGCGTGGTGTCGGCCGTGCGGGGGTTTGGGCCGATGCATCCGGTAGCGTCGAACAACACCGCTGCGGGAATGAGCCAAAATCGCCGCGTCGAAGTTCTGTGTGTTCGCTGAGTCCGGGGGAAAAGCGATGAAAATGATGAAAACCATCCTGGCCAGCGCGGCTGTGCTTACATTGGCGGCCTGTGCCTATGGGCCTGACGGCCGCTTTGTTGAGATCAACCCTGAGGATAATACCTCGGACCGGCATCTGGGCGAACCGAACCATCTGTCCAACATGCGTGACGCGGGCATCTGGGTTGACCCGCATGGCTGCGATCACTGGATCATCGACGAAGGGGTTGAGGGCTTCATGTCGGCCCGGCTTGACCCTTATGGCAACCCGGTCTGCTCGGGGATTGCGCCGCCCACGGTGGCGGTTGGCCGTTATCGCCGCGGCACCTGACAGCTGCGCGCGTGTTGCGAAAATTTTCTGGCGGCGGCCCTTGTGGGGGTCGCCGTTTTGCGTTTCGGCGGGGAAAGCCCCATATGTCGCATTTCTGCACCGGCTTTGCGTGACTTCCGGCATATCTTGTGACAGGCGCGTGAAATACCCATATCGGTTCTTGCCAGCGGGCCGCTTCGTTGGCAGCATGAACCCAGGCCCTGAACACGGGGCGTCCCTCTGACTAAGGAGTCCTGTTTGGGCATCAGCGCGCTGACCCCCCCGCTCAACCCCGGCGATCCGCTGCAAACGCAACTTGAATTCGCTGACAATCGCATTCTGATCGATCTTTGCGGCGAGTATGACCGCAACCTTGCCCGGCTGGAGAATGAGCTGGGTGTCCAGATTATCCGACGCGGCAATCAGTTACATATCATGGGTGAGGCCCCGCTACGCGCGCGCGCCACCGAGACGCTGGAGGCGCTCTATGCCCGTCTGGCCGAGGGGCAGCCGCTGGAGGCGGGGGATATCGCAGGTGCAATCCGCATGGGCGGTGCCCGGACCGGCGGCGAAAAGCAGCTGGAGATGTTCCGCGCCGGCCAGATCGAGATCCGCACCCGCAAGAAGCATGTGATCCCCCGGACGCAGGCGCAGCAGGATTACACCCGCGCGCTGTTCGAGGACACGCTGAATTTTGGCATCGGTCCGGCAGGCACCGGCAAGACCTATATCGCCGTTGCCGCTGCCGTGCACATGTTTGCCGAGGGTCATGTGGACCGGATCATCCTGTCGCGTCCGGCGGTCGAGGCCGGTGAGCGGCTGGGTTTTCTGCCCGGTGACATGAAGGAAAAGATCGACCCCTACATGCAGCCGCTTTATGACGCGCTGAATGATTTTCTGCCCGGCAAGCAATTACAGAAGCTGATGGAGGAGCGTCGCATCGAGATTGCGCCGCTGGCCTTCATGCGCGGGCGGACACTGGCCAATGCCTTTGTCGTGCTGGATGAGGCGCAGAACGCCACCGAGATGCAGATGAAGATGTTTCTGACGCGTCTGGGCGAGGGGTCGCGCATGGCCATTACCGGTGATCGCAGTCAGGTCGATCTGCCGCGCGGGGTGCAGAGCGGGCTTTCGGCGGCTGAGCGGATACTGGACGGGGTGAAGGGGATCCGGTTTTCCTATTTCACCGCAGCCGATGTGGTGCGCCATCCTCTGGTTGCGCGGATCATTCAGGCCTATGAGCGTGACGAACAGTCGTGAGCATGCGCCATGCCGGTTGAGCTGAACACCGAAGACGCGCGTTGGGGCGATCTGGCACCACTGGCCGAGCGCTCACTGGCAGTGGCCCTGCGCCACCTGGGCCATGACCCGGCGCGTTTTGAGGTCAGCTTGCTGGCCTGCGATGATGCGCGCATCAAGGCGCTGAATGCGCAGTTTCGGGGCAAGGCCGGGCCGACAAATGTGCTGTCCTGGCCCACATGGGACCTGAGCGCCGAGGTGCCCGGCGCGTTGCCCGAGCCGCCCGAACCCGGCAGCATTGACGACCCCGAGGCGCTTGGCGATCTGGCGCTGGCCTTTGAAACCTGCCAGCGCGAGGCGATGGAGCAGGGCAAGACGCTGCCTGATCATGTCACCCATCTGATTGTGCATTCGCTCCTGCATCTGCTGGGATATGACCATGAAAGCGAGCAGGATGCGCAGTTGATGGAAGAAACTGAAACCGAGATACTTGCAACTCTGGGCATTGCTGACCCATATGCAAGCCTGAGTGGCCTGCACATGGGGCACAATGGTGCTGCGTGAAACTGATATCGGAAAGGACTGATGAACGATTCCCTATCCGGCTCCGAGGCGGCGCGAAGCGCGTCTGACGATGCCGACCCCTCGTCTGACAGTAACGGCCAGCGCGGCCTGATCGGACGACTGATCTACGCGCTCGCATCACCGGAATCGCAAGCCGAGAAGGATGAGGCGTTGAGATCCAGCATGCGGCAGGTCTTGCCGGGGCTGAACAACCTGCGGCATTTGCGTGTGGCGGATGTGTCCATCCCCAAGGCCGAGATTGTGGCCGTGCCGCTGGATACCACGCGCGATGACCTAATCACGGTGCTGCGCAACAGCGGGTTTTCCCGCCTTCCGGTTTACAACGAAACCCTCGACAAGCCGCTGGGCCTGTTGCTGCTCAAGGATCTGGTCTTGCGCCACGGTCTGGACGTGACGCAGGGCGAGATCGACCTTGCGCCGCTGTTGCGGCCCATCCTGTTCGTTCCACCTTCGATGCCGCTGATGGTCCTGCTGCAAAAAATGCAGACCGAGCGCACGCACATGGCGCTGGTGATCGACGAATACGGCGGCGTTGACGGGCTGGTCACCATTGAGGATCTGCTTGAGCAGGTGGTGGGCGAGATCGAGGATGAGCACGACACCGATGATGAAGGCCTCTGGATTGAAGAAAAGCCCGAAGTCTGGCTGGTGCAGGCGCGCGCCACGCTGGAAGATGTCGAGAAATTGCTGGGAATGGACCTCACCGAAGGCGTAACCGACGAGGATGTAGATACGCTGGGCGGTCTGGTCTTTGTGCTTCTGGGCCGAGTGCCGGTGCGTGGCGAGGTGATCCCGCATCCCGCAGGTGTGGAAATCGAGGTGCTGGAAGCAGATCCGCGCCGTGTCAAACGGTTGCGGTTGCGTATGGCCGAGGCCGCCGTTCCGGCCAGCGAAGGCTGACAGGTGACGGGGGCACGGCAGCGCCTTGCGGCAGTTCTGCGTGCGCCCTGGTTTTGGGCGGTGCTGGCTGGGCCTCTGTCTGCGCTGGGGCAGGCGCCCTGGGGGCTGTGGCCGCTGACGCTTCTGGCGCTGGCGCTGCTGATGGTGGCCCTTGCCCCTGCGGGCAGCGTGCGCGCGGGCTTCGGGTTGGGGTGGCTGGCTGGCACGGGCAGTTTTGCGCTGGCCATGGTCTGGATCATCGAGCCCTTTTTCATCGAGCCTGATCGTCACGGCTGGATGGCACCCTTTGCGCTGGTGCTGATGGCAGGCGGGCTGGCGTTGTTTTGGGGGGTGGCGGGGGCTTTCGCCGTCTGGGCCGTGCGCCATCCGGTGGCGCGCCTGTGGGTCTTTGCGCTGACCATGCTGGCGATGGAGGCACTGCGCGGCGTGGTTTTCACGGGCCTGCCCTGGGCAATGCTGGGCCATGTCTGGATCGACACGCCAATCGCACAACTCGCCGCGATATCAGGGGCGCTGGGGCTGAGCGCGCTGACTCTTGGCCTTGCGGCAGGGCTGGCCACGCTTTGGAGGCGGCAGCGTCGCGGGCAGGGTCTCCGGGCGGGGTTGGCCGGGTTGGCGGTCGTCGCCGTTCTCGCTTCGGTCTGGGCCTGGGGTGCGGCGCGGCTGGCGGCACCGCTGCCCGAGGATCGGGCGTTGCGCTTGCGGCTGGTGCAACCCAACGCCCCGCAGGCCCTCAAATGGGACCGCCATTTTGCCGAGATGTTCTATTATCGCCACCTCGACCTGACCGCCGCCCCGGCAGATGACGGGCGCGCGCCCGATCTGGTAATCTGGTCGGAAACCTCGGTGCCGTTCTTTCTCGACAATCCCATGGACGGGCTGCACATGGCAGCCGAGGCCGCGGGTGGCGCGATTCTGGCGCTGGGCATCCAGCGACGCGAAACGGGGGCATCAGGCGGGCTGCACTATTTCAACAGCCTTGCCGTGCTTGATGATGCAGGCACGGTGACGGCAGTTTATGACAAGCACCATCTGGTGCCCTTTGGCGAATATGTCCCCCTTCTGGGCCAGTTTGCCGACCGCCCCGGCATGGCGTGGCTGTCGGGCTTTGCCGCGCAGGCGCTCTTGGGCTATACGCCCGGCCCCGGGCCCCGCCTGCTGGACATGGGCGACGCAGGGCTGGTTTTGCCGCTGATCTGCTATGAGGCGATCTTTGCGCGCCATCTGCGCACCGAGACCCGGCCTGACTGGATCTTGCAGATCACCAACGACGCCTGGTTCGGGGAATGGTCAGGCCCATACCAGCATCTGGCGCAAGCCCGTCTGCGCGCGATTGAACAGGGGCTGCCGCTGGTGCGTGCGGCCAATACCGGCGTCTCGGCGGTGATCAATGCGCGCGGTCAGATGGTGCAGTCGCTGGGGCTCAATCAGGCGGGTTTTGTCGATGCCGATCTGCCCGGCGCGCTGTCATCAACACCTTATTCACGCTTTGGTGACACTCTGTGGCATCTGCTGTTGCTGGCGGGGATCGCAGGGGTAGGTGTGAAACGCCTGCGCGAAAAGCGATTGACGCCCGGCACATGACGGGCTAGCCGCTTTGAACCCGTCACAACGGCTTCCTGACGTGACGGCTGACTTTTATTGGAGCGCTATCACCATGACCCGGCAGAATTACGTCTTCACCTCGGAATCCGTTTCCGAGGGCCATCCTGATAAGGTCTGCGACCGCATATCAGACGCTATACTTGACTATCTTCTGACCGAGGATCCCAGAGCACGCGTCGCCTGCGAGACCTTTGCCACCACCGGGCTGGTGGTCATCGGTGGCGAGATCGGCCTGCCCGCGCGCGATGGTCGGCCCGGCAGCGAACGGCTGAAAGATGTGATGGGCCGCATCAGCCAGATCGCGCGCGACTGCATCAAGGAGATCGGCTATGAGCAGGACAAGTTTCACTGGAACACCTGCCATGTACTGAATTTCCTGCATGAGCAATCTGTGGATATCGCGCAAGGCGTGGAACGCGAGGGGGCGGGCGATCAGGGCATCATGTTCGGCTATGCCGTCGATGAAACGCCCGAACTGATGCCCGCGCCGATCCTGTATTCCCATGCCATCCTCAAGGCGCTGGCTGATGCGCGCAAGGCGGGTGACCTGCCGATGCTGGGGCCGGATGCAAAAAGCCAGCTGACGATCCGTTATGCGGATGGCAAGCCGGTGGAGGTGATGCAACTGGTGGTCTCGCACCAGCATCTGGACCCGCGATTGACCAGCGCCGATGTTCAGGCGCTCGTGCGGCCCTATATTGAAAAAGCGGTGCCCGATGGCTGGATCAACGGTGGCACCGAGTGGCATGTAAACCCGACCGGCGCCTTTGTGATCGGCGGGCCGGATGGGGATGCCGGGCTGACCGGGCGCAAGATCATCGTCGATACCTATGGTGGCGCGGCCCCACACGGCGGCGGCGCGTTCTCGGGTAAGGACCCCACCAAGGTGGACCGTTCGGCCGCCTATGCGGCGCGGTATCTCGCCAAGAATGTGGTCGCCGCCGGGTTGGCGAAGCGGTGCACATTGCAGATTTCCTACGCGATTGGCGTGGCACGGCCACTGTCGATCTATGTCGATACGCATGGCACTGGGGTGGTGCCTGACGAAGAGATCGAAAAGGTTGTGGCGCAGGCGATGGACCTCACTCCGAGCGGTATTCGCAAGCATCTGGGGTTGGATCGTCCGATCTATGCCCGCACCTCGGCCTATGGTCACTTTGGCCGCGCGCCTGAAGAGGATGGCGGGTTCAGTTGGGAACGCACCGATCTGGCCGGGGTGCTGAAAGCTGCCGTCTGAAGGCGGTTTCACCGCTGGTCCGGGGTGGCGCGCGCCGCCTCGGGGGCATCGAGCCCCCTCGGCGGCGGTTGCCACGGACCGCCGATACGGTCAGTCGGCGATGGCGGCGGATTTCAAGCCGGGGGGTTGTGCCGCGCCCGCGCTTTGGCGTAACCCTGCCCCCGGTGTCGCAGACAAAGCCTGAAAGCACGATGACCAGTTCTTCCTATCCGATCCCGGCAAAGCGCAATTTCTATGGCCGCGTCCATGGCAAGACTCTGCGCCCCAGCCAGAAGCAATATCTGGCCGAGGACCTGGAGCCCGCGCGCCTGCGCGGTGTGGCGCGGGCCGAAAACCCGACGCGCCAGGCGCTGGATCTGTCGGTGTTCCCGGTTACGGGCCCGGTGTGGCTGGAGATCGGCTTTGGCGGCGGCGAGCACATGGTGCATATGGCGCAGCGCTATCCCCATGTCCGGCTGATCGGTTGCGAGCCTTTTGTGAACGGCATCGCCATGGCGCTGGGCCGGATGCGCGAGGCGTCGGTTGCCAATCTGCGCCTGCATCCGGGCGATGTGCGAGATTTGTTCGATGTCTTGCCTGCGGGCTGCCTGGAGCGGGTGTTTCTGAACTACCCCGATCCCTGGCCCAAGTCGCGCCACCACCGCCGCCGCTTCGTTACGCCAGAACACTTGCTGCCGCTGGCGCGTTCCTGCGCGCCCGGGGCCGAATTCCGGATAGCGACAGACATTCCTGATTATGTGCGCCAGGCGCTGGCCGAGGTGCCACGGGCCGGGTTCTCGTTGATCTCGCAAGGCGGTGAGGCCTGGGCAGACTGGGTGTCGACACGCTATGAACAGAAGGCGTTGCGTGAGGGCCGGGTGCCGCATTACCTGACGTTCCGGCGGGACGGTTGAGGCCCGGGTGATGACGGGCCGCACGCGCCGGTCATCAACGCGAACGGATCGAATGGGTGCAGGTCGGCGCGGAGAACTGCAAGCAGGCGGTGCTGTTGTGCTCAGGTCAGTTCGCGTGCGGGTTCCTCTGACTCGCCGGTTTCGGGCGCTTTGAGGTCGATGCCGGGCATGGTTGCGCCAAAGGCCTTGGCCAATTGGCGCAGCGTTCGGCAGAGCGCCTGCAGTTGCCGGTTCACGGGGGCGTTCGACACTTCCGCACGCCGGGTTACGACGAATCGCATCAGGTCCGCGCCGGTCAGGCTTTCCATCGCCTGCGCGCCGTCGAGCACGCCGAGCAGGGCGGTGAACGGGCTGAGCGTGGTCCGGGCGCTGCTCTGGCCCTGACCCGCGCCGTTGCCGCTATTGCCTTGGCTTCCTCTTTGTCTTCTGTCGCGCAACTTCCGAAAAATCGACGACCACGGATCTGGAAGTCTTAGTGCCGGAAGCGCGAGCCCTTGGGACAGAACGGCAGCGCTGGATTTGTCCTGAGATGAAGGTTTTCAGAAGATGAAGGTTTTCAGATCGTCGAGCCTATAGCGGATCGTTCCACTGGTCAGCATTACATACACCAAACCGCGCAAGCGCATCCGGCGCAGCGTTTTCGTGGATACGCGCAGGATGGTTGTGACTTCATTCGATGTCAGGAGTGACAGCGTGATTGTCATGCGACCTCGTTATTGAATTTGCCCGCCTCTTCACCCCAGCTGGCCAAGCCTGGGCGGGACTGGCGGTTGAACAGCTCGATTCGGCGGCGGGGATCAGGGCCTCTGCGGCGGCGAAAGCCTTGTCGGGCTTGCGGGTGTGTTCGCGAATCGGCCACTTGATGATGCTGCGAACAGTGCGGGCGCATTTCGGCGCGCCGCGAGTGCCGATCAGGAAGGGCTCTCCAGCGCTGCGCAGGATGTAGCCGGTGCCAAAGGCCAGCTTGCCGTGGCGCGTGCGTTTGACCCAATGGCCTGCTGTCTTGAACTCAGACCCCCAGCTGGCCATTGCGGTGAATGCCTGCGCCAGCATCGGATTGGTGGCCCAGAGCCAGAGGCCGGATTCTTCGGCAGCCTCTTAGAAGTGTGATTTCGGCTCGTCGGGTTTGCCAGCCGCAAGTGCCAGCAGGCCGCCGACAATGCAGAAGCCGATGGGGAACATCGTGAAGACACCGAAGCCGAAGGCAAAATACATCAGCGCTCCGGCGACCAGCATCAAGACACCGCCGATGAGAGCACGAATTTTCGCCATGGCCCCGCCTGCAATCGCCAGGAGGGGAGCAAGGAAGCTGGCGATCCGGATAAGCTGCGGATTGTCAAACTGCCCGAAGATCTCGCCGACCTCGGAATGTCGGTTGACCAGTTCAGTATAGCCGTAACCGAAGAAGCCAACCATCATCCCGATCAGGCCGCCGATCACTCCCAACATCAAAGCCGCGTTGCGCATGCCGTTATCCTTTTCACGCGATTGCTTCTCGGAACAGGTCCAGCGTATCGACATACGCCAGCGCGCCGGGCGCGACAACCATGCGGCGGTGCAGTGGACGGCCTGCGACGACGTCGCGGGCTTCTATACCGCATGGTTCGATGTGCTTTGGGACGAAAGCGGGCGCAGCCAGGACAACTGGGCGATCATCCGGGCGGTGTATGTTCGGTGGGAACGGCCGGGCGGCGGTGTCGCTGAAAGCAAACCCACCCGGCGCATGGCTGGGCGGGAGAAGATGGCGGAGGTGGTGTTCAGTGCCGAGGAATTAAAGGGGATGATATGATCTAGGTTAGAAATTGTGCGCGTACTTCAGTCTATGAAATCAAGCATGCTTGGTATGTGGTTTCGCCTTTGGCCAAATTGCAAGAAGCGAGTTTGGGTTTGTTTGCTCAAGAAGGGGCTCTTTATGAAGTCCGAAAGCACCAGTCCCCCATCATGGGGACATGCCGCTCTTCGTGCGGCGGTTGATGCGGCAGGAGTGGCGCTTTGGTCATGGAATATTGATTCGAACAACCTGGCCATGGATCCGCATGGCTATGTGCTCTGGGATGTGCCGCTTGGGCAGAAACTGACCTTTGAGCGCCTTTCCGAAAAGATTCATCCCGCCGACCGGGATCGGGTCAGGGAAGCCTTTTCTGCCACGAAAGCGGTCGAAGGCTCTTACGAGATCGACTTTCGAACAGTTGTTGGCGATGAAGTGCGCTGGATATCCGCGCGTGGTCACGGCGGCGAGACTGGCATCGTCCGACGCACGATGACGGGTATTTTCATCGATATCAGCGGTCGAAAGCATGCCGAAGAAGGCAACGAGCTTTTGGCCGGCGAAATGAGCCACCGCGTGAAGAACCTTCTGGCGATCGCGGCAGCTCTGACCAAGATAACGTCGCGATCCTCAAGTTCGACCGAAGACATGTCAAAGCAGTTAATGCACCGGCTCACGGCCTTGGGGCGCGCTCATGATCTGGTGCGCCCGTTGCCGGGAAACCAAGGAAAGGCAGCGCTGCTCGGCGATCTTTGTGCCGTGCTGCTGTCACCATATGACGAGGATGGTGCCTTCGCTGGCCGCATCAGGGTCGCCGTGCCGCGGATGGGTATTGGAGAAGTGGCGGCGTCGGGTCTGGCCCTCGTGGTTCATGAACTCGCCACGAACTCGCTCAAATACGGCGCCCTTTCGGCAGACACTGGCACACTCGACATCTCCGGGTCCAGGGAGGGTGATGGGGTTTGCATCGTCTGGAAAGAGCACGGCGGGCCGACCGTAAGCGCTCCGCCGGAAGGTGACGGGTACGGGAGCAAATTGATCCGCCAGACCATGGAGGCGCAGCTAGGCGGTTCAATAAGCTACGACTGGCTGGCCGATGGGCTGATTGTGAGCCTGTCAGTCTGCAACGAACAGCTATCAGCGTAGCACTCGCTGGATGGGGCTTTCGATCAGCGTATATGCGCAGCACCGCGCAGCGCTTGGCCTGCCGGGCACCTCGCATACTGCGGTGCGCAAGGCGATCGCGGCGGGGTGGGTCAGCCAGGAAGCTGACGGCATGATCGAGCCTGCACGCGCCGATGCTGAATGCGCCGGGCAGACGGACCCAGCGATGCAGCGCGGGGCTGCGGCGCATGCCCAGGCGCCAGAGGCGCGCCGTTTTGCAGTGTAGGAGGGCTTAGGGGAAGCCGGGCTTGGCACCGACCCCGAGGCCAGCGGCGGTCAGTTGACCTTCGCGCACGCGAAGCAGGCGCGCGCGGCTTTGCAAGGGCGGTTGCTCTTGGAAAAGCTGAAGCGCGACCAGAAATTGGTGGTGGACCGGCACCAACGGCATCCAGCGGCTGGGCTTAACCGAACCGGCCAGCGATTTCTGCCGCAGCAATTCTAATCGGGAATTACCGCAGATCCGGAGATTGCGGAAATTCGCTGCGCATACCCGGAAATTGCTCGCAGTTGCAGCGTGACCAACATGGTGGGCGGTATGCTGCCTGCAAAGTTGCGGCACTGCATCCGCAGAATTTTGCCAAAGCGGTCGATCACCATGCCGTCCACGACCAGCATAAGCAGGCAGGCCGCAGACGGCTGACGCGTAGTGTCACTCTGGCATGTTCAAAAGCTCGGTCTTGAGCCCCCGCTGCTTGGCACTCTCACGCACAGCATCGCGAATTGTCTCATTTCGGTCCAGGAGACGCCTGAAGCGCGCCTCGTCAAGAACAAGCAAGGTCGAGTGGCTTAATGCTGACACCTGCGTCCTGCGCACTTTCCGGCTCAGGAGTGCGAGCTGGCCGAACATTTCACCCCGGCCCAGTTGGCTCTTTTGTCCTGCAACCTCAACCTCGAAGGCGCCAGACGCGATGAAGTAAACTTCACGAGGGATGTCGCCCTTGCGTATCAAGACTTCGCCGGGCTGAACGTACCGCGCCTTGAGCGACTGGGCGAGCCTGGCGCGCCTGTCTTCATCCATATTCGCGAACAGTGGAAACTGCCGTACAAGTTCGGTTTTCTGAACCGCAAGGTCCAGCGCCGGGCGAGCCTCTGCAAGTTTGCGTTTTTCGCCCAGTTCCTGCTTGAGGGCGGTAAACAGCTCGCGGCCGATCAAGCCGTCCTGATACAGCACATTGTATTCCCGCTCTTCCAGACGCAAAGAGGTTCGCCGGATAAAACGACGCTCGATCTCTTCGGCATAACCGGGATATTGCAGCCGCAGGCCGTCAAGCGCGGATTGCGTTTCTTCCTCGCGCCGTCTGAGCGATTCATGCAGAAGGTCGGCCACGCGTTTTCCGTGTATACGGCGGATCTTGCCGTCAATATATCTGTGCATGTCGCGCAGGATCAGACGCTGGTTCAGCAGGATTTCAAAGCGGTCAGCCATCATCCGCGCAAGCAGGCGCGACATCCGCAGACGGTTGTGCAGGAAGATCGCGAACCCATACCAGCGCCCGCGCACAAGGCTCATCCGGCCTGCCGTGCGGTATTGATCGCGCCCGCCAGTGCGCGTCCGCTCAATCAGCCGGTCTGCGTCCGAGAGCATCTGTTCAGCCAGCCGCGCCGATATCAGCTGCTCCCGAAACGTGTCTAGGATCATATCGCGCTCGCGCCCCGCAAGGGCCACCAGACCGAGCGTGATGCGATCGCGGTCCGGGATCTCGTCAGCGCCCTCAGCCTTTTCCATCGCGCCATCCAGCCGTTCGGCAAAGCGCTTGGCTTCCGAGCGCACTATGTCGTGGCTCAACTCATGGCGTTTGGTGGTATTTGCCACTTCCTCGCGCACATTCTGCAGCGCGACAGCAATGACCTGATTTGAAAGCGCGCGGTCAAGTCGGCTAAGCTTGTCCAACCCCAGAAACGAAATTATCCAGCGCAGTGTCGTCCCTTGCACCAAAAGAGTGAAGAGCGTGAAACCGGTGGCAAGAATGCCAACCTCGCGGCGGATATCCACCGGAACACTCAGGTTTTCGGTCACGGCCAGAGCCAGTGCTAGCGTGACGGCACCACGCAGACCTCCCCACAGGATTGCCACGCGATAAGGGCGGTCGACACGCGGTGACAGGCGCATCGCAGTCAGCAGCGGCAAAACAGCATAGAGTATGAAGACCCGTGCAGCGATTGCCGCAACCACCACCACCCCGATCAGGCCCAGATCGCGCAGCTGGACATCGCCCAATAAGCGCGGAACCAGCAGCGCTGCCAACAGGAAGATCAACGCCCCGGCCCAATGCGCCAGCACATCCCAGATTTCGCGCAGGTTCGACCAGTTTACTGGTGACAATCGTCCCGGCCCCAGAAAGTTCAGCGTCATGCCAGCCATCACAACCGCTATGACCCCGGAAACGCCCAGCAGGCGATCTGCCACCAGAAAGGCAACATAGGGTAATGCTACGCTGAGCGAGACTTGCGCGCGCGGAAAACGCGAGAGCATGGCAAAAAGCGCAATGCAGATCCGCGCAGACACCCAGCCAACGCCAAGTCCCCCGACGATCAGGATCGGAAAGCCCACCAGCGCATCTTGCAGTGTCGGGTTTGGCACACCCAGCATGACGAAGGTCAGGAAGAACCCGAAAAGCGCGATGGCGGCGGCATCATTGAGCAGGCTTTCCCCTTCGACGATGCGGGTCAGCCGCTGCGGCGCGGCGATGTTGCGAAAGATTGAAACCACGGCCGAGGGATCGGTGGTGGCAACGATGGCACCAAGCATCAGGCAGGCCATCAGCGGCAGCGTGGTGAACGGCGTCAGCGCGAAACCGATGGTAAAGGTTGCGACCACAACGGCCAGCACAGCCATGACAAGAATTGGCACCCAGTCATCCGCCATGCGGCGCAGATTGAGACCCAGCGCGACCTGAAACAGAAGCGTCGGCAGCAGCACATACAAGAATACATTTGAGCGGATACTGAACTCGAATACCTCGATCGTCAGAGGCAAACCAAGAAGGTTACGGCCATGTTCGGCCAGGTAAATCGCGACGGTGCCGATCAGCCCTCCGATTAGCGCCAGCACCACCGTATAGGGCAGCCGTGTTCGGTCAGCGAGGGGCTCGCTCAGGGAAATGACGACGAAGAGTGCGGCAACAATGCCGACGAGCGAAATGACATCCATGACATGGCCGAAAGCCGCAACCGCGGCTGTGTGGGAGTGAAGGTTGGGAAGCCCTTTGTTGAATGCGTCCTTTTCGCCTGATCGTCAATCCCTGTTACTCTCAGTGCTTCCCTCCAGAGCCTTGATTTGGCGCATCAATCCGACTGCCTCATCGACGTCGATCTGGCAGGCAATGCCCGCGCCGCGCTCCTCCTCGAAGCGGCCGATGGAGGCAATCGTCGCCAGAACCTTTGGTGCGACGCTTTCCTCGACAAGCCAGAACGCAAGATTGCGATGTGAGGTTACCTCGAGTCCGAGGAACTTTTGTTCACGCTCCAACCCCTCGCCCCGCGCAGATGTGATGACGGTCGACCCCGTGGCGCCCACCTCGCGCGCGGCCTCCAGCACCTTTTCCAGCCGCGCATCGGGCAGGAAGGCAATGATCAGCTTGAACTTCATGGCCTATCTCCTTCTTCTTTCGTTGTGTCAGGGTCGCGACGACGCAAACGGTCGTCCAGGGTTGCCGCTGCCAGCACCGAAACCGCAGATCCGATCATGGCGAGCACGATCATGCCGAAGCCATCCGCCAGCGCGCTGCGTTCCGGCAGGGTGTCGGCAACCGCCACGCCATAGGCTGCGATGATCGGAACGGTGACGACCGAAGTTGCAATTGCGCCGCTGTCCAGCGCCAGGGGAACCAGTTGCCTTGGCGCGATCAGGGCCAGCACGCCCATCAGCACGACCATGGGGGCCAGGATCATGCCCAGCGGCAGGCCGTAAACCAGCCGCAAACCGCCAAGCCCCAGCCCCAGTCCGAAGCCCACGGCGACCGCGATGCGCAACACCATGGGCCGGACGCTGCCCCCGGTCAGGTCATGCACCCGGTCTGCCGTGGCCGCCATCGTCGGCTCTATCAGGGCTGCCGTGGCGCCGATCACCACGGCGAACGCCACCAGCGCAAGCACCTGCGGCCAGGCCATGGCGGCGACCATGCCCTCGGCCAGCCCGCGCGCAAGATCGGTCACAAGCGGCAGCAGCGTGCCGTCAAGGCCGATGCGAAACAGGGTAAGCCCGACGGAAACGTGCAGGATGCCGATCAGCACTCGGCGCAGCAAGGCAAGGTCGCGCACCAGAAACCGCGCCGAGAACAGCCCGAGGATCAGCAGGATGGGCGCAAGGTCAAGGCCCGTGCGGATTGCCTCGCGCAGAACGAGTTCCAGCATCTCAGCCTCCCTCAACCAGCACGAACGCCGCAGCAAGAAACACGAGCATCGGCGTCAGGCTGGCCAGCACCACCATGCCGAAGCCATCGACCAGCGCATTCCGGCTGCGCAGCACCGAGCCAAGCCCGATGCCCAGCGCCAGCATCAAGGGTATGTTGATGGCCGAAGTGGCCGCCGTCCCTGCATCCAGCGCCACGGCCACGAATGGTGCATCGGTCAGCAGTGCCACCAGCGCAATCACGCCGTAACCCGGCAGCACCAGCCAGATCAGGGGCCACCCCTTGAGGATGCGCCAGACCCCCAGCATCAGCGCCAGCCCAAGGCCAAAGGCGACCCCATAGCGGATCTGCAGGGCGAGCGCGGCGCGCTGTGCCTCAAGCGCAGGAAATTCGGGATCGGCCACCATTGCAGCTGCGGCCTCGGCTGCGACAGCGGCCAGCGCGGGTTCGGCCACCGTGCTGCCGAACCCCAGCGCGAAGGCAAATCCCATCAGCCAGACCGGGTGGCCGTGCCGTGCCATGGCATCGGCCAGCGCCTCGCCGATCGGAAACAGGCTCATCTCCAGCCCCCGCACCAGCAACGTCAGGCCGACCAGCACCGCCAGAAACCCGGCCAAGAGCCCGGCGGGGTTTTGCGGCACCACGCCCAGCACTAACGCGTGAAATACGGTCATCGTCAGCACGATCGGCAGCACACAGTGCTGCATGTGGTCGAGGACGATCTTCCTGAGAACCGGGCACGTGAGGAAATAGCCAGCGCCGAGGGCTTTCTGTCTGACCAGGTCGCGGGTTTTGGCGCACCGTCTCAAGCAGAGATCGCCGTCACCAAGGGTCACGCCTTTCAAACTATCGGCGAGGAAGCCCAGGCGCGCGACGCTGACCTTATCGTGATGGGCGCGCATCGTCGTCGGTATCTGCGCGACGTGTTCATCGGCACGACAATCGAGCGCGTCACCCGAACGGCGGGCCGCCCGGTCCTGATGGCCAACTCGAAGACCGGAGAGCGCTGGCGCAAGGTGTTCATCGCAACCGATATGTCCGAGACATCGGGCCATGCTGCCCGCAAGGCGCATGCATTGGGACTGCTGGACGATGCGGATGTCACCTTCATCCACGGCTACGCACCGATCACCCGACAGATGATGACCCATGCCGGCATCCCTGCCGAGCGAGTTCATGAAGAAACCGAGCGCGAATTCCAGTCCACGCGTCGTGAGCTTGGGCGGTTCATTCAAAAGCTCGATCTTGGCAATCTGAGCTACAGTGCGCGCATCATTGAGGGCGTCGGCGCAGACGCCATCGCGGGCCTGGCCGAACAGGCACGTCCCGATCTTCTTGTGATCGGCACGCGCGGGCTTTCCGGCGTGAAACGGTTGTTCCTGGGGAGCGTTGCGCAAGAACTGATGGGCAGTCTGGAAATCGACATTCTGGCGGTGCCACCGCAGGCATGATTTGCCATCGCCATAGCCATCCCGCAAATTCCCTCTAATTACAGCTCCTGGTCAATGGTGGCGGAGCAATAAGGGCGGCAGCGAGCACCAAGCCGTTCGATGCAAGCGCAGGGGTCTGACCACGAATTCAGCCTGGCCTTGCAGCGGAACGTTCGAAGAGCATTCTTCGGCGGTTTCTTCGGGACTGTTTGGGAATTCCTGGCTGAAACTTGCCCGTGTTGTCTATTTGCTCCCGAAGCCGAGTGGGTCTTCAGGGGCGCAATAGGTGGTTTTTATTTAACAAAAACAGATGATTATCGCATCAATTTGTTGGAGCGGGTAGCGGGAATCGAACCCGCGCGTTCAGCTTGGGAAGCTGACAGGCTACCATTACATCATACCCGCCTGTGCGCGACGCTCTAGCCTTGGCGCGGGGCTGCGTCAAGGGGCTGAAGCGCCGGGCCGGCATTGGTGAAATCTTCAGAACGGGATTTCGTCATCCATGTCCGACGCACCGCCGAAACCGCCGCCTTGCGCGCCGCCCTGCGACCCGCCGCCGCCCGAGGAGCCGCTGCCATAGCCGCCACCCCCGCCGCCGCCTCCGGCACCGCCGCCGTCGCCGCCACGCCCGTCAAGCAAGGTCAGGTTGCCGCTAAAGGGGCGCAGAACAACCTCGGTCGAGTAGCGGTCAGCGCCGCTCTGGTCTTGCCATTTGCGGGTTTCCAGCTGGCCCTCGATATAGACCTTCGAGCCCTTGCGCAGATACTGCTCTGCAATCCGGCCCAGCGGCTCGGAAAAAATGGCGACCGAATGCCATTCGGTCCGCTCACGGCGCTCGCCCGAAGCCTTGTCGCGCCAGCTTTCCGAAGTGGCGATGCGCAGGTTGACCACCTTGCCGCCATTGGGAAAGCTGCGCGCCTCGGGGTCGCGGCCAAGATTGCCGATGAGGATGACCTTGTTGACCGAGCCTGCCATGCGCTGTGTCCTTTCCCGCGTCGCGTTGCGAATCTGATTGGCCTCTTGGGTACACCACGCGATCAGGGTTGAAAATTGATTAATGATGCCGAGCCGGTGCGGCTTGGCCCGGGCGCGATTCGCGGTTATGGTTTTCTGTCGCAGCCCATGCGGCGCAAGAACGGGACAGAGACAGTGAAACGACTTGCCAACGGCGCGCTTTATGGAGGCGCGGTTGCCATCCTGGCCATCGCCGGGCTGCTGGCCGGGCATGCCGAGGCCAGCGGGCTGCGGCTGGGCGGGGGCAGTGGTAGCTCGCGTCAGGATGTGATGCGCAATCAGACCCGGCTCATGGATACGCGCCTGTCGTCGCAATATTCAGCCTCTACCCGGCATTTGCCGCCCTCTGCACACCGTGATGGTGCAACGCCGGCATATGGTGGGGCGTATCGTGGCCCCTATCTGGACCTTGCCCGTGCCGCAGCGCGCCGCCACAATATTCCGGAAGAGCTGTTCTTGCGGCTGGTACATCAGGAAAGCCGCTGGAACCCGGCAGCGGTGTCGCATGCCGGGGCGCGCGGATTGGCCCAGCTGATGCCGGACACGGCCTCGCTTCTGGGCGTCAATGCCGATGATCCGCATCAGAATCTTGATGGCGGGGCGCGGTATCTGCGGATGATGTATGAGCGTTTCGGCGACTGGCGTCTGGCTCTGGCGGCCTATAACGCGGGGCCGGAAGCGGTGCAGCGCCATAACGGGGTGCCGCCATACCGCGAAACCACGGACTATGTGCGCATCGTTCTGGGGGCTGGCTGAGCGGGGCAGGGGGCCTCGGCCCCCACTGGCCTGCGACCATTCACCCCGAGGAAATTTTCAGACAGAAATAAACAAAAGTGCGGTTTTCACAGGCGCGGCACGACCGGGCCGTGGCCGGGTTTGTTGCGGAAGGCCGAGGGGGTCATGCCGGCGGTTTTCTGGAAGGCGCGCGTGAAGTAGCCCGCCGAGTTATAGCCCAGAAGCTGCGCGATCTGATTGATCGGCATGCGGGTTTCGGCCAGCAGGCGCCGGGCCTCGAACAGGATACGGTCTTCAAGCAGCATATGCGCACCGCGCCCGCATGTGGCGCGGCAGGCGCGGGTCAGGTGCGTGGGCGTCACGCCCAGCACTTCGGCATATTCACCAACCGAGAGATTGGAGCGGTAATCACGCTCCAGCAAGGCTGCATAGCGTGCGACGAGGCGCTGCGCGGCCATCGGGCGGCCCGGCAGGACATCGACATTGTTCTCGCGCTCAATCTGGCGGTCGAGCCAGACACCGAGAAGCCCCAGATGGTGTAGCGCGGCGCGAGTGGCGCTGGCGCGCGTGCTCTCAGCCTCGCGCTGGATGTTTTCCAGGATCGAGACCAGTTCCTTTTGCGAGATCGGATCGCGGGGGCGCAGGAACTGGGGGGTGGCAGGCAGATCAAGGGCATGCTTGCGACCGAAGAACACCGCCGTGCCTTGCACGCGCGGTGCAATCTCGAACCCGTGCATCACGCCGGGAGGGATGAAGATGGCGTTGTGGGGCCCATAGCCGCGCGTGGTGCCTGCCACCGTGATCCGCCCTTGCCCTTGCGTGAACCAGAACAGCACCGGCTCGCGCAGCGAGCGCATGGCCTCCACCCGCCAGCGACCACCGGCGGCAAGGCGGGCGATCGGCGTCAGGCGCAGGGCTGAGGGGGCATCTGGGATGATTGTCATGGCAGACCTTCTGGCGGGCAATTATGGCCAGCCTACGGAACCAATCAGGGCGGACCCAAGACATTTTATCACTTTTGCGCCACAAAGCCCGGCTTCGCACCGGGGCGTTGCAGAAAGGTGACGCAGGGTTATCGGGGCAAATCCAGCCTTTTCCAGTCTTTCATCCGGTTGCGGAACCAGCTGCGCTGTCGCTTGGCGTATTGGCGGGTAGCAAGTGTTGCGGCTGCACCGGCCTCGGCCAACGATATCTGGCCCCGCAGATGCGCGATCAGCTCAGGCGCACCGATTGCTCGGGTCCATAAAGGTGCCGTAGGCTGGTCCGCGTCAGGCGGCCAGTGGGGCAGGGCGGCGCGGGCCTCTTCCAGCGCGCCGTCTTGCAACATGGCGGCGAATCGGTGAGTGATTCGGTCGTTGAGCCAGTCGCGCGCAGGGGCGAGCACCAGTGCCGTCGCCTGTTCCAGCGGCAAAAGCGCCGGGCCGGTTGCGGAGTGCCATTCAGCCAGCCCGCGCCCGGTTGCCTGCAACACCTCCCAGGCGCGCTGGACGCGGGCCGGGTTTTGCCGGTCGATGCGTGCGGCGGTCGCCGCATCCAGCCCGGCCAGCAGCGCATCCAACCCCGCGTCTCGCAGCAGGGCATCGGCACGTGCGCGGATCCCGGGCGGAGTGGCAGGGATGGTGGCCAGCCCTTCGGTCAGGGCGCTGAGGTACAGCCCGGTTCCGCCCACGATCACCGCATTGGTGTGGCGCTCAAGAATCGGCGCCAGTTCGCGCAGCCAGTGACCCACCGAATAGGCGGCCCCGCGCGGCAGATGGCCATAGAGATAGTGAGGGGCTTGCGCCAGATCGGCCGCTTGCGGGCGCGCGCTCAGCACCGACCAGCAGGCATGCACCTGCAGTGCATCGGCATTGATAACCACGCGCCCCTGCGCCACCGCGATCCGCAGGGCGAGCGCCGATTTGCCGCTGGCGGTTGGTCCGGCGATCAGCACCGGGCGCGCGGGGTCGGGCAGGGAAAAGGAGAGTTCGGGCATGGAACGGCCGGTTGGCGGATGGGCGGGGCGAATAGGCGTTGAACACAGGCCCCGTTTGCGACATTTTGCGCACGATTGAAACCGCTGCGTTTGGCTTCCCGTTCGCCCGCCCCTGCGCAGGCACGCGGACCGAGGCAAGGAAAGGCCCTGATGACCGAAACCGCCCCCGTCTCTTATCGTCGTGTCATGCTCAAGATTTCGGGCGAGGCCCTGATGGGCGATCAGGGATACGGGCTGCACCCGCCGACTGTCCAGCGCATCGCGCAGGAGGTCAAATCGGTCCATGATCTGGGGGTTGAAATATGTATGGTGATCGGCGGCGGCAACATCTTTCGCGGGTTGGCGGGCAGCGCGCAGGGGATGGAGCGCACCACGGCTGACTACATGGGAATGCTGGCGACCGTGATGAACGCGCTGGCCATGCAGTCGGCGCTGGAAAGCATTGGTGTGTTCACCCGGGTGATCAGCGCCATTCCGATGGATCAGGTCTGCGAGCCTTATATCCGCCGCCGCGCTGTGCGCCACCTTGAGAAAAAGCGCGTCTGCATTTTTGCCGCCGGCACCGGCAACCCGTATTTCACCACCGATACCGCCGCCACCCTGCGCGCCAATGAGATGGCCTGCGAGGCAATCTTCAAGGGCACCAAGGTGGATGGCGTCTATGATATGGACCCCAAGAAACACGCCGGGGCCAAGCGCTATGACCGCGTCACCTATGATGAGGTGCTGCAAAAGAACCTCGGCGTGATGGATGCCTCGGCAATTGCGCTGGCGCGTGACAACAACCTGCCGATCATCGTCTTTTCGCTTGACGAGCCGGGCGGATTTTGCGGCATTCTGCGCGGTGAGGGGACTTATACGCGCGTTCAGGGATGAGCGGCAAAGCCCGCCGATTGATGCGCAAGACTGTGGCAATCCGGCGTTCGCCGGTATAAACCTGAGAAAATCGGGTGCAAGGCCAGGCGCAAGGGCCTTGGCGGGCACCCAGGGCAACGAAGACGAAGAGCACCAACATGTCCGACGAAATTGACATCGACATTGACGATCTGAAGCGCCGGATGGAGGGGGCTCTGTCCTCGCTGCGCACTGAATTTTCCAGCCTGCGCACCGGTCGGGCCTCAGGCTCGATGCTGGATCCCATTCAGGTTGAATCTTACGGCCAGATGACCCCGATCAATCAGGTCGGCACCGTCAACGTGCCCGAGCCGCGCATGGTCACCATCAATGTCTGGGACAAGTCGATGGTGAACAAGGTTGAAAAGGCGATCCGCGAAAGCGGGCTGGGAATCAACCCGCAGCTCAACGGCACCATCATCATGCTGCCGATCCCGGAGCTGAACGAGGAGCGCCGCCGCGAACTGAGCAAGGTCGCTGCCGGTTATGCCGAGAATGCCCGCGTCGCCATCCGCAACATCCGCCGCGACGGCATGGATCAGCTAAAAAAGGCGAAGGCCGCAGGCATGAGCGAGGACGAGAACAAGATCTGGTCCGACGAAGTGCAAGAACTGACCGACACATTTACCGGTCAGGTAGACAAGGCGCTGGAAGCAAAGCAGGAAGAGATCATGCAGGTCTGACCGCGCCACGCCGCCCCAACCGGCCCTGCGCGGTTCCCTGTTTTCGGAGTAATCATGTCGTCATCCGCTTCCAGTTCTCCCCAACATGTCGCCATCATCATGGATGGCAACGGCCGATGGGCCACCCAGAAGGGCTGGCCCCGGCTGGTCGGCCACCGCAAGGGGGCCGAGCGGGTGAAGGCGATTGTTCGCGCCGCGCCCGATCTTGGGGTGAAATGGCTGACGATCTATGCCTTTTCGACTGAGAACTGGAAGCGTTCCACCGAAGAGGTGATCGGCCTGATGGGCCTCTTTGCGCGCTATATCCAGCGCGAGGCCGAGGACATGTCGCGCGAGGGGGTGCGGATGCGCTTCATCGGTGATCGCTCAAGGCTTGACCCCAAGTTGCAGGACCTGATGCACTGGATCGAAGAGCGCACCAGCGGCAACACCCATGTCAACCTGACCGTCGCCATCAATTACGGTGGGCGCAATGAGCTGACCCGTGCTGCGCAGGTATTGGCCCGCCGGGTGGCGGAGGAGGGGCTGGACCCTGCCACGATCGACGATGAAACCGTGTCGGGCGCATTGGACACCCACGACATCCCTGATCCTGATCTGGTGATCCGCACCTCGGGTGAAACGCGGGTGTCGAACTTTCTGCTCTGGCAGGCGGCCTATGCCGAATTTGAGTTCTCGCCTGTCCTCTGGCCTGATTTCACCCCCGAGGTCTTTGCCGAGATTCTGAGCCGCTATGGCGTGCGCGAGCGCCGGTTCGGTGGTGTGGGCACATGAGTGATGCCCGCTTCGGCGACCTGAAAGCGCGGGTTCTATCGGCGCTGGTGATGGTGGCTGTGGGGTTGGGCGCGCTCTGGGCCGGGGGGCATGTGCTGGCGGCACTGGCCGTGGTTCTGGCCGGGCTACTGGGCTGGGAGCTTTTCCGCATGATGGTGCCTGACGCCCCGCAAGGCCGGGCCGAGGCGCATGGCGTGGTGGCCGCTATCGTGGTGGCGGTCTTTTCCTATACCTGGGGCGGGCTGATCTCGGTCGCCGGGCTGGTGCTGGCCGCCGGGCTGGTGGCGGCGCGGATGCCGCGCGACAAGGGCATTTTCGGCGCCTATATGGCGCTCATCCTGCTGGCCGCGCATGGCTTCATCGTGCTGCGGGGCGAATATGGGCTGGCGTGGATATTGTGGCTGGTGCTGATCGTCATTGCCTCGGATGTGGCGGGGTATTTTGCCGGGCGGGTGATCGGCGGGCCAAAGTTCTGGCCCCGGTTCAGCCCCAAGAAAACCTGGTCAGGTACCGTGGCCGGCTGGATGCTGGCGGCGGTGGTGGGCTATGTGTTCATGGATATTCTGGGCGTCGGTGCCGGGCTGATCGCGGTATCAGTGCTTTTGGGTTTCGCGGGCCAGATGGGCGACATCGCGGAAAGCGCGATCAAGCGGCGCTACGGCGTCAAGGACAGCTCCAACCTGATCCCCGGCCACGGCGGCGTGCTGGACCGGTTCGATGCGATGATCGCCGTCACCGCGCTGGCGCTCTTGCTGGCGCAGCTGGGTGTTCTGCGCGCACTGGCCGGGGGCGCAGGCTGATGCGCAGGGTTTCGGTTTTTGGCGCGACGGGATCGGTGGGGGAAAGCACGCTCGATCTGCTGGCACAACGCCCCGATATCAAGGTGGCGGTGTTGACCGGCGGGCGCAATGTGGCGCGGCTGGCCGAGCAGGCGCGCGCGCATGGTGCGGACCTGGCGGTGACAGCATTCGAGGAATGCTACCGCGACCTGAAAGCGGCGCTGGCGGGCAGCGGGATCGAAGTGGCGGGCGGCCCCGGCGCGGTGGTCGAGGCCGCCTACCGGCCCGCCGACTGGGTGATGTCGGCCATTGTCGGTGCCGCCGGGCTGGCGCCGGGCTTCGCGGCCCTTTCGCAAGGTCGCACGCTGGCGCTGGCCAACAAGGAGTCGCTGGTCACCGCCGGACCCTTGTTGCTGGCCGAGGCGCGCGCGCATGGCGCGACCGTCTTGCCGGTGGACAGCGAGCATTCGGCGGTGTTTCAGGCGCTGGTGGGCGAAGATATCGCGGCGGTGGAGAAGGTGATCCTCACGGCCTCGGGCGGGGGGCTGCGCGACTGGCCTCTGGACAAGCTGGCCGAAGCCTCGGTGGCTGACGCCGCGTCGCACCCCAACTGGTCGATGGGCCAGCGCATCACCATCGATTCGGCCAGCATGTTCAACAAGGCGATGGAAGTCATTGAAGCGCGAGAATTTTTCGGGCTCGCCCCTGATCAGATCGAGGTGTTAATCCATCCGCAATCGCTGGTGCACGCGCTGGTGGGCTTCAATGACGGGGCGTTGATGGCGCATCTGGGTGCGCCAGATATGCGCCACCCCATCGGCTATGCGCTCAACTGGCCAGACCGCGCGCATCTGCCGGTGTCGCGGCTGGATCTGGCAAAGGTTGCGCGGCTGGATTTCGCCGCCCCCGACACCCGCCGCTACCCTGCGCTTGAACTTGCGCGGCAGGTGATGGCCGCTGGCGGCGCATCGGGCGCGGTGTTCAACGCCGCCAAGGAAACCGCGCTTGATCAGTTCATTGCCGGGCATATCCGTTTCACCGATATGGCCCCGGTGGTTGCAGAGACTCTGGACATCTGCGCCGCGCGCACCGATATGGGCAGGGTGCCGACGACATTGGCTGACGTTCTGGAAATTGACGCCGAAGCGCGCGTGTTGGCAGGCCAGGCTGGCCTGCGGCGCCACCGCTCCCATTCCGGGGCAGCCTGAGGAGCGATAAATGGATTTTATGGGTTTTGTCCCCGATTTCGGGAACCTTTTCTTTACACTGGGCGCGTTTGTACTGGCGCTGTCGATCATCGTCGCGGTGCATGAATACGGTCACTATATCGTCGGGCGCTGGACAGGCATTCATGCCGAGGTGTTTTCCATCGGCTTTGGTCCGGTGCTGTTCAGCGGGGTTGACCGGCATGGCACGCGCTGGCAGGTGGCCGCGCTGCCCTTTGGTGGGTTTGTCAAGTTTCTGGGCGATGCCAATGCGGCTTCGGCAGCCGATAACGAGGCTGTTTCGCAGATGAGCGCCGAAGACCGTCGCCGCACCATGACCGGGGCACCGCTCTGGGCGCGGTCGGCCACGGTCGCGGCCGGGCCGGTGTTTAACTTTATCTTCTCGATTGCGATCTTCGCGGGCTATGTCCTGCTCAACGGCATCGCCGCCGACACGCCGCGGCTGGGCGCGGTTCATCCGCTGCCCGCGCCGATGCAGGAGCTGCGTGAGGGCGATCTGATCACGGCGATTGACGGGCGACCGACCGGCTCATTGACCGAGTTCTACCGCGTCGCGGGTGATCTGCCCGGCGCGCCTGCGGTGGACTACATGGTCGAGCGCGACGGCACCATGCTGGCACTGCAAGGCCCGCATCCGGTGCCGGCGCGCGCCGCAGGGATCTCGCTCAATTCGGCAGCGCGTGATGCGGGGATGCAGCCGGGCGACGTGATCATGGCGGTCGAAGGTGAGGCGATCTGGTCCTTTGGAGAGCTGCCTCCGATCGTCAGTGCCGCCGAGGGCGAGCCGCTGCAACTGCGCATCTGGCGTGACGGTGAAGAGCTGGAGCTTGCGCTTATCCCGCGCCGGACGGATTTGCCGCTGCCCGATGGCGGGTTTGAAACACGCTGGCTGATCGGGTTGCAAAGCGGGTCGTTTTTTGAACATCCCACCCGCCAGCCCGCGCTGGCAGAAGTTGTGCCTTTCGCCGCGGGCCAGACATGGAACGTGATCACCCGCTCGCTTTCAGGCCTCTATCATATGGTTTCGGGCGCGATCAGCACCTGCAACCTGTCAGGGCCCATCGGGATTGCCACCACCTCGGGGGCGATGGCGGCCGATGGTATCTGGCCGTTCATCTGGTTCATCGCAGTGCTGTCCACGGCGGTGGGGTTGCTCAACCTGTTTCCCATTCCGATCCTCGATGGCGGGCATTTGTTGTTCCACGCATGGGAGGCCGTCACCGGCAAGCCACCGGGGGATCGCGCGCTCAACATCCTGATGACGATCGGACTGATGATGATTGGCTCACTTATGCTGTTTGCGATCTTCAACGATCTGTTCTGCTGAGGCTGAACTTTCCAAGCGCGGACCTCGCGTTCTCTGGAATCGCTTCATTCTGCATGTCTTTGCCTCAAGGCGGTCACAATCATGCCGCAATGCCCGGCGATCAGCAGAATGCAATGATAAACCGGAGGCTTGGCCATGCAGCATGTCATACCTGTCGCGCAGGGACTGCGGACTTTGATCGAGGCCGGGTCAGACCGGTTCTGGTTTGCGCTGGCGGTAACGCTGGGCCTGTTTCTGGCCAGCTGGCTGGGTCACCTAGCCCTTGCCCAACTGATTGTCCCGCAGCCTCATGACTTGGGTTTCTGACAACCGTCTGCCCGGTTTCTCTGACATGATCTGACGTGCGGTTCTGCCGCGAACGGCCCCGGCATTTGCCCCGCCCAGAGTGCGTTACGGGCAAAGCCATGGAATTCCGTGTGTGTGTTTCCGGCCACCGTTTTCTGCGATCCAGCGAGAACCCGTCTGCTCCATGACCATCGCCCTGCACCTGTTGCTGATCCTGCTTTGCTTCCTTTCCCTCGCCTGGAGCGCGGACCGCTTCGTACTCTCCGCCGGCAAGCTGGCGCTCAGGCTGGGCATGGCCCCGGTACTGGTGGGCCTGGTGATCATCGGTTTCGGCACCTCGGCCCCCGAAATCCTGGTATCTGCCCTGGCCTCCATGAACGGCAACACCGGCCTGGCAGTCGGCAATGCCCTGGGCTCGAATGTGGCCAATATCGCCCTGATTCTGGCCTGCGCCGGGCTGATAACGCCGCTGCTGGTGCGTGAAAGGGACGTGCGACGGGAACTGATTGCGCTGGCGGTGGCAACTCTGCTCGTTCCCCTGCTCCTGCTTGATGGCATCCTGGGTCGACTGGAAGGCGCCCTGCTGATTGGCGGATTGCTCGGCGTGCTGGCGTGGCTGATTCACGCGAGCCTGAACGATCCCGCGGCGGTCCCCACGGAGGAACTGCCGGAGACCGCCGGCGAACGCCTCCCTCCCGTACTGCTATGGATTGCCGGGAGCTTGCTTGTACTGCTGGCGAGCGCCCAGCTACTGGTCTGGTCCGCCGTGGAGCTGGCCACGCTTGCCGGGGTGAGCGATCTGGTGATCGGTCTGACCATCGTCGCACTGGGTACCAGTCTGCCGGAGCTGGCCACCGCAATCTCCGCCGCGCGACGGCGGGAGTACGCCCTGGTCCTCGGCAACATCCTCGGTTCCAACCTGTTCAACCTGCTGGCGGTACTCGGCACCGCGGCGCTGATCCACCCGGCCGTGCTGCCCGCTGAAGTGCTCTACCGCGATTACGCGGTGATGGCGGCGCTGACCCTGATCGTGACCCTGGGAATTGCCCTGCGCGGCCGTATCGGCAGACCGCTTGCCCTGCTGCTTCTGGCCACCTACCCCATCTATCAGGTGCTGGTATTTACACTGTAAACTGCGGGCCTGAGACGCTCCGGATGCCTGGACCATGATCGATCAGCGGTTTGCACATCACATCAGCGACGACAAGCTGCGCCAGCTCGGCCGCCGCGTGCTGGAACTGGAAGCAGACGAAGTGCGGGCTCTCACCGCCCGCATCGACGAAGCCTTTGTGCGCGCCTGTCACTACCTGCTGCAATGCGAGGGCCGCATCGTCGTCCTTGGTATGGGCAAGTCCGGACACGTGGGCAGCAAGATCGCAGCCACGCTGGCCAGCACCGGTTCGCCGGCGTTCTTCGTTCACCCCGGCGAGGCCAGCCACGGCGACCTGGGCATGATCACCCAGAAGGATGTGGTGCTGGCGCTGTCCAATTCCGGCGAGACCGATGAAATCATCACCATCCTGCCCCTGATCAAGCGTCTGGGCGTCCCGCTGGTCAGCATGACCGGCAAGCCTGGCTCAACGCTGGCCAAGGCGGCATCGGTCAATATCGACGTTGGGGTGCGGCAGGAAGCCTGTCCGCTGAACCTGGCCCCCACCGCCAGCACCACCGCCGCGCTGGCCATGGGCGACGCACTGGCCGTGGCCTTGCTGGAGGCTCGCGGCTTTACTGCCGAGGACTTCGCCCGCTCGCATCCGGGCGGCCGACTGGGTCGCCGCTTGCTGCTGCTGGTGGACGACCTCATCCACCGCGACGATGCGCTGCCCCGGGTGCCGCCGGACGCCCCGCTGCGCGACGCGCTGGTGGAAATGAGCCGCAAGGGGCTCGGCATGACCGTGGTCATGGACGGTGGAGACCGGCTGCTGGGCATCTTCACCGACGGCGATCTGCGCCGTAGCCTCGACCGGGGCATTGATCTGCAGAACACGCGCGTGGAAGAGTTGATGACGCGCAACCCGCGAACCATCCGGCTCGGG
>JAFIEK010000073.1 GCA_020832545.1 Pararhodobacter sp. | reverse complement strand
CCGCAGCGAGATTATCACGCCACTTCCGTGGCCAACTTTTGCACTGCCGTTCTCATTTACTAGCGGTGATCCTTTATATGACATTTCGAACACGCTGTCCGCTTCACGCTGTATCTTGTGCGATCAGCCGGGAAACTTTCTCGCAGGTTTCGACTATCTGTCGGATCAGGTCGGATTCTCGAATGTCATTTCGGAAGACTACACCCACGGGAAACTCCTGCGCCGGAAGTGCGACAGGGAGTTTTTGCAGCAGACCAATCTGAGTAAAGCTGCGTGACACGCTTTCAGGCATAATTCCGAGCATATCGGTCTGAGCGAGCAATCCGCTGGTGGCGAGGACAGAGATGCTTTCGACAGCGACATTCGGCACTGGATGTCCAGCCTTGACCAGCATCGTCGACACCAGCCTGAAAGCGCCACCTTGCGAGGTAGGCAAGATCCAGTCACTTTCGGACATTCGCTTCATCATGGCCTCTGGTGAAAGACCCGCGATAAGGTTCGTGGCACCGCAAACAACAACAGTGGGTTCATGGTAAAGGATGCGATGGCCAAGCGCGGCTGTCAGCCGGTCAGGCTCTATTCGACCCAGGATAACGTCAATCTTGCCTTGCAAAAGGCGCCGTGCAAGCTGAACTTCGTCACCCTCCTCGACCGACAGCCGCATGCCGGGGTGAAGCTGGTGCATCTGGATGAAAAGTTGAGGCAACAGTTCGGGTGTCGCGACTGGGAAGACGCCGATCCTGATCATGCCAACCCCGCCGGCGCGGATCGCCTCCAGTTCCTGATGACCCGCGGCCATGTCGGAAAGGATGAGCGCCGCGCGTTTTATCAGTGCTTCGCCGGCAATCGTGGTGCGCACGCCGCGACGGTTGCGGATGAACAGCGTAGTGCCAACGGCGTCCTCGATCTCTTGCAGCATCTTGGTTGCGGTGGATTGCGCCATGTTCATCGACTCGGCTACGCGGCCAAGATTTAGATCGCGGCTCAGCCGATCCAGAAAATCAAAATGGCGAAGGCGCAACCGACCGATCATATGGTGGAGGCTGGGACCTGGCGGCATGTCGATGTCCATCTCGGGGATGTGGAAATCAACCTCTACCATTGCCGGGCACCTTCAGGAAGGCGCTGGCACCCGCAGGTCGGGCACCAGCGATATGTTTTAAAGCATGGAGGGCAGCCAAAGCGCAATCGCCGGGAACATGAAGATCAGCGCCAGTCCGATCAGCTCCAGCGTGATGTAGGGTGTGATCGACAACAGGATCGAGCGCATGGTGGTGCCCGGCGGAGCGACAGATTGCATGATGAAGAGTAGCAACCCGAAAGGCGGAGTAATCAGCCCGACTTCGAGAGCGACCAGCATCATCACGCCAAACCAGATCGGGTCAATCCCAGCCTGAGCGATCAGCGGCATGAAGAAGGGCAGCGTGATCAACATGATGCTGAGCTGGTCCATTAGCATGCCCAGCAGCAGCGCCACCAACAGCATCGCCAGCACCAGGATGAACGGCTCCAGCCCGATCCCGACAATCACTTGGATAAGTTGGCGGCTGGCGCCTGAGAAAGAGAGGATCTGCGAGAAGGTTATTGAACCCGAAATGATGATCAGGATCAGCGCCGACGTGCGCACGGTTCCCATAAGCGCGGCCTTCAGCGCGTCAATGGTGAGCACCCGGTATCCAGCTGCGGCAATAACCGTGGCAACGCTGCCAAGCGCGGCCGACTCGCTGGGCGTCGCAAAACCACCCAGAATGGAACCGACCACGATGATCACGATGAACAGCAGCGGCAAGACCTGGGTAATCAGGGGCATTAGACGCCGACGCAACGACATGGGCAGCTGAGGCTCCGCCGGTGCCAGCGAGGGACGGATCGTGCAGGCGATCATTACATAGGCGAAGTAAAGCGCCGCCAACAGGAGGCCCGGAAGGATGCCCGCGATCAGCAGTTTCGAGATAGACATCCCCGCTAGCGATCCCAGCAGCACGGCCAGCGCCGATGGCGGGATCAGCATGGCAACGCCGCCAATCCCCAGTATTGGCCCGATACTGACGGTAGGATGATAGCCAAGGCGCTTCATCTCCGGCAGCAAAACGCGGCCCAGCACGGCCGTATTTGCGATGGACGAGCCAGAAAGCGATGCAAAGACTGTTCCCGACGAAATGGCCACCAATGATAGCCGGCCCGGAACACCGGTGATCGCACGCTCAATGGCATGGATTGCGCGTTTCGCTAGGCCTGTCGACAGCAGAATCTCGCCCATCAGAACGAACAGCGGGATCGGCACCAGGATGAATGACCCGATCGCCTCGGTCGAGTTAAGCGCCAAAAGCTTCAGCCCAGCCGTGCCGCCGAGGATGAACCAGGCGCCCAGAAGGTTCAGCGCGATGAATGCAAAGGCCACAGGCACGCCGATACCCATCAACAGAACCAGCAGCCCGCCCATCAGACCCAAGGTCAGCTCCCAACCCAGCCCCATCATAATGCAGGCCCTCCGACCCCTTCACCAGGCACCGTGCCCCCACCCAAACGGCGGATGGTGCGTGCCAGAAACTCATAGGCCAGCAGCGCCGTCCCAAGCGGCATGATCGACAGGATTATCCACTGCGGCATAGGTATCGTCTTGAACAGGATGGAGCCACGCGCATAGGATTCCATCGCGGCCTGCAGTCCATACCACGCAAGGTAAAGGCAGGTGATGAGTGCTATGGTGTTGGCCAGCACCAGAAGCCGCCCATTCCAGGCTGCACCGACACTGCGCAAGACGATATCGACCCGAATATGATCGCCGTGGCGCAAGACCCATGGCGCGCCCAGAAATCCAATCACCAGCAGGCCATATTCGGCCATTTCGAGAGTCCAGCCAAAGGGCCTGCCACCTGTTGAGCGGATGATGACTTCGGCGCTGATGGATAACGCTACAGCGGCGACGACGACCCCGGCAAGCGCGCCGAGGCCGTCGATCACAAACCCGACCGAACGATCGATCTTTCCAGCCAGTTTGCGCATGATGTAATCAGGGCGCGCGATAGGTCAGGTCGCGGATCTGTTCGCCATACTGTGGCGAATTCTCGATGATCACCGCCCAGGCCGCCTCATCGGCCATGCGTAGCATATCGGCGGCCTGTTCTTCCGCGAACGAGATCCCTTCGATCCCCGCCTCTGTCTGGCGCGCAATCTCGGCCTCGTTCACTTCCAGCAGGAAATCGGCAAACCAGTTTTCGGCCTCGATGGCTTCCTCGACTAGTACGGCGCGCTGTTCCTCAGTCAGGCTATCAAATCGCCGCTCGTTTGCCAGCAGCGCAATCTCAGAGCGATAGAAACCTGGCTCTAGCCGATAGTTCGTCACCTCCAGCAGGCCGAGATCACCGATCCCCCAAAGGGGCCACCCGTAGCCATCAATCACACCACTTTCGACCGCCGCATAGATCTCTCCACCCGGCATCTGCATCACATTGGCGCCCAAACCGGTCATCATCGGGCGATAAAGCGGTGTGCCACGCAGGTTGAAGCCTGAAAGATCATAGCTTTCTGGGGCGCGACGAGTGAAAATGTGAAGCGGGATTCCATCGACGATCTTGCCTAGGAATACAGCTCCCATTCGCTCGCGGTGAATCTGATCCATGAGGTCCAGCGCTCCGTTGGCGCGCACTTCCTGAACGGGCAGGTTGAAGTTCTTCAGCGCATCGGCTTCGGGCACCAGATGCGTGTAGAACGAGCCCGATATATAGGCGATGTCAATCACCCCGGACGAAACGGCATCACCCAACTGGAATGGGTTGACCGATGATGGGTCTGCCACAAGCTCCAAACGGATCCCAGCGTCGCGGGCATTGACCTCGTCAATGAAGCGCTGAATCGGCTGGTGCCATACACCGACGGGTGCGAGGAACGTGCCGACCCGCAGTACCGTATCGGCCATGGCCGCGACTGGAGCCACAAGAGTGAACGCCACAAGGGCGCTTGAGAATAGCGTTCTTCTGTTCATGCTGATCTCCCTGATTGCATGTTTGCCGTGTTTATCCGGTCCTTTTCGGTCGGGGCGTGGATAGACTGGTCCTGCCACATGCGCCGCAGCGCGGCCTTGTCCGTTTTCGCGACCGGCGTCTTGGGTAAGGCCTCGAAAAAACGCACATCGCGGGGCCACTTGTATTTTGTCAAACGCGGCGACAGGTGCTCCATGACCGCATCTGCCGTCAGCGAAGGATCGGTCCTGACCACCAACGCGATCAGAGCCTCACCGCGATAATCATCAGGAACGCCGATGACTGCGGCGTCAGCGATCAGCGGATGGGCAAACAAGACCTCCTCGATCTCGCGGGGATAGACATTGAAACCGGCAGTGACCACCATGTCTTTCTTGCGGTCACAGATGGTCAGATAGCCGTCACTGTCTAACCGGCCGATATCGCCAGTATATAGCCACCCGTCACGCAACACCTCGGAAGTCTCTTTTTGTCGATTCCGGTAGCCCGCCATAACTTGTGGCCCCCGCGCCCGGATCTCACCCTCGTCACCTGCGGGCATCAACCGCGTGCCGGTTTCGGGATCAACGATCTGAACCTCAGTCATTGGCACGGTGTGGCCGACCGTGCCCGGTTTGCGCAACCCGTTCAGCGGATTGTAAGTTAGAACCGGTCCGGCCTCGGTCTGCCCGTATCCTTCGCAGACGGGGCAGCCAGTCACCGCCTCCCAGCGGCGCAGAACCTGCTCTGGCAACGCAGCCGAGCCAGAAGAACACACTCTTAGCGACCTGAGGTTGGCCGCACCAAAGCCCTCGTGGCGCATGAGGCCAAGGAAAATCGTGGGACTGGCCGACAGGAAGCTGATCAGATGTCGTTGAATATCTTGCAGAACCGTTCCTGCATCAAACTTCTGAACGATGTGCAACGTTCCGCGGCAGTTCGCGGCCAGATAAAGGCCCATCGATACCGCATAGACATGAAACAACGGAGTGATGCACATCACCTGTTCACCATCTTGGGTAGGCAACAGCGCTTCACGCTGCGCCACATTCACCGAAATAGCCCCATGAGTCAGGTTGACGCCTTTCGGCGTGCCAGTCGTTCCGCCGGTATATTGAAGGGTTGAGAGCGTGTCGGGCTGCGGCAGGTTCAGTGCCGCAGGAGTCGACGATTGTGCCACGATCAATCGCCGCGCTCCCGGTCCGATGGATACACAACGGACGTTTTTTGGTGCGACGGGGCCGATGTGTTCCTTCAGTTTTGCGTCATGAAGAATGACCTTCGGTTCGGCATCGGCAAAAACGGGCACCAGCTCGGCCTGGGTATAAGCGGGATTGAGTGGCACAAGTTGCGCTCCGGACGCCTGCACAGCGAAAGTCGCCACCGCAGCATCAGCCGAGTTTCCGAGCAAAGTCATCACTCTATCACCTGGTGTGACGCCCCAATGGCGCAACTCTTGCGAAACCTGAGTGATGCAGTTCAGGTAATCGCGATAGGTCAGAGTGTCCTGGCCGCAGACGATTGCAAGTTGGTCCGGGGCCGTCTCAACAGCATCCTGAAGCATGTGCAGAACGCTCGGATAGGAATTGATTTCCATACTCATCAGGCGTCCCCCACCTTCAGGACAACCGCCATCGCGCTGTCACCAGCGGCACAACCCGTGAACAGGCCATATCCGCCACCGATCAGCACCAGCTCCTCGATCAACTCGATGACCGAACGCAAGCCGGTGGGTGCCTGCGGGTGCCCCCAGACCAGCGAACAGCCGTAATTGTTCATGCGCCCGGCATCGACGCCCATGTGGCGCGCGAAATAAAGATCGTTGACGATGAAGGGGTTGTGAGTCTTGATTGCTGCAATCTGATCAATGGAAACCCCGGCGGCCTTGAGGGCGCGTTGTGCGGCGGGAACCGGAGCCATCGGCATATGTGCACGCTCAACACGCGCCTGACCGAAACTAACCACCTGCACCGCCACCGACGTGTTGCGAGAAAGTTCCGCAGCCCGCTCACGCGTGGCCACTACCATGCCGGCATTGCCGTCGGCGGGATGAGTCTGGCCACCGTAGGTGACGGTGCCGCCAGACAGGACGGGCTTGAGTGCTGCAAGTCCCGCAGCAGTGGTCTGCTGGATGCCCTCATCGCCCATCATCTTGCCAATTTGCTTGCGGAACTTGGCGTCAGGGACATCGAAGGGCAGCGGCATGAAACCACGCAGAAAGGCCGCGTCGTTCTTCAACGCGTCAGAGTATTGCTCATAGCGCCGCAAGGTCAGGTCGTTCTGCTCGTGGCCCGTGATGCCATGCGCCGAGGCCACATTCTCGGCGGTCTGTATCATCGCCACGGCAGCGAAGGGGTCGCGCGCGAAGTTGTCCAGAACCCAGGCCTCACGCTCACCCGAACCGCCCGGCCCGGTTGGGTCTGGGTAATAGATCTGCGGCCCGTTGGACACGCGATCAGCTGCCACAACTAACGCGACACTTGCGTCCCCGCGCGTTATCTCATCAGTCGCAACAGCCAAGCTCCTCGCTCCCGTGGCGCAAGCTTGTGCAATGGTTGGACCGGCTACTGACTCCGCACCGATTTCACCCATCAGCCAGGGGAGGCCGTAGAATGCGCCCTTCTGAGGCACTGTCGTGCCGAGAACCCCGAAGTCGAAGATGCTGGCATCGAGGCCCACTCTTTGCAGGTGCTGGCGCGCGACATGGGCTCCGAGCTTGATTGCATGCAGCGTTGCCAGGCTACCCTGCCACCGCGCAAACGGTGTGCTCCACCATTGCCCATATGGAATATATGCACTTTGGGACATTGCCGTCCTCACCCATCGGCCTGACTCGGATGCGGCTCACATACTCCTGCATCCAAAATAAAGGTATGAGCAGATATGCTTCACGTATATTGAATTAAGATGATCTTGTGATCGATATCCGGAATGCCTGGGTGCGGTTTTTGCAGCATATCGCTCTTTTGAGGATTGTCGCGGCTATGTGGGGATGCGCCACCCCATACGGCAACCACCGTATGATGAGACCGCGCGCCATACGGTGATCACTACTGTTCAGATATTTGGAATCACCTCAGCCTTCCGGAGGATAAACACCCGGAACGTCTGGTCCCCGATCGATTCCCATCGCACAGTACGAAAAAACCTAGGACTTCGCTCGGGACCCGGCGATTTACGTCCAGCCATTCCTATCCCCGGAAAGTGACATTGAGGCTGTTGCGCGGTGATGAAACTTGAACAGTCCGGCTGGCAGTTGGGCTCTTGCGATTCCGGATGTCCGTGGCCATCACTCACTGACAGAAACTTGGGACACCACAGCGATGATCATCACCACGTCCCATGGCAAGCAGCGTCACCGGTCGTCGTGTGACTGCCTGCCGCGCGCATCGCTTTCCCCTGGCTGCGCGGATCATACCGAAGCAGAGATGCTCGCTCCATCGGCATCGTGGCGCATCAGAGGGCGTGTTGATTTTCAGTCAGAACTGAGCCGGGTTTTTCACCGAGAACTGAGCCACCTCTGACTAGATCAACACGCACTTCTGGCCGCGCCTATATCGCCAATGTGCCTCTTTCCATCGACACGCGCGGTCAAATGCGTTCGACCTGTGGGTCGACTACACCGCTGAGGCACCGGCAAGTTGGCGGCAGCCGTGTCTTGTCAGAACACGCAACAACCACTCGGTAATGCCGCCCTCAACGCCCGACGGTCGGGCGATATTGAGAAGTGGCACCGAACTGATACTGCTTAGCAACCTCCAGTGTGTGACCCAGCTTCTCGGCGGCGTGCCACGGCCAGCGCGGATCATTCAGAAACCCGCGCCCCAGCGCTACCATATCGGCTTCATTGCAGGTCACAATGGACTCGGCATGCAGCGGAGAGCGGATCATGCCCACTGTAATTGTCGTGATCCCCACCTCGCGGCGGATGCGGCTTGCAAATGGCAGTTGATAACCGGGGCCGACCGGAATTCTGGCTGGGGCGTTGCCGCCGCTTGATACATCCACGAAATCACCGCCAGCCGCGTACAACGCCTCCGCCATCGCGACCGCTTCGTCAGGCGTGATGCCATCCTCAAGCCAGTCGGTGCCATTGATCCGCATCCCCACAGCCACGTCCTCTGGGCAGACCGCGTGCACGGCGGCGAAAACTTCCATCGGCAGGCGGCGCCGGTTCTCGGCTGTTCCGCCGTAGCGGTCGGTGCGCTGGTTGGCCCGTGGCGAAAGGAAGCTGGACAACAGGTATCCGTGCGCTGCGTGAATTTCGATCACTTTCAGTCCAAGGCGAACCGCGCGTTGCGCCGAGGCGGCGAAATCAGCAACCACGGCTGCAATTTCATCTGCGGTCATTGCCTCAGGCACCGGCCACTTATCGGCGAAGGGCAAGGCCGACGGCCCTTTGACCAGCCAGCCGCCCTGCGAGGGCGCATAGTGCCCCGGCCCCTCCCACGGCCTGAAGGCCGAAGACTTGCGCCCGGCGTGACCCAGTTGGATCCCAATAGGAATGTCAGAGAACGCCTTCACCCGCGCTAGGTTGCGCGCGATGGCCTCTTCCTGCGCGTCGTTCCACAGCCCCAGACAGCCCGGCGTGATCCGACCTTCGGCATTTACTGCCGTGGCCTCGATCATGAACAACCCCGCGCCGGAAAGCGCGAACTGACCCCAGTGGATCAGGTGCCAGTCGGTCGCACGCCCCTCATCGGCGCTATACTGGCACATGGGAGCTACCATGATACGGTTGGGCAGCGTCTGCCCGGCAAGGCTGATCGGGGTGAACAGATTGGTGGTCATAGGTTCTCTTTGCTTAATTGACGCAGGTTAACTGGCATCGGTACGGACGCGGGCCACGGACCATCCGCCATCAACACCCAGCGTCTGGCCATGGATAAACGAGGCATCGGGAGAGAGCAGGAAAGACACTGCCGCAGCGACGTCCGACGGCTCGCCGGGCCGCCCCGCAGGCGTGCCCCGCAGCATCAGATCGCGGTAAACCTCCTGCTGCATCAGATGCTCAGTCATTGCCGTGCGGATCAGCCCCGGTGCGATGGCATTGACCCTGATGCCGCGCGCGGCGTAGTCGGCGGTCATCTGCCGGGTCAGCCCCACCAGCCCGGCTTTTGACGCAGCGTAGGCAGCGGTGTTGCGGTAGCCCGTCAGCCCGAAGACAGAGGCCATATTCACAATTGCCCCTGCACCGCGTTCCAGCATCTGCGGCAACACGGCGCGCGACATGCGGAAGATGGCAGAGAGGTTTATGTCCAGAATGCGTGCCCAGTCGGCGTCTTCACTGTCAGCGACCGCGCTTGCGCCACCCACACCGGCGTTGTTGACCAGTGCATGAACGCCGCCGAAACGGGCAACGGCCTGATCCAGAATGACCGCCGGGGCGGAGGGATCGGCCAGATCAGTAATCAGGTTCAGGCGGTTCTCGGCCTCGGAGGTAAAGGTCGCGCGGTCCACGGCGACAACCGAAAAGCCGTCGCGCAAAAGTCGCTCTGCGATGGCCGCGCCGATCCCGGCGGCGGCGCCGGTAACAATTGCTGTGCTCTGGGTCATGCCAGTCGTCCCCCGTCCACCGGTAGCGAGACGCCGGTGATGAACGCAGCCCCCGGCCCAGCCAGAAACACCACGGCCTCGGCCACTTCGTCAAATGTTCCCAGCCGCCCCAACGGGTGTAGACGGATCATCGCCGCGCGTTCCGCATCAGCCTGTTCGGCGTCCAGGGTGCGGTCAAACATCGGGCTGTCGATGGAGCCTGGGCACACGGCGTTCACCCGGATCCCATCATCGGCCAGAGACAACGCCAGCGAGCGGGTCATTGACACCACGGCGGCCTTCGAGAGCGCATAAGCACCCAGCCTCCGCACGCCCATCAGACCGGCGGTGGAGGCGATATTGACGATCGCGCCGCCCTTGCCGCCCTGCTTCATCAGCCGGACGGCCGCCTGAGCGCAGGCCAGTGAACCCCGCACATTGATGGCGACCACGTGGTCAAATGCTTGAAGGTCGCAGTCTTCCAGCCCGCCACGCGGCCCCTCTGTTCCGGCGCTGTTGACCAGCACATCGCAGCGGGTTAGCCCGGAAAAAGCCGCTGCGACCGCCGCTTCATCGGTGATATCAAGGGAATGCGCCGCGACCGTTGCCCCCGACCCGCGCAGTTCACTCACGGTATCGGCAAGCGCGCCTGCATCACGGTCGATCAGCATCAGTGACGCCGCGCGCGTAGCAAAGAGGCGCGCGCTTGCCCGCCCGATCCCTGATCCGGCGCCGGTCACCGCCACGGTGCGACCGGCAAACGCCGCGTCAGCCATTCGCTGCCTCATGTTTCATCCAGGCCCTGGCAACATCTTCACCGGTGGCGATCCAGGCATCGGGTTTGGACAGGATATGCTCGATCATCCGGCGCAACAGCAATGTGCGCGAGGGGCGGCCGGTGAACTGCGGATGCATCACCAAATTGAACAACCCGCCCCATTCATAGACAGCATCAAACTCGTCGCGCCAGATCTGGAAGACGTGGTCATTGGTGAACATCGGGCGCGGTGCCTGAATGGCGAACATCATAAACGGCGCGTCATCGGTGGACCAGTGCCACGGCAGTTCCACCGGGCCGGGCGTGCCATCGTCGAGGGTATGGCGATAGGGCACTACGTCGGTCATCAGCGAGCTGTCATAGAGCAGGCCATGCTCGTTCAGGAGGCCCATCAGCGTCGGGCTGGTCTCACCGGCGGGCGAGCGGTAGCCGACAGGCTTGATGCCAGCGACCTTGTCCAGCGCCTCGAGTGCGCGCTCAAAACTTTCGCGCTCTTCGAGCGGTTTATCGGGGTCGATCCATTCGTGCAGATAGCTGTGGTGACCGATCTCGTGTCCGTCTTCCAGTATCGCGTGGATGCGGTCAGGGTATTTTTCGGCGGTCCAGCCCGGCACAAAAAAGGTAGAGGGTAGCTTGTATTCGCGTAGCAGTTTCAGGATCTCGGGAACACCGCGCCGCGCGCCGTAGATCCCCTTGGACAAGACACCCGGTTTGCGGGCATTGGCAGGGTCGCGCGATAGCCAAAGTGTTTCGGCGTCGAAATCAAAGGTGAGCATCACCGCGCATTTGGCGTTGTTCGGCCACATGGTATCTGGCTCCTTGGATGAATGGAAAACCGCCCCGCCCCCGGGGGGGGGGGGGAAAAGGTATACCGACAAAACGGCCGTTGGGGAACTTTTGGGGTCGCCGCAGGCCGACACAGTG
>JAFIEK010000072.1 GCA_020832545.1 Pararhodobacter sp. | reverse complement strand
ATGGAGTATCCGTTTTTGTGGAGGCGCGAGCCGGGGACTTCGGGCTCGGGCCCTCGGGCCGCGGGGGGGGGGGGGGGGCCCCCCCCCCCCGCCTGCGCGCTCAAAGCCATCGATGGATCGGCAGGTGCCCGACGACAAAAGACACCAGCCTGCGCGAAAACGCGCTGTCGGGCTCGGTCGCAAAGGGTGCCTCGTCCCCGCGTTGCCAGATGACGCGCTTACCATTCAGCGCCAGTGCAAAGGCGCGCTCGGGCGTGATCGCCCGGTCAAAACGGTCATTGAGTTCAGCCAGAAGCGCGGGCTCGTTAAAAATGACCCCGATTTCGGTGTTGAGAAAGGCCGAGCGCAGGTCAAAATTGAACGACCCCGCAAACCCCAGCCGATGGTCGATGGTCATGGCCTTGCCGTGCAGCATCTCGCGCGGCTGCACCGGCCAGGGCCCGCGACCGGGGCGGGCAGAAAACTCATGCAGTCTGACACCGGCGGCGATCAACGCCTTGCGATACCAGCGGTAGGCACCATGCACCACGACATGATCATTCACCGACAGCGCATTGGTCACAATTTCCACCTGCACACCGCGCGCGGCCAGCCCTGACAGCGCCGCCAGCCCGGCTGTGCCCGGCACCAGATACGGGGTCATGATCCGCAAGCTGGATTCGGTTTCATTCAGGCTGGGCATCAGTTCTTCGGGCAACCAGTCGGTCTGGCCAGTGCCCAGTGCCTTGTGCGGCGGGTCGGCGACAAGCCGGGTGGCCGAGGACCAGCGCAGCGCATCGAGGGGCAAATCGTGTTCCGCGCCCTCGACATCTGCCCCCATAGCCCGCCGGTCGTGCCGCACCATCGCAATCCGCTCCAGATAACCTGCTACGGCGCCTGTACGGCGGTCGCGCGCCAGCCGGGCGCGCAGCCGCGACAGGCTGGTGCGGCGCTTGTGCCAGAGCGATTTGATCGGCAGCGCCAGCCCCGAATTCCAGAAATCATCAAAGGCATCCGCGGCGCTTGTCACCACCGGGCCAGCCAGAGCCAGGTCAATATCATCGTTGTTGCGCCGTCGCCCGGTGGCGGCACCGAAATAGACATCGCCCACATTGCGCCCGCCGATCAGCGCCAGCCGCCCGTCAACGATCCATGCCTTGCCATGCATGCGCCGGTTATAGCGCACCAGATTGAAGAACAGCTCAACCCCGCGCCGGATGGAGCGTTCGCGGTTGCGGATCGGGTTGAACAACCGCACCTCAACCCCCGGATGACGGTCAAGCGCCAGATAAAGCGGGTCACGGCCCAGCACATTCACATCGTCAAGCAACATGCGCACCCGCACCCCGCGGTCCGCCGCCTCCAGCAGCGCCTGCGCCAATAGGCGCCCGGTCATGTCGTCATACCAGATGTAATACTGCACATCGACGCTGCGCGCCGCCAGCGCGGTCAGCTGCGCGCGCAGGGCAAAGGCTTCATACGGATTGAAGATGAACATCGCCCCGCTTTTGCCAGGATGCGCCGCCTCATGCGGGGCCAGCAGGCGGTCCAGCGGCGCATCCTCGCCCGGCGGCAGCGCCTGCGAGGGCGGACCGAGCGCGCGGCGGGCGAAGCGGCCATAGGACCACAGCGCCACCACCGAGCCCAGCACCACGATTGCGGCGATCACGCTGATCCAGAACAGCCAGTCAACCATCCATGCAATCATGAGGTGAACCGCAGCCGCGCCTTGATCGGCAGATGATCCGAGGCCAGACGTGCCAGCGGTGAGACATGGGGTTCGATCGCGCTCAGCACCGACAGGTTACAGGTGATGATCCGGTCAAGCGGCAGCACCGGCATGCGGGCGGGAAAACTTGGCACGCTCAGTTCGGCCGAACGCTTGACCGCCCGCAACCCCCGGCGCAGGGGCATCAGCGAACAACTGGTGCCCAGCCGCCATTCGTTCATATCGCCCATCACCAGCGTCGGTCGCCCGTCACCGCCTTCGATCTCTTCGACCAGACGGCGCGCCTGCATCAGGCGTGACTGGTGCAAGAGGCCCAGATGCACCGCAATCACCCTCAGCGGGCGACCGGCCACGCGCAGGTCGGCCACGATGGCGCCGCGCGGCTCCAGCCCCGGCAGGGTGATGGCGCGCGCGTCCTCAACCTCGGCGCCGCGAAACAGCAGAAGATTGCCGTGCCAGCCATGCGCCAGCCGCCCCAGCCGCCCCTCCAGCGTCACCGGCGCAAGGCCCGTGGTCTCGGCCAGATAATCAAGGTCCAGCACCCCCTTGCGGTCACCGAACCGCCGGTCAACCTCTTGCAGCGCAATGATATCGCCACCGATTTCGCGGATCACCTCGACAATGCGGGCCGGGTCGCGGCGCATGTCATTGCCCACGCCCTTATGGACATTGTAGGAACCGACCAGCAGTTCAGGCAGCGGCGGCGTGGGTGTCGGCTCGGTCATCGGCGGCGGCGGGGTCCTGCGGTTGGGGCTATGACATCAATATGGGGGCGTGCGGGCGCTTCGACAATGTTGCGGAGGCTATTGCGAAGACGGCTCTGGCAGCTCGGCCAGTCGTTCGCGCGGAGGTTCGAATTCGCTGACATCCTTGGCCAGCAGAACCGCGAACGGCCTGGTCTGGGTGAAACTGGCGAGAATGATCGCCAGGGTCGAGGTCATCGGCACCGCCAGAATGGCCCCGGCAACCCCCCAGAGCGTGGTCCAGAACGACAATGCCGCCACCACGACAAACGGCGACATGTTCACCTTGCCGCCGATCATGCGCGGCTCCAGCCAGTTGCCCACCCACATGTTGATCGCCGTCAGGCTGCCCAGCACCAGAAGCGCAAACTGGATGGAGCCAAACTGCACCATCGTCATCAGCACCGGAAACGCCACGGCAAAAAGCGAACCGAAATAGGGGATGTAGTTCAGCAGTCCGATCATCAGCGCCCAGAACAGCGCATGATCCACCCCGAAAAGCCGCAGCACCGCCCAGGACAACGTGCCCACGATCACGTTGATCAGCGTCTTGACCGCCAGATAATCGCCGATCCGCGCGTTGATCGCCTCGATCACCGCTTGCGTGCGCATGGCCTGCATACGGTTCGGCAGCGCCACGGCCAGCTTGTGGGCAAAGCCCGTGGCCTCGGCGGCAAGAAAGACCGCATAGACCACCGCCAGCACCAGAACGCCCACCATCGAGCCCACCGAACCCGCCAGACCACCGATCACCATCGGCATGTCGATCCGGCCAAAAACCACCTCGGCGATGGTTTCCCAATCGGCGTTTTCCTCAAGGCCGAACAGGCCAAAACCCTGGGTGATCATCCGTTCGATATTGGCCTGATAGGCCGGGGCCAGCGCCACCAGATCGCGCGCCGTGACAATCACCACCCAGTTCAGCGCGGCAAGGACCAGAATGAACATCAGCCCCAGCAGGATCTTGCGCAGAAACTCTGGCAGGCGCCGGGTCACCGGCCAGCGTGCCATGGCTTTGGACGAGGTGGCGATCACATAAACCGACAGAATCGCAATCATGATCGGCATCAGAATGCTTTTGCCAACCATCAGCAGCCAGCCGATCATGATGACCAGCAGCACGGAAAGGGACAGAACAATCAGGCGGGAGGCCGGGTCGGAGGTGGCGGGCATCGCGGTCTCGTGGTTTGTGCGTGCGTATCCTAGCACCATCGCACCAACGCACCATAGCTCAGTTTGGTGCCGGCAAAAAACCCCGCAACGGTGCATAGCGGTGGCAGAGCAGTCCACTGCGTTTGCCCAATCCGTTTGCAGGTTTCCGCAGCCGCGACTAGGGTGCGAACACACCTCAACGGAGCCAGCCAATGCCAGCCCTGCACCCTCATGTAGACCCCGATGGACTTGATGAATTCTCGGTCGTCTTTACCGACCGCGCGCTCAACCACATGTCCACCACCTTTCAGGCGGTGATGCGCGATATCTCAGCCATTGCCAAAGAGGCCTACACCGGCAGCGCCGTCGTGGTGGTGCCGGGGGGCGGCAGCTATGCAATGGAATCGGTGGCGCGCCAATTCGGTCAGGGCAAGGTTCTGATCCTGCGCAACGGCTTGTTCTCATTCCGCTGGAGCCAGATATTCGAGGCTGGTGGCATTGCGACCGATATCGATGTGGTGATGGCCCGCCCCGCAGGCAATGCGCCGCAACCCGCCTTTGCCCCGCCGCCCATCGACGACGTGGTGGCGCGCATTCTGGCGACCCGGCCCGAGGCCGTCTTTGCCCCGCATGTCGAAACCTCGGCCGGGCTGATCCTGCCGGATGATTATATCGCCGCCATGTCCGCCGCCGCGCATGAAGTCGGCGCGCTCATGGTGCTGGATTGCATCGCCTCGGGCTGTGTCTGGGTGGATATGGCGGCGCTGGGGGTGGATGTGCTGATCTCTGCCCCACAAAAGGGCTGGAGCGCCTCGCCCTCGGCAGGGCTGGTGGTGCTGGGCCCGCGCGCTGAAGAGCGACTGACTGTGACCGAGACCAGTTCCTTCGCGCTGGATCTGAAGAAATGGCGCATGATCATGGCGGCCTATGAAGGCGGCGGGCATGCCTATCATGCTACCATGCCCACAGATGCGCTGCGCGGTTTCCGCGATGCCATGCTGGAAACGCAAGCCATGGGCTTTGCGCAATCCTGCGCTGCGCAATGGGAGCTGGGCAATGCCGTGCGCGCGGCGCTGAAAGCGCGCGGGCTGGCCTCGGTCGCAGCCGAAGGGTTTGCCGCGCCCGGCGTGGTGGTCAGCTACACCGACGATGCCGAGGTACAGAGCGGCAAGAAATTCCTCGCCGCAGGCGCACAGATCGCAGCCGGCGTGCCGCTTCATGTCGGCGAAGGGGCGGATTTCCGCACCTTCCGGCTGGGGCTGTTCGGGCTGGACAAGCTCAAGGACATACCCGGCACGCTGCAACGGCTTGAGCGGGCGCTGGACGCCGTTTTCCCTCCGGCCTGAGCGCATGCGCCTTTTCCTGCTCACCGCGCTGGTGATGGCGGCATTTGCGGCCAATTCACTGCTGAACCGCGCGGCTCTGGCCGGTGAGCTGATCGACCCGCTGAGCTTCGCGCTGATCCGGGTGCTGGCCGGTGCACTGATGCTGGTACTGCTGGTGCGCGAATGGCCGCGCCCGGCTCGGGCGCAATGGGGTGCGGCGGCGGCCTTGACGCTCTATCTGGTGGGCTTTTCGCTGGCCTATGTCGCGCTTGATGCCGGTATCGGCGCGCTGATCCTGTTTGGCGTGGTGCAGGTGACCATGCTCTCCGGCGCACTTGTCAGCGGCGAACGCCCCGCCGCACGGCGTCTGGCCGGGGCGGCGCTGGCCATGGCCGGGCTGGGCGCGCTGCTATTGCCTGGGGCGCAGGCCGTGCCCGCCCCGGGCGCGGCGGGGCTGATGGCGCTGGCTGCGGTCGGCTGGGGACTTTACTCGCTGGCCGGGCGCGGGGCGATCCGGCCGCTGGCGGTCACCGCCACCAACTTCGCGCTGGCGGTGCCGATGGTGGCGGTGCTGGCGCTGCCCTGGCTGGCGCTCACGACTCTGACACACAGCGGTATCGCGCTGGCGGTGATCTCGGGCGCGGTGACATCGGGGCTGGGCTATGCGCTGTGGTATGCGGTTGTGCCCACGCTGGGGGCGGCGCGCGCAGCGGTCGCGCAGCTAACCGTACCGGTGATCGCGCTGGCGGGCGGCGTGCTGCTTCTGGGCGAACGGCTGACAATGGCGGCCACGGCGGCGTCGCTGGTGGTGCTGGCGGGGGTGGCGCTGGCCAGCCTGCCGGAGCGAAACGGCAAGGCCACACCACCCCCCGCCCGCTGACTATCGCGCGCCAGGCGTGCAACCGGGCCAGAGGGGCGCGCCTGCGCCCCGATCGGGCGGGCGGGGTTCGATGCCCCGCCCGCCCGGCGCCCGCGCCGGGCCAAAGCTGACCGCAGCGCGCAGCGGGTCAGCGCTTGCGGTCGATCTTGCCGAATTCGCTTTCCAGCAGGTTGCGCAGCTTCTTGGCCGCTGCCCGTGCCGCCGCTTCCACATTGGCGTCATTGTGGGTGACCGCTTGCGGTGCCATGCCCACGGGCCGCGCCTCGATCATGCAGCGGATATCATCCGCACCACCCTTGAGCGCATTCTCGTCCTGCAGATGCACCTCAACCCGCGTCAGGCGCGACAGAACATGGCCAAGCCCCTGCTCGACCATCTGGCGCACACTTTCCTTCAGCCGCTCGTCGCCATGGATGTTGTGGTCGGTGTTGATCTTGATCTGCATGAAATCCTCCGAATGTTATCAGTTTCAGTTATGTGTCGGACCCGCCCACATCAAGAGGGCTTTGCCGTCCGGCAAGCCCTTGTGAAGCAATAAGGAACAGCCGGACCGACAAGTCACCTCCGACCTCGATCACCCTTGCGGCGCATCACCTTCGACAGCGCTCTGTCAAGGTTGTGATCCGGCCCTCGCCCGTGGCTTTGACAATCTGTCGTCGACAAACTCCCGCGCATCCTCAGGGTTCGCCAGATAGCTGATCGGCGGGCGGGTGGTCGTCTTTTGATAGGTTTCCTGCAAGGCCACGGCTTTGCCCAGAAACTCCCCCAAGCGCACAGCCAGGCGCTCAGGCTGGGCGATCTCGGAATACTCCACACTCAACACATTGGGATGATCGGCCAGAAGTGCTTCGGTTCTCCGGAACCAGCGAAGCGCCGACCGCCGATATGCCTGATACTCCACCACATCGAACTCCAGCAATTCACCACCTGCGGCTTCACGCGGTGTGCGCGAATCAGAATCGCTTTGCTCTGAATCCTTGCGTTTCAACCACTCGCCTGACGCCTTCGCACGTATGGTGGACACATACGACGCGAATATCGAGTCGCGCCACAGATGCACAATCAGACTGTCGGGGCTGAAAATCCGCTGGCTCCACAACGGGTCAGACCTGCGATGATGATAGAACACCCGCGCGCCCACAATGTCCGTTTCTCCCGTGTGTGATGCCACAAACGTATCCCAGAACGCGCAAAGATCAGTCTTGTGCAGGAAAACCGCGTCATCTGCGTTGGGGAACCGCTTCACCATACCCTTCCAGAGATCCCGGTTTGCCGGATAGTTTTTCTTGAACACTTCGCCGTAACAGCGACAACCCGGCACCTGGTTGACGTAAGCCGCGAACTGGTTCGAGCCACTGCGGGCCTTGGTAAGGACATAAAGCCGTCTCGGTTCCATATTCTTCTCCGAACTATCGACTGACCGGAACAGGTACATCGTGCCAAGGGTGTTTCGCCCGCAGCGCGCCGTATACTTGCGCAGGCCCGGACTTCTTACGCAGTCTTCGTGCGATACTCCAGAGCCGCATGATAAAATGAGATGGTCGGGGCGATAGGATTCGAACCTACGACCTACGGTACCCAAAACCGTCGCGCTACCAAGCTGCGCCACGCCCCGACTGGATGCTCCTTAGCCGATGCGATCAGCGGTGAAAAGGCCCATTCAGAGGGGGGGGTCACTCTTCGCAGGGCCAAAGCGCCTGCGACGGGTCCAGACGCGGGTGGCGCAGTTCGCTGCCCGCAACAATCCCCAGCCGCCGCGCCATGCCGCCGTTGATTTCCAGCACCATCAGCACATCTGGCCCGCCGTCGATCGGCGTGCGGTCCAGCGGCCGGGCCTCATGGTGGATATGGGTCACCTGCCCGGTGTCGTCGATAAACAGCATATCCAGCGGGATCAGCGTGTTCTCCATCCAGAACACGGCCCGGTCAGGCCGGTCATAGACAAAGAGCATGCCGGAAAAGCGTGGCATCGATTCGCGGTGCATCAACCCGCGTGCGCGCAGATCGTCGGTATCGGCAATTTCGACAGTGAAGCGTGCTTGCCCCCAACTGCCACGCAGGTCCACCTGGGTGTCGCGGCACGCGGCCTGCACGCCGGGTGCCGCCAGCATGACAAGGCCCGCAACCGCCAGCGCCAGTACAGCCAGAACGCCACGCCGCCGCAGGTCGCCACGCAGCCGCACGGACCACACCATCAGGCGGATTTCCTGACAGCGGTTTCCCAGGGTGCGATCACCACGGCCATGCGTCCGCGGTCGCCTTCGGTCACACGCAGACCTACGGCCTCGCCCGGTTGCAGATCGGCAAAACCAGATCGGCGCAACGCTTCCATGTGAATGAAGACATCTTCCGAGCGACCAAAGACATTGGCAAATCCAAAGCCCTTGACCTTGTCAAACCACTTCACCCGTGCGGGTTCCAGTGGCAGGGTCAGCGCCTCATCGTCGCTGATCAGGTTCTCGGAACCCTCGTCATCACCCTCGGACTCGGGCGGCAAAACTTCGAACACCTCGACCACCTGCAACCCGCGCTGGGTCTGCTGAACCGTGACGTCGACTACCGCACGATCACAGACCGAGCTTTGCCCAAAATTACGCAACGCATTGACATGCAACAAAATATCGGGTCCGCCCGATTCAGACACAATGAACCCGAAGCCTTTGCCAGGATCAAACCATTTAACACTCCCGCGCATCCGCGGAAGCCCACGTTCTATCTCAACCATTGTTCGCCCCAACCCGGAACATGATTTATGTCAATCCACACATTCGTCGCAATTTGCATGGGATTCAAGCCCCCGTAACGTCCGTTTGGTGCGCCGCGAGCGGCACCTCGCTCATGACGGCCTCATGGGCTGAGCCGCATGATCTGCCAAGGCGCATCGGGTGTGGCACGGTGCCAGCGGAACCGATCATGGAGCCGGAAGGCACCATCAGCCCAGAATTCAATCTCAAGTGGAATGATCCTGTATCCTCCCCAAAACGCCGGACGCGGCGGATTGGTTCCATGCCGCAGTGTCTGGCGCGCGACCTCGGCCATCAGCGTCGCGCGCGAGGCCAGTGGCTGCGACTGCCGCGAGGCCCAGGCCCCCAGCCGTGACTGCAATGAGCGCGAGGCGAAATAGGTATCGGCCTCGCCCCCCTCGACCCGCTCGACCCGGCCCCGCACCCGTATCTGCCGGCGCAGCGATTTCCAGTGCATGACAAACGCCGCCATGCCGCCCGCCTCGATCTCCTGCGCCTTTACGCTGGAATAATTGGTGTAGAACACGAAACCGGCGTCCTCGATCTCTTTCAACAACACCATGCGCACATTCGGCAGGCCCGACGGGTCGACGGTTGCCAGTGCGATGGCGTTGGGGTCATTCGGCTCGGTCTTGGCAGCCTCAGCCAGCCAGCCGCGCGCCAGCGTGAACGGGTCATCCCCGGCGAAATGGCCGCTCCGAACCTCGGAATCGTCTGCTTTACTGTCGTTCATCATACGCTTTGCACCGTGATTGCGGCGCCTCCATGAGGGATTTCATCACACTCCGCCAGAGGAACCCGCACCTGCAAGACTAAAATCCGCGTGACCATCGGCATAGGGCTAATTCCGCTCATCCTTGTCGTCGCGTCACCCCGCCCGGCCCCCGCAGCCCCGCACCGATTGCACGGCAACCGTGATCACGCGGCCTTGATGATGCCTGACCTTTCGCCTATTGCTGAACGGGTCAGCACAACAGCCGGAGACACCGATGTCAGCAGGGTTCATGGAAGGCAAGCGGGGTCTTGTCATGGGGCTGGCCAATGACAAGTCGATTGCCTGGGGCATCGCGCAGGCATTGGCGGCGCAGGGGGCCGAACTGGCCTTTTCCTACCAGGGCGAGCAGCTGAAGAAACGTGTTGTGCCGCTGGCCGAACGTCTGGGCACGCCGCGGGTATTTGAATGCGATGTGGCGAACATGGAGTCGCTTGATCAGCTGTTCGCCGATCTCAAGGCGCTCTGGGGCGAGATCGACTTTGTGGTCCATGCGATCGGATTTTCCAACAAGGATGAGCTGCGCGGGCGCTATGTCGATACCACGCGCGAGAATTTCCTGATGACGATGGATATTTCCGTCTATTCCTTCACTGCCGTGTGCAAGCGCGCGGCGGCCATGATGCGCCCCGGCGGCAGCCTTCTGACGTTGACCTATTACGGCGCGGAAAAGGTGATGCCGCATTACAATGTGATGGGGCTGGCCAAGGCCGCGCTGGAATCAAGCGTGATGTATATGGCCGAGGATCTGGGCCGTGACGGCATCCGCGTCAACGCCATTTCGGCCGGGCCGATCAAGACGCTGGCGGCCTCGGGCATCGGTGATTTCCGCTATATCATGAAGTGGAATGAGCTGAATTCGCCCCTGCGGCGCAACGTAACACAGGAAGAGGTCGGCAAGGCCGCGCTCTACCTGCTGTCCGATCTGGGCTCGGGCACCACGGGCGAGGTGCTGCATGTCGATGCGGGCTATCATGTGGTCGGCATGAAGGCGGTCGATGCGCCCGACATCGCCACCACAGGCCATCAGCCCGCCGCGAAGGAGTAGGCCATGAACGACCGGCTGCCGCACGAAAAGGGTTTTCACGTCAGCTGGGACCAGTTGCACCGCGACGCGCGCGCACTGGCTTGGCGGCTGCAGGGGCTGGGGCCGGATGATGGCCATTGGCGCGCGGTGGTGGCGATCACCCGCGGCGGCATGGCCCCGGCGATGATTGTGTCGCGTGAGCTGGATATCCGAGTGGTCGATACGATCTCGGTGAAAAGCTATGACCGCCAGACGCAAGCCGAGGCCACGGTGATCAAGTCACCGCAATCGTCGATCATGGGGGCGGATGGCGAGGGCGTGCTGGTCGTCGATGATCTGGTGGATACCGGCAAGACACTGGAACTGGTGCGCGCGCTCTACCCAAAGGCCCATTACGCCACCGTCTATGCCAAACCCAAAGGCAAGCCGATGGTGGAGACCTATATCACCGAGGTCAGCCAGGACACCTGGATCTTCTTCCCATGGGACATGGCGCTGCAATACGTCGAGCCGTTTCGCGGGCGGGATTGAGGCGCGGTGGTTAAGTGAAGAGGTCAGGATGAGGGTCCGCCTGCGGGGCTGAACCGCCATTGGCCACGCGATGGCCAATGGCTGCTTTTCAAAGCAGTCTGGTTGCCATGCCACCATCAACCGCCATAGGAGAGCCAGTTACGAAACTTGACCGATCTGACAACAGGAACATGGCTGCCTGTGCGATCTCTTTCGGTTCAGCCATGCGCTTCAGAGGATGCAATCCGGCAATAAACGCGTGCGTTTCCGGGTCATCACCTGCCATATCGGTTTTGGTACCGCCTGGCAAAATAGTATTGACGCGAATGCTTTGCGCGGCATGGTCAGACGCCAACGATTGCACCAGACCGATCAACCCGGCCTTGGATGCAGCATAAGCCCCCATGCCGGGCATCCCACCATTGCTGAATCCAACAAATGTACCGGTAAACACCATTGACCCACCTCCTCTCTTCACCATTGCAGGAAGTTGAGCTTTGGCCGCGAAGAATGCGCTGGTGAGGTTGGTTGCAATAGTGGTTTGCCAGTTGTCTGTTTCCATTTCAGTAACAGGGCCCATATCGCCCATGGTACCCGCATTGTTGAACGCGCCATCAAGGCCGCCAAAATGCTGTTCGGCCAGATCAACAAGGGACAGGGCATAGTCTTCATCCTTCACATCCCCGGCAACGCACACTGCTTTCCCATTGCTTTGCCTGATCTGCCCGACCAGTGTGTTCAGCGTAAGCGCTACGGCGCGACCCTATGCGGCGAGGCTTGACGGCTGCTGGAAGCGC
>JAFIEK010000071.1 GCA_020832545.1 Pararhodobacter sp. | reverse complement strand
GGCCACAGCGATGATCACGGCCATGAACATGAGGAAGAGCACGGGCACAATGATGAGCATGGCCATGACGATGCCCACGGCCATTCGCATGACCACCACCACGGCGATGTTGACGCCCACGCCTGGCTGAACCCGGACAATGCCGCGCTTTGGCTGAGTGCTATTGCCGAGCGCCTCGCCACGATGGACCCTGACAATGCGGCCACCTATGAAGCCAATGCAGAAGCGGGTCGCGCGCGTATCGAAGACCTCAAGGCAGAGCTGGAAACCATTCTCGCTCCGGCCCGTGACACCGGGATTGTCGTCTATCATGATGCGTATGGCTACTTCGCCAACAGCTTCGGGCTGAATGTTCTTGGCGCGATCACGCTGGGCGATGCCGCCAGCCCGGGTGCGGCGCGCCTGTCAACGATCCGTGCCAATCTGACAGATGCCGGGGCCGAGTGCATTTTCCCTGAGGTCAATCACCCTGACGCCTATGTTGCGCTGGTCACCGAAGGGGCTACGCTGCGCGTCGGTCGGCCGCTGGACCCGGCGGGCACCATGCTGGACCCCGGCCCGGCGCTCTATGAAACGCTGATGCGCGACATGGTACAGGCCATAGCGGACTGCGCCGCCGGAGAGTGAGAACCACGCGGGCGAGGCGCGCTTGACCCCAGCGCCCCGCCGTGGCCAGCTACCCGCATGTGCGGACGCTTTGCCATCACCCTGCCTGACGACGCCATGGCGCAGCTTTTCGGCGCGGCCCCGGCCAATGACTTGCCGCCGGTGCCGCGCTTCAACGTCTGCCCCACGCAACCCGTCGCAGCCGTCGTCAGCCGCGACGGTAGCCGCCATTACGGCCCCATGCGCTGGGGCTTCATTCCGCGTTGGTACAAACACCCGACAGACGGGCCGCTTCTGTTCAACGCAAGAGGCGAGACGATTGCCGAAAAACCCGCTTTTTCACAAGCTGCCCGCCGTCGCCGCTGCCTGATACCCGCCACAGGTTTCTATGAATGGACGAAGGACGACGAGGCAAGGCTGCCCTGGTTCATCCGCCGCTCTGATCATGCGCCGATGGTGTTTGCCGGGGTCTGGCAAGCCTGGAACGGGCCCGAGGGCGCGCGGATCGCGACCTGTGCCATTGTCACCTGCGCTGCTTCCGGGGCCATGGCCGCGCTGCATGACCGTGTGCCGGTGATCCTGAACCCTGAGGATTGGCCCCTTTGGCTGGGTGAGGCGGGTCACGGCGCGGCGCGACTGATGCGCGCGCTGCCCGACGGGGCACTGAGCGCGCACCGCGTCGGCACCGCCGTCAATTCCAACCGTGCCGAGGGGCCCGACCTGATCGAACCGCTGGATGATGCCTGACGCGCGCCTCAGCCCTGCCGCAACGGGCGACCAAGGATCGCGCGAGCCTGTTGCCATGTTGCGACGGGGCGGTGGTGTTTCACACAAAGCGCCGCCGCAAGGCCCACCAGCGCGGCATTCGACGGCGCGAGGGTGTGCCGATCCAGCCGCACATTGTCTTCCAGACCGGTTCTTGTGTGCCCGCCCCGCGCAATGCACCACTCATTGACCGCAATCTGGTTCGCGCCGATCCCGGCCCCGCACCAAAGCGCATTCGGGGCAAAGCGGTTCAGCATTTCGATGTAGAAATCGAAGATCCGCTCATCGGCAGGCATGGCGTTTTTCACACCCATGACGAACTGCACATAAAGCGGCGCGTTCAGTCTGCCGTCTGTCGCCATTTTCGCGGCCTGCACGATATGCGACAGATCAAAGGCCTCGATTTCCGGCATGACATCGTATTTCTGCATTTCTGCGGCCAGCCAATCCACCAGATCAGGTGAATTCTCGTAGACTCGGGTTGGAAAATTGTTACTGCCCACCGCCAGCGAGGCCATGTCGGGCCTGAGCGGCAGCATGCCGCCGCGCGCCGCGCCGGCCCCGGAACGCCCGCCTGTCGAAAACTGGATGATCATGCCGGCGCAGTGCTTTTCCAGCCCCTCCTTAAGTCGCGCAAACCGCGCGGGGTCTGACGTCGGCGCGCCTGCATCGTCGCGCACATGGCAATGGGCAATGCTGGCCCCGGCCTCGAATGCAGCCTGCGTACTCTCAACCTGCTCATCAATCGTTACCGGCACCGCCGGGTTGTCGGCCTTCGTGGGCACTGATCCAGTGATTGCCACGCAGATAATACAGGGGTTGTTTTCAGGATGGGGGGCGTTTGCGGGGTCCGTCATGGTCCCTCCTTACATGTCCAGAAAAACGGTTTCGCCCTCTCCCTGAAGGCGGATGTCGAACCGGTACAGACCGTCGCCAGTTTTCTTCGCAATAAGGGTCTCTGCCCGCTGTCGCTGTTCGATCCGCGCCAGGAGCGGGTCGCCGGAATTATCTTCATCCTCAAAATAGATCCGCGTCTGCAAGCCGGTGTTGATGCCCCGAGCAACAATCCACAGCGCGATATGCGGCGCCTGAAACCCGCCGCCGCGCATCGCCACGCGGCCCGGCTTGACGGTGCGCAGGGTGAATTCGCCGCTCTCGCCGTCTGCCGCAAAGCGTGCAAAGCCGTTGACCTTGGGGTCGGCCCCCTCCTGCCCCGGAAAGCGCCCCTTGGCATCCGCCTGCCAGCTCTCACACATGGCATCACGCAGGGCCCATCCCATACCGTCATAAACCGCGCCGGTGATGGTGATGACCTCCCCTTGCGCGCCGTCTTCAATGGCGCGCTTGCCCAGATCTTCGGGGTAGATCCCCTCCAGCCCGGCGAAGGTAGGAATGCAGCCGATATGCACATAGGGCCCGCCGGTCTGCGAGGCCGTTTCAACCAGCATGTCCAGTTTCTGCACCATGATCACATCCCCTCCAGCTTGTTCTCGAACATTGTCTGCCGCCGCCCGCGCAAAACGACATCGAACCTGTAGGCGAGAAAATCGAGCGGGCGGGCGTGGGCCATGTCCAGCGGTGCGACCAGCCGGTCAAGCTGGCTGCGCGACTTGACGGTAGCGGCGATCGGGCAGTGGTCAATCAGTGGATCACCCTCGAAATACAACTGGGTGATCAGCCGCTGGCCAAAGCTGTGGCCAAAGACCGAAAGATGAATATGCATCGGCCGCCAGTCATTGGCGCGGTTGGGCCAAGGATAGGCGCCGGGGCGGATGGTCAGGAACTGGTAATACCCGCTCTCATCGGTGATCGTGCGCCCGCAGCCGCCGAAATTGGGGTCCAGCGGGGCTAGGTAGCCGTCCTTGACGTGCCGGTAGCGCCCCCCGGCATTGGCCTGCCAGATCTCAACCAGTGTGTGCGGCACAGGGCGGCCCAGCTCATCCATCACGCGGCCATGCATCAGGATGCGCTCGCCGATCGCCGGGGCCGCGCCCTTGGTCCAGTTCAAAATCAGATTGTTGTCCAGCGCGCCCAAGAGGCCGTGGCCAAAGCGTGGCCCGGTTTCCTCGGTCAGCGTCGATTCCATCGACAGTAGCGGCAGGTTCGGTGAGCGGGTGACCGACGTCTTGTAATCAGGGTCATACGCCGCGGGATGCGCCGCGCGGTTGCGCGGTATCAGCGGGCCAAGGTCAGTCATTTTGTTCCCCCTCCATCTCGGCATAGGTCTGCTTTGCCAGCTTGATCGCATGATTGGCGCGCGGCACCCCGGCATAGATGGCGACGTGCTGAAACGCCTCCATCACGTCGCGCGGGCTGGCCCCGGTGCGGGCCGTGGCGCGGATATGCATGGGGATCTCCTCAAAATTCCCGGTCGCCGCCAGCAGCGCCAGCGTCAGCATCGAGCGCTCGCGCAGGCTTATGGCGTCCGAGGCCCAGACGGTGCCCCAGGCCCCTTCGGTGATCAGGTCCTGAAACGGCGTGTCCAGCGGGCCCTTGGCGGCCTCAGCCCGGTCCACATGGGCATCGCCCAGCACTTTGCGGCGGGTCTGCATGCCCTTCGCATGGCGTTCACTCATCCTGTCCCCCCTTTGGGCCGCGCTCAGTATGGCAGGCCGGTGTAGTTACGCGCCATGGTAACCTGCGCGCTTTCCAATGTCTCAAGCTGTAGAAGTTCGCTTTCCTGGATCTTCTGATCGAAATCCGACTGGCCGGGAAAACGATGCAGAATTGAGGTCATCCACCAACTGAACCGCATCGCACCCCAGATGCGTTTGAGCGCACGCGGCCCGTACTGATCAAGCGCGCCCGCGTCACTCTCAAGGATCGCGCCCTGTAACGCCTCGGACAGGTAATGGACGTCCGAGGCCGCAAGGTTCAGCCCCTTCGCGCCCGTCGGCGGCACGATATGCGCAGCGTCGCCCACCAGAAACAGCCGTCCCCAGCGCAACGGCTCGGCCACGAAACTGCGCAGGGGCGCGATGGATTTTTCGATCGATGGGCCGGTTTCCATGCTCTCGGCCACCTCGGCGGGCAGACGGCGCTTCAACTCGTCCCAAAAGGCCAGATCAGACCAATCCTCAACCTTGTCGCTTAAAGGCACCTGAATGTAGTAGCGCGAGAGCTTTTCATTGCGCATCGAGGCCAGCGCAAAGCCGCGCGGGTGATTGGCATAGATCAGCTCTTCAGCGGCTGGCGCGGTAGGTGACAGAACCCCCAGCCAGCCAAACGGATAGACCCGCTCATATTCAGTGCGCTTGTCAGCCGGGATGGACTGGCGGCTGATGCCGTGGAACCCGTCGCAACCCGCGATATAGTCGCAGTCTATCCGGTGGCTCTGGCCGTCTTTTTCATAGCTGACCCAAGGCGCACTGCCCTCAAGACCATGCAGCGCAACATTGGCCGCCTCATGGATGATCACAACCCCCATCGCATCCTGCGCGGCATAGAGGTCCTGCGTCACTTCGGTCTGGCCATAGACCGTGACCGCCTCACCCACCCGCGCCTGAAAATCGACGCGGAACATGCCCTTAACGGTGGACAGGTTGCAGCCCTCATGCGCGATCCCCTCGCGCGCCAGCCGTTCCCCGCAGCCCGCGCGGTGCAGCATTTCGACCGCGCCACGCTCCAGCACACCGGCGCGGATACGGCCCAAAACATAGTCGCGTGTCTGACGCTCCAGCACCACGGTGCTGATCCCCGCCCGCATCAAGATCTGTGACAACAGCAACCCCGAAGGGCCGCCGCCGATGATGGCGACCTGAGCGCGCATGGTTCCTCCCCCACATATGTAACTGGTAATTCTATGACATGGATGCATCATTTGAATGGATTATCCCGGTTATCTCTGGTATTTTTGGAACATGAGCGCCGTCACCCCAGCCATTCCCGCCTACGGCCTCTATGGCGAGGGTCGGGGGTTTCCGGATGTATTGCATTGTGAGCGCACGTCTGACCGCGCAAGCCTGCATGACTGGCGCATCGCCCCTCACCGTCACCCGCATCTGCACCAGTTCTTCCTGATCCGCAGTGGAACGGCCTGGGTCACGGTGGATGGTCGCGCGCGCGAACTGAAGCTGCCGGTGTTGCTCAGCATACCCGCCTGGGTCGTGCATGGCTTCCGGTTTTCGGTTGGGACAGAGGGGTTTGTGCTGACCGTGCCGCTGTCAGAGCTGCCCGAGGCCTTTGGCAAGGGCGCGGCGCTGGCTTCTGCGTTGGCAAGCTGGGGCGCGGCCCCCGCAGATCCGGACATCGATGCGATCTTTGAGGAAATCATCCGCCAGCGCGCTTTCACCGACGCCGCCCGCGCGCCCATGCTGCGCGCTTTGGCGTTGCAGATCGCCTGCCTGACGGCGCGCGCGTTGCAGGCGGGCGCACCGGCTGCGGTGTCGCGATATGCGGGCCACATGCAGGCGTTCGAGGCGCTGGTGCGCAGCCATCTGCGCGACGGCTGGACGCTGAAGAACTACGCTGCCGCCCTGTCGCTGACCCCCACGCATCTGAACCGCGTCAGCCGTGCGACATGCGGGCTGTCAGCGGCGCGTTTTGTCGAATCACGCCAGTTTCATGAGGCCTGCCGCCTTCTCGCCTATACCCAGATGACCATCGCCGAGGTGGGCTACGCCCTGGGCTTTGACGACCCTGCCTATTTCTCGCGCGCCTTTCGCCGTCATATGGGCGAGACACCCTCGAAGTACCGCAACCGGCTGGCGAGCACCGACCTGCCAGAGCCCTCGTTGTCCGTCCACTCACCTGCTGGTATGCCCTGACGTTAAGTCACCTGAAACCGCGGCTTTGCGCGAACGACCGGGCAGGCTAGCATCCGCCAAACCATGGAGGACGCGATGACCAAGGCAAACACGCAGACAACCCACGCCCTTGCCCTGCGCGAAGGCGGATTTGCGAGTGGTGCGGTGCCACAGGTGCCCGACAACCTGGCGCCCTTCCTTGAATGGCGTGAAGTCACCTTGCCCGCCCCCGGCCCGGGCCAGGTGCTGATCGAGGTGATCATGGCCCCGGTCAACCCGTCAGACCTGTTCTTCGTTCAGGGCGGCTATGGGCAGCCGCGCGTGCAGGGTGCTGCGGCGGGCTTTGAAGGCGTGGGCCGGGTGATCGGTGGCAACGGTGCGCAGACCGAGGCGCTGTTGGGCCAGCGCGTGGCCTTTCTTGGCACCGGCAGCGGCAGTTGGGCCGGGCATGCGATCAGCGACGCCGCGCTCTGCATCCCGCTGCGCGATGATCTGCGCAATGAGGATGGCGCGGCGCTGATCGTCAACCCGCTTACTGCCGTGGCGCTTCTGGAAGCAGTCCGCCAGGTGCACGGCAAGGCGTTCGTGCTCAACGCCGCCGGGTCGCAACTGGGGCGGTTGATGCTGGGTCTTGCCCGCGACGAGGGGCTGGACGCCATCGCCGTGATCCGCAGGTCCGATGACGCAGCACAACTGCGTGCGCTTGGCGCGGCCGAGGTGTTGATCACCTCGGCGCCTGAGTTTTCAGCCCAGGCCCGCGCGGCGATCCGCACCCACAAACCCCGCGTTTTGCTTGATGCTGTGGGCGATCAGGTCACGGCGGACCTGTTCTTCGCCATGCCCTCGGGCGCTCGCTGGATCAGCTACGGCAAGATGAGCGATGCAAGCCCCAGCCTGACACAGATGGGGCAGTTTATCTTCATGGACAAACGGATCGAGGGGTTCTGGCTGTCGCGATGGCTTCCCGCCGCCAGCCCTGAACGCCGCGCCGCCGTGGTGGCGCAGGTGCAGGAACGCTTTGCCACCGGCCAGTGGCAAACCCGCACCGCCGCGCAGCTGCCCCTGGAAAAGGCCATTGATGGCATCCTTCCGGCACTAAAAACCGGCGAAGGCAAGGTCATGCTGCACCCCTGACCCGGCCCGGCCACCTACGACTGCGCAACCTGCGACAGGTGGCGCGAGGCCCTTGATTTCATCTACTCAAAAAATATCCCGGTGGAGTCGCTCGGAACGGGCGGCGGGGGCAGCGCCCCCTCTTTTGGCGCGCGCTTGAGCGCCATGACCTGGGCTGAGGGAGCCGCCCTTACCTTGCCTTGTCTCAGCATCTCGCCCCAGCGTCAGGCCCCGGCCACGTCAATCCTGATTGATGTCGTGATGGATCCGCCTGCTCTGCCCCCGCCGAAGACCCAAAGACCGCCGCAGGATCAGCCAGCTGGCCAGCGACAGAACCGCAAACACCAACAGCGCATTCATCGGGTTCGCCACCAGCCAGCCGCTGCCCGGAAGTCCCAGCCCTATAGCCGCACCTGTCGCCACTGCCCCTATCGCAAAGCCTACGAAGATATAGCCCGGCACCACAACTTCGACGATGGCCAGCGCCAGCCCGGCCGCCACCCAGACCCACCAGACGCTCAGCATCAGCCCTTCCCCCTGAGCATTCTGAACGCATCGCCAAAGGCATCCAACGCCTGTGCGGGCACGATAACGGTTTGTTTTCCCTGGCCCTCGCCCACCTTGGTCAGTGCCTCGACCTGCTTCAGCGCCACCTGATACTGCGCCGCCTCCAGCCCGTTGCGGCCGATCGCCTCGGCGATGACGCCGGTGGCGTATGCCTCGGCATCGGCAAGGATACGGCGAGCCTCGGCCTCTTTCTGTGCGGCGTAAAGATCACCATCGGCGGCCAGTTCGACCGCGCGGCGCTTGCCCTCGGCCTCGGTCACCAGCGCGCGGCGGGCGCGTTCGGCGTTCAGCTGTTGCAGCATGGCCGTGCGCGTCGCCTCATCAAGGTTGACGTCCAGCAGTTCTGCGCGGGTCACTTCGATGCCCCAGTCATCGACCACAAACTTGATCGCCTCGCTGATCCGCTCGGTCAGCCGCGCGCGGTTGGCCTGCACCTCGTCCAGTTCCATCGTGCCGATTTCCGAGCGCACGATCCCGGCCACCGTCGTCTGGATCGCGGCATCAACGTCGCGGATGCGGTACACCGTCTTTTCCGGCTCCATGATCCGGTAAAACACACTGGTTTCAACCTGCACCAGAACGTTGTCGGTGGTGATCGCATCCTGCCGGGTGTTGGGCAACTGGCGCTCAAGGACCGAAATCTTGTGCGCCACAGTATCGATGAACGGCACAATCAGGTTGATCCCCGGCCCCAGCACCACCCTGAGCCGTCCGAACCGCTCCACCACATATTGCTGCGACTGCGGCACAATCCGCACCCCCAGAAACAGCGAGACGATGATAAATGCGGCCAGCAGAAGATACACGACGCCACCGCCGTCTATTAGCTCAAGGATCATAATGAACTCCGTGGTCTGTGGCAGATCGCGTTTCTCGCGCCCGGCCCGGTCTGGGAAATATCTGAATGAGGCTGACTATGCGCGAGAAGGCGGGCGGTGAAAAGGTGATATCCGGGCGATGTCGCCTGCTCAGTCGCGCAACTCTGGCCAATTGGCATCCGCGCGCTCGATATGCGCCTCCATGTCACGCGTCCAGCGCCGATGCACCCGGGTCGAGGCATTCAGGTACAGTCGCCCCTCAACAACCGTCCAGGCATGCGGGTTGATCGGGGCCCTGTAGCCCTGCGACATGGCCCAGGCGCAAAAGCCGCCATATTGCGGTGCGTAATCCTCCGGCGCGGCCAGAAAGGCATCGCGGTTGGCTTCGGACACAAAACGCCATTCCGCCCCGCCCCAGTCAACCGTCCAGTCTTCCGATCCTGCTCTGGCTTCACCGACAGTGAAATAGGCCACAGCATCATAGCCGCGCAAGGCCATCCCCTGATCGGTGAAGATTTCCTGAGCCATCATCGCACCCGGCGACAGTGCAAAAGCCACAACTGCAGCGAGAAACGCGCGACGCTGGCGCATGGTGCATCCTCCTTGAAGAACCCGCGCGCCCCCTGTAGGGAAAGGCAAATTCCCCATTCTCCGGAGCACGCACATGGCCTCGTATCAGTATGTTTACCACATGGATGGCGTTTCTAAAACCTATCCCGGCGGCAAGAAGTGCTTTGAAAACATCCGCCTGAACTTTCTCCCCGGCGTCAAGATCGGTGTGGTCGGCGTCAACGGCTCGGGTAAATCGACGCTGTTGCGCATCATGGCCGGGATGGACAAGGACTTCAGCGGCGAGGCCTGGGCCGCCAAGGGCGCGCGCGTGGGCTACCTGCCGCAGGAGCCGGACCTTGACCCGGCGCTGAATGTTCGCGGCAATGTGATGGAGGGGGTCGCCGCCAAGCAGGCCAAGCTGGATCGCTACAATGAACTGGCAATGAATTACTCAGATGAAACCGCCGACGAGATGGCTGCACTGCAAGACCAGATCGACGCCGAGAACCTCTGGGATCTCGACAGTCAGGTCGATGTCGCCATGGAGGCGCTGCGCTGCCCCCCCGATGACGCGGCGGTTGACAGCCTCTCAGGTGGTGAAAAGCGCCGCGTGGCGCTCTGCAAGCTGCTTCTCGAAGCGCCCGACATGCTGCTGCTGGATGAGCCGACCAACCACCTTGACGCCGAAACCATTGCATGGCTGCAAAAGCACCTGATCGAGTACAAGGGCACCATCCTGATCGTCACCCATGACCGCTATTTCCTGGATGACATCACCTCGTGGATTCTGGAGCTCGATCGCGGGCGCGGCATCCCCTATGAGGGCAATTATTCGACCTGGCTGGAAAAGAAGGCCAAGCGCCTCGCCCTTGAATCGCGCGAAGACAAGGCCAAGCAGAAGACCCTTGAGCGCGAACTGGAATGGATCAGGGCCGGCGCCAAGGCCCGTCAGGCCAAGCAGAAGGCCCGGATCAACGCCTATGAGGAAATGGCGGGCAAATCCGAGCGCGAAAAGATCGCCACCGCCCAGATCATCATCCCCAACGGCCCCCGCCTGGGCGGCAAGGTGATCGAGGTTGAGGGTCTGAAAAAGGCGATGGGCGACAAGCTTCTGATCGAGGATCTCTCGTTTGCTCTGCCCCCCGGCGGCATCGTCGGTGTGATCGGCCCCAACGGCGCGGGGAAATCGACGCTGTTTCGCATGCTCACCGGCCAGTTGGAGCCTGACGCGGGCACCGTTACCTATGGCGACACGGTGAAACTGGCCTATGTCGACCAGTCGCGCGATGCGCTCGACGCTGGCAAGACCGTGTGGCAGGAAATCTCGGATGAGCTGGAAGTGCTGGAACTGGGCGATGCCACGATGAATTCGCGCGCCTATGTCGGAGCGTTCAACTTCAAAGGCGGCGACCAGCAGAAGAAGGTGGGGCTGCTGTCAGGCGGTGAACGCAACCGGGTGCATCTGGCCAAACTGCTGCGTGAAGGCGGCAATGTGCTGCTGCTCGATGAACCTACCAACGACCTTGATGTGGAAACCCTTCAGGCGCTCGAAGCCGCGCTCGACGATTTTGCAGGCTGCGCGGTGATCATCTCGCACGACCGCTTCTTCCTTGACCGTCTGTGCACGCATATTCTGGCGTTCGAAGGCGAGGCGCATGTCGAGTGGTTCGAGGGTAACTTCGAGGCCTATGAAGAAGACAAGATCCGCCGCCTTGGTCCGGATTCGGTGGAGCCGAAGCGGGTGAAGTACAAGAAGTTTACGCGCTGAGGGATTCAGCTGTGCTATCGGTGAAAACAATGCTTCCCGTCGAGAGCAAACGGATCTCGGATCATGGATATTCAGAGCAGTGTTGTTGCTGAGACTGCGGATTATCAGATCACCCTGAATCAGGGGCACACAGAAGCCACCGTGCTTCTGGTAACATTTGATTATATCGGCGCTGACAAGAAGCCCCGGGGTTTTGGCACATCGCAGGCGATGGCGAACGGGGCCGACAACCTGCATGTGTCGCAACGCCAGGGCACCAGCTATCAGTATTTGTCACGCGCGGCCTTGGCTTCGGCCACGCGCGACATCTTTCCAAACTACGCCCGCGTGCTTTTCTTCGGACATTCCCTCGGCGGTTACGCTGCGCTTTACTTTTCTTGGGTGCAGAACGCCGAAGTCTTCGCGATTTGCCCCAGATGCCCCGCCCATCCGATGTTTAGCCGCCTGCTGACGAAATATAGTCAGAAATTCCTCCATGAACCGATTCAAAAATCGCCGGACAGTTTCTGGACGGTTCTTTGGGACCCCGAAGATCACGACAATCGGTTCATCGAAAATTTCGTCGGTCTGAAAAATATCGACAGGGACATCCGGGTACAGGAACTCGGCCACGACAACGCCCCAAAAATCCTGACTTTGAATGGCAGCCTGCAAAGATACCTTGTGGAATGGATCACACAACGGCCCATTTCAGCGCTACCTTCATTCGACGAAGGAAGCAATTTCATCTTGTTGAGGAAAACAGCCGAGAACCTGATCAAGCTCAGGAAATTCCGGGAAGCGGTTCCATTGCTAGAAAAGTCGATACGTCTTTCGGACACGCCAAAAGCGCGAAATCTGCTGGTTGCGGCACAGAAAGGGTTGGCGTCTGACCATCGCGCGCCGACCTGATGGTTTTGGTTTTGCGCCACCACAGCCTGACCGCCCCTTCCCTTCGCGCGCCTTCGCCCGTATAGCCCCCCTGCTGAACCGACAGGAGAGCCGTATCATGCAAGGCAGCGCCAATCTCAAT
>JAFIEK010000102.1 GCA_020832545.1 Pararhodobacter sp. | reverse complement strand
GACGCGGTGGGGCACGCGGCGATGGTGAACATCATCGGCGCGCACGAGCCGCCGGGGGGCCCGGCCCCCCCCCCCCCGGGGGCCCGGCCCCCCCCCCCCACACCCCCCCCCCCCCCGGGGGGGCGGGGGGCGGGCGGGGGGGGGGCGCCCCCCCGCCGCGCTGGCGCGCGACTCCCCCCGGGATATTTTCAAGTAGATGAAGCGCGCCCCGGTCGTTTGGGGCGCGTCTTGCTGTGCCTGCGCTGACTGGATGTGATCATGCCTGCTCCTGCGATTTTCGCCGCGCTGTCGATGGTAGTGGCCACGGCCTTTTTTGCCAGCACGACGCTGTTGGCCAAGGCACTGGGCTCTGGCGCGTTGGGCGAGCCGGTCCATGCGTTGCAGATCAGCCATGCCCGGTTTGTCTTTGGCTGTCTGGCGGTTCTGATTGTCGTCGCCCTGTTGCCACGCCGTGCGGTTGCGCAAAACGCGCGTAACGGTGCACCGCAATGGGGCCTGCATCTGGCGCGGACAGTGCTGGGCTGGTTGGGCGGTGCGTTGCTGTTTGCCGCCGCGGCACAGATGGCGCTGACCGATGCCAATGCGCTGAGCTTTCTCAGCCCTGTGGCGACAATGCTGTTTGCCATTCCGCTCTTGGGGGAAAAGGTGGGCCGCTGGCGCTGGACGGCGGCGGGGCTGGCCATGCTGGGGGCGCTGGTGTTGCTGCGCCCCGGCGCAGGCGTCATCCAGCCCGCGGCCTTGCTGGCGCTCGGCGCGGCGCTGGCCTTTGGGCTGGAGGGGATTTTCATCAAGAAACTGACCAACCGCGAGGCGCCGCGCCAGATTCTGGTGGTCAATAACCTGATTGGTGTTGCGATTGCCACGCTGGCCGTGATCGCGGTCTTTCAGATGCCTGTCGGTGTGGGCCAATGGGCAGCGCTGGCGGGTGTGGGGGTATTGATGGTGGCCGGGCAGGTGTTGTTTCTGCTGGCCGTGGCGCGCGCCGATGCCAGCTATGTGGCGCCGTTCTTCTATCTGGTGCTGGTCTGGGCGGCGCTGTTTGACATTGCGGTGTTCGGTGTCTGGCCCGACTGGGTGACGGTGAGCGGCGGTGCGATCGTGGTCTCGGGGGGTCTGATCATGGCCTGGCGCGAGGCCCGCCTGCGCACCGTGCCGCCCACACCATGAGCCTTTGGCCCGCGCGCGTTTTCTTCGTTGCGCCGCCGCCCCGCGCCATGCTACGCCCTTGCCCATGAGACAGACGCGCATCACAGCCATTTGCTGCATTACCCGCTGACCATCCGGTCGCGCGGGCGCGCCTCATTTCCATCGGAAAGCGAAGCCGCCGGACCCGCGCAGGGGACTGCCGTGAGGGCGTATGGAGGCTTGAGGAATGGTGACGATCCGGTTGCACAATTCGATTTCGCGCACGAAGGAAGACTTCGTGCCGCTCGACCCGGCCAATGTGCGCATGTATGTCTGCGGCCCCACGGTTTATGACCGCGCGCATCTGGGCAACGCCCGACCGGTGGTGGTGTTTGACGTGCTGTTCCGGCTGCTGCGCCATGTCTATGGCGAAAGCCATGTGACCTATGCGCGCAATTTCACCGATGTCGATGACAAGATCAACGCCCGCGCCGCCGAGACCGGGCGTGATATCCGTTCCATTACCGATGAAACCATCGGCTGGTATCATGCGGATATGGATGCATTGGGCGCGCTGCGACCCACGCAGGAGCCGCGCGCGACCGAGTTCATCAACGCGATGATCGCCATGATTTCGGCGCTGATCGACAAGGGCCATGCCTATGAAGTGGCGGGGCATGTGTTGTTTGATGTGCGCTCATACCCGGCTTATGGGCGGCTGTCCGGGCGCTCGGTAGATGACATGATCGCCGGTGCGCGGGTGGAAGTGGCACCTTACAAGCGCGACCCGATGGATTTTGTGTTGTGGAAGCCGTCGGATCCGTCACTGCCGGGCTGGGAGAGCCCCTGGGGCCGGGGGCGGCCCGGCTGGCATATCGAGTGCTCGGCGATGGCGTATGAATTGCTGGGGGCTGCGTTTGATATTCACGGCGGCGGGCTGGATTTGCAGTTTCCCCACCATGAGAACGAGATCGCCCAAAGCTGCTGCGCTTTCCCGGACGCCGGGTTTGCGCGGTACTGGCTGCACAATGAGATGGTGCAGGTGGAAGGCAAGAAGATGTCCAAGTCCTTGGGCAACTTCTTCACCGTGCGGGATTTGTTGGAGCAGGGTTGGCCGGGCGAGGTGATCCGGTTTGTGCTGCTGTCGACGCATTACCGCAAGCCGACAGACTGGACCGAGGAAAGGGCGCGCGAGGCGGAAGCCATGCTGCGACAGTGGCGCGCACTGGTAGAGGGGGCCGAGCCGACCGGGCCTGATGCGGAGCTGGCCGAGGCACTGGCGGACGATCTGAACGTGGCAGGGGCGATGGCGCGACTGCACGCGCTGGCCAAGGCCATTACCGCCAACCCGCAGAAGGATTGCTTTTACGAAAAAGGAGTGTTCCTCGCCTCGGCCCGACTGATGGGACTGCTGGAGCCGGGGATGGGTGGCTGGACTGCAGCGCCGGATCTTGCGCCGCTGGCAACGAGATTGTCCGAGTTGCGGGCGACGGCAATGGCGACGAAGGATTTCGCCCCGGTCGATGCGCTGAAGGCGGCGCTGGTGGCGGCGGGGGTCGAGGTTCGGATGTCCAAGGCGGGCGTCGAACTGGTGCCGGCACAGGGATTTGACGCGGGAAAGCTGGAGGCGCTGAAATGAGCACGCTGCAAGTGGCGAGGCCGGAGCCGGGGGTTTCACACCCCGTCGCCATTGTTGCTCGAACCAATGGCGCAATCAATGGCGACCCCGTGGCGTATTTCTGGCAAGATGAGGGGGCGAGGGTGTGAGAGAGCGGCTTTTTCTTTACGACACCACGTTGCGCGACGGGCAGCAGACGCAGGGCGTGCAGTTCTCGACCGCCGACAAGCTGGCGATCGCCGGGGCGCTGGATGCACTCGGGGTGGATTACATCGAGGGCGGATGGCCCGGCGCGAACCCCACCGACAGCGAGTTTTTCAACGCCGTACCACAAACCCGTGCGCGGATGACGGCATTCGGCATGACCAAGCGGGCCGGGCGCTCGGCGGAGAACGATGATGTGCTGGGGGCTGTGGTCAACGCGGGGACGCAGACGGTCTGTCTGGTGGGCAAGGCGCATGATTTCCATGTCTCCGCCGCGCTGGGCATCTCACTTGAGGAAAACTTGGAGAACATCCACGCCTCGCTTGCCCATCTGATCGCGCTGGGGCGAGAGGCGCTCTACGACGCCGAGCATTTCTTTGACGGCTACAAGGCAAACCCCGGTTATGCGCTGTCGTGCCTGCGCGCAGCGCTGGAGGCCGGGGCGCGCTGGGTGGTGTTGTGTGACACCAACGGCGGCACATTGCCCGCAGACGTGGGGCAAATCACGGCGGAGGTGATTGCGGCGGGCGTGCCGGGCGACAAGCTGGGCATCCATTGCCACGATGATACCGGCAACGCAGTCGCCTGTTCGCTGGCCGCTATTGATGCGGGCGCGCGGCAGGTGCAGGGCACGCTGAACGGGCTGGGTGAGCGCTGCGGCAATGCCAATCTGACCACGCTGATCCCGACCTTGCTGCTGAAAGAGCCCTATGCCAGCCGGTTTGAGACCGGCATCACACTTGAGGCGCTGGCCGGTCTGGTGCGGATTTCGCGCCAGCTTGATGACATACTGAACCGCGTGCCGCTGCGCTCGGCCCCGTATGTGGGGGCCTCGGCATTCGCACACAAGGCCGGGTTGCATGCCAGCGCGATCCTCAAGGACCCGTCGACCTATGAGCATATCGACCCGGCGCTGACCGGCAATGCGCGTATCATCCCGATGAGCAATCAGGCCGGGCAATCGAACCTGCGCGCGCGGCTGGTGTCTGCCGGGATCGAGGTGGAAAAGGGTGATCCACGGCTGGGGCGGATTCTGGAGCTGGTCAAGGAGCGCGAGGATCAGGGCTATGCCTATGACGGCGCGCAGGCCTCGTTCGAGCTGCTGGCGCGCGAACAGCTGGGCCTGTTGCCGGCCTATTTCGAGGTCAAGCGTTACCGGGTGACGGTGGAGCGGCGCAAGAACAAGTATGACCGGATGATCAGCCTCTCTGAAGCGGTGGTAGTGGTCAAGATCGGTGGACAGAAGATGCTGTCGGTATCCGAGAGCATGGATGAGACCGGCTCGGACCGTGGCCCGGTCAACGCGCTGGCCAAGGCGCTGGCCAAGGATCTGGGGCCGTATCAGGCGGTGATCGACGATCTGAAGCTGGTCGATTTCAAGGTGCGCATAACGCAGGGCGGGACCGAGGCGGTAACGCGGGTGATCATCGACAGCGAGGACAGCGCGGGGCGGCGGTGGTCCACGGTGGGGGTGTCGCCCAACCTCGTCGATGCCTCGTTCGAGGCGCTGCGCGAGGCGATGGTGTGGAAGCTCATCCGCGACGGGGCGGAACCTGCGCGATGAGCGATATCTTTGCCCTCTTCGCGCCGCTTGATCGCGCCGGGCCGGGTGATGCCGCCAGCCTGCGCTGGGCGCTGGAGGTGGCGGGCACGCGGGCGGATGCACGGGTATTGGATGCAGGTTGCGGCACGGGGGCGGATCTGCCCGCGCTCTTGGCGGCTGTGCCGCAGGGCAGGGTGGTGGCGGTTGATATGGCGGCGCCGTTTGTCGCGCGGGCGCGCGCGCGGTTCGCGGGTGTCGAGGCGCATGTGGCCGATATGACCACGCCGCCGGGCGGGCCGTTTGATCTGATCTGGTCGGCGGGGGCGGTTTACAATCTGGGTGTGGCGGCGGCGCTGAAGGCATGGGCGGGTCAATTGGCACCGGGCGGGCGGGTCGCGTTCTCGGATCTGTGCTGGCGGGTAGCGGAACCGCCGCGCGCGGCCCGTGAGTTCTGGGCGGGCGAGGGGCTGGAGCTGCCCGATGCCGCTGGGCTGGAGGCGCAGGTGACAGCGGCGGGATGGCGCGTTCTGGGCGCGCGCTGGCTGGGCCATGCGGGCTGGGCGGCCTATTATGAGCCGCTGGCGGCGCGGTTGGCAACGTTCGATGGCGATGCGGCCTTGACCGAGGGTTTTCAGGCTGAGATCGCGCTCTGGCGTGCCTATGGGGCCAGCTATGATTATCGGCTGATCGTGGCGGCCCCGGGATGAGGGCTGGCGCGGGGGGCCGGAACGCCCTATCTGGCCCGACATGATGGACGCAGATACAAATATCGCCGCCCTCGCCGCGTTGGTCGAAAAGGGCGATCCGGATCGCTTTCTGGCCACCATGGCGGCGCCGCCTGCGGCGCGCGGGCGGCTGTTCACGTTGCAGGCATTCAATCTGGAAGTGGCACGCGCGCCCTGGGTGACGAAAGAGCCGCTGTTGGCGCAGATGCGGTTGCAGTTCTGGCGCGATGTGGTGGCAGGGGCAGGGGTTGAGGCCGCACCCGCGCATGAGGTGGCCGGGCCGCTGGCGGAGCTGATTGTGCAGACGGAGCTGCCGCGCGGGGTTTTGCTGGCGATGATCGAGGCGCGCGAAGCAGATATGGAGCGGGCACCCTTTGCGGATGAGGCGGCGCTCTGGACCTATCTGGAGGCGACATCCGGCGGGTTGATGGTGGCCTCGGTATGCGCTTTGGGGGGGCAGGCCGATACCGTGGCGCGCGAATATGGCGCGGTGCAGGGGCTGGCGAATTATCTGATGGCGGTGCCTGCGCTGGAGGCGGCGGGACGACTGCCGCTGCCGGATGGGCGTGCACAGGCGGTGGCGGCATTGGCGCGTGACGGGCTGGACCGGCTGGCGAGGGCGCAGGCGGCGCGCGGCGAGGTGGCGCATGCCGCGCGGCCCGCGCTTCTGGCGGCGTGGCGGGCAGGGGCCTTGCTGAAACAGGCGGCGCGGGCCCCGGAGCGGGTGGCGGCAGGTGCGCTGGGGCAGTCAGAGTTCGCGCGGCGGGGCAGTTTGTTGTGGAAAGCGATGACCGGGCGTTGAGGGGGTGGCCCGGGGGGGGGGGGGGGGGGGGGGGGGGGGGGCCCCCCCCCCCCCCCCCCCCCCCCCCCCCCGGGCCACCCCCTCAACGCCCGGTCATCGCTTTCCACAACAAACTGCCCCGCCGCGCGAACTCTGACTGCCCCAGCGCACCTGCCGCCACCCGCTCCGGGGCCCGCGCCGCCTGTTTCAGCAAGGCCCCTGCCCGCCACGCCGCCAGAAGCGCGGGCCGCGCGGCATGCGCCACCTCGCCGCGCGCCGCCTGCGCCCTCGCCAGCCGGTCCAGCCCGTCACGCGCCAATGCCGCCACCGCCTGTGCACGCCCATCCGGCAGCGGCAGTCGTCCCGCCGCCTCCAGCGCAGGCACCGCCATCAGATAATTCGCCAGCCCCTGCACCGCGCCATATTCGCGCGCCACGGTATCGGCCTGCCCCCCCAAAGCGCATACCGAGGCCACCATCAACCCGCCGGATGTCGCCTCCAGATAGGTCCAGAGCGCCGCCTCATCCGCAAAGGGTGCCCGCTCCATATCTGCTTCGCGCGCCTCGATCATCGCCAGCAAAACCCCGCGCGGCAGCTCCGTCTGCACAATCAGCTCCGCCAGCGGCCCGGCCACCTCATGCGCGGGTGCGGCCTCAACCCCTGCCCCTGCCACCACATCGCGCCAGAACTGCAACCGCATCTGCGCCAACAGCGGCTCTTTCGTCACCCAGGGCGCGCGTGCCACTTCCAGATTGAATGCCTGCAACGTGAACAGCCGCCCGCGCGCCGCAGGCGGCGCCGCCATGGTGGCCAGAAAGCGATCCGGATCGCCCTTTTCGACCAACGCGGCGAGGGCGGCGATATTTGTATCTGCGTCCATCATGTCGGGCCAGATAGGGCGTTCCGGCCCCCCGCGCCAGCCCTCATCCCGGGGCCGCCACGATCAGCCGATAATCATAGCTGGCCCCATAGGCACGCCAGAGCGCGATCTCAGCCTGAAAACCCTCGGTCAAGGCCGCATCGCCATCGAACGTTGCCAACCGCGCCGCCAGCGGCTCATAATAGGCCGCCCAGCCCGCATGGCCCAGCCAGCGCGCGCCCAGAACGCGCCATCCCGCCGCTGTCACCTGCGCCTCCAGCCCAGCGGCATCGGGCAGCTCCAGCCCCTCGCCCGCCCAGAACTCACGGGCCGCGCGCGGCGGTTCCGCTACCCGCCAGCACAGATCCGAGAACGCGACCCGCCCGCCCGGTGCCAATTGACCCGCCCATGCCTTCAGCGCCGCCGCCACACCCAGATTGTAAACCGCCCCCGCCGACCAGATCAGATCAAACGGCCCGCCCGGCGGCGTGGTCATATCGGCCACATGCGCCTCGACACCCGCGAACCGCGCGCGCGCCCGCGCGACAAACGGCGCCGCCATATCAACCGCCACCACCCTGCCCTGCGGCACAGCCGCCAAGAGCGCGGGCAGATCCGCCCCCGTGCCGCAACCTGCATCCAATACCCGTGCATCCGCCCGCGTGCCCGCCACCTCCAGCGCCCAGCGCAGGCTGGCGGCATCACCCGGCCCGGCGCGATCAAGCGGCGCGAAGAGGGCAAAGATATCGCTCATCGCGCAGGTTCCGCCCCGTCGCGGATGAGCTTCCACACCATCGCCTCGCGCAGCGCCTCGAACGAGGCATCGACGAGGTTGGGCGACACCCCCACCGTGGACCACCGCCGCCCCGCGCTGTCCTCGCTGTCGATGATCACCCGCGTTACCGCCTCGGTCCCGCCCTGCGTTATGCGCACCTTGAAATCGACCAGCTTCAGATCGTCGATCACCGCCTGATACGGCCCCAGATCCTTGGCCAGCGCCTTGGCCAGCGCGTTGACCGGGCCACGGTCCGAGCCGGTCTCATCCATGCTCTCGGATACCGACAGCATCTTCTGTCCACCGATCTTGACCACTACCACCGCTTCAGAGAGGCTGATCATCCGGTCATACTTGTTCTTGCGCCGCTCCACCGTCACCCGGTAACGCTTGACCTCGAAATAGGCCGGCAACAGGCCCAGCTGTTCGCGCGCCAGCAGCTCGAACGAGGCCTGCGCGCCGTCATAGGCATAGCCCTGATCCTCGCGCTCCTTGACCAGCTCCAGAATCCGCCCCAGCCGTGGATCACCCTTTTCCACCTCGATCCCGGCAGACACCAGCCGCGCGCGCAGGTTCGATTGCCCGGCCTGATTGCTCATCGGGATGATACGCGCATTGCCGGTCAGCGCCGGGTCGATATGCTCATAGGTCGACGGGTCCTTGAGGATCGCGCTGGCATGCAACCCGGCCTTGTGTGCGAATGCCGAGGCCCCCACATACGGGGCCGAGCGCAGCGGCACGCGGTTCAGTATGTCATCAAGCTGGCGCGAAATCCGCACCAGACCGGCCAGCGCCTCAAGTGTGATGCCGGTCTCAAACCGGCTGGCATAGGGCTCTTTCAGCAGCAAGGTCGGGATCAGCGTGGTCAGATTGGCATTGCCGCAGCGCTCACCCAGCCCGTTCAGCGTGCCCTGCACCTGCCGCGCGCCCGCATCAATAGCGGCCAGCGAACAGGCGACTGCGTTGCCGGTATCATCGTGGCAATGGATGCCCAGCTTGTCGCCCGGCACGCCCGCCGCAATCACCTCCGCCGTGATTTGCCCCACGTCTGCGGGCAATGTGCCGCCGTTGGTGTCACACAACACCACCCAGCGCGCCCCGGCCTCCAGCGCTGCGCGCAGGCACGACAGCGCATAACCGGGGTTTGCCTTGTAGCCGTCAAAGAAATGCTCGGCGTCGTAGAGCGCCTCTCGCCCCAGCGCGATCAGATGGGCAAGCGAGGCGTGGATGTTCTCCAAGTTTTCCTCAAGTGAGATGCCCAGCGCGGCGGAGACATGGAAATCATGCGCCTTGCCCACCAGACAGACCGTCTGCGTCCCCGCGTTGACCACAGCCCCCAGCACATCATCGTTCTCCGCCGAGCGCCCGGCCCGCTTGGTCATGCCGAATGCCGTCATCCGCGCACGGGTTTGTGGTACGGCGTTGAAAAACTCGCTGTCGGTGGGGTTCGCGCCGGGCCATCCGCCCTCGATGTAATCCACCCCGAGTGCATCCAGCGCCCCGGCGATCGCCAGCTTGTCGGCGGTCGAGAACTGCACGCCCTGCGTCTGCTGCCCGTCGCGCAACGTGGTGTCGTAAAGAAAAAGCCGCTCTCTCACACCCTCGCCCCCTCATCTTGCCAGAAATACGCCACGGGGTCGCCATTGATTGCGCCATTGGTTCGAGCAACAATGGCGACGGGGTGTGAAACCCCCGGCTCCGGCCTCGCCACTTGCAGCGTGCTCATTTCAGCGCCTCCAGCTTTCCCGCGTCAAATCCCTGTGCCGGCACCAGTTCGACGCCCGCCTTGGACATCCGAACCTCGACCCCCGCCGCCACCAGCGCCGCCTTCAGCGCATCGACCGGGGCGAAATCCTTCGTCGCCATTGCCGTCGCCCGCAACTCGGACAATCTCGTTGCCAGCGGCGCAAGATCCGGCGCTGCAGTCCAGCCACCCATCCCCGGCTCCAGCAGTCCCATCAGTCGGGCCGAGGCGAGGAACACTCCTTTTTCGTAAAAGCAATCCTTCTGCGGGTTGGCGGTAATGGCCTTGGCCAGCGCGTGCAGTCGCGCCATCGCCCCTGCCACGTTCAGATCGTCCGCCAGTGCCTCGGCCAGCTCCGCATCAGGCCCGGTCGGCTCGGCCCCCTCTACCAGTGCGCGCCACTGTCGCAGCATGGCTTCCGCCTCGCGCGCCCTTTCCTCGGTCCAGTCTGTCGGCTTGCGGTAATGCGTCGACAGCAGCACAAACCGGATCACCTCGCCCGGCCAACCCTGCTCCAACAAATCCCGCACGGTGAAGAAGTTGCCCAAGGACTTGGACATCTTCTTGCCTTCCACCTGCACCATCTCATTGTGCAGCCAGTACCGCGCAAACCCGGCGTCCGGGAAAGCGCAGCAGCTTTGGGCGATCTCGTTCTCATGGTGGGGAAACTGCAAATCCAGCCCGCCGCCGTGAATATCAAACGCAGCCCCCAGCAATTCATACGCCATCGCCGAGCACTCGATATGCCAGCCGGGCCGCCCCCGGCCCCAGGGGCTCTCCCAGCCCGGCAGTGACGGATCCGACGGCTTCCACAACACAAAATCCATCGGGTCGCGCTTGTAAGGTGCCACTTCCACCCGCGCACCGGCGATCATGTCATCTACCGAGCGCCCGGACAGCCGCCCATAAGCCGGGTATGAGCGCACATCAAACAACACATGCCCCGCCACTTCATAGGCATGGCCCTTGTCGATCAGCGCCGAAATCATGGCGATCATCGCGTTGATGAACTCGGTCGCGCGCGGCTCCTGCGTGGGTCGCAGCGCGCCCAATGCATCCATATCCGCATGATACCAGCCGATGGTTTCATCGGTAATGGAACGGATATCACGCCCGGTCTCGGCGGCGCGGGCGTTGATCTTGTCATCGACATCGGTGAAATTGCGCGCATAGGTCACATGGCTTTCGCCATAGACATGGCGCAGCAGCCGGAACAGCACGTCAAACACCACCACCGGTCGGGCGTTGCCCAGATGCGCGCGGTCATAAACCGTGGGGCCGCAGACATACATGCGCACATTGGCCGGGTCGAGCGGCACGAAGTCTTCCTTCGTGCGCGAAATCGAATTGTGCAACCGGATCGTCACCATTCCTCAAGCCTCCATACGCCCTCACGGCAGTCCCCTGCGCGGGTCCGGCGGCTTCGCTTTCCGATGGAAATGAGGCGCGCCCGCGCGACCGGATGGTCAGCGGGTAATGCAGCAAATGGCTGTGATGCGCGTCTGTCTCATGGGCAAGGGCGTAGCATGGCGCGGGGCGGCGGCGCAACGAAGAAAACGCGCGCGGGCCAAAGGCTCATGGTGTGGGCGGCACGGTGCGCAGGCGGGCCTCGCGCCAGGCCATGATCAGACCCCCCGAGACCACGATCGCACCGCCGCTCACCGTCACCCAGTCGGGCCAGACACCGAACACCGCAATGTCAAACAGCGCCGCCCAGACCAGCACCAGATAGAAGAACGGCGCCACATAGCTGGCATCGGCGCGCGCCACGGCCAGCAGAAACAACACCTGCCCGGCCACCATCAATACCCCCACACCCGCCAGCGCTGCCCATTGGCCCACACCGACAGGCATCTGAAAGACCGCGATCACGGCCAGCGTGGCAATCGCAACACCAATCAGGTTATTGACCACCAGAATCTGGCGCGGCGCCTCGCGGTTGGTCAGTTTCTTGATGAAAATCCCCTCCAGCCCAAAGGCCAGCGCCGCGCCGAGCGCCAGCAAGGCCGCGGGCTGGATGACGCCTGCGCCGGGGCGCAGCAACACCAGCGCCCCCAGCATGGCCAGCCCCGCCGCCGTCCAGCGCCAGCGGCCCACCTTTTCCCCCAAGAGCGGAATGGCAAACAGCATTGTCGCCACAGGGCTGAGAAAGCTCAGCGCATTGGCATCGGTCAGCGCCATCTGTGCCGCGGCGGCAAACAGCAACGCACCGCCCAACCAGCCCAGCACTGTCCGCGCCAGATGCAGGCCCCATTGCGGTGCACCGTTACGCGCGTTTTGCGCAACCGCACGGCGTGGCAACAGGGCGACGACAATCAGAACCGCCAGACAGCCAAAGACAAACCGGGCATGGCTGATCTGCAACGCATGGACCGGCTCGCCCAACGCGCCAGAGCCCAGTGCCTTGGCCAACAGCGTCGTGCTGGCAAAAAAGGCCGTGGCCACTACCATCGACAGCGCGGCGAAAATCGCAGGAGCAGGCATGATCACATCCAGTCAGCGCAGGCACAGCAAGACGCGCCCCAAACGACCGGGGCGCGCTTCATCTACTTGAAAATATCCCGGGGGGAGTCGCGCGCCAGCGCGGCGGGGGGGCGCCCCCCCCCCGCCCGCCCCCCGCCCCCCCGGGGGGGGGGGGGGTGTGGGGGGGGGGGGCCGGGCCCCCGGGGGGGGGGGGGCCGGGCCCCCCGGCGGCTCGTGCGCGCCGATGATGTTCACCATCGCCGCGTGCCCCACCGCGTC
>JAFIEK010000024.1 GCA_020832545.1 Pararhodobacter sp. | reverse complement strand
CCCCCCCCCCCCCCCCCCCCCCCCCCCCCCCCCCCCCCCCCCCCCGGGGGGGGGGCCCGCCCCCGGGCCCCAGCCCAACGCGAGGAGAGTGCGGGCGAAAGCCCGCGCTGGACGAGGGGCGGGAGCGGCCCCGGTCCCTGCCTGTCAGGTCTGGTACTATGCGCTCAGTATCCCAGCGCGCAGCCGTCCTTGCGCGGGTCGGAAGCGCCGGTCAGCGTGCCGTCGGCCTCGATCCGGATTGCTTGCCCCCCGCCCAGCGGCTCCTTGCGCCAGAGCATCCGGTGGCCCTTGGCCGCCAGCGCGTCATGGACCGGTTGCCCATATCCGGTTTCCAGCATCAGCCCGCTGCCTTCGTCATCATGGCCCGCGAAGGCGCGCGGGGCGTCGAGTGCGGCTTGCAGCTCCATTCCAAAATCCACAAGGTTGGAGACAAAGCGCGCATGCCCGGTTGGCTGATAAGCCCCGCCCATCACGCCGAAGGGCAGGGTGATGCGACCCTGCTCTTGCAGCATGGCGGGGATGATTGTGTGCATCGGGCGTTTGCCACCCCTGGCCTCGTTCGGGTGCCCCTCGGTCAGCGTGAAGCCCGCACCGCGGTTCTGGAACGCGAGGCCAAAGCGGTCAGAGGCCAGCCCCGACCCAAAGCTATGAAACACCGAATAGATCAGTGACACTGCCATACGGTCACGGTCCACCACTGTCAGATAGACGGTGTCCTTGTGCACGGATTCCGTGAGCGGCTCAACATCGGCCATAGCGCGGCCGGGGTCAATCAGCGCGGCCAGCGCGCGGGCGGTTTGCGGGGCCAGCATATGCGCGAGCCGCGTGGTGTGATCCGGGTCAGCAATGAAGCGGTTGCGTGCGTCATAGGCCAGCCGCGTGGCCTCGGCCTCCAGATGGGCACGCTCCGCGCCCAGCGGGTCCAGTTTGGCCAGGTCAAACTCCTTCAGGATGTTCAGAAGGAGGTTGGCTGTCGCTCCCTGCCCGTTGGGCGCGTGTTCGATCAGCGTGACACCGCGGTAGTCGCTCGATATAGGGTCCGTATAGTCACAGGCGGTCGCGGCGAGATCTTCAAGCGTGTGACACCCCCCCAGCGCGCGCAGCGAGGTGATCATATCTTCGGCCACCTCACCCGCGTAGAACCCGGCGCGCCCGTCGCGGGCGATGCGCCGCAGCACCTCGGCCTGCCCGGGGGCGCGGAACATCTCGCCCGTCTTCAGGGCGCGCCCGTCGATCAGGAAGTGGCGGCGGGCGTCGCCCTGCAGATGATCGGCCAGCGCCCAGTCAAACGCGGTGCGCGGCCCCACCGGCACGCCCTCATCGGCATAGCGGATCGCCGGTTCCAGCACCTGCGCCAGATCCATCCTGCCCCAGTCGGCAGACAGGCGGCAGAAGGCATCGACCGCGCCGGGCATGGTGACCGATTCCACCCCATAGGTCGGCACCGCTGTAAGCCCCCGCGCCCGCATCTCCGCCGCATTCAGCCCCGCGGGTGCCCGGCCTGAGCCGTTGAGCGCGACGACCCGTTCCTCGCCCGCCGGCTTCACCAGCACAAAGCAATCGCCCGCCAGCCCGGTCATCTGCGGCTCGCAAATGCCCAGCAGAACGCCCGCACCGATTGCCGCATCCACCGCATTGCCGCCCTGTTGCAGGATGTTCAGCGCGACATGTGCGGCCAGCGGGTGCGAGGTCGCGCAGATCCCGTTCGTGGCATGGACAGCCGAGCGTCCGGGGCGTTGAAAATCGCGCATGTCTTCCCTCCGTTTCGGCGCGACATTAACGGCGACGGCAGACGGGGGAAAGGGGCATCAGAAATCGGTGGGTGCGCCGCCCTCGCGCGTGCGCTTGTCGACAAAGGCCGTCAGTTCCTCGCGGATTGCGTCCTCCATCGCCGGCGGCTCAAACCCGTCCACGATCTGGCGATACATCCGATGTGCGCGCGCAGGCGTTTGCTCCGACCCATCGGCCTCCCAGGCCTCATAGTTGCGCCAGTCCGAGACCATGGGCGCATAAAACGCTGTGGCATAGCGCGCCTCGGTATGGGCGCAGCCAAAGTAGTGCCCGCCCGGCCCCACCTCGGCCACGGCCTCGAATGCGATATCCTCGGGCGTGGTGCCAAAGGTCGCGGGTTCGAAATACCGCTGGATCATCTGCAAGACTTCGCAATCCATCACGAATTTCTCGGGGCTGGCGATCAGTCCGCCCTCCAGCCAGCCTGCCGCGTGATAGACCATGTTCGAGCCCGATTGCACGGCAGCCCACAGGCTGTTGGTGGTTTCCCACATCGCCTGTGCATCGGGGGCATTGGCGGTGCAGACACCCGATGAGCGCAAGGGCAGGCCATAGAGCCGCGCCAGCTGCCCGGTCATCTGCGTGGCACGCATGTATTCGGGCGTGCCAAAGGCAGGCGCGCCGGTGCGCATGTCCACATTCGAGGTGAAGGTACCAATCGCGACCGGGCAGCCGGGTGCCACATACTGCAACAGCGCGATGGCCGCCAAAGCCTCGGCGATCGACAGCGTCACGGCACCGGCCATGGTGACCGGGGCCATGGCACCGGCCAGCGTGAAGGGGGTCACCACCACCGGCTGGCCGCGCCGCGCCATGCGCAGCGCGCCGTCGATCATGGGAAAATCATGCCTGAGCGGGCTGACCGAGTTGATGTTGGTGTACATCCGCGGCGTTGCGTCGAACTCTTCATGGCTGAGGCCGCCTGCGATGCGCACCATCTCCATCACATCCTCGACCCGCTCGCGGCCCAGGCTGTAGGCGTGGCAAACCTTGTCCGTCAGCACCAGTTTTTCCTGCAGACACGCCAGATGGCGCACGCCGGGGTGAACATCTACCGGCTCCACCGGATAGCCGCCCGCAACATGAATGCAGTTGAAGGCCTGCGTCAGCATCAGGAATTCGCGGAAGGTTGCAAAATCACCGGGCCGCTTGCCGCGCGCCAGATCCCAGGAGTTCGGCGGGCTGGACACATTGACAAACACCATATGCCCGTCGCCGATGGTCACCTGCCGCTCCGGGTTGCGCGGGGTAATGGTGAAGGCGGCGGGCGCGCGACGCACCATCTCCATGACGAAATCCTCGTCCATGCGCACTCGGTTGCCGTCAACCTGACACCCGGCTTGGCGAAACAGCGCCAACGCCTCGTCATTGAGAAACTCGATCCCGATCTCAGACAGGATCCGCATCGCGCCCTTATGGATCGCTTGCACCCCCTCGGCGTCAATGGGTTCGGTCGGGCGATCGGTGTTCTTGGGGATGCGCCAGGGCATCTGATCAAGGTGAAACCCCGATACGCGGCGCGCATTGCCGCCCCGGCCACCGGCTCGGCGGCGGGGTATGGCTTCGGTCTCGGACATCATACCCTCCGTCCTGTCAAACCTCAGGCTATGTGCGCAGGCGCCCGCCCGGCAAGCCCACAGCACGCAACGGACTGTTAAGAGAAATCGCGCCCCCTTTCATCTACTCACAAATATCCTGCGGTGATGAGGCGCGCAGCGCCGAGGGGGCGCAAAGCCCCCTTCACCCGCCCTCAATCGGGCGAAACAACCAGCCCGCGCACAAAACCGGCCGCCTCATGGGCATGGACCTCGGCATGACGGATATGGCCGTCAAAGCCCTGCGCCAGATCGCGGATCAGTTGCTTTGAGCGGATCAGCAGATACACCTCGCCCGCATAGACCGCCGCGCGGGCATAGCCGAACATCGTCATCGGAGGCGCAAAGCGCTTGCGGCCATCGAACAGATACATCCGAAACGCCGGATACAGCTCTTCCACCGTCACGGCGATATGATCAAGCTGGGCCTGCCGCTCAGCGGCGGGCAGGCCCATCCAGACGCCATTGCCCTTAGCAAAGACTTCAAGTGTCTGGAATGGCATGCACATTTCAATGTCGGATTCCGGCATGCGCGAAAAATGCAGCCGCCGCTCGGTCTGTGCCTGCAGGCGGCGGCGTTCCTGTTCGCTGGATGCCGCCTGAAACGCGATCACCGCCTCGGTGCGCATCAGGTCAGGCAGCTGGGCCGGGACATAGCGGACCTTCTGCCCTGCCGCCTCGTGGTGCCAGCGCTCCATCGCGGTGCGGCTCTCGTCATCCAGCGCCTGCTCGGTCTCCACGGCATTCAGCGTCTGGGTGATGATGCCGCGATCTTCGGTCAGCGCCAGCAGCCAATCGGTCGAGACCTGAAACCGCCCGGCCAGTGCCAGCAGCGTCTCGGCCCGCGGCAAGCGGGGGTTGGCGCCGCTCATCAGTTGCGACAGCGCCGAGCGGTCGATGCCGATGGCTTGCGCAAAGGCCGATTGCGTCAATCCGGACTGGCGCTGCAACTGGGCAAGGCGGTCGCGGAACTGTGCGGCGGCGTGGCGTTTGTTCATCGATGCCATCCATGATAAATGTAGACTTTGGTAACGATATTTTACCGAAGTCGTCAATCCATAACCGGAATGACGATCACACGCGCCTTGCCCGCGATGGCCGGAACGCGCCAGACTGCATGGCACAAATCAGGAGGATTGATGCGTATTGAGTGGCCGACCCTGGCGCTGATCGGGGGCTGTTACGGTATATGGGTGATGGCGGGATTGTGGCTTTGGCCGGTTGCCCCCGCAGTTGCGCTGGCTGTGATGGCCGTCATGGCGGCTCTGCATTCCTCGCTGGTGCATGAATGCCTGCACGGCCATCCCACGCGCAACCGGCTGCTTAACGAGGCGCTGGTGGCGCTGCCCCTGTCGCTGGTTCACCCCTACAGGCGTTACCGGGCGACCCATCTGATCCATCATCATGACGCCCGCCTGACCGATCCGTTCGAAGACCCGGAGAGCTATTACAAGGCGCGCTGGAAGTTTGCGGCCATGCCGGGCTGGCTGCGCGCGCTCTTGCGTGTCAACAACACCATGCTGGGCCGGATCGTGCTGGGCCCGCTGCTGGGCGCGGTCGGTTTTCTGACTTCGGAACTGCGGTTGCTGCGCAAGGGTGGGCGTGGCGTGCGCGGTGTGCGGCTGGCCTGGGCGCTGCATTTGGCGGGCGCGCTGCCGGTGCTGGCCGCGCTCTTGGCGTTTGGCATCCCGCTTTGGCTCTATGTGCTGGCGGTCGCATGGCCCGCGCTGTCGCTGATCTCCATTCGCACCTATGCCGAGCACCGCTGGCACGAAACACCGCAGGGGCGCACGATCATTGTGGAACGCTCGCCGCTGGCCTGGCTGTTTTTGCACAACAACCTGCATATCGTGCATCATGAGCTCCCGGGCGCGCCGTGGTATGCCTTGCCGCGCCTTTATCGTGAACGGCGTGAACACTGGCAGGCGCTTAACGGTGGATATGTCTATCGAAATTACTGGCAGCTTTTTCTGGCCCATGCCCTGCGCGCCAAAGAGCCGGTCGCCCATCCCGCGCTCAAGGTCTTCCCCGAGGTGCCACATCCCCCCGCTGTCCCACCCGTGCCGCCGCCCACCGTACCGCGCCAGCACGCTAGGCGCGTGGCGTGATGGGGCGCGCCTGCCTGCCCATGTATGACTGGCCCGAAGAGCGCGCGACAGTCGATGCGCTGTGGGCCGGTATCCGCGCCCGCACCGGCGGCGACTTGCCCGCCACGTTGACCCGCCCGGTCGATGAACCCGCGCTTCTTGCCTTTTGGCGCGACCCGGCGCTGGTATTCTCGCAAACCTGCTGGGGGCCGCTGTCGCTGGGCATGTTGCCGGGGCTGCGGGTGCTGGCGCAGCCTGATTATTCGGACGTGCCGGGCGGGCAGGGCGCGCACTACCGGTCTGTGGTGATTGCGCGCCAAGGCACCTCGCGGGCCGCTCTGACAAGCAAGGCCGCGCCGACAAGCAAGGGTGCCGATCTGCCTGAGGGGCTGTTGGCCGGGCGTGTTCTGGCCGCCAATGCGCGCCATTCGCTGTCAGGCTGGTTGGCGCTGGCGGCGGATCTGGGCGGCGATCCCGGCCAACTGGCGGCGGGTGTGGTGGAAACCGGCGGGCATCGCGCCTCGATCACTGCTGTGGCCGCAGGGCACGCCGATCTGGCCGCGGTTGATTGCCGCAGCTGGGCGCTGGCAGGTCGGTATGAGCCTTGCGCCAAGGGGCTTGTCGTGCTGGGCTGGACCGCCGCGCGGCCGGGCCTGCCCTATGTCACCGGGCCAAGAACCGAACCGGCGCTCGCAGCCGGGCTGAGGGAAACACTGATCGGGATGGGGTGTCACCCACCGCAGGAGGAACTTGCATGACCAGAAGCTACAGGGCCGTGGTGATCGGCGGGGGTGTGGTGGGCTGCTCGGTCCTTTACCATCTGGCGCGCGCGGGCTGGACGGATGTGCTGCTGATCGAGCGTTCCGAACTGACCTCGGGGTCAACCTGGCACGCCGCCGGGGGTTTTCACACGCTTAACGGTGACCCCAATGTGGCCAAGTTGCAGGCCTATACGATCTCGCTTTACAAAGAACTGGAAGAGCTGACGGGCATGTCCTGCGGGTTGCATCTGGTGGGCGGCGTGATGATGGCCGACAGCCCCGAGCGGATGGATTTCCTGCGCCTGTCGCATGCCCGTGGCCGCGCGCTGGGGATGGAGACCGAACTGATCACCCCTCTTGAGGCCAAGGCCATGTTCCCGCTGATGGATGAGCGCCATTTCGTCGGCGCGCTCTGGGACCCGGTGGAAGGGCATCTGGACCCGTCGGGCACCACGCATGCCTATGCCAAAGCCGCGCGGATGCTGGGCGCCGGGATCGAATTGCGCAACCCGGTGCAGGACATCACGCAGGCCCCGGACGGCATGTGGACCCTGCACACCGCGAACGGGCCAATCCAGTGTGAGCACGTGGTCAATGCCGGTGGCCTCTGGGCGCGCGAAGTGGGTCGGATGGTGGGGCTGGAACTGCCGGTTCTGGCGATGGAACACATGTATCTGCTGACCGAGGACATGCCCGAGGTTATCGAATTCAATGAAGCGACGGGGCGTGAACTGATCCATGTGATCGACTTCAAGGGTGAGATCTACACACGCCAGGAGGGCAAGGGCATCCTCTTGGGCACCTATGAGAAGGCCGCCAAGCCCTGGTCGCCCCTCACCACGCCTTGGGATTTCGGCCATGAGTTGCTGGCCCCTGATCTGGACCGCATTGCGCCGTCGCTGGAAATAGGTTTTCGCCATTTCCCGCCTTATGAACACGCGGGCATCAAACGGGTGATCAACGGCCCCTTTACCTTTGCCCCCGATGGCAACCCGCTGGTGGGGCCGGTGCAGGGGCTGACAAACTTCTGGTGCGCCTGCGCGGTGATGGCGGGCTTCAGCCAGGGCGGGGGCGTCGGGCTGGCGCTGGCCAACTGGATGGTCGACGGCGACCCGGGGCACGACATTTTCGCCATGGATGTGGCGCGCTACGGCGAATGGGCAACCCTGCGCTACACCAATGCCAAGGTGCGCGAAAATTACTCGCGCCGCTTTTCGATCCGCTTTCCGAACGAGGAACTGCCCGCCGCCCGCCCGGCGGAAACCACGCCGCTTTATGACCTGATGGTCCGCGACAACCATGCGGTGATGGGCGACAGCTGGGGGCTGGAGACGCCCTTGTGGTTCGCCCCCTCGGCGGAGGAGGCCTATGACAAGCTCAGTTTCCATCGTTCCAACGATTTTGAGCATGTGGGTGCCGAGGTGCGCGGCGTGCGCGAACGGGTGGGCGTGACCGAGATCGCAAACTTTGCCAAGTATCAGGTCAGCGGGCCGGGGGCCGAAGACTGGTTGGACCGGCTGATGACCAACACGATGCCGAAAACGGGCCGTCTGGTGCTGACACCGATGCTGAATGAGCGCGGCAAGTTGATCGGTGATTTCACCATCGCAAAAGCAGGCGAAGGGCGGTTTGTGATCTGGGGCTCGCTGGGGGCCTCGAAATACCACATGCGCTGGTTTGAACGCCAGTTGCCCGGCGATGGCTCGGTCGCGGTGCACCGGTTCCATACCGATCTGGTGGGGCTGTCGATCGCCGGGCCGAGGGCGCGCGATGTGCTGGCCGGGCTGGTGGATGAAGACGTGTCGAACGCCGCGTTCCGCTTCATGGACTACCGCGAAATGGATGTGGCGGGTGCGCCCTGCATGATCAACCGCATCACCTATACCGGCGATCTGGGCTATGAGATCTGGATGAAACCCAGCGTCCAGCGGCGGGTGTATCTGGCGATCAAGGCGGCAGGGGCAGAGCATGGCATTGTCGATTTCGGTATGCGCGCGCTTTTGTCGATGCGGCTGGAGAAGAACTTTCCCACTTGGTTCGCCGAATTGCGGCCCATCTACGGGCCAATCGAGGGCGCGATGGAGCGGTTCATCAAGTTCCAGAAGCCCGATTTCATTGGCCGCGCCGCCGCACTGGCCGAGCGCGATGCCGGACCGAGGCTGCGCCGTGTCTCGCTGATAATTAATGCGGCAACGGCGGATGTGCTGGGGGATGAGCCGATCTGGGCGAAGGTCGGTGATCAGGATTTCGGCACGATCGAGCCCTCGCACGGCTATGGCGCGGTGCGCTTTGATGCGCAGGGCCAGCCAATGCCGCGCCCGGACCCAGTGCGCGATGGCGACTGGCGGGTGGTCGGCTGGGTGACCTCGGGCGGGTATGCGCATTGGGTGCGCGCCTCGATGGCGCAGGGCTACCTGCCCGCAGCTCTGGCTGAGCAGGCCGGGGACGGGCTCTTTGAGGTGGAGATCATGGGCGTCCGGTGCCCGGCGCGCCTTGCGTTGGAGCCGCCCTTTGATCCGACGGGGGCAAAGATGCGGTCATGAGAGAGGGACGACCGGGGCGGTGGGCGCTGCCCCCCACGCCGCTGCGCGGTGCCCCCCCGGGAAATGTGCAAGTAGATAAAGGGGGGCGGGATTTTTCCGGCCCTGCGTCGGCGAAGAAAGGAAAGCGATGAAAGCGGCAGTCTGCCACGCGTTTGGAGAGCCCCTGGTGATTGAAGAGGTGGTGTTGCGCCCGCCCGGACCCGGCGAGGTGCAGGTGCAGGTGGAGGCCTGCGCGATCTGCCATTCGGATATTCTTTACGCCGAGGGCGGCTGGGGCGGGCATTTGCCTGCCGTCTATGGCCACGAGGCCGCAGGCCGGGTGGTGGCGCTGGGCGAGGGCGTGCGCGGTGTGACCATGGGGGATGCGGTTCTGGTGACGCTCATGCGCGCCTGCGGCCATTGCCGCAACTGCACCCTGGGCCGCCCCTATATGTGCGAAACTGCCTATGACCGCACCAATGGCGTGCTCAGCCTGCCTGATGGCACAGTGGTTGAGCATGGCATCAACACCGGGGCGTTCGCCGAGGCGGTGGTGGTGCATCACAGCCAGATCGTGCCCTTGCCCGAGGATATTGCCATGGATGCCGCCTGTCTGCTGGCCTGTGGCGTGATCACCGGTACCGGTGCGGTGATCAACACCGCGCAGATGCCGGTTGGCGCGACGGCGGTGGTGATCGGCGCGGGCGGGGTGGGGCTGAACACCATTCAGGGCTGCGCGCTGGCGGGCGCAAGCCGGATCATCGCCGTGGACCTGTCCGATGACAAGCTGGCGGCGGCGCGCGAATTCGGGGCCACGGACGGGCTGCGCGCCGACGCGCCGGGCTTGCGCGACGCGGTGCTTGCGCTGACCGACGGGCGCGGCGCGGATTATGTGTATGTCACCGTCGGCGTTATTTCGGCCTATCAGGGGGCGCCGGAGTTGCTGGCAAAGGGGGGCACGCTGGTTATGGTTGGCATGCCGGCCTCGGGCAAGGCGATGAGTTTCGAGCCTGCGAATGTCGCCGCCGCCTCGCAGACCCTGACCGGGTCGAACATGGGGGCGACGGTGCTCAAGCGTGATATCCCCTATCTCATTGAGCTGTACCGACAGGGGCGGCTGAAGCTGGATGAACTGGTGACCCGCCGCTACAAGCTGGGCGAGATCAACGCGGCCATCGCCGACACCAGGGCCGGGCAGGCACGGCGCAATGTGATCGTGATGGGGGAGGGGCCATGAAGCTTCTGGATCTTGAGATTTTCGTGGTCGGCACGCCACCCCCCGGTTGGGGCGGCAACTACTGGATATTTGTCAAGCTGACCACCGACAACGGCATCACTGGGTATGGCGAGGTCTATGCCGCCTCGGTCGGCCCCAAAGCGATGCGCGCGGTGATCGAGGATGTGTTCGAGCGCCATATGCAGGGCGAGAACCCGGAGAACATTGAGCTGATGTTCCGCCGCGCCTATTCTTCGGGCTTCACGCAACGCCCGGATCTGACGGTAATGGGCGCGTTTTCAGGTCTGGAAATTGCCTGTTGGGACATTCTTGGCAAGGCACGGGACCGGCCGGTTTATGCGCTTCTTGGCGGCCGGATGAATGACGCGATCCGCGCCTATACCTACCTGTACCCGCTGCCGCATCACAAGAAGGCCGATTACTGGACCTCGCCAGAAATGAACGCGGAATCGGCACTGGCCGCTGTCGAGCAGGGGTTCACCGCCATCAAGCTGGACCCCGCGGGCCCGTATACGATGCGCGGCGGCCATCAACCTGCGATGTGGGACATCGATTTGTCGGTGCGCATGCTGAAAGCGATCCGCGAGGCGGTGGGCAACCGCGCCGATATCCTGTTTGGCACGCATGGCCAGTTCACCCCTTCGGGCGCGATCCGGCTGGGGCAGGCGATCGAACCCTATCTGCCGCTCTGGTACGAAGAGCCGATCCCGCCTGACAACCTGTTGGATTTTGCTCAGGTCGCACAGGCCGTGCGCATTCCCATCGCCACCGGCGAGCGGCTGACCACCAAGGCCGAGTTCGCCACCCTTCTGCGCACCGGGGGCGCGGCGATCCTGCAACCGGCGCTGGGCCGGTCCGGCGGGATACTGGAGACCAAGAAAATCGCCGCCATCGCCGAGGCATTTGGCGCGCAGATCGCCCCGCATCTTTACGCGGGGCCCGTGGAATGGGCGGCGAATATCCAGCTGGCGGCGAATATTCCCAACCTGCTGATGGTCGAAAGCATCCAGACAGGGGGCGAGTTTCATCTGCCGCTGATCCGCAATTCGATCAGGGTGGAGGACGGGTTTATCCGCGCACCTGAAGCGCCGGGGCTGGGAATCTCCTTCGATGAGGATCTGGCGCGTGCGCATCCTTACGAAGGCCACGCCCTGCACCTGCAGATGCAGGAAGCGCCGTGCAATTACGTCAGTGGGAACGCATTTGAAGGAGGAGCGCCGCGCGATTGACGTCAAGGCAGGCCATGAGCCGAAAAAGGCTGCGACAGAAAAGAGTTGCTTTCTCGATGATGTCGCGTTTGGATAAGGACATGTCGCTTGCAGAACCATATCTTGCGCCGAACTGCGGCGCAATGACGCAAGGGAAGGCGCAGGGGGCCGCTGGCCGGGCCGCTGCCAAAAAAAATCAAAGCCAGTCAGGGAGACGGACGATGAAAGATACGATCCAGAATCAAACCGCGATTCACCCCGCAGCAAAAATGTATGCGCGCGAGTGCAGCGCAGGTAAACTGAGCCGCCGCGAGTTCATCACCCGCGCCACCGCTTTGGGCATGACCGCGCCCGCAGCCTATGGCCTGCTGGGCCTCGCCGCGCCTGCGGCCCGCGCCGACACGCCGCAGGCGGGCGGCACGCTGCGCATGCAGATGGATATCAAGGCCCAGCGTGATCCGCGCACCTGGGACTGGTCAGAGCTGGCCAATGTCTGCCGCGGCTGGCTGGAGTACCTTGTCCATTATGAGCGTGACGGCTCGCTGAGCCCGGTGCTGCTGGAAAGCTGGGAGGTCAATGAGGATGCCACGGAATACACCCTGCATGTTCGCCAGGGTGTGACCTGGAACAATGGCGATGAGTTCACCGCAGAACATGTCGCGCATAACATCGAGCGCTGGTGCGATGCCTCGGTCGAGGGCAATTCGATGGCCAGCCGCATGGGCACGATTTCCGAGAACGACGCATTGCGCGACGGTGCGATCGAGATTGTCGACAGTCACACGCTGAAGCTGCATCTGTCCGCCCCCGATATCGCCATCGTCGTCAGTATGGCCGATTACCCGGCGGCGGTGGTGCATCCGTCGTTCACCGGCGATGATCCGGTCGCCAATCCGATCGGCACCGGCCCGTATCGCCCGGTCAGCCACGACACCGGCATCGGCGTGGTGATCGAGCGCAACCCCGATCATACTTGGTGGAATGAGGGCAACGGCGCCTGGCTGGACCGGATCGAATTTGTCGATCTGGGCACCGATCCGTCGTCCTGGGTGGCTGCGGCTGAAGGTGGCGAGATCGAGATCGTCTATCAGACGACCGGCGATTATGTGGATATCTTCGATTCCATCGGCATGGTGCGCACTGAAGCGGTGACCGCCTCGACAATCGCGGTACGCTTCAATCAGGAACAGGAGCCTTATCAGAACGTCAATGTGCGCCGGGCGCTGCAACTGGCGGTCGATAACGCGGTGGTGCTGGAACTGGGCTACAACGATCTGGGCGAAATTGCCGAGAACCACCATGTCTGCCCGATCCACCCCGAATATGCCGAATTGCCGCCGCTCTCTGTCGATCCCGCCGGGGCGCGTGCCGCGATCGAGGCCGAGGGGCTGGGCGATTACGAGTTCGAACTGATCTCGATCGATGATGCCTGGCAAGCGGCGACCTGCGACAGCGTCGCCGCCCAGATCCGCGATGCCGGGATCAATATCCAGCGCTCCATCCTGCCCGGTGCAACCTTCTGGAATGACTGGACGAAATACCCGTTCTCGGCGACCGAGTGGAACATGCGCCCGCTGGGGGTTCAGGTTCTCAATCTGGCCTATCGCACGGGCGGCGCCTGGAACGAGACGGCGTTTGGCAACTCTGAGTTCGACACATTGCTGGATGAAGCCAACGGCATCGCCGATGCTGACGCGCGCCGCGAAGTGATGCACCGGTTGCAGGAGATCCTGCAGGAAGAGGGCGTGCTTATTCAGCCCTACTGGCGCTCGCTGTTCCGTCATGCCCGCCCGGATATCCACGGCGCGGAGATGCATCCGACATTCGAGGTGCGTTACCACCAGTACTGGAAGAGCTGACGACCAGATGGCGGCGGCGGGGATCACCCGCCGCCTTTCTTGCTGATCCTATCCTTCGCCCCGGTGGCGGTCGCAGATTTGTCGACCGTCCGGCCTAGCCACAGGACATGCCATGCTGCTCTTTCTCTTGCGTCGCCTCGGTGTGATGATCCTCACCGCGCTGTGTCTGACCTTCGTGGTGTTCTATCTCACCAACCTGCCCGCAAAGCTTGAGACCCTGGCAAAGACCCAGGCCGGCTCGCGCATGAGCGATGCCGAAGTGGCCAGTTGGCTGGAGCGCAACGGCTACGGCTCGCCCATGATCGTGCGCTACGGCGAATGGCTGGGGGTGGTGCCGGGCTGGGTTCGCGAAGATCAGACCGGCGTGCTGCGCGGACGCTGTGTGGATCGCATCGACGAGACCGCCGCAGGCGAACGCTGTGGCATCGCGCAAGGCTATTGGGGCACCTCGACCCGGTTTCGCGCCCCCGTCGCCGATGTGATCAGTGCCCGGCTGGGGGCCACGGGCTGGCTGATGCTCTGGGTGCTGATCATCATGGTGCCGATGGCGCTGGTGGTCGGCGTGCTGGCGGGGATGCGAGAAGGCTCTCGCACAGACCGATCTTTGTCGACCTTCGCCATCGCCTCGACCGCGACGCCGGAATATGTCTCTGGCGTGTTGTTCATCGCGCTTCTGGCTTCAAGTACGGTTGGGCTGTCGCCGCTTCTGGTCAGTTGGGGCTGGATCGACGGGCCGGTGCTGTTTCAGGGCAACGCGCGCTCGGCGCTGGAGCGGATCACCTTCTGGAACTTCACCCTGCCGGTGATGACCATCGCGCTTTACGGTATGGGCTATGTCGCGCGTATCACCCGCGCCTCGATGACTGAGGTGATGACGCAGCAATATGTCCGCACCGCGCGCCTCAAGGGTGTCAGCTTTCCCAACATCGTGCTGAAACACGCGCTCAGAAACGCGCTGATTGCGCCTTTCACGGTGATCATGCTGCAGATTCCGTGGCTTCTGAACGGGGTGGTGATTGTCGAGGTGCTGTTCAGTTACCCCGGCTTTGGCTGGACCTTGTATGAGGCGGCGGTGAACAACGACATTGAACTGTTGCTGGCGGCTTCGGTCGTGGCGGTGGTGGTGGTTCTGGTGACACAGCTGATATCCGATATCGGCTATGTCTGGCTCAACCCGCGTATTCGCATTTCCTGAGGGGGAGCACGGCATGGAACCGATCGGCTGGCTGGAAATCATCGCCCGTATCGCGCAACAGCTTCTGCCCGTCTGGGTCGCGCTGGTGCTCACCTTCGCCATTTCGTTGCGCTTCAAACGGCGGCTGGGGCTCTATGGCAAGCTCTTTGACTCGACCATTGGCATGATCGGCTTTGCCATTGTCATGTTCTGGGTGTTCACCGCGCTCTTTGCTGACTGGATAGTCACCCATGACGCGCTGGGGCAGGTCAGCCGGATGCGCAATGTTGTGCCGGGCACCCCGCTGCCGGATGCGGCGGGGCGATATGAATACTTTCTGCTGGGCGGCGATGCGCTGGCGCGGGATGTATTTTCCCGCGCGGTCATGGGCGCACGCGAGGTGCTGCGGATCGCGCCGTTCGCGGCGATGATCTCGTTCATGATCGGCATCACGCTGGGGCTTCCGGCGGGTTATTTCGCCGGACGGCTGGACACGGCGCTGACGTTTCTGGCCAACTTGGTGCTGGCCTTCCCGGTGATCTTGCTGTTCTTCCTGCTGGTCGCGCCGGAAATTCAGGCCACGCTTATTCCGCGCGTGATGGCGGGCGTGCTGTTTCTGGTGCCGGTGCTGTTTGTGATGGTGCTTCTGAACGCGCGCTTTTTCACCCAGCCCGCCAAGCGCAACCTCTATGTGGGGTTGGTCCTGTTATTCGGGCTCTGGGCTTATTCGGGGCTGGCGTTCAACGCCGATCCGCTGGGCTTCTGGGGTATGTCGCCCAACCTGCTCAACGTGTTTGTGGCGGTGGTCTTTGTCAACGCGCCCACCGTCTTTCGCATCGTGCGGGGCATCACGCTGGACATCAAGACCCGTGACTATGTCTCTGCCGCCCAGACGCGCGGCGAGGGACCGTGGTATATCATGTTGTGGGAAATCCTGCCCAATGCGCGCGGGCCGCTGATCGTCGATTTTTGTCTGCGCATCGGCTATACCACCATCCTTCTGGGCACGCTGGGCTTTTTCGGCCTTGGCGTGGCACCCGAAAGCCCGGACTGGGGCTCAACAATCAATGCAGGCCGCCGCCTGCTGACTGTCTATCCCCACCCCGCGCTGGTGCCCGCGCTTTCACTCATGTCACTGGTACTTGGTCTGAACCTGTTGGCCGACGGCCTGCGCGAGGAAAGTCTGAAGGACTGATGCTGCCAGATCAGAAAAAGCCGAACAGGAACAAAAGCACAATGACGCTGAGCGGTACCCCAAGAATCCATAGAATAATCGGCATGTTCAAATCTCCATCTGAAGCTGTTTGTCTACTGGTCTACATAACACCGAACCCTGCCTTGGGTTCCGTCCGGGCATCATGTGGTGCCGCGCCGTTCACCCGTTGAAGGAGGCCGTCATGACTGCCTGGGACCCGTCACAACCGATCCTTGAGATCAAGAACCTGTCGATCTCGTTCTTCACGCGCCTGCGCGAAATTCCGGCGGTGATGGATTTTTCCTGCACCGTCATGCAAGGCGAGGCGATGGGGCTGGTGGGCGAATCCGGCTGCGGCAAATCCACCGTGGCGCTGGCGGTGATGCGCGATCTGGGGGTCAACGGGCGGATCGTCGGCGGGTCGATCACCTTCAAGGGCCGCGACCTGACCAACATGAGCCAGGAAGAGCTGCGCAAGCTGCGCGGATCAGAGATTGCCATGATCTATCAGGAGCCCATGGCCTCGCTGAACCCGGCGATGAAGATCGGCCGGCAGTTGATGGAAGTGCCGATGATCCATCAGAAGATGGGCCAGACCGAGGCCCGGGCGCTGGCCCGCCAACTGGTGGCCGACGTGCGCCTGCCAGACCCCGACCGCATTCTGGATGCCTATCCACACCAGCTGTCAGGTGGGCAGCAGCAGCGCATTGTGATCGCCATGGCGCTGATGGCAAAGCCCGCACTTCTGATCCTTGATGAACCCACCACCGCTCTGGATGTGACGGTTGAGGCCGGGATCGTCGATCTGGTCAAGGATCTGGGCAAGAAATACGGCACATCGATGCTGTTCATCAGCCACAATCTGGGCCTGATCATGGAAACCTGCAACCGGATCACGGTGATGTATTCCGGCGAGGCGGTAGAGACGGGCGAGATCAAGGATGTGTTCGACAAGATGCGCCACCCCTACACGCAGGCGCTGTTTCGTTCGATCCCGCTGCCCGGTGCCAACAAGAACATGCGCCCGCTGCGCGCGATCCCCGGTAACTTCCCACTACCGCACGAACGCCCGAAGGGCTGCAATTTCGGCCCGCGCTGCGACTATTTCGAGGGCGGGCGCTGCGATGCGGCCGATATCGCAATGCTGCCGGTCGATGACGCCAAACGCCACGATTCACGCTGCCTGCGGTTCTCGGAGATCGACTGGGACGCACCGGTCGCGGCCAGCAAAACGCAAGAGAAATCAAAGATCGGCGAGGTCGTGTTGCGCATGGAAGACGTGCGCAAATACTACGAAGTGGCGGCCTCGTCACTGTTTTCAGGCGGCGACACCAAAGTGGTGAAGGCCAACGAGACGCTCAGCTTTGACGCGCATGAGGGCGAGACATTGGCGATTGTGGGCGAATCCGGTTGCGGAAAATCGACCTTTGCCAAGGTTCTGATGGGGCTGGAAACCGCGACCTCGGGCAAGGTCATGCTGTTCGATGAAAATGTGCAATCCACCCCGATCCAGCAACGCAACACCGATACCGTGTCTTCGTTGCAGATGGTGTTTCAGAACCCGTTTGATACACTCAACCCGTCGATGCTGGTTGGGCGGCAGATCATTCGCGCGCTTGAAATCTTTGGTGTGGGCAAATCCGATGGTGAGCGTCGCCAGCGGATGCTGGAACTGCTCGATATGGTGAAATTGCCGCGCGAATTTGCCGAGCGTATGCCACGCCAGCTTTCCGGCGGGCAGAAGCAGCGGGTGGGGATCGCCCGGGCCTTTGCCGGCAATGCCAAGGTGGTGGTGGCCGATGAACCGATCTCGGCGCTGGATGTGTCGGTTCAGGCGGCGGTGACCGAGCTGTTGATGGATATCCAGCGCAAGAACCACACCACCCTTTTGTTCATCAGCCATGATCTGTCGATCGTGCGCTACCTCAGCGACCGGGTGATGGTGATGTATCTGGGCCATGTGGTGGAACTGGGCACCACCGATCAGGTCTTCGCGCCGCCCTATCACCCCTATACCGAGGCGCTGCTCTCTGCGGTACCGATAGCCGACACGAAAATCGTCAAGAAGCGGATCGTGCTGGAGGGCGATATCCCCTCGGCGATGAACCCGCCGTCGGGCTGCCCGTTCCAGACCCGCTGCCCCTGGAAATCAAAGGTGCCCGGCGATCTGTGCGATCGCGAAGTGCCGCCGATGCGCAAGCTGGAAGGCGGGCATCAGATCAAATGTCATCTCAGTGATGCGGAACTTGCGGGCATGGAGCCGGTGTTCAAGGTGGCTGCAGAGTAGGTTTGGCGGGGCCGGAAAGGGGGGGGGCGTTGCCCGCCCCTTGGGCCTCTCGGCCCATTCACCCCCCAGGATATTTGTGAGTAGATGAAGCGACAGACGATTCTCAGGTGATCAGGATTTTTCGGCGCGATGATGCGGTATTCAGGGTTTCGGGTTTTCACACAGGGCCTTACCGGCAACACGGGGTGGCGCGCAGCATGGCGCAAGCCGGCGCCGAAGCCAGAGTACGATGTGGTGATCATCGGTGGCGGTGGCCACGGGCTGGCGACGGCCTGGTATCTGGCGAAGAACCACGGGATCACCAATGTCGCGGTTCTGGAGAAGGGGTATCTGGGGTCCGGCAATATCGGGCGGAACACGACGATTGTGCGCGCGAACTACTTTTTGCCCGGGAATTCAGAATTTTACAGCCATTCCCTGAAGTTGTGGGAGGGGCTGGAGCGTGATCTGAACTATAACGTGATGCACAGCCAGCGCGGGTTGATCAACCTCTTTCATTCCGACGGCCAGCGCGATGCTTTCGTCCGGCGCGGCAATGCGATGCTCGCACAGGGCGATGATGCGGTGCTGCTGGACCGCGAGGGCGTGCGGCGGATGCTGCCTTACCTCGATTTCGGGCAGGCGCGCTTTCCGATCTATGGCGGCCTCTATCATCCGCGTGGCGGCACCGCCCGCCACGATGCGGTTGCCTGGGGCTATGCGCGCGCGGCCGATCAGCGCGGGGTCGATCTGATCGAAAACTGCGAAGTGACTGGCATTGATGTTGAAAATGGCCGGGTCACGGGCGTGCAGACCACACGCGGCATGATCCGTGCGAAGAAGGTGGCGATGGTTACGGCGGGCAGGTCCGGGCAGGTGGCGGCACTGGCCGGGATGAGATTGCCGATTGAAAGCCATGTCTTGCAGGCCTTTGTCACCGAGGGGCTGAAGCCGGTGATCGACCATGTGATCAGCTTTGGCATGGGGCATTTTTACATCAGCCAGTCGGACAAGGGCGGGCTGGTCTTTGGCGGCGATCTGGATTTCTATGCCTCCTATGCCGCACGGGGCAATCTGCCGATGGTCGAGCATGTCATGGAAGCCGGAATGACCCTGATGCCGATGATCGGGCGCGCGAAGGTCTTGCGGTCCTGGGGTGGGATCATGGATATGTCCCCCGATGGCTCGCCGATCATCGACAGCACCGGTATTGAGGGGCTCTATCTGAATTGTGGCTGGAATTACGGGGGGTTTAAGGCTGTTCCTGCCTCGGGTTGGGCGCTGGCGCATCTGATTGCGACGGGTCAGCCGCATGAGACCGCCGCCCGTTTCCGGCTGGATCGTTTTGCCACGGGTCATCTTCTGGACGAAGAAGGCACCGGCAGCCAGCACAACCTGCATTGAGGCAAGCATGCGCATTTCCTGTCCCTGCTGTGGCCCCCGCGACCGGCGCGAGTTTACCTATTACGGGGCCGCCGATTACCTGAACCGGCCTGCCCTCGACGCAGATGCCAGCGCCTGGGACGACTACCTGCATCTGCGCGACAACCCGGCCGGGGAAACACGCGATCTGTGGTATCATGACCCCTGCGGCACCTGGGTGGCGGTGACGCGCGATACGGTGACCCATGCGGTGATCGCGGCGGAGGCGGTGGCATGACCCATCGCATACCCGGCAAGGGGCTGATTGACCGCACGCGGCCTCTGCGCTTCAGTTTCGACGGGCGGGAGTTTGAGGGGTTTCAGGGCGATACGCTGGCCTCGGCGCTTTTGGCGAACGGGGTGCAGCTGGTGGGGCGGTCGTTCAAGTATCATCGCCCGCGCGGGGTGCTGACCGCAGGGTCGGAAGAACCCAATGCCTTGGTGGAAGTGATTGAAGGAAAACAGAAAACGCCCAACGTGCGCGCCACGGTGCAAGAGCTTTATGGCGGGCTGACCGTGCAAAGCCAGAACCGCTGGCCGAGCCTGCGCTTTGATGTGATGGCGGTGAATGACCGTTTTGCGCCGTTCCTGTCGGCAGGGTTTTATTACAAGACCTTCATGTGGCCGCGTGCCTTTTGGGAGAAGGTCTACGAGCCTGCGATCCGGCGCGCAGCCGGGCTGGGCGCGCTTTCTGGCCTGCATGATGAGGGGCGCTATGAAAAGGCCTTTGCGTTTTGCGACGTTCTGGTGATCGGTGCGGGGCCGACTGGGTTGATGGCGGCGCTGGTGGCGGGGCGGGCCGGGGCGGATGTCATTCTGGCCGATGAGGATGCGCGCATGGGCGGGCGGTTGCTGTCGGACCAGCCCGAGGTGGCGGGGCAGTCGGGGCCGGATTGGGCGGCGGACATGCTGGCGGAGCTGGCGGCGATGCCCAATGTGCGCCTGATGACGCGCACCACGGTCACTGGCGTCTATGACGGCGGCACCTTTGGTGCGCTTCAGCGGGTGGGCCTGCATCTGGCCGATCCGGGCGATCTGCCGCGTGAGTGCTTCTGGCGGATCGTGGCAAAGCGGGCGGTTCTGGCAACCGGCGCGCTGGAGCGTCCGATTGCCCATCCGGACAATGATCGCCCCGGGGTGATGCTGGCTTCGGCGGTGCAGAGTTATGTCGCGCGCTATGGGGTGAACCCGGGGCGCGTGGTGGTTTTTGGCAATAATGACAGCGCCTTGCAGGCCGCGCGTGATTTGACCGCGCAGGGGGTGCAGGTGGCCGGGTATGTCGATCCGCGCGCAGATGTCTCTGTTCTGGAAGAGTTTCCGGTCTATCCCGGCGGGCAGGTTGTGGGCACGCGCGGGCGGCTGGGGCTGCGTGAAGTGGCGGTGCGGCATGGTGGTGGCGTGTCGATGCTGACGGCGGAAACGCTGGCTTTGTCAGGGGGTTGGAATCCGTCCCTGCATCTGACCTGCCATCTGGGCGGGCGGCCGGACTGGGATGAACGCCTGGCCGCTTTTGTGCCGCGTGCGGGCATGGTGGCGGGTATGTCGGTGGCCGGGGCCGCGCGCGGGCGGTTTTCGACGGCGGCCTGTCTGGCCGATGGCGCGGCGCTGGCGGCTGAGGTGCTGGCCGATATGGGCATTGCCGGGCATGACATGCCGCTGCCCGCTGCCGAGGACCGGTCCTATGCCATTGCGCCGTTCTGGGCCGTTGACGCGGGCGGGCGGGCCTGGCTGGATTTTGCCAATGACGTGACCACGAAAGACGTGCAACAGGCGGCGCAGGAAGGATTTTCCTCAGTCGAACATATGAAGCGCTACACCACGCAGGGGATGGCGCCGGATCAGGGGAAATCATCGAATGTGGCGGCGCTGGCGGTGCTGGCGGATGCCACCGGGCAAGGCATTTCAGCGACCGGCACCACCACATTCCGCCCGCCCTATACGCCGGTGTCGATTGCCGCGATGGGGGCTGGCGGGCGCGGGATGGGTTTTGCGCCGGAACGGTTGCTGACCTCGGATAGCCAGACCCGCGCGATGGGCGCGCCGATGATCGAGGCCGGGTTGTGGTACCGGCCCAGCTATTTCCCCCGTGCGGGCGAAGCGACATGGCGCGAGGCCTGCGACCGGGAGGTCAGCATGGTGCGCACGGCGGTGGGGGTTTGCGATGTGTCGACCCTTGGCAAGATCGACGTACAAGGCCCTGATGCAGATAGATTTCTTGATTTGATTTATACAAACATGATGTCCAGCATCAAACCCGGCCGCACCCGTTACGGGCTGATGCTGCGCGAGGACGGGCATGTGATGGACGATGGCACCTGCGCCCGGCTGGGTGAGGCGCATTTTCTGATCACCACCACCACCGCCGCCGCAGGCCCGGTCATGCGGCATATGGATTTCGTGCATCAGGCGTTTTGCGGCGATTGGGCGGTGCGGTTCACCTCAGTCACCGAACAATGGGCGCAGTTCGCGCTGGCCGGTCCCAAAGCGCGGGAACTTGTGAACAAGCTACTGGAAACGCCTGTTGATGCAGAGAATTTCCCGTTCATGGCCTGTGGACCGGCGCGCATACTGGGGGTTGAGGGGCGGCTCTTCCGGATCTCGTTCTCGGGCGAGATGGGCTATGAGATTGCGGTGCCCGCGCGCTTTGGCGCCGCGGTGTTTGAGCGGCTGGTGGCTGAGGCTGAAGCGATGGGCGGCGGGGCCTATGGGATGGAGGCGCTCAATGTCCTGCGCATCGAAAAGGGCTTTATCACCCATGCCGAAATCCACGGGCGGGTGACGGCGTTTGACATTGGTATGCAGGGGATGGTGAGCGCGAAGAAAGATTGCATCGGCAAGTCCGCCAGCCAGCGGCCCGGCCTTATGGGGCCTGAGCGCGAGCAGTTGGTGGGGTTGGTGCCGGTTGATCCGCAGGCGGAACTGAGCGCGGGCGCGCATCTTTACAACGAGAATGACCCGGCCACACGGGTGAACAATCAAGGCTATGTCACCTCGGCCGGGTATTCGCCCACGCTGCAAAGCTGGCTGGCGCTGGGGTTCTTGCGGGACGGGCGCGCCCGGCACGGGCAGATCATCCGGCTCGATGACGGGCTACGCGGGCGCAAGGTGGCGTGCAAGGTGGTGCATCCGGTGTTCCATGACCCGGAGGGAGGGAAGTTGCGTGGCTGATCTGAGTGCACGAGAGCCTTGCGCCGGGCTGGGCCTGCCGCTGACGCTGGGGGGCTGCCGGTTGGCGGCGCTGCCGGTTGAGCGGATCACCGCGATCCAGCCCTTTCCGGGGAAGGTGGCAGCGGTGGAGACCGTGTTGCGGGCACAGGGTCTGCGCTTTCCAGCGCCGGGGCACAGCCATGAGGCAGGCGGGGCGCGGATCGTCTGGGCGGGGCGCGAGACGGCGTTCTTGTTTGGCATGGCCGCGCCCGAGGGGCTGAGCGCCCATGCCGCGCTCAGCGATCAGTCGGATGGCTGGGCCGGTCTGCGGCTGGAGGGGCCGGATGCCAGGGCGGTGCTGGCCCGGCTGTTGCCGATCGATCTGCGCGCCGGGGCTTTCGAGCCGGAGGCCTGCGCGCGCGCGCCGCTCAACCACATGCAGGTGCTGATCCGGCGTGCGGGGGAGGCGGCGTTCGATCTGTTTGTCTACCGCTCGATGGCCGGGACGGCGGTGCATGAACTGACGGATGCCATGCGCGCCGTGGCCGCCCGGCAGGCGGCGGTGCGCTGAGCGCGCACGACGGCGCGGGCTACAGGATCGAAGGGCGGGCGTTCAACTCGTCGATATCCATGCCCACCAGCCGCTTGTAGCTGCGCGCAGTATCCAGCAGCTCGGCCTCGCTGAGCACATCGCGCACATCGCTGAACACGCCGTCGCAGCGCTGTTCAACCAGTTCCATCACCTGATCCGGCCCGTTCGAGCGGTTGGCGAGCACAATCTGCGTGGTGATTGGGCGTCGCTCGGCCTCGTAGGCGTTGAGCGCGGCTTCGCTCAGGCCATGTTCGCGCAGGCAGCGGCCCAGAAAGCGGGCGTCAATGATCCCCTGTGAGGCCCCGTTCGAGCCGATGGGATACATGGCATGCGCGCCGTCGCCCGCCAACGTCACCCGCCCCTCGGTCCAGAAGGGCAAGGGATTGCGATCAACCATCGGGAATTCATAGACCTTGTCGGCCTTGCGGATCAGGGCGGGGACATCCAGCCAGTCAAACAGCCAGTCCTCGAAGGACGGCAGAAAATCATCCAGAGCACCCTGCCGGTTGTAGTCTTCCTTGTTCCACTGGCGGGTGGGTTCGTATTTCAGCTCGGCGATCCAGTTGATGATCGCCTCGCCGGTGCCCGGGTCAGGCTTGCTGATCGGATAGGTGACGAACTTCTGCCATTCATGCCCGGCCATCGCCATGCTTGCCCCGCTCAGATAGGGTACCGCACGGCTGGTGCCGCGCCAGAGCACCGCGCCACCCCAGACCGGCGGGCCGTCTTTCGGGTGCATTTGCGCGCGGATTGCTGAATGAATTCCGTCACATCCGACCAACATGCTGCCGGTCTCCACCCGCTTCTCGCCGGCCCGGTTCTCCAGATGCAGGCGCACCGTATCGCCATCCTGATCGAAGCCGGTGGCCTTCCAGCCGGTTTCGATGGTGCCGTTGGGAAGGCGAAGTTGCGCCGCGCGCAGCAGCATCATCAGGAATTCCCCGCGATGCACCGAATACTGCGGCCAATTGTAACCGGCCCAGGTGCCACGCGGCTCATCCCAGATCTTGTGGCCGCGTTTTGAGAAATATGCCACTTCACGGATCCGCAACCCGATGGCGTCCATCGCGTCTTCCAGGCCCATCTCGATCAACTCGCGCACGGCTTGCGGTTGCAGGTTGATCCCAACCCCCAATGGTGCGGGCCGGTCAACCTGTTCGAACAGCCGCACGGGCATACCAAGTGAATGCGCGGTCATGGCCAGAGTCAGGCCGACAATTCCACCACCAGCGATCAAAAGCATTGTATCCCCCAAAAATGGTCTACAGAATGTTGTACTCTCAACGATCCTCCGAGGGCCTTCGAGTCAAGAAGAATGTCTCTTTAACGCGCAAATCACACGTTTTTGCGCCCTATTTCTGTCGCGATTGGCCGGTATGGTGGGCACTTGGACAAACGACGGGGGCGTCGATGCGCAAGGTGCTGGAGCGGTTTTGCCGGCAGACGGACGGGGCTGTGACGACGGAATTCGTGGTTCTGATCGCCGCCGGGGTGGGTATGACAATCGCGCTGATGTCCATGTTCACGGATACCACGGTGTTGATGGCAGAGCGTGTTTCAACCGCAGTGACCGCGATGGGCGAGGGCCTTGGCGAGGAATGAGGGCGCGAGCCGGGCTCGGTGCCCCGTTCAGTTTGTCGGCGCAACGCGCCAATGTACCGCAAACCCCGGATCAAAAACCGTGACCGGCCCCGCGCCGGTATCGACCTTCGCCGGAAACGTCACCGGCTGATCCTGGCGTTCCAGAACCAGTGTGCCCGCGTTGCGCTTCAGGGCGTAGAAATCCGCCCCGTGGTGCGCGACAAAGGGTTCCAGCCGCTCCAGTGCATTTTCACGCTCAAACACTTCGGCCAGTATTGGCATGGTATTGGTGGCGGTGAAACATCCGGCGCAGCCACAGGCGCATTCCTTGGCGTCATCGGAATGGGGGGCACTGTCGGTGCCCAGAAAGAAGCGCGGATCGCCTGACACCGCCGCTTCAACCAGTGCGAGCCGGTGGTTCTCGCGCTTGGCGACCGGCAGGCAATAGTAATGCGGTTTGATGCCGCCGACCAGAATATGGTTACGGTTGATGACAAGGTGATGGGTGGTGATCGTCGCCGCCAGCCCCGAGGCCGTGCTTTGCACATAGGCCACGGCATCGGCGGTGGTGACATGCTCCATGATCACCTTCAGCCCCGGCGTGGCGCGGCGGATCGGGTCAAGCACGCGGTCGATGAACACGGCCTCGCGGTCAAAGATATCGACCGCCGGGTCGGTAACCTCACCATGCACGCAAAGCGGTACCCCGGCCTCGGCCATGGCGTCCAGCGTGGCGCGAACCTTCTCGAAGCTGCCAACGCCTGCGTCAGAATTGGTGGTCGCCCCGGCGGGATAAAGCTTCACGGCGGTGATCAGCCCACTCTTGTGCGCCGCGATGATATCTGCCGGGTCGCTGGCCTCGGTCAGATAGAGGGTCATCAGGGGGGTGAAATCTGCTTCCCCAATCGCCTCCATGATCCGTGTGCGATAGGCGGCGGCCTGCGTGCCGGTCACCACCGGCGGTACCAGATTGGGCATGATGATCGCCCGCGCAAAGTCGCGCGCTGATTCGGGGGCGATGCCTTGCAGCATGGCACCATCGCGCAGGTGCAGGTGAAAATCGTCTGGGCGGGTGAGGGTCAGGGTGCGGGTCATGGCGCGGTTTAACCCGCCATTGTCAGGCTGTGAAGGGGGGTTGCGCGCCGGCATCTGGCAACATTTACCAGATTGGCGGGCAACCGGGTTTGTGGGCCTATGTCCGGGTGTTGGTGCGCGCCAGCGCGGCCTCGGCCTCGGTCAGGGCCTGACGCAGGCGCGGGTGTTCGACCTGGGTCAGCGCTGCGCGCAAGGTGCGCACAAGGCGGGCAGGGCGATTCATGGCCTGCACCCGTGCGGCCAGTCGGCCAAGATAGGGCGCGTGCCCCCGGCGTGCGCGCCACAACTGATAGAAGCGCTGCGCGTCCAGTGTGCCCGTGCAGGCGGCATCCAGAAGCGGGCGCAGCACCGACATGCGCGCCAGTTCTGCCTGCGGGTCACGCCCGATGTTACGGGCGCGAAGTTTCACCACCTGTTGCCCACGAAACAGCGCGGCATGCACCGCATCGATCTGCTGCGCGGGATCATACAGGATGAATGCCTGCGCGCAGCCTTCGATCATGTCGGGCGCGTAGCCGAAGCGCGAGGTAAAATCGAATCGCCGGGCCGAGGCATACCGACGGTCCCATTCGGCGGTTTCGGGCGCGAGCGTGGCTTGCGGGGCAAGGGCCAGCACCGTGGCACCGGGGGCGGCCACCGAAAAGGCCGCCGCGCCATAGCCGCCCATACCCGCGCCGTAAAACACCACGCGGTCAAAATCCTCGAAGAAGGAATCGTCGATCAGCCGGTCGAAATACCCCCAGACCGAGGCATCGCGATACCAGGTTGGTTCATGGGCGACGATCGTCAGACTGGACCAGCCGCGCGGCGCGGCGATCTGATAGCCCAGCGGCATCTGCGTGCCCCCCGCCGAGCGCACGCCGCCCAGAGTTTCGAATGTCACCAGAAGCACCGGCCCGTGGTCGCTGAAAAAGGCCGAATGCCGGGGGCCGAGCTTTTCGAAATAGCCGGTCTCCTCGCCGATCTCATCCATGATTACCAGCCAGTCCGTGTCGGACGCGGCTTCGCTGGCGTCAAAGATCTCGATCGTGTCGTCGGACATGCGTTCCTCAATTCAGTAGCGGGTCAGATGTTGCCGGGGTGCGGAAACCTTGATGCAGGATACACCAAGGCAGCGTGGCAGAAAACGGCGCAGGACATGGCAAAGACAAGGAATTGTTTCGCATGCACGAAACGGTAAGGCAAGGATGTTGCCGGATGCGCGACAATCCTGCCGGTTTGCGCGCCCGCACCCGGACGCCGGATGTTGCGCAGCGTCGCGTTGGCGGTGTCAATTGATCGCCGCAAGCCGGGCCGCGGTTAGCGGGAGGGGGGGGTACTGCCCCCCTCGGCTTGCGGCCATCTCCCGGCCGCGGCCTTGCACTGGAAGGCCCCCGAGACGCCGCTTACCCCCCCGGGATATTTTCATGTAGATGAAGGGGCAGGGATCAGGTGAAGCGGACCTTGCCGATATAGGGCAGATTGCGGTTGCGTTGGGCATAATCGATCCCATAGCCGACCACGAATTCATCAGGGATTTCAAAGCCGGTCCAGGTGGCCTTGATCTCGACCTCGCGCCGGGTCGGCTTGTCCAGCAGCGCGCAGACCTCCAGCCGCTTGGGCCCGCGTGACAAAAGCAGGTTCTTGACGTGATGCAAGGTAAAGCCAGTATCGACGATGTCTTCTACCACCAGCACATCGCGCCCGGCAATCTCGCCGCGCAGGTCTTTGAGGATGCGCACTTCACGTGAGGAATGCATCGCATCGCCGTAGCTGGAGGCTTCCAGAAAATCCACCTCCACGGGCAGGTCAATCTCGCGCACCAGATCGGCGATGAACACGAACGAGCCGCGCAAGAGCCCCACCACCACCAGTTTCTCACTGTCAGCAAACGCGGCGGTGATCTCGGCGGCCAGCGCCTCGACCCGGGCGGCAATGGATTTGGCCGAGATCATCTGGTCGATCACATAGTTGGGCTGGGTCATTCTGTCCCTTTGGGGCTGGATGCGCGTTGCCGCTCTTGTCATTCGGCGCGCAGTTTACGAAAAGGCGCGCAGACTGACCAGAGGTGCCGGATGCCCCGTCACGCCGAAAACCGCCAACTGCCCTACAGCGCGCAACAGATCTATGATCTGGTGGCCGATGTCGCACGTTACCCCGAATTCCTGCCCTGGACTGCCGCTGCGCGCATCCGTTCGCGCAAGCCGCTGGCCGGGCGGAGCGCGGGCGCCGAGGTGCTGGAGGCTGATCTGGTGATCTCGTTCAAGGTGTTCCGCGAGCGCTTTGGCTCGCGTGTGACGCTTTTGCCTGCCGAAGGCCGGATTGAAACCGAGTATCTGGATGGCCCGTTTCGCTACCTGCACTCACACTGGGAGGTCGAGGACCGGCCCGAGGGGGGCTGCGAGGTGCGTTTCCTCGTCGATTTTGAGTTCCGCAACGCGCTCATGCAGAAGATTATCGGCGTGGTGTTTGACGAGGCGATGAAGCGCGTGGTCAGCGCGTTCGAGCGCCGCGCCGACGCGCTTTATGGCTGACGCGGCCCCTGGCTGCGCCCCCCGGTGATGACCCTGAGCTGCGGTCGCGCGCCCGCTTTTTCCACTGGCGGGGCAGGGCGCATTGGACGCGCGGGTGCGGGCGATGCCCCGGTGGCGGCGGGCACGGGCTGCGCGGGGTGCTGCATGCGCGCGCCGGAGAGCTTGAACCGGCGCGGGTGGCGGCCGATCTGGCCATGCGTTTCCAGCACGCCCAGCACGCGGGTGATCTGGCCTTGCGCATCGGTCAGCGGCAACAGGATCAGCAGGCCGTCCAGCCCCGGCTTGCCCAGCCCGCTTTCGCCACGCAAAGGCAGCTGCGCCCGCGCGCCCTGCGAGACCTGTGACAGCGCCTGTGCCAGTTCATCGCGGGCATCCAGCGCGAAAAACACGCCCAGCGGCATGCCGCGCGGGTCCATGCCCAGCAAATCCTCGAAATGGCGACCGGTGATGCGCAGGCGCGCAATCTCGGGAGTCACCAGTTCGGCGATAAAGGTGTATTCCAGCGCCTGCGAGATGTTGCGCGGGTCGACTTCTGCGCGCGCAGGGGCCAGGCGGGTGCCGCGCAATCCGTCCCAGTAGCGCAACACGCTGTCCGCCAGCGGATAGTCCAGCGCCGGGGCGCGGAGCGCGAAAGGCAGGCGCAGAATCTTGCCGGCCTGTTCGCGCAGCTGGCGAGTGATCGGTTTGGGGGCGTCGGTCATGGCGCGGGCCTTCGGGCAAAGCGGTCCCGCGCGCCAGTGGCCATCGGCACTGGCGGTTCGGGCGGGTCCGGTGTTAGGGTTTTGTTGGTGAGTCTTGCTGGTACCGTGATGCCATGTTTTTACTTCAAATTGGAGTTGAATCTTAACAAATGGTTAAATCCATGACCGGCTTCGCCGCGCTGGGGGGCGAGATTTCAACGTCGTCTGGCGCGTTTTCCTGCCAATGGGATATGCGCGCGGTCAATGGCCGGGGGCTTGACCTGCGCTTTCGCCTGCCTGACGGGTTGGACGGGCTGGAGGGCGAATTGCGCAAACGCATCGCAGCCAGGATCGCGCGCGGCAATGTCTCGGTCTCGCTCAAGCTGACCCGGGCGGACCCCGGCGCCGGGCTGCGGCTGAATGCACCGGCGCTGGAGGCGGCGCTGACCATGCTTGCCCAGGCCGAGCGTCAGGCCGAAGCGAAGGGGTTTGCGCTGGCCCCCATGACAGCGGCCGACCTGCTGGCGCTTCGCGGCGTGATCGACACCGGCCCCGAGGCCACCGACCCCGCGCCCCTGACCGCTGCATTGCTGGGCCAGATTGATCCGCTGATCGAGGCGTTCGATACCACCCGTCAGCATGAGGGTGCGGCGATGCAGACCGTGCTGGAGCGCCAGCTGTCGCAGATCGAGGGGCTGGTGCAGGCGGCCCATGCCGCCGCCGGGGACCGGCGCGATGCGCAGGTTGAAACCCTGCGCGCGGCGCTGGCCCGGCTGTCCGAGGCCGCGCCGCAACTGGATCAGGGACGGCTGGAACAGGAGCTGGCGCTGATCGCCGTCAAGACCGACATCACCGAAGAGCTGGACCGGCTGGCCGCGCATTGTCAGGCGGCACGCGCGCTGCTTGCCAATGATTCGCCGATGGGGCGCAAGCTGGATTTCCTGATGCAGGAGTTCAACCGCGAGGCCAACACGCTGTGCTCCAAAGCTCAGAACGGCGAACTTACGCGGATCGGGCTTGACCTCAAGACACTGATCGACCAGATGCGCGAACAAGTGCAAAATCTGGAGTAGGGCATGCAGCGGCGCGGGCTATTGATCATCCTGTCTTCGCCCTCGGGTGCGGGAAAATCGACGCTGGCGCGGCGGCTGATGGACTGGGACCCTTCGCTGTCGTTCTCGGTCTCGGCCACCACCCGCGCACCGCGTGCGGGCGAAGTCGATGGCGAGCATTATCATTTCAAAAGCCGCGCCGATTTCGAAGCGCTGGTGGATGCCGGCGGGATGCTCGAACATGCCGAAGTGTTCGGCAATTACTACGGCTCGCCCAAGGCACCGGTCGCGGCGGCAATGGCCGCGGGGCGTGACACGCTGTTTGATATCGACTGGCAGGGCGGGCAGCAGGTGCGCAACTCTTCCCTTGGCAAGGATGTGGTGTCGATCTTCGTTTTGCCACCGTCGATCGCTGCGCTGGAGCAACGCCTGCGCGGGCGTGCGCAGGACAGCGAAGCAGTGATCGCCGCACGCATGGCGAAATCGCGCGACGAGATCAGCCATTGGGCCGAATATGACTATGTGCTGGTCAACGACGACCTCGACACCACCGCCGAGGCCCTGATCACCGTCATCCGTGCCGAGCGCCTGCGCCGTGACAGGCTGCCGGGGCTGAACGACATCGTGCGCGGTCTCAACAACGAATTCACCGCCCACCAGACCGCCACCCACCAGACCGCGACCCAACAGACCGGCGCGCGCCAGACCGGAGAGCAAGCATGATCTACGCCCTTGATGACCTGATCCCTGAACTGGCCGATGACGCTTGGGTCGCACCAGATGCCAATGTGATTGGTCGGGTGCGGATGGGGGCAGGGGCCTCGGTCTGGTTCGGGGCCACATTGCGCGGTGACAATGAATGGATCACGCTGGGCGCGGGATCAAACATTCAGGAATCCAGCGTTCTGCACACCGATATCGGCTATCCGCTGACCATTGGGCGGGACTGCACCATCGGCCACAATGTCATCCTGCACGGCTGCACCATCGGCGATGAAAGCCTGATTGGTATGGGCGCGACGGTTCTCAATGGCGCGACCATTGGCAAGAATTGCCTGATCGGCGCGGGCGCTCTGATCACCGAGGGCAAGGACATCCCCGACGGATCGCTGGTGATGGGCAGCCCGGGCCGCGTGGTGCGCATGCTGGATGATCAGGCTATCGACGGCCTGCGCCACGCAGCGCGTGGTTATCAGGAAAACGCCCGCCGCTTTGCCCGGGGCCTGCGCGCGCTCTGAGCATTCCCCGGACCGGTACGCTTACCAAACCGGCGCGCCGCCCGTTTCATTTGCTGTCTCTAAATATCGCGGGGGTCCGGGGGCACCGCCCCTGGCCTGACCGCGTGTCCCGCCGCCTGCGCCTGCAATGCCCGCAATACCGCCACGCGAATTGCCGATGCCAGCCCCTGGTTGCCGCGGGCCTCATCAATCTCGGTGGCCAGTTGGTTGATGCCCTGACCCTGTTCGCGGGCGAGGGCACGAAAAGCGTCCCAGAATTCCGCCTCCAGCGAGACCGAGGTGCGGTGGCCGCGCAGGGTCAGCGAGTGTTTTTCCGGTCGGCCACTCATGGCGTCCTGCCGGGATACGATTCGCGCGGTGAGTCGTGCATGGGCCTCTCCGTATCGGTGGGCGGCAAATGCGCCGGTTCTGGCGCAGTTATCCGATAACATGGGTGTTTGTGCCAGAGAATTGGGCACTGACGCGGTTTCGTTCAAACATGCATGCAAGGTCCCTTTGCGGGGGGCGTCTGGCGCATGCGGGCTGAAAATCGTGCAAAAACAATCATAAAGGCGCCGGCCTGCCGCCTGATATCGAATAACAACCCGGGTGCTATCGACTGTCAGCGCGCTGACTTTGCCTGACATTGCGGTTGGCGGCAGGTTGGGTTCATCGGCGGTGCAGACCAGACGGAACTGCCCGACCGGCGAGACAGACCAACCCGTGTCACCAGACGACGAAACCGGACTGGCGGCACAACACACACACCGGACAACAGGAGAACTGACATGTTCATCGCGAAAACCACCCGCACCGCTGCCGCTTTCCTTCTGGTCGCTTCGACCGTTCTGGCCGTGCCCGCATTTGCACAGGGTCACCGTGTTCATATCGAACAATGGGGTTCGAACAACGTGATCGGTGGCGGTCAGAGCGGCCAGGGACAGCGTCTGACCGTGATTCAGCAAGGCACCTCTAACCTCACGGTCAACACTCAGGACGGTCGTCGTAACCGCGCCGTGGTCGGCCAGAGCGGGCGTGCAAACAGCGTCGATACCCATCAGGGTGGCCGCCAGAACACCGTGGGCGTTGCCCAGATCGGCAGCCGCAATAATGCGGAAGTCAGCCAGCAAGGCCGGCGCAATGTTGCGGCGGTGGTGCAGGTCGGTCGCGGCAGCTCGGCCTCGGTCCATCAGAGCGGCTCGAACAACGTGACCGCCATCGTTCAGGACTGATCCTGAACGCAGGGTTGCCGGGCCTGTGCCCGGCAGCCGATCCCCGAACATCCGGAGGACTCTCATGACACGCATTTTCCATTCCCGCCGTCTGCCTGCCCTGCTTCTTGGCGGCACGGTCGTCGGCATCGCCGCCGCCGCTTGCGGAATTCCCGCCACGCAGGCAGGCACCGCCAGCAACGGGCCTGTCCGCTGCGAGATCAGCATCCAGGACGTACGCGGTTCCACCACCATCGAAGGCCGGGTTGATTCAGACCGCCCGGTGACTGGCACCTACAGCCTGGCCATTTCCAGCCGCTCGTCTGGCGGTCAGGCGATGATCAACCAGTCGGGCGATTTTTCTGCTTCGCCGTCAGCCCCGGCCATTCTGGGTCAGACCACGCTGGGCGGCCCGCGCGGCCAGTATACGGCTGATCTGGAAGTGCGCGTCGGCGGTGATCGCCTCAGCTGCACCAACGGCGCCCGCAATCTTTGAATTCGGTCGGGGGCGCGCTTGCCTTCGCTCGCCCCCACATATTCGTCGCAAACAGGAGACCGCTATGAAAACCGTTGCTATGAAAACTCTTGCCCTCGCCCTGACCTTCGCCGCCGCAACCACAGTTGGTGGTTTCGCGCTGGCCCCCAGTCCTGCGCAAGCCAGTGGCAACGCGCTGGTCTTCGAAGTGAACCCGACCACCCGCGCGGAAGCGCGCGCCGTACGTCGCGGCCTTGCGCAACTGTCGGGACAGAATGGCACCGGTGGCGGTGCCCATGTCAGGCAGAACGGGTCCAACAATGGCGCCGCTATCTCGCAGAACGGACGTGGCTCGACAGCCGTCGTTCAGCAGTATGGCAACGGCCATACCGGTACCGTCACGCAGCGCGGCAACAACCATGCCTATGGGGTGTTTCAGTTCGGCGAGAACACCACGCATCATGAAACTCAGCAGGGCCAAGGCCAGACCGGGATGACAGTCATCATCGGTTGGTAATTTTTGGTGACTGCGCGCCCGGCTTTGCGCCGGTGAGATCGGGGGCAGGCGCGGTCTGCCTCCGCTTCCTTTTACCTGTATCGTAGCGCTTGCAATGAATTGACACGAATCGCCGTTCGTGGTTTGTGGCCGTGAATCATTGCAAATGCAACGAACGGAGGGGCCAGCCATGAACGCGCCATTGAACACCATTCCATCTGACACGCCATCCGCGCTCAAGATTGAGCAGATGCATCACGTCGCCTATCGCTGCCGCGACGCCAAACAGACGGTTGAATGGTACACGACGATGCTGAACATGGATTTCGTTCTGGCCATTGCCGAAGACCGCGTGCCCTCGACGCATGAGCCTGACCCCTACATGCACATCTTTCTGGATGCCGGGATGGGCAATATTCTGGCCTTTTTCGAGCTTCCCACCAAGCCTGAGATGGGGCGCGACCCCAATACCCCGGTCTGGGTTCAGCACATTGCCTTCAAGGTGAAGGACCGCGCCACGCTGCTGGCCTTCAAGGCGCATCTGGAGGCGAAGGGTGTTGAGGTGCTGGGTGTCACCGACCATTCGATCTTCCATTCGATCTATTTCTTCGATCCCAACGGCCACCGGATCGAACTCGCCTGCCCTGATCCCGAGGAAGAGGCACTGCTCAAGCGGCTGGATTCGGTGAAATGGGACATGCTTGAAGAGTGGAGCCGTACCAAACGCGCCCCAAAGCATGCCGATTGGCTGCATGCCAAGGAACTGGGCAAGAGCCAGTAGTCCACCCTCACCCGGCCCCGCAACAAGACGGGGCCGGGTAGGGTTGAAATATATTCATGAAATAATATGTGTTCCTCAACGTAACCAATCTGAGGAACAGAACAATGACCGCTTCCCCCGTCGTCAAAGCCTTTTTCGACCGCCCCACGGGCAGCCTGCAATATGTCTTTCATGATCCTGAAACCATGAAAGGCGCGATTGTCGATCCGGTGTGGAACTTCTATCCAGAGGCTGGAGCTGTCACCACCCAATCCGCCGATGAAATTCTGGCCTATGTCAAGGATCAGGGGATTAGCGTGGAATGGATCCTTGATACCCACCCCCATGCCGACCACTTCAGCGCCGCGCCCTATCTGGCCGAAAAGCTGGGCGCGCCGCGAGCCATCGGCGAGAAGGTGCGCGACATCCAGAAGCTGTGGAAAGACAAGTACAATCTGCCCGGCGACTTCCCCACCGATGGCTCGCAGTGGGACAAGTTGTTTCACGCAGGCGACACGTTCATGGTGGGAAATGTGCCGGTCAAGGTGCTGTTCTCACCCGGTCACACGCTGGGGTCGATCACCTATGTGGCAGGCGATGCGGCCTTTGTGCATGATACGCTTATGTACCCTGAAAGCGGCACCTCGCGCGCCGATTTTCCTGGCGGCTCGTCCGAGGCGCTGTGGAACTCCGTTCGCGAGATCCTCGATCTGCCTGGCGATACCCGCCTGTTCGTCGGCCATGACTACCCGGCCGAAGGGGAGGCGCCGCAATATGAGGCTACGGTGGCCGAACACCGCGCGCGCAACAAGCATGTGAAGGACGGAATCAGTAAGGAATCGTTCATCGCCACCCGTGACGCCCGCGACGCCACGTTGAAACTGCCCGCACGGATGCTGGCTGCGCTTCAGGTCAACATTCGTGGCGGTCGGCTGCCAGAGCCGGAAAGCGACGGCCACAGCTATCTGAAACTGCCGATCGGCAAGTTCGAACCACGTTGAACGCGCCTGTCATGCCCGTGTCATTGCGACAGGGCAGAACACGCTGGTTTTTAGCACCAACGCTTTTTTGGGGGGCAGGGCCATGGGCCTTGCCCCCGCTTTCGTTTTGGGGATTGGCGATGTGACCGGACAGCGCATGACGCTGTCCGGCAGATTCTTCACCCGTTCAGACGCAGATGCGCATTCTCGAACGGGTGGCCCTCATCGTCAGTCGGCCTGCGCGACACCTCGCGGAAACCTAGCGCCGTATAGAACGCAACAGCCTGAGTGTTGCGTGTGTACACTTCCAGCGCCAATTGGCCTTTGCGCTCCATTGCAAAGGCAATCAGCTTGCGCCCTATGCCTTGGCCCTGCTGGTCCGGGGCAACGAATATTCCCCCGATGAACGTGTCCAGCAGGCTGATGAAACCTGCCGGTTTGCCCAGGCGCAGGGCTACCCAGGTCTCGGCCTCAGGAAGATACTTGTCCTTGATCAGTTGCCGTTGTTCCATGAGCCGTTGCTCACCGATGAAAGGATGCGCCCTAAGGGACGCGTCAAACCAGATGTCCGACAGTTTTTCGATGTCCGTTGCCGCATCAAAGGGCCGGATCACCATATTCAGGGTCTTCATGAGAACTCCGCAGAGTAAGATATGCAAAGAGGTTCGGTGCCTTCGCGGTACCGGGCGATTCCGCTAAATGCGGTTCAATCAAAGCCTCTGCGCATAAATCTCCTTCTGCTGATATGAGATACCTATGCCTATGGTATCATTGCGTCAATGGCGGCTGTGTCAGTACTGAACGTTTGGCAAGACCGGGCAGCGCCCCTTACGCTTCATCCAGCCAGCGCGCTTCCATTTCTTCAATGGCGCGGATGCGGTCTTCGGATTTTGGGTGACTGGCCAGCCAGACGGGCGGTGCCCCGGCATAGCCGGTGATCGTGCCCAGCTTGGTGAACAGCGATTTCTGCGGCCCTGTGCCAATGCCCGCCTTGGTCAGCAGCGCGGCGGCGTAGGCATCGGCCTCGTATTCATCGGCGCGGCTGAGGCTGGCGGCCAGCACTGTCACCAGCCCGCTGGCGATCAGCGCGCCGATACCGGGCAGAAAGCGGTTGAGCACCGTCGCCAGCGCCAACCGGATCGCATTCTGGCCCGAAAAATCGATCATCCGCCGCCGGGAATGCCCCAGCGCAACATGGCCCAGTTCATGCGCGATGACCGAGGCCAGCTCTTCGGCACTGACCTCGCCTGCGTGATACTTGCGCAGAAAGCCGCGCGTCAGGAAGATGCGGCCATCAGGCGCGGCAAGCCCGTTCACCGGCTCAATCTCATAGACATGCACGCGGATGCGCTTGAGGTCCAGCGCGCGGGCCATGCGTTCGGTCAGCGATTTGAGCTTAGGATCGGCCAGCACGGTAGAGCGCGTATCCAGCTCACGCCGGGTGCGCCAGGCCGAGAACTGATACATCAACAGCGCGTAGCCGATAATCAGCACGAAGGGGAGAAACTTCAACATGCCCTATGATATGGCGCAGCCCTGCCAAAACGGCAAGTCACCGTGCCGGGGAAGCTTGCACCGCTCACTAAAAAGAGAGCGGCGCGCAACTGTTGCTGCGCGCCGCCGGCAAACGCTGTGAGGACAAACTTCAGCCCGCTTCAGGCGACCATGTCATGCGTGTGTGCGCTGTCGTCGTCTACGCTTTCATCGGATTCGAGGTCAAAGCAGACTTCGGGCAGCACCGGGTCAGCGAAGTCAAAGTCGTCATCAAGCTCGTAGGTGCCCAAGAGCGTCGGCACACCATCCTTATCCACATTGAACGCTTCGATCCTGATCAGATTGTCGAGACTGTAGAGCCCCTCGCTCCCTGACAGCTCTGCGGCCAGGGCATCATAATAGTCCTGAAGCGTCGGATTCTCGATACCCTCAAGATCAGAGTCAAGAATGGCCCAGTAGGCGTCTTCCTCTTCGGTGAATGCGAATGCAAAGAGCACCTTGTTCGTGCCGTCGGGCAGGTCGCAATCAGGATCTTCAGGGACCTCCGGGTCAGGCTCGGTGCCTGTGGACACACCCTTGATCGAACCTTCAGGCGTGCTGGTGCTGGTGGCCCGGATGCCGATATAGTCGATCTCGTCCAGGCTTTGGATGCCGGGCAGCGGGATGGAAAGCTCGTTCTGGTCAGAATCGGCGGACAGATAGGTCTCCTTGCTGGTGCCTTCGCGGCCAAGGCCAGGACGGGAAAGCGCGACACCACCATCCCAGTCAATCCGCTCACCTTCAAAAAGCGATCCCCCGCCGTTCATGTTCAGCGGACCACCAAGCCCGAACCCGCCGCCTGTGGACTGGTCGTCATCGGCGAAATAGAGTGCGTTCACGTCCATGTGCCCGCTGTGCACCGTGACGGTCGCCGTGAACACGCCGTCCTCTCCCTGAGTCACGGTGACGGAATAGCTGAGGCCGTCTTCCTCGTAATCAAACACTTTGCTTGGCATGGGTCCCTCCGGAATGCGTGCAGAACACGCGGGTGTCAGTCAGCCTGGCTGAACTGGTTACATTCGCACAACAGTTCGAGCTTAAAGCGTTAAACGATGGTCAAATCATGACCAATACGCATCTTTAGAAACACTGTGTTTCGTATTTCCGATTCAGTTCCGGGCGCCAAGCCATGCGGCACAGCCGCTGAGCGCGGCGTAGTCATCATCAACAAGGTGGATCGCAAACGCCTGCATGAGATCGCCATAGCGACCCATCGCGCGAAAGTCAGCCTCAAGCCCAAAGCCTGCAAGATGCGGGCCAATGGCGCGCGCCGTGCCGCCGATCAGCCAGATGCCGCCGAACGGCAGATGGATCAACGCCAGATCGGCAAGGCTGCGTGCCAGCAGTTTCGTGTAGAGGGCGACGGTCTCGCGCGCATCTGCGTCATTGTCACGCAGGGCGGCCACCAGCGCCTCGGGCGTGGTTTCGCCATGCCCCAGAAACCGGTGGATCGCCGCAAGCCCCCGGCCAGACAGTGCCTCTTCCACGGTTGCGACAGGGTGCAGGCGGGCCAGCCATTCGGCCAGCGCCCGGGCCTGAAGATCGCGTTGCGGCAGATGCGCATGGCCGCATTCCGAGGGCGGCACGAACACGCCGTCCGAGAGCCGGTGAACCGGCGCGGCGTTGAAGCCGGTGCCGATCCCCACCACCAGCCGGGTTGTCGCCTCTGGTGCAGCGTGGCCGGGCAGGAGGGTACAGAACCGGTCTGCGGCCATCCCCTCCAGCGCGTAGCCCTGTGCCTGAAGATCATTCAGGAAATGTACCCGGCTGGCCCCGGTCTGCGCCGCGATCGCCGCATGGGTCAGCTCCCATCCCAGATTGGTCATGCGCACGGTGTCGCCGCGCACCGGCCCAGCCACAGCAAGGCAGACCCCCGCGCAATCGCGCAGCGCGCAGTCACGCAGGTAGTCGGCGAGGAGCGTCTGAAATGCGCCATACCCGTCATTGCGATAGCGGCGGATGCTGTCAGGGCGCAGCACGCCCGCATCGGCCAGCGCCAGCCGCGTGTGGGTGCCGCCGATATCGGCCAGCAACTGGCAGGATGAGGGATTGGTGGGCCGGGGCTGGGGCATGGCGTTTCTCCGTGGCGCTGCGCGCAGCCTAATGGTGCAAGGTGGGGCGGGCAATGCGCCTTGTTTTGCCCGGGTCTTTGCACGCGCCAACCCCTTGCGCTTGACCGGGGATCGCAGGACAGTACGCCGCGCCAGCTGTGACAAGGACCCATGCCACCATGACCGATCCCAAGCGCCATTTCCCGCCGCCACCGCCCCTTGTGGCCAACCCGCCCGGCCTGTGGCGGCGTACACCGCCCGCGATCTTTCCGCCGGTGATGGGGCTTTTTGGGGTGGCACTGGGCTGGCGGCTGATGGGTGAGAAGCTGGCCAGCGGCCCCATTCTGGCACTGGCCGAGGCCGCGCTGGGGGCGGTGGCGCTGCTTTATGTGTTTTGTGCCATCGCCTGGGCCGCCAAGCCGCTGCGCCGCCCCGGTGCGCTGATCGACGAGTTGCAGGTGCTGCCGGGGCGTGCGGGTGTGGCGGCGGGGGTGCTGAGTCTGAGCCTGCTGGCCGCTGTCATGGTGCCCTATGCGCCGGGGCTGGCACTGGTGATAATCTCGGCTTCAACGGTTTTGCTGCTGGGGCTGGGCGCGCTGGTGCTTTCGGTTCTGGCGCGCGGGCCTCAGGAGGGGCGCGTGGTCACCCCGGTGTTTCATCTGGTGTTCGTGGGCCATATCCTGTCACCACTCACGCTGATCCCGCTGGGCTACACGCAGCTGTCTGCCGGTGTTCTGGTGGCAACGGCCGGCGTGGCGCTGCTGATCTGGGCGGCCAGCGCGGTGCAGTTGTGGCGGCGTGTGCCGCCCGCGCCGCTCAGGCCGCTGCTGGCGATCCATCTGGCCCCGGCCAGTCTGGGGGCCTCGGTCAGCGCGCTTCTGGGCTGGGGCGGCTGGGCGATGGCCTTTGGAGCACTGGCACTGGCCATCTTGCTGGCGCTTGCCGCCTCTGGCCGCTGGCTGCTGGCAGCCGGGTTCTCGCCGCTCTGGGGGGCGCTGACCTTCCCGCTGGCGGCCTGCGCCGGGGCGGTTCTTTATGTCTGGGGTACATCAACGACAGGGCTGGTGCTGGGGGCGGCGCTGTTGCTGGGGGCCACAGCGCTGACCGTACCAGTGGCGATCAAGGTGATGCAGGCCTGGGCCAAGGGCGGTCTGGCCGCGAAAACCAACGCCGCCAGCGTCTGACGTTTCAGCCCCGGATCGCCTCGATCATGCGCGACACATTGTCGGGGTCGGCATCCGGTGTGATCCCGTGGCCGAGGTTGAAGATATGCGGCCCCCCGGCAAAGGCCTGCACGATGCGCCGGGTTTCCGACACTAGCGCCGGGCCACCGGTGACCATGTGGCCGGGTGCCAGATTGCCCTGTACGCAGCCATCGACCTGCACCTTTTCCGCCGCCCAATCTGCGGCCACCGAGTTATCCAGCGCCACACAATCTGCACCGGTGGCACGGGCGAACCCGATGTAGCGCTCACCTGCCTCACGCGGGAAGGCGATGATGGGCAGATCAGGGTGGCGGGCTTTCAGCGCAGTAATGATCCGGCGCGCAGGTTCCAGTGCGTAGCGGTCGAAGTCATCGCCTTTCAGCGACCCGGCCCAGCTGTCAAAGAGCTTGATCACTTCGGCCCCGGCCTGAACCTGTGCCGACAGATATTCGATCGTGCCCAGGGTAATCCGCTCCATCAGCGCATCGAACACTTCGGGCTGTTCATCCTTCAGCTTGTGCGCCGGGCCCTGATCCTTGGTGCCGCGCCCGGCGACCATATAGGTGGCGACCGTCCACGGCGCCCCGGCGAAACCGATCAGCGTGGTTTCGCGCGGCAGCTCGCGCGCCACAATTCGCAGCGTTTGGTAGACCGGGCCCAGCGTGTCATGGATGGTATCGACGGGCTTGAGCCGGGCCAGATCAGCCGGGCTGGTGATGGTGGACAGGCGCGGCCCCTCGCCGGTGACAAACCACAGATCGGCCCCCAGTGCCTGCGGCAACAGCAGGATATCGGCAAACAGGATCGCGGCATCGAACCCGTATCGGCGGATCGGTTGCAGCGTCACCTCGGCGGCCAGCTCGGGGTTGTAGCACAGGCTGAGAAAATCGCCGGCCTGTGCGCGCGTGGCCATGTATTCGGGCAGGTAGCGGCCCGCCTGACGCATCATCCAGACCGGCGGCACAGCCTGCTTTTCACCCGCAAGCGCGCGCAGGATGGTCTTGGTGGGGCGGTCGGTGGCGGTGGGGTGGGTCACGGGCGGCGCTCCTGTAAGACTATGGGGGCTGAGTGCTGTCCCGGCGCACGGATGTCAAGGCGCCGACCTGTCGCAGCCCCATTTTCGGGTGCTGCGCGCGCGCGTCGGCTGTCAGATCCGCGTGTTCACGGATCCGCCGCTCTGTGCCTGAGCGGCGTGAAACCTGCACGGATCATATCGACAAGCTCATCTATGGCGTCGCTTGAGCGCAGAGGCCCGCGACGAAGGACCACGCGCGAGGAATCGACAAGGGGAAAGCCATCCGCCTCGCTGAGCGCCCGGCAATCAGGGGGGACATTGCTGCGCGACAGGGCTGCGATCGCCAGACCTGCGGATACCGCCATCTTCAGGCCGCTGCTGGTCTCACAGGAGAAGGCCACCCGGTGGCGTATCCCGTGCTGCTCCAGCGAGCGGATGGCGAACTCGGTGCACCAGAGTGACGGTTGATACACCGCAATCGGCACCGGGTTGTGCAGGTGCAGATTGTGCAGCTTTGATGTCACCCAGACCGTCGGGTCAACGCACAGAACCTCGCCGGTCGTTTCCTGATGCCAGTCGAACACCACCGCAAGGTCCAGCTCATTGCGCTCCAGCGCCGCGATCTGCTGGGCGGAATAGCCGCAGCGGATGGTCACTTCGACCGCCGGATGCCGTTCCGAGAACGCCGCAAGCACCTGCGGCAACACCGACTGGCTGTATTCCTCAGGTATGCCGATCCGCACCGGCCCTTCCAGCGGGCCCTTGTGCATGGCCGCCGTTGCCTCATCCAGCAGGCCGGTGATGCGCCGGGCAAAGGGCAAAAGCTGCTCGCCCCGGGCGGTCAGGCGCACCCCGCGCGGCCCACGGTCGAACAGAGTGGTGTCCAGATCGGATTCGAGGCGCTTGATCTGCATGCTGACGGCTGACTGCGTGCGGCCCAGTACCTCTGATGCCCGGGTTAGATTTCGGCTGGTGGCGACGGTCAGGAAGGCGCGCAGCAATTCACTGCTTGGCGGGTTGATCAATTCGGCTCACCATCAAAAATGTTCATGTCTGATATCATGACTATTCGATTGTTTGATGATGAAATCAACCGCAAATTGGCCCCGTTCAACCTATTGAGGCCAGAATCATGGCAATGCGATTTCTTCGCCGGTTTGGGGTTTTGCCCCGCCGGGCAAAAGCCCTGTTCACGATGCGTCGGCAATGTGCCGCAGAACGCCGGGCGCTGCGCGATATTGTGGGAAAACCGCATGATCACTGGCTTGATGATGCCGGACTGACGCGGGATGACGCGCAGCGGCTGCATAAGCAATCCAACTTTTCCCGGATAGCCAACTGGCTGTCAGCCGTGCGGAAGGGAGGGGGATCAAACACCTGACATTATTGAACTCTGTAACGCCATGTCCGCAAGCGTCATGCAGTTGAGTGCTTCTGCCCGGCCTTTCTGCCCTCTGCCGGGGACATCGCCTGCGCTGTCGCATCGAGCGCGGCGTGAAGGTCGGCTGCTGTGTCAGCGCCCAATGCCGTGACGATCTCGCCATGCGCCTGCTTCCAGTATGGAAGCGCCCCGGCCAACCGCGTCTTGCCGGTTTCGGTCAACCGGACAACCCGGACGCGCCTGTCGGTCTCGCTGCGGCCCACGTCAAGCAGCCCTGCGCTTTCCAGCGCGCGCAGGTTGCGGGTGAGTGTCGAGATTTCAAGCGCCAGGATTTCTGCAAGCTGGCCCATTGGTTGCGCCCCGTCCGGTCCCAGTGCAACCGCGTTCATCAAGGTAACCTGCGTGGCTTGCAGCCCGGTCGGGCGCAATGCCTCATCATAGGCGCGCGTGATCGCCCGTGCCGTGCGCCGGGCGCGAAAGCACAGGCATTGCGCTGCCATAACCCTTGCTGCATCGAGGTGATCTGTCATTTTGCCCTGTGGCTGGTCAATCGGCAGTGCATTTTGATCGGCGCTGCATTGCGCATTGTCAGGTATAAAATTGTCCGGTGTAAACTTGTATATGCAAGTTGTTTTTGCTAGGCAATGTGAAAACCTGTCGCAACGAGAACCGGACAAGCAACCGTGTGTTCCCAGGCACAGTGATCCGACAAGGCGACACGCGACGCGGGCAGCGCCGGGAAGACGGGGTATGCACGTTTTGCGGGGGCGGCGATGCCCTTTGGTGACTTTGTTCCTGAGGTGGAGGTCTGAAATGGAAAAGATTGTCCCGCATCTGTGGTTCGACGGTACGGCGGAAGAGGCGGCGAAGCTTTACACGGCGTTGGTGCCGGGCTCACGCATCGGCACGATCAGTCGCTATGGCAAGGCCGGGTTTGAGGTGCATGGCCAGCCCGAGGGCACGGCAATGAATGTGGATATTACACTGGGCGGTCAACGCATGCTGGCACTCAACGCTGGCCCCCGGTTTCGGCCCACCCCGGCAGTGTCATACTACCTGACGTTTGAGGAGCGCGATGCGCTTGATCACGCATGGTCGGAATTGGCCGAGGGCGGACGGGTCCATATGCCGCTTGACGCCTATCCATGGAGCACGCGCTATGGCTGGCTTGATGATCGCTGGGGCGTCTCGTGGCAGCTGTCGCTGGGGGAACTGGTGCAGACCGGGGGGCAGGCGATGACGCCGATGCTGCTGTTCACCGGCGAGAAGGCAGGGCAGGCCGAGGCGGCGCTTGCGCATTACACAAGCATGTTCCCCGGTTCCGGCATCGAGGGCATTCTTCGCCACGATGGCACTGGCAATGACGCGGCAGGCAGTGTCATGCATGCGCAGTTCCAGCTTGCTGGAAAGACCTTCATGGCAGGCGACAGCGCGCTGGCGCATGCGTTCACTTTCACCGAGGCGAACTCTTTCCTCGTGTTCTGCGATGATCAGGCTGAAATTGACCACTACTGGAACGGCCTGTCCGCCGTACCTGAGGCAGAGCGCTGCGGCTGGCTGAAAGACCGCTTTGGCGTGTCGTGGCAGATCATCCCCCGGCAATTGCCTGCGTTGCTCTCGGCTCCGGGGGCCAAGGTGATGGAAGCCTTCATGGGAATGGGTAAAATCAACCTCTCAGAGCTGCAACGCGCGGCGGAGTGATTGAACCGGGCGACTGATGCCTTGAGAGGGCTTTGCCCATCCAAAGAATTGAACGCGATTTGAGAACGGTTGAAACAGATGGCGCCCGGATCGCCGCATAGTCCTTTTGATCAGCAAGCGATCCGGCAAAATTCTGATCATGGGGGCAACGGCCTTGATGCCGAGCTGGCCGCGATTGCGGATCGGGTGGACAGGCATAGCGCGTGCCCGGGCGGGATTTCTTTGCCGTCCCTGTCACAAAGCGCCCGCCAACCTCGTCTTGTCTTTGTTAGACTTGGTAACGGAGAGCTGATCATGACCGAACGACTGGACTGTTTCAAAGCCTCGCCCAAAGCGGTGCAGGCGATGCTGGCGCTTGATGTTGAGACACAGGCGCTTTCAATCCCGCTTGCGTTGCGCGAATTGGTCAAGATGCGGGTCTCACAGATCAACGGATGCGCCTATTGCCTGAACATGCACGCGCCCGAGGCTCGGGGTGCGGGCATATCTCAGCAAAAGCTGGATGTGCTGGCGGCATGGCGCGAAAGCCCGTCGTTCGATGCGCGTGAACGCGCAGCCCTTGGCTGGGCCGAGGCGTTGACCCGGATCGAGGCCACCGGCGCGCCGGATGCCGATTACGCTGCGCTGACGGATGCCTTCACACCAAAGAAATGCGTGGACCTGACGCTGGTAATCAACGCGATCAACGCATGGAACCGGTTTGCGGTTGGCTTCCGCGCGCCGCATCCCTTGCGCACAGATGCAGACTGACCCGCATCTGGTGCTGTTTCAGCGCGAGCGCCGCCGACTGGCGGGGCTCGCCTACCGCATGACGGGGTCAGTGGCGGATACCGAAGATATCCTGCAACAGGCGTGGATACGTTTTGCCGGGCAGCCTCTTGCCGGGATCGATGATCCTGCGCGCTATCTGGGCACGCTTGTTGCCCGGCTGTGCCTTGATCACCTCAGATCCGCGCGGGTCCGGCGCGAGCGGTATGTCGGTGCATGGCTGCCGGAGCCGTTGGTTCACGATAGCGCGCCGGATGCCGAGCAGAGCTGGATCGTCGCCGAGGATGTGGGGATCGCGCTGATCCTGACCTTGGATCGGCTGACACCGGAAATGCGCGCGGCGTTTTTGTTGCGCGATGCCTTTGACTATTCCTTTGGCGAGATATCAGCCGTGGTCGGTCGCACACCCGCGACCTGCCGCCAGCTTGTGTCACGCGCCCGCAAGCGGATGGCCGGGGCAGACCCGGGCCCCGCGCCTTCGCGCGAAGAGACAGTGCCCCTTGTCGCGGCCTTCTGGCACGCGGCCCGCACGGGTGACATGCAGGCGCTGACCGACCTCTTTGCGGAAGAGATCGAGGTTCATACCGACGGTGGCGGCAAGGTGCCTGCGGCGATCAACGTACTGCGCGGTCGCAGACGGGCGGCGGGGCTGTTTGTCGGGCTGGCGCGCAAACGCCACCTTCCGCCGCCGCCGTTGCCGCCCCTCAGGTTGATCAACGGCGCGCCGGGTTTTGTGACGCGAGAGCCGGGGAATGTGCTGCAAACCACGGCAATCGGCATCCGCGCGGGCAAAATCGTCGCCGTTTGGATCGTCCGCAACCCTGATAAGCTGCGGCATCTGGGCGTGAACGACGGGTATGATATGGCACGATGAGCGAAGACCGCGGTTAGCCGGTGTTTTCCTCGCGGTATGGGATATCAAGCCAGCCGCAAAGTTCTCTGAGGCAGTCCTCGAACAGCGGCGCGGCATCGGTGATGGCGAAGTCGATTTGATGAAGAACCTCCATGCACAGATGCCCATAGAGCCTGATCCAGCAGTTGAGGAAAACATAAACCGCCTCAGGCGGCATCCTTCTGCCGGTCTCGCCTGCGTAGCGGTCCAGCTGGTGCCAGAGCGCTGGCGCAACTGAGGCAGGCTTTGGCGTCGGAAAGCCTTTCTGATCCCAGATTGCTGCGACCTCGTCAAAGAACACCGCGCCAAAGGTATTTGCCGCCGCGCGATCTTCGCGCGGGGCCGGGCCGGGGGGCAGAGCCAGTGGGGGGCTTGCGAAGATCAGGCGGAAACCGGCGCGGTTGCCGATTGCCCACCGGCGCAACGCGCGGCTCATGGGGACAAGGTTTACGGCACCGGGCACGCGCACCCCGTCAACGGCCGCCGTCACCTCATGGTAAAACTCAGCCGTCAGCCCGGCGATAAGGTCGTCATGGCTGTCATAATAGCGATAGATCGCAGGCCCGCTCATGCCCATGCGGCGTGCCACGGCGTTGATGGTGACGGCCTGCAAACCCTCGGTGACCAGCAGGTCGCGCGCAACCTGCCGGATCTCCTGGTAGCTGCGCGCGCGGACCTGGCTACGACGGTCGATCATGGTTAGTTCTCCGGTATTGTTATTGACTATAACAAAAGTAATTATATATCACAATCGAAAAACCGGAGCGCATCATGATCTACCTCATCCTCGGCCTGATCCTGTTTCTCGGAATGCATTCTATCCATATGGTCGCGCCGGATCTCCGGGCCCGGGTCATCGCGCGTGGCGGGGGCAGGGGAGCATGGATGTGGCCCTATACCGGCATCGCGGGTGCGGGCTTTGTGCTGATCATCCTTGGCTATGCGCTGGCGCGTCAGGATTCGACGTTCCTTTATTTCCCGCCGCCCGCGCTGCGGCATCTGGCCCTGATTGTGATGCTTCCGGTCTTTCCGCTTTTGCTGGCAGCCTTGCTGAAGGGGCGCATCGGGCAGATTGTCCGCCATCCGATGCTTTTCGCGACCATTCTCTGGGGCGCGGCGCATCTCATGGCGAACGGAACACTGGCTGATCTGCTGCTGTTCGGCAGTTTTCTGGTTTGGGCCTTTCTGGACCGGCAAGCGCTGCTGCGGCGTGACGGGGAAGCGACAGTCGCCAGTAAGAACTGGGGCAGAAATGATGCCATCGCCATTGCCTGCGGTCTTGCGCTTTATCTGGCTTTTATCGGTGGTCTGCATGCGCTGCTGTTCGGTGTCTCGCCGATCTGACAGCGGCAAGCGCCTCAAGGGTTGACTATATATCAGCGATTGCCTATGCATTACCCATAAGCAATCGCTGATAGGAAGATCATGGGCCGTATCGCCGCCTCTCAAGACCCTTTTCGCGCCGTCGCCGATCCGGGGCGCCGCAGGATGCTGGACGCCATGCTGACCGGGGAGCGTTCTGTCGGCGCGCTGACGCAGATGCTGGAGATCAGCCAGCCTGCCGTGTCGCAACATCTGCAGGTGCTTAAACAGGCCGGGCTGGTGACCGAGCGCAAGGCGGGCCGGAACCGCTATTATCAGGTCAATGGCCCTGAGCTTCAGATCATCGCCGACTGGCTCGGCAAATACGAAATCTTCTGGAACGACAAGCTTGGCGCACTGAATGCGCATCTTGCCAGACGCAAGCAATAGGAGAATTCCATGCGTGATATCGTCATTGAACAGACCCTGCCTTTCCCGCGTGACATGGTGTGGGAGGCGCTGACCGATTCAGACCAGTTGGCCGCATGGCTGATGCCCAATGATTTTCGCCCCGAAGTGGGGCATTCATTCACCTTTCAAACCAAACCCGCGCCGGGGTTCGATGGGATTGTGCAGAGCACGGTGAAGGTTCTTGAAGCGCCTTCGCGGCTGGTGCTGACATGGAAAGGCGGCGGTATCGATACGATTGTGAGCTTTGAACTGGAGGATATCGGTCACGCGACACATCTGCGCCTCACACATGCCGGTTTCAAAGGGCTATCGGCCATCATGCCGCGCCTTGTTCTTGGCAGTGGCTGGAAATCGCTGGTCCGGAAAAAACTTCCCGAACTGCTGGCCAGCCGTGGGTCGCAGCCGGTGAAAGCCGGGCAATAAGCTATTCCGCGGTCCATGCCTGATTGCGACCGTACGAGGCAAACTAACCCAGTTTGGCGCGCAATCGGTTGCAGTTGCCGAAGTAGTCCAGCACGGCGCGGATACGGGCGGTGTTGCGCAAAGCGGGGTCGGTGAGAAGCCACAGATCGGTATCCAGTGCCGCGATCGGCTCACCGCGTTGCAAAAGGTCAGGGTCGTTGCCGCCCAGATAGACAGGCAATATCCCTGCGCCGCCCATATGACGGACTGCCTGATGCATCGACAGGATCGAGTTCAGCCGGACGGTGCAGTTCTGAAACAGCCCGGTGCTGCGCATCGCCGCGTGCAGGGCGGGGTAGGGAAGGTCATCGCCAGGGCCGATGGCGGGCAGCGTGTCCAGCGGTTGTTCGGCAAGCGCATGATGCACGAAGATTGCCTGCCGGATGTTGCCCAGCTTGCGGCCGACAAGCCTTTCCTCCGGCGAACTGGCGGGGCGCAACGCCACGTCAGCCTCACGATGGGTCAGGTTCTGGAGCAGATTTGAGACATGCACCTCCAGAATGATCCCGGGGAATGCTGCGCTGAAACCCGGCAACTCGGGTGCGACAAGGGCTGCGAAAAGCGTGTCTGTCGTGGTCAGCACCACTTTGCCAGCCGGTCGTTTGTCGCGGTCACCGACCCGACGTTCAGCCTCGGCGGCCAGAGACTGCATTTCGCGCGCGGCCTCGATCAGCTCCCGCCCCGCCGCAGTCGGTTCATAGCCGGTGCGCAGCCGCTCAAACACCCGCGCGCCAAGCCGCTCTTCAATCTGATTGAGCCGACGCATCAGGGTCGGGCGGCTTTGGGTGGAATGGCGCGCGGCACCGGCCAGTGTCCGGCCCTCCGCAATAAGAAGGAGGGTGGCATAGTCGCCCCAATCAAGCCGAGTGTTCACTTCTGATCATCCATTGCTCATTTCTGCGCCTTTAGTGGCCATATTTGAACCTGTATTGATGCCGTTGACCAGGCAGAAAGGCGGCACATGCATTTTCACATCATCCACGCACATCCTGAGCCAAAGTCATTCAATGGGGCGCTGACCGAACAGGCCCGGGCGGTTTTACCCGCAAACGGGCATACGGTCACGCTCTCAGACCTTTATGCGGCAGGTTTCGACCCGGTGGAACGCGGCGCGCATTACCCTCTGCGCCTTGAAGCTGAGGTTTTCTCACCCCTCGCCGAACAGCGCCATGCCTTTGGAATGGGCGCGGTTCCCTGTGATGTAAACCATGAGATCGCTGCACTGGAACGCGCCGATACGCTGATCCTGCAGTTCCCGCTGTGGTGGCATGGGCCGCCTGCCATTCTGAAGGGGTGGTTTGACCGGGTGTTCCTCAGCGGCGGGCTCTATACCAGCCGAAAACGCTATGACACCGGCCATTTCAAAGGGCGGCGCGCGCTTGTCTCGGTGACAAGCGGCGCGCCGGAAGCTGCGTTTGGCCCGGGTGCGCGCGGGGGTGATGCGGCAGCGATGCTGTGGCCGATCCACTATTCGCTACATTACCTCGGCTTCACGGTTCTGCCGCCGTTCTGGACTTTCGGAGTTCAGGGCCACGGCTATGCCTATGAGGATGAAGGAAAAGCAGCGCAGCGCCTGAACCAACGCCTGATTGACTGGTCTGACCGGCTAAGCGCGCTTGGCACGGACGAGCCGCTTGCTTTCCCCGGCTGGCGCGACTGGGATGCAGAGGGGCGCGCGATAAGCCATCAGACATGACCGAGCATTCCGGGCTCACGATGTCCGGGGGACCGCGACATGGCGCAGGGCCAGAACTGAAAGGGCCGCAAGCGAGGCCGCGATGAGGGCTGCCACCATCGCAGCCCCGTTCAGCCCTGTGACAAAGGCGCTTTGCGCTGCCACGAACAGCCCGTCCGGCAGCGTCGCCTGAACCGCATAGGCCCGGGCGAGGCTGTCTGTCACCGCATCCGCCTCAGCGACACGCAGGCCAGATGGCAGCGCATCGAACATCTCGCGGCGGTATATGAAGGTTGTCAGGCTGCCCAGCGTTGCCACGCCAAGCGCGATCCCCAGTTCCTGCACCATCTCTGACATGGCCGAGGCAGAACCGGCCCTTGCCGGTGGCGCGGTGCTGACCACAAGGTCCGTTCCCAGTGCGGCGATGGTCCCCAGCCCGAGATAGGCAAGCGAGAAACCCGTGATGAGAGGGGCAATGCCACTTGTGGGCGCAAGGGCGCTCAGCAGCAGATAGCCCAGGGCTGACAGGGCGAGGGCCCCACCGACAACAATGCCCGGCTGCACCTTGCGTGCCATCAGCGGCGCGGCGATGCCCGCGATGAACATCATCAGCGCCGGTGGCCCCATCCATATTCCCGCAACCAGTGGTGAGAAGCCCGCGACCAGTTGCAGATACTGGGTGACCAGCAGCATGATGCCGCCGACACTGACCAGACCGAACAGCAAAATGACCAAGGCCACCGTGAAAGCCCGGTTCGAAAACAGCCGGACATCAAGCAAAGGGTGGGGCAGGGTCAGCTGGCGCCGCACGAAGATGACTGCCAGCACGGCACTTGCCGCGAAAGCCAGCGCTGACGAAAGATCGATGCCATATTTGGCCGCCTCCTTGAGCGCATAGATCCCCGGCAGGATCGCCAAGAGTGAAAGGAGCGCGCTGATCAGGTCTAGCCTGCCGCCTGACGGGTCACGGTATTCGGGCAGCAGGACCGGCCCGGCGACCAGCAAGACGGCCACGATGGGCAACGCCACCAGAAAGGCGGAACCCCACCAGAACTGCTCCAGCAACAGCCCGCCGACCAGCGGGCCCGCTGCCATTCCCAGTGCAAACATCGTGGCCCAGACCCCGATGGCCAACGCGCGCTGCGCCGGGACATGGAACATGTTGCTGATCAGCGCCAGCGTGCTGGGCATCAGCGTCGCACCCGCCACACCAAGTGCCGCCCGCGCAAGGATTAGCATTTCGGCGCTGGTGGAAAACGCCGCCAGAACCGAGGCACCCGCAAAGGCCACAGCGCCGATCATCAGCAGTTTGCGCCGACCGATGCGATCACCCAGTGATCCCATGGTGATCAGAAACCCCGCGATCATGAAGCCGTAAGCATCCATGATCCACAGCGCCTGCGTGCTGGTCGGCTGCAGATCTGCCGCCAGCGCGGGAAGTGCGAGATAGAGCAATGTCACATCCAGCCCCAGCAAGGCGGTGGGAAGCGCCAGTACGGCCAAGCCCAGCCATGTTCTGGTGCTGGCGGGTGCGGGTGGGCTTTGCGGATGAAATGCTGCGTCGATGGTCATGCGTGCCTCCTTGATCAGAGGCGAGACATGTGTGAAAATTATCCTGTTACAATGTAATTTCTTATCCTGTTGTTATAGGCAATATCCATGAACACCCGGTCCCTTGATCGTACGCGTGCAGAGCTGTCGGCCTTCCTGCGCCAGCACCGTGAACGCCTCTCACCCGCCGATGTCGGATTGCCCGAAACCGGCCGCCGCCGTACGCCGGGCCTGCGGCGTGAGGAGGTGGCGGCCCTCGCCGGGGTTGGTCTGACATGGTACACATGGTTCGAACAGGGCCGTGATATCGGCGTGTCCGAGGCCTTCCTGCTCAACATTTCCCGCGCCCTGAAGCTTGGCGATGCCGAGTGCTGCCATCTGTTTTTGCTTGCGCACCGGCGGCCCCCGCCAGCCGATATCTACGACTGGCCTGCGGTGACCCCCCGTATTCAGCAGATCATGGATGCGCTGGAAACACAGCCTGCCTATGTCATCAGTCTTGGCTGGGATGTCGTGGCATGGAATGCGGCGGCGGATCGCCTGTTCGGCCTCAAGGCGCGCGAACGTGTCAACCGAAACTTCCTCAGGATGGTCTTTGCCGACCCAGAGTTTCGTCGCCGCCACCCGTCCTTCCACGACGATGGCCCGCGCCTGATCGCAAACTTCCGATGCGATCTGGCGGTGCTGCCCGACAACCCGGCGCTGTTGTCGCTGGTTGAGGATCTCAGGAAGTTGTCTGCGGATTTCAGGCGCTGGTGGGATCAGCCAGCGCGGGGCGACTACATCCGCGGGATCAGCCAGTTTCTGGATGGCAAAGCGGTAAGCCGATTCAACCATGAGATGATGACCGTCAACGAACACCAGCATCTGCGCATGATCGTGTACTTTCCGGGCGATCAAGCGCAACAGGAAAGCTAGGCACCCGCTTATGACATTTATGTACAAGGTAAATGTCACGCCCATGACACCACAGCAGGCCGGCATGGGCAGGGTGGGGCGGCGCGCGGTCAGTCAATGCGGCTTTGCCGGTACAGCGCATGCAGCACGCTGTCGATTGCATCTTCATAGGCGTTGGACGCTGCGCCCGCGTCGCAGGCAAGTGCTGCGCGGTCGAACATGGCCGAGATCATGTCGGCCAGCGCGTTGATCTGCGCGCCGTCCATGTCTGCGCCCATCACGTCCGACAGGCCGCGGCGCAATTCATGCCCGCCGGTGTCAAGATCAATCCGGCGCATGGTTTCAGGGCCAAGGGCGGCTGGCCCTTCCAGCAGCAGCAACCGTACCCGACCGGGTTGGCGCATCGCTTTGAAATAGGCGCGCGCACCGTCAGTCAGTGCGGCCATCGGTGTCTGCGCGTCGGACGCACCCGCCTCGATCTCCTGCGCGAGCTGTGCGGCTTCGGCCTCGACCACTGCCAGAAACAGCGCCTGCTTGTCCTTGAAGTGATGATACAGCGCGCCCCGCGTGACGCCCGCCTGTTGCACGATTTCAGGCGTCCCCGTCGCGGCAAAGCCCTTTTCAAGAAATAATGCGCGGGCCGAGTGGATCAGCGCGCCGCGCGTCTCTGCGCGCCTGTCAGAATTTGAACGCCTCTCTTGCATACGTGCAGCCTGTATGTTAGTTGATCACATGCATACACTGTGTATGTGTTTTGCAAGGAACGCAAGCAATGAAAATAACACAATACTATCCGGTGCTGATGGTCGGGAACGTGGCCGAGGTAAGTACCTTCTATCAGGCGCATTTCGGCTTCAGGTCGCTGTTTGACAGTGATTGGTATGTGCATCTGCAATCCATCGAGGATGAGGGCGTCAATCTGGCCATTCTGGATTGCCATCACGAAACCATTCCGGAAGTGGCGCGCAACACCACAGCCGCTGGAATGCTTCTGAATTTTGAGGTGCCGGATGCCGCGCAGGTCTATGAATCGCTTCAGGCCAAGGGCCTGCCGATCCTGCTGCCCCTGCGCGATGAGGCGTTCGGCCAGCGCCATTTCATTACCCGCGACCCCGCAGGCGTGCTGATCGACGTGATTACCCCCATTGCCCCAAGTGCCGAGTTTCTGGCGCAATATGCCGATGACGCTGTGCCACAATAAGGGCGGCAGGCGTCAGCGCCTAACCTGCGCGCTCGCTCCATAGGCGCAAAGGAATATCCGCACGCTTTCTGCCGCGTGCCTGTGGCGCGCTTTCTGGTCCGGTATGCCCCTGTCGCCCAACAGCATCGCCGCACTGGTAGGCGCGCCCATCACGATCCAGTTGAAAAAGCCTGCAGCTTCGGCTGGGTCTGGCGTGTTTAACTGCCCAATGTCCGTATAATGCGCGCAGGCCAGCGCCAGCCGGTTTATCGCTTTCTGCGGTCCGTTTTCGAACAGCGCCTTGCCAAGTTCGGGAAACCGCTCCACTTCACCAATCACCATGCGGCGCAGTTGCATCAGGCGTGGGGTCAGCACCACATCCAGTTGCTCGATGGCGGCATCCAGCAAGAAATCCTGCACGGGCCGATGATCCAATGGTGCGCCAAGTTCATCTTGCAGCGTTTGTGCCGCGCCGCCTGTCATCGACACCACGACTTCAATGAACAGCGCTTGCTTGGATTTGAAATGCGCATAGACGGTCTGTTTGGACACGCTCGCCTGTTCGGCCACCTGATCCATGCTCGCCCCCAGAAACCCGGCCGTCAGAAACACCACTTCGGCAGCGGTCAGAATTTTCTGACGGCTGCGGCGTATGCGGGTTTCGGCACCGTTCGACATGGTGTGACGCCTTTTCTCTATGGTCGAAGCAATCTAGCACCCTTGCTTGACAAATGGAACTGGACCGTCCAGTCTAATCAATGACTCGGGCTGCAGCGAGACATCCCAGATGACCGACTTAACATGCGCCTGTGGGCAGGTGGCTCTGAACCTAACCGGCAGGCATATACTGAGCGCCGAATGCCTCTGTTCGGACTGCCAGCAAGCGGCGGTGGCATTTCAGGCATTGCCGGACACGCGCCCTGTTGTGGATGACAAGGGTGCCACGCGGTTCGTGCTGTACCGCAAGGATCGCGTTCAATGTGAGCGGGGGCAGGAGTTTCTGGCAGAGCATCGGCTGACCGACGACAGCAAGACGCGACGGGTGATCGCCACATGCTGCAACACGCCCATGTTTCTGGATTTCACGCAGGGCCACTGGCTGAGTATCTATGGCACGCTGTGGCCAGACGGGGCGCTGCCGAAGCTGAATTTGCGCACCATGACAAAGGACGCCCCGGCGGATGTGGTGCTGCCAGATGACGTGCCCAACGCCCGGACCCATAATATCGGCTTTTTTGCCAAGTTGATCATAGCCTGGGCTGCAATGGGGTTTCGGGTGCCCAAACATGACTATGTGAAAGGAAAGCTGAATGCCCGCTGACCGAAATATGATCGGGGACAAGATCGAGGTGGAGAACATCATGTCCCCCGGCAGGGTCCACCGCGTGGACCGCGCCAAATACGAAGCCATGCGCATGGCCTTACTGTCTGTCCTGCCCAAATCACCGCCGGGGCTGACTGTCGCGCAGGCCAAGGCGGCGCTGTTGCCAGTGCTGCCAGATGCGTTGTTTCCCGGTGGTGACAAGGCAGGGTGGTGGCTGAAGGCCGCGCAGCTGGACCTGGAAGCCAAAGGGATCATCGCCAGAGAAAACACCAAACCCCTGCGTCTGCACATCGCGCAGTAGGTAAGGCTGGCCCCTGTTAGTTGACGGCATAATTTAGCCATGTGGCCGTGATTTCGGCATCGCACCAGCCTGACCCGATATACGAGTCCGCCTATCACGCCATTGCATATGTGCCTGGCGGTCGCGACTGCGAAGCGTACGCTACGCGTCATGGGCAAGATCAGAAGGTTGTTTGCGTTACAGCATCGCAAGAGGCGGTTCACCCCTGCCCAGGTCGCGCTTCAGAGAGGCAAGCTTTGCCGCCGTGGCTCGCGCCGAGGTGGTTTCCCTACAGCGCCCATATCGGCTATGTGAAGGTCAGGCGGGTCGCTGAATGTGTGCAGACGGGCCAAGGACGATCTGTTGGGCGCCAGCCCCTGATCGACCAGAATCTCGGCATGGACAGCGCTCATTTCCGGGCGTAGTCGCGACACAAGAAAGTCTCGCTCGCGTGAGCCGCCCTTTCGTCTGATCTGGACCCGGTAGGCACCAGAAGGTAACTTGGGTCGACAGCGGCCATTTTCGTGTGTGGCTCATGTGTGCAATGAGTCGTCGTAGAGGGGGAAACTCAGGGATATCCGGGCGTATTCCAGAGTAGGGGTAAGCTTGATCAACGGGCTAAAGATGCAATAAAAAATGAATAAAAATCAATCATATAGACTATCTGTCGCGCCTATGATGGACTGGACGGACAGCCATTGCCGCCGTTTTCATCGCCACCTGTCGCGGGAAGCGCTGCTCTATACCGAAATGGTGACCTCGGCTGCACTGGTGCGCGGGCGCGCGCGGCACCTGCTGGCGTTCGATGCGGCAGAGCAGCCGGTGGCGCTGCAACTCGGTGGCTCTGATCCGGCGGAACTGGCGCAGGCGGCGCGGATGGGCGCGGATGAAGGCTATGGCGAGATCAACCTCAATGTCGGCTGCCCCTCGGACCGGGTGCAGTCAGGCTGTTTTGGCGCGGTCTTGATGCGGGAACCGGCGCTGGTGGGCGATTGTGTCAGCGCCATGGCGGCGGCTTGCGGGGCCGAGATCACGGTGAAATGTCGCATCGGCGTCGATGATCAGGACCCTGCGCAGGTGTTGCCCTTGTTCATTGAAACCATGCGCGCGGCAGGCGTGAAACGGGTGATCGTGCATGCGCGCAAGGCCTGGCTCAAGGGCCTGTCGCCCAAGGAAAACCGCGATGTGCCGCCACTGGACTACCCGCTCGTGCTGGCCATGAAGCGTGCCTTTCCGGACCTGAAAATCTGCATCAACGGCGGTATTGCCTCGCTCGATCAGGCCGAGGAGTTGCTGGCGCAGGGGCTGGACGGGGTGATGATCGGACGCGCGGCCTATCACCACCCGACGGCGATACTGGCCAGCGCCGACCGGCGCATCTTTGGGGCGCCGGGGCCTGATGCCGACCCGGTGGCGGTGGCCCACGCCATGCGCCCGCAGATTGTCGCGCATTTGGCGCAGGGCGGACGGCTGAGCGGCGTGGTGCGGCACATGCTGGGGCTGTTTTCCGGCCAGCCCGGTGCGCGGGCATGGCGTCGGCTGTTGTCAGAGGCCGCGCCGGGTGGCACGATTGATGATTACGACAGCGCGTTGGCGCAGCTTGGCCAGAAGGTGGCAGCATGAAACACGTGGCTCTGGGCCTGACCATACTTACCCTGTTGGGCGGCTGCGCCGCGACCACAGATGTCGCGCGGCTGCAAACCACCCCGGCCACGACACCGCTGCAAGTCTATGACCCCGGCCAGCCGCGCCCATTGCCGCCGATGCGCGCCAATTCCGATATGGTCGAAGACCTGCTGGAACTTGGTTTCTTCATGGAAAGCGGGCGGCCCATTCCGCAGTTCTCGCGTTTCGAGGGTCCGGTGAAGGTGGTCACGCGCGGCGAGGCGACACCGCTCTCGCAGGCTGATCTGGATCGCTTGCTGGCCCGGTTGCGCAATGAAGCCGGTATCGACATCACGCGCGCGCCCGGCAATGCCGTGGCACCGGACGAGAATGTGGTGACGGTCGAATTTGTGCCGCGCCGACTGATGCGCGCGGCAGTGCCCGGCGCGGCCTGTTTCGTGGTGCCGAATGTTGCCAACTGGGAAGAATTCGTGGCCAACCGCCGCAGCCCGCTGATCGACTGGACGCGGGTCAGCCTGCGCCGTTCAGCGGCCGTGTTCGTGCCCGCCGACACCACGCCACAGGAAATCCGCGACTGCCTGCATGAAGAGGTTGCGCAGGCGTTGGGGCCGCTCAATGACCTCTATCGACTGACTGACAGCGTCTTCAACGACGACAATTTCCAGACCACCCTGACCGGCTTTGACATGCTGGCGCTGCGCGTCTGGCATGCGCCGGAATTACGCCCCGGCATGACACGCGAAGAGGTTGCGGCGCGGCTGCCGACGATCTTCAACCGGCTCAACCCGGCCGGTCGCCGCTCAGGCGGGCCATCTGCTGGCCTGACGCCGCGGGAATGGGTGCTGGCCATCGAACAGGCCCTGTCCAGCGAGAATGGCCTGGCCGCACGGCGTGAGGGGGCGATGCGCGCGCTTGATCTGGCGCGCGCGCAGGGCTGGGGCGGGCCGCGGCTGGCGCTCAGCCTGATGCTGACCGCGCGGCTGGCCCCGCGTGACCGGGGTGATGCGGGGCTGATGGCGCTGCTGACGGCGGCAGAGATCTATCGCCAACTGCCCGGCGGCGAGGTGCATGTCGCGCATCTGGACATGCATCTGGCGGTGCAGGCGCTGGCCACCAGCCAGTTCGAGACGGTGCTGGAGCTGACCGACCGGGCCCGCCCGATGGCCGAACGCACCGAAAACGCGGCCTTTCTGGCCTCGCTCGGTTTTATCCGGGCCGAGGCGCTGGAGCAGTTGGGGCAGGGTGAGCGCGCTGACCGGCTGAGGCTCGACAGTATGGCCGCTGCACGCTATGGCTTCGGCTCGGACGCCGCCGCCCGCGCCCGCCTTGATGAGATCGCGCGCCTGACCGGTGCAGCGATCAGGGTGGCGTCGCGATAGGCGGCAAGGCAGGCAAGACAGTGGCGCAACGCCCGGAGGCACGGCATGATCATCATCGCAGGCATAGTTATCGGCGCGCTCTGGGGCGTGTTCAATGCCCGCAAACGGGGTGGCACGGGCTTTGATATCGCGCAGTATGCGGCGGTTGGGGCGATCATCGGCGGCATTCTGGGCACCTTCGCCACCATTGGCATTGAACGGCTGCTCTGATGTTCCGGCCCTTTTTCGACAGCCTGCGCCAACATGCCGTTCCGGTCAGCCTGCGCGAATACCTCAGCTTTCTTGAGGCGCTGAAGGCGGGGCTGGCACAGTTCGATCCGGAGGGGTTTTACTACCTCGCGCGTACCACCCTGGTGAAGGATGAGCGCCATATCGACCGGTTTGACCGCGCCTTTTCTCACAGTTTCAAGGGCCTGGAAGCGATCACGGCGGATCAGGTGATGGAGGCTGTGGATATCCCGCCCGAATGGCTGGAGAAGATGGCCGAGAAGCATCTGACGGATGAGGAGCGCGCGGCGATCGAGGCGATGGGCGGGTTTGACAAACTGATGGAGGCCCTGCGCCAGCGGCTGGAAGAGCAAAAGGGCCGCCATCAGGGCGGCAGCAAATGGATCGGCACGGCCGGAACCTCACCTTTTGGCGCTTATGGCTACAACCCTGAGGGCGTGCGGATCGGCCAGAAAGAAGGGCGGCACGGGCGCGCCGTCAAGGTCTGGGACAAGCGCGAGTTCCGCAATCTGGATGATTCCGTGGAACTGGGCACACGCAACATCAAGGTCGCGCTCAAACGCCTGCGCCACTGGGCGCGCGACGGGGCGCATGAGGAACTGGACCTTGACGGCACCATCCGCGCCACCGCCGAACAGGGCTGGCTGGACGTGAAAACCCGGCCCGAACGGCGCAATGCAGTAAAGGTGCTGTTGTTTCTGGATGCCGGCGGTTCAATGGATCCCTATGTCAAGGTGGTGGAAGAGCTGTTCAGCGCCGCCAAGGCCGAATTCAAGCATATGGAGTATTACTATTTCCATAACTGCCTCTATGAATTTGTCTGGCGCGACAATGCGCGACGCTGGTCTGATCGCACCCCGACATGGGAAGTGTTGCGCACCTATGGCGCTGACTACAAATGTATTTTTGTGGGCGATGCGAACATGTCACCCTATGAGGTTGCCTATGTCGGTGGCGCGAACGAGCACTGGAACGAGGAAACCGGCGCCACCTGGCTGGCGCGTGCGCGGGCGCAATGGCCGGACAACCTGTGGATCAACCCCACGCCACAGCACTTCTGGGACCATTCACACTCGATCCGCATGATCCGTGAGATTTTTGAGGATCGGATGGTTTCCATGACGCTGGAAGGGCTGACCGAGGGGATGCGGCATCTGCGGCGCTGAAGGCGGGCCGGGCAGGGGGGCGTTGCCCCCCTCTTGGCCTGCGGCCAATTC
>JAFIEK010000070.1 GCA_020832545.1 Pararhodobacter sp. | reverse complement strand
GTCACTGTAGAAGGAGCCGTCAAATCTGAAAGTGCGAAAGATTCTTTACGTTATCGGTGGCTTCCCGTGCTGGGTTCTGGCGGGGGTGGATTCCTCTGAAGTAGCAAAGCTGGATTCTGCAAGGAATCCAGCTGGCCAGCCCGGCCCGTCGGCTAAGTCTATGATAATGATTCAGAAATCAGAGGCACTTCGGGCGGGTGGATTCCACCTGGATTCCCCGGTGAAAAAGCCACCCGCTAGCGAAATGGCGCGCTCAGCCCCCCCGTATACGGATCGGGCCAGGGAGGAACCAAGGGAGGGGGCGGGTGTCCAAGTCGACCCACTCCAAGCGTTGCTTGGAGTGGCAGCATTCAGGGCTCGGGGACATTGCGCCGCCACCACGGAGAGGCGTCCGACCCAGTTTTCTGGCCGCGACCGCTTCCCGGAGCATCCAAGCCATTCGAGCAGTCTGCCGGGAGAACGCAGCCGAATTACTGATATTGCAGCACCCCTCATGCCGTGTCTGCTTCCATTTCTGCAATTGATTCACATCAATGCCGTGGACCTTGGCCACGGTTACCGTTGCGTAACGTACTGCAATCTGACAGCGTCAGAGAGGATTTCGATGCGCACTCGGTGAACTTTCTGATTTTGTGGAGGAATCTGATGGAACCAAATGTCCCAACTGACCTATTGCACTGGATTGCCGCGCTGGCGTCCATCATACTCTTGCTCATCTTGCTCGTCGGGTTGCGCTGGAAATCGACTGAAGCCGGCCCGGTGGGTCTGTTCGTTGCGATCATTGTCTCGGTCGTATTGTTCCAGACTCCGTTCGATACGATTTCGGTGGCGCTTGGAAAGGGCGTCTGGGATTCAATCTTCATTCTTTACGTTATCTGGCCCGCCTTGCTGCTATACGTAATTGTGGATCGCGCCGGCGGGTTTGACGCGTTACGCGCCGGAATCGTCCGATTCAGCCGTAACGACCTGTTTCTGGTCATGGCCTTCGGGTGGGTTTTCGCCTCGTTCCTGCAAGGTATCGCGGGCTTCGGGGTTCCGATTGCCGTTGTCGCGCCGCTCTTGTTCGCCCTTGGGGTCAAGCCGATCTATGCGGTGGCTATTCCGCTGATCGGGCACTCATGGGCCAACATGTTCGGGACCATCGCGGTGAGCTGGCTGGCAACCAATCAAGTCATCGAAATCGGCGATCCTACGGCTACCGCATGGCAGACCGCGGCGTTGCTTTGGATCGTTAACATTGCGGGCGGCCTGATGATCGCCTGGATCTATGGCCGTTGGGCCGCCATGTCGCATGCGATGCCCATGATCCTGATCATTTCGCTGATACACGGCGGCGGTCAGTTGATGCTGGTATTCTGGAACCCGATCGTTTCCAATTTCGTTGCGGGTACCGTGGCGCTTCTGGCGCTCTACTTCCTTTCGAACTGGAAGCGTTACGACGAACCGCATGAAGACTTCGACAGCCCCATCATGGAGGGAAAAGGAACATCCGAGGCTCAGGAGGAAGCCGCCGAGAAGGTGAAGCATGAGCCGGTCATGGGGCTGGGTATGGCGACCTTCCCCTATATCGTGCTGATCGTCGTCACACTGGGTGGCCTGCTGATCCCTCCGATCGAACAGGCGCTGGGGGCTCTGCGTGTAGGTATCCCGTTCCACGAGGTCGGCACAGGCTACGGCGTCGTCCGCGAGGGGACAGAATCCTTCAAGCCCTTTGCCCTCTTTACCCATCCCGGCACGTTCATTCTGGCGGCTGCGATCATCTCCTGGCTGGTGTACAGGTCTCAGGGATACTTCGAAGCCTGGAAGAAGATCAAGAAACCGGAGGGTATCTGGAAAGGCGTGACCGACGGGGCGCTTCCCGCATCGGTCGCCGTGATCTCGTTCCTGACAATGTCGACGGTCTTTGATCACTCCGGACAAACGGAATCTCTCGCTATGGGGATTTCCGACGCCGTGCCCCCGATGGGATATGCCTTTGCGGCAAGCTTCATCGGCCTATTGGGCGCTTTCATGACCTCGAGCAACACCGCCTCGAACGTGTTGTTCTCAGGGTTGCAGCAAAACGTGGCGCAGTTGCAGGGTCTTTCTGAACCCGCAATCATTGCCGCTCAGAGCGCGGGCGGCGCGCTTGGCAATTCCATTGCGCCAGCAAACGCCGTGCTCGGTACCGGGACGACTGGCATCAGCGGTCGAGAAGGCGAAGTTCTGCGAGTAACCTTGCCATGGGCAATTGCGGTGGCGGTTCTGCTGGGACTGGGAACCATGTTCTTCGCGACGTTGGGAGGCTGACATGATGACAACTCGACAAATGCTCGGAATAACCTTCATCCTGTTCATGGTCGGACTTCCGCTTATCAGCGGCGGTGCGGGTGGCTTTCTCGGCTGGATCGGATTGCTGCTGATCCTGGTCGGGGCAGCGATACCTCCAGTGGCAAGGCTGGCCAGTCTGGTCGAAGACCCGAAGAAGGACACGTCGGACGAATGACCGAACCCTGCCGCGCGCATGAGCGTGCGGCAGGGCCCTTGGCATATTCCGACAACATTCCTTGAAATTCACTTTTTCAAAACGGAGGTTACCATGACCAATCCGAACGGACCCCGCACCGGACGCCCGCCGTCCTACGGCAGCAACGGCATGGTTTGCACGTCGCACACGCTTGCCAGCGAGGCCGGGAACGCCGCCTTGCGCAAAGGAGGAAGTGCCGTCGATGCAGCGATTGCCGCCAACGCGGTGCTCTGTGTGGTCTATCCGCACATGGCCGGGCTGGGGGGCGATGCCTTCTGGCTGGTGCATGACCCGGCCAGGGGCGGCGTGCGGGCACTCAACGCAAGCGGACCCGCCGCGGGCAAGGCCACTATTGACCATTACCGTGCCCAGGGTTGCGATGATGCGATTCCACCGCGCGGCGCGATGGGGGCGCTGACCGTACCCGGCGCCGTCGATGGCTGGCGCGAGATGCACGAGGCGCATGGCAAACTCGACTGGGCCGACCTGTTTGCCGATGCCATCGCGCTTGCACGCGACGGCTACCCGGTGAGCACCTCGTTGGCAAGCTGGATCGTGCGCGACCGCGAACTGCTGGGCAAACCGGAGCATCGCGAGGTCTCCGACATGGTCCGCCCAGACGGGCGCGATCCGCTGCCCGGTACGCGGCTTGCCAATCCGCGCCTCGCCAAGTCATTCGAGCGCATAGCCAAGGATGGCCCGCGCAAGGCCTTTTATGAGGGGGTCATCGCAGAGCAGATCTGCAAGGCGCTGGGCCCAAAGGGCTCGCCGCTTGCCCCCGAGGACTTCGCGGCGTTCCGCGCCGAATGGGTCGATCCGATCTCGACCGATTACAGGGGCCACACTGTTTATGAATTCCCGCCCAACACCCAGGGCTTCGCAGCGCTGCAAATCCTGAACATCATGGAAGGTTTTGACCCGGTACAGCTTGGCGAGGGAACAGCAGACTATTACCATCACATGGCAGAAGCCGTGAAACTTGCGTTTGCCGACCGTAATGCCTGGCTGACCGATCCGAAATTTCTGGACATCCCGCTCGACAAGCTTCTGTCCAAGGATTACGCCGCGAAGCGGCGCAAGCTGATAGATCCCGAACATGCCATGGTGATGGAAGATGTCGCGCCCGGCATCGCCCCCGCCAAAGGGGCTGGCGGTTCCGACAAGCACGGCGGCGATACCTGCTATTTCTGCGTTGTCGATGGCGATGGGCTGGCCGTTTCCGTGATCCAATCGATCTATCATGACTTCGGCAGCGCGGTGATCGGCGGCGAAAGCGGCATCATTTTGCAGAACCGCGGCTCCTTCTTCTCGCTGGATCCCGATCACCCCAACAGCCTGGAGCCAGGCAAGCGCACCTTCCACACGCTGATACCGGCGATGATCCTGAAGGATGATCGCCCATGGCTGGTGTTCGGCTCGATGGGCGGCGAGGGGCAGCCGCAAACGCACGCGGCCATCGTCACGCGGATGGTGGATTACGGATTCAACGTGCAGCAGGCCATCGAGGCCCCGCGCTGGCTCATGGGGCGGACCTGGGGCGTGAAGGTGCAGGACATGGCGCTGGAGGGGCGTATCCCCGATCCGGTGATCGAGGAGTTGCAGCGCCGGGGGCAGCCCATCAAGCCCGTGCAGGACTGGAACGACAACATGGGCCATGCGCAGGCGATCCGCATCAATGAGGCAACCGGTTTTCTGGAAGGTGGGGCCGATCCGCGCGGCGACGGCAGCGCGATTGGCCATTAAACCGGGCACGGGTCGGCACCGCGCCGGGGCGCTTGCGTGAGCATGGCGCTTTCGGCGGTGCTTGCGGCGCTTGTGCTCTCGGCGGTGCATGTGCTCGCGCCGACCGTGGCCACCGAGAAACGGATCTCGGGTCGCAACTGGCTCTCACTGGCGGGCGGAATCTCGGCGGGGTATGTATTTGCCCTGCTCCTTCCGGAACTTGCGGTTCGTCAGGCAGCACTTCCTGCGCGCGAACTCCGCCTGATAGCAGAGCGCGAGATTTTCATCAGCGCACTTGCCGGAATGGCGGCTTGCTACTGGCTGGAACACCTTGCGCGGCGTGCGCCCAATGACTCGTCCGGGTGGCAACTCGGGCGGGTGGATCCGGGCCTGCGAATCCATGCCGTTGCTTTTGCAAGCTATAGCGCGCTCGCTGGCTATCTCCTGATCGGAAAGAGCGGCGAGGGCACGGCTGAGCTTGCTGCCTACACTTTTGCCTTCGGCTTGCATTTCTTCGTCAACGATCAGTTCCTGCGACGTTTCCATGGTGCCGCGCATGATCGATGGCTGCGCTGGAGCCTGGCGGGCGCGGTGATTGCAGGGTTTGCCCTTGGTGCAGCATTTCCAGTTTCCGAAGCGCTGGAAAGTCACGCTTATGCCTTTGTCGCCGGCGCAATGATCCTCAACATCTTCAAGGAAGAACTGCCGGAAGAACGGCAAGGAAATGTCGGCTTGTTTATTCTCGGGGCGGCTGGCATTTCGTTGCTTGGTCTGATCCTTTGAGGGAGATCGCGCGGTAGGTCGTATGGACTTCGCAACTTCGGCAAGACAGAATATAAATTGAATAGCAGGAGGCGCTATGTACCGCCACATACTCATTTCGACCGACGGCTCTGAACTCGCCGACAAGGCGCTGGAGCACGGGTTAGGTTTGGCCGGGGCGTTGAATGCGCGGGTGACGATCCTGACCGTGACTGAGGATTGGAACAGCGCTACAGAGGGCTGGGGGCCGCTTGAACTCTCTTTCGCCGAGGAGCAAAGCGGAGAGCAGACGGCTGAGGAGGCCTATGAACAGGCCGCTTCGGAAAAGGCTGAAGATATCCTCGCGCCTGCTGTTGCGGCGGCCCAGAAGAAGGGGGTCGAGGCCATGCCCTGCCATGAACGTGACGCTCTCCCCGCTCCGGCAATTCTCAGGACGGCAGACGCGGCTTCCTGCGATCTGATCGTCATGGGCTCGCACGGTCGGACCGGCCTTCACCGCTTCTTTATGGGAAGCCAGGCGACTGAGGTTATGACAAAGGCGACTGTGCCGGTGCTGATTGTCAGGTAGAAGGCGGCTCGCAACTGCAATGGGGCGTTGACTATGTAACTGCCGCGCACCAATGCCATTGATGTGCAAAGGTAGATAAACGACAATAGACACTGAGTTGCGGAAACGCCGAGAATCGCTACGGTCAGGCTCGATGTGGCGAAGGATGTGTTTTGGGGTCCATAGTGTTTTTCGTGCCGAAAGCCGTGTGGTCCCGTGCGATCATTCCCACCCAGCCCTACTGAGTTTACCCGCATTGCCAGGGCAGCGCCTTTGGCATCGTACCCGTCACCTCTATTTCCCGCATCATCCCACCCGACACCAACCCGTCTCGAACCCAATCCAGCACCCGCCACCATTCGTCATAGCCGCGGCGCGCGGCCTCGATCTGCTGCGGGTGCGGAGAGAACGTCACTGGGCAAGCGCGAACTTCTAGAGTCCGCCATTTTCCACGGACGAGAACTCGTTCGGTTCCGACCACGACACTGGCTGCGCGATCACCATGCCGGTTGCGCCTGACGTCGACAGGTACGCAGCGCGGAACCGCACCGGGCATCCAGTCGGGCGTGAGGCCGGCGCGGGCCAGTTCGGCCACCCGGATCGCCATGCGTTTGCCGCCGAGGCTGTCGGGGATCCCGGCGACTGTGGCGGCGATCACCTCGGCGTCTTCGTGGGTATAGCCGCCGATCTTGTGCTGGCCTCCATCGACATTGCAGCCCAGCGCGGCGCGTTGCAGCAGAACGTATTCGAGACCAAAGCCGAAGCCTTCCTCGGTGACGTCCTGGGGCAGGGGAAGCTCCAGCTGGGCCTTCTCGACCCGGAACGCCCATTCCAGCGCCGCCTGCACGCCCAGCGCGCGCTTTACCTTAGTGCCGCCTGCGCGACCAAATCTTCCTTGGAAACTCATGGCTGCAATCCTTCAAGGAAATCCATCTGCGCCGGGCGCTGGGCCGCATCCGTCGGTCGCCAGATCCACGGGCCCGAGGCCGTGGGCAGCTGCGAGAGAGCGCCACGCATGTGCTGCTGCCAGCGGGTGAACTCCGTTGCCGAGCAGGCGCAGAGCGCGTGCCCGATGGGCCAGCCCATCAGCCATCCGACGAAGAGCGGGTTCAGCCGCCGCCGCGACCGGCCCTTCAGGATCCGCCGCGAGACGGCGCGCCCATGCGAGGCAATCATCGAAGCCCAGAGCGGGCGCGAGATCGGGGCGTGCGGTGAGGACCGTGCGCCATGCATCGTGATCGCCGGGTCCGGGCGGGTGAAGCCCTGTTCCGCCCGATAGTGGAGGATATCCATCCGGGACTTGCCGTCCGCCCGGGTGACGCTGGCTTCCGAGCTGCCCTTCCAGTTCTGTGCGGCCGGGGTCGGCCATTGCGCCGCCTGCGCGGGCAGGGGCGGGGTTCCGCCCGATCCATAGCTCTGACCCGGCCCGCCCTTCGCGCCGTCTGTCGCCTTGGGGGTCGACCAGCTGGTGATGCCCAGCGCGAGGGCCTCCGCCTTGCGGGTAAAGTCGCTGTTCCCGGCCGGGTTGTAGCTGGCCGTGCCGGGATGCAGGCTCATCGGTGTGGGCCAGGATGAAGATCCGCAGCCGCTGGTGCGGCGCACCGACTTCTGCCGCGCTGAACAGACCCGCCGCAGGCGTGTAGCCCATGCCCCAAAGCTCTCGCAGGACGGTCTCAAGCCCGAGGGTGACATGGCCGGCGACGTTTTCCAGGAGGACCCATTCGGGGCGGCACTCGCCGATGACCCGGGCGACGTCGGGCCAGAGGTGGCGGGGATCGTCGGCGCCGCCGCGTTTGCCAGCCGCGCTGAAGGGCTGGCAGGGGTATCCGGCGAGGACCGCATCAAACGCCCCGCGGAAGGGTCGGGCGTCGAAGCCGCGCAGATCATCCCAGATCGGGGCCGGGGCGAAATACCGCGCGGCTTGGGCGGCGATGAGGACGGCTCGCGGCCAGTCCTCCCATTCGACGAAGCACCGGGTATGAAATCCGGGCTCGGCGAGCATGAGGCCCATATCCAGGCCTCCGCCGCCTGCGCAGAGGGAGAGACCGTGCCGGGGACGTGACACCATGCCATTCACCGCACCCCCCGCTCGCGCAGGCGCTCAATCGTCACCAGCCCGCGCGCCAACATTGCCGCGCACATGGCGTTGCTGATCATGCTGGGCGGCAGGAACCGGTCGGAGTTCACAAGATCGGCGTAGAAGGCCGCCAGCTCGTCGTCGCTGGGCCTGGAGCCGTCCTGGCGCTTCGGACGCCGGGTCTCGCCGCCGCCGTTGCCGGTGGCCGGACCTTTCACCGCGACTGGCGCTCCCGACCGCTTCAGGCGCTGGGCCGCCCGCTGCATGGCGCGGTCGAGGGCCTTGGGCCCATCGGGTGGCTCTGGGTGGTCACGCCGCGAGGCTTCTGCCACAGCAATGATGGCTTCCTCGTCGAGGCCCAGATCGTCGCGCCAGCGCCGAACGTGTTGCCGTGGTGGCCAGCCTTGCCACCAGCCGGGCAGGGCGGTCGGGTCCAGGCCCAGCGCACGGATCAGTTCTGCGAAAAACTCCTCGGAGATCGCTTCGCGCGCCTGCGCGCCCTCCTCCTCCTTTACTGGTTTACTTAGAGGTTCCCTTACAGGGTTAGTGTCTCGTTTTGAGACACGGGAATCGCCATTTTTGAGACACGGGATTGCGTCGGAATGAGACACGGGCCCGTGTCCGGAAACGAGACACGGGCGGTTGTGGGCTTTGGCTGGCAAGCCATTGCCGGCGAATGGTTTTGTGCCTGTTTGCCCGTGTCTCAAATCCGGACACGGGGCAGAGGGCAGATTGAAGTCGAAGGGCAGGTGCTCACCTGCGCCCTCGGCCTCGCTTCCGCCATCGGGCTCGTCCGATCCGGGCGGCGGGAAGCCTTCCTCAAACCCCAGAAGATACCGGGTGGGGCGCTGCTGGCCTGTGCGGCTGTCGGTCATCCGGATGCGCCGGATCAGACCACGGGCCTCGAGATCATCGAGATGGCGGTTAAGCGTCGCGCGGCTGATTTCGCAATCACGCGCCAGCCGCTCTTGCGAGGGGAAGCAGCCGTAGTCCGGGTTGAACCGGTCGCACAGATGCCAGAGCACGATCTTGGTGGTCGGCTTCAGCCCGCGCTGCTTTATGGCCCAGTTGGTGGCCTCGTGGCTCATGGGGCGGGCCTCCGAACCGGGGCCGTCACGCGGGTGGTGAAGCCGCGATCGGCCAGAGCGCCCAGCGCGTCGTCGAGCGAGCGCACCAACGCCCAGTCATGGCCCTGCGCCAGCACGGCATCGCGAAACGCCTCCTGCGCCGGGCACAGGCGGCCCTTGGGCGCCTTCAGCTCGAGGAACAGGACGCGCCCGCCACAGAGCACTAACAGATCGGCGAAGCCGGGATGAAGGCCCATGCCCACCAGGATCGCCTGACGTTTCGCGCCGCGCGGACCGGACTCGGTCACCTCGTTGGCGCAATGGTGGATGATGGCGGTGCGGGGCAGGGCGAAGCGCAGCGCTTGTACCACTGCGCGCTGCAGATCGGCCTCGGGTGTGCCGCGGCGCTTCATCGCCGCACCTCCGGCGCATCATCATGATCAGCGCGCTGGGCGCGACGGTGCCGGGCCGGGCAGCGGGCCTCGATCACGAACAGGAGGGCGCGCGCATCGCGGCGCTCTTCCTCGGTCTCGCCATGCGTCGTCAGCACATTGCAGGCGAGCCGGACGAGGTGATCCGAGTGATGCGCGACATCGGCGATAACGGCGCGGGCCTCGCGAAGCCGCTCCTCGATCCAGTCCTGACGGACCCGGTCGCAAGGGCGGGGCTGGCGGAAGGGAAGGGGAAGGCTCACCGGCGGCCCCTCCCTTTGCGCCTGGGCTGGCCCTGCTCACGGCTCAGGAGCCACTCCCGGACACTACTTTGGCGATAGTAAACCTTCCGGCCAATGCGCATGCAGGGAGGCCCCTCGCGCCGAGCTTCCCATCGCGCCAGCGTGTCGGGTTTGACCATCAGCTCTTCGGCCAGGTCCTCGCGGCTGATCCAGTCCGCCAGAAGGTTGAGGGGCGCGGCCCCCAGCTCACATGCCATCGTCTCTGACATCTGCTCTCTCCTTGATTGTGACCCGACTGGTTCGGGCTGCGCAGATCAGAGCAGAGGCCGAGGGGAGGAAACGAGGCGGAAGGTGGAATTGAAACGCCGCCTCAATTCCACCCCATGTTTTACTGGGTTTTGTGCATTGAAAACCCTTCAGACGGTGCGACCGGCTGCGTGTTTCCGGCGCTTGCGCCATCCATTCCGGGCAGGCCGGTTCCGCTTCCGGTGACATTCACCGGAGCACCCCGCGCGAGGACGGATTCAGGGTACGTTCCGTCCGGATGGCCGGGGCGGAATTGGACTGAATCCGCGTTCCGGTGGGATGTGAGAAAAAGAACAAAAGATAAACAAGGGTTTGTGTCGAGGGCACCGGATTTCTGGCTGATCGCGGTCAGATTCGGCGTGACAGGGCACGTTTGGGGCGAGTAGTTTTTCCCCGAGCAGTCTGGAAGAATCGCAAACGGCCCATGGGACCGGTGCATGGCGCACCGTCCACGACAGGTATTGTCATAGCCACGCTTCGTATTTGCTCGTCCCCGACAGCGCCTCCGGGCGCTGAACAGATGTCTGTTGCCCGATCATTTCCCGGCCCTGGCCGAACAATGCCCTATGCCTGAAAGGAGACCCCGATGCCGCTTCCTGCTGTTGCCTTCTACTCCATCTACGAGGTTTCTGCGCGCTGGGGCTGCTCAGCCGCCGATGTGGCAGGCTGGGCGGCCTCAGGCCATCTCAGGGCGATGATCGGGATCGAGCCCGTGCAGTGCGGGGATGATCTGCACGGTGGTCTGGTCGAAGTGTCGCTTGCGGAACTGATGCCGCTGTTTCGCCGGTTTGGTCCCAGTGACGAAACCTGCCGCCTGAGGCGGATCCTGCCCGCTGGCAGCGAGACATGGCTGCGCGTGACCGAGCCCTCGGAGGGTATTCTGGTGCGCGCCACCGATCTGATGTTCCCGGCCGAAGCCCTGCACCGGTTCGAGGAAGAGCGCGAGCTTTTGCGGCGGTCCTCCCATGGTACTGGCGCAGGGTCACGCTATGACTGGGAGGCAATGACGATCTGGCTGTTCAAGCGGCTCAACGAGATGGGGTTTCCCGCCTCGCAGGCCGCGCTGATTGCCGAGGTACAGGACTGGTTCATCGCCAGTTCCACCTCCGGCGATGTGCCCGAGGAAAGCACGATCCGCAAACGCATTGCGCCGATCTGGCGGGCCGTGCGCGGGGGCGATTGACAAGCAGGGAGTACTAGGCTGCGATGGCATTGCCCGGCGCCCAGCGCGGCATGATACGTCGGGCGGTCCCGCTCGACCGTGATCCGGTCACGCGGACTTCTGCTGCCCTTCTGCGTCATGAACGAGCTGCGGGCGTGGGCGGAAGATGTTCGCCACGCTGTCCACGCCTGACCGAACTGATCCACCGCGCCATCCCCTATCCGGTGATCCTGATCACTCGTGATCCGGGCGGCCTTGCCCTGTCCCTTGCCCACAAGCGGTGGGCTGAGCGGGAGGCGGGAAGGATCGTGATCGAAGATGTTGAAGCCACCGGCCCCCTGACAAAAGCTGTCGTGGATCAAGCCTTTATCCGCGACCTTTCCCTTGCGAAGCAGCCCACGCGTAGCCTATTCACGGTCTATCAGGGCTGGATAGCCCGGGTTCAGGCGTTACACGCCGCGCGATTGTCGGGCGCCTATGCTGCAACCGACGATCAGGCCGTGTTGGACCGGCGGCGGGCCGCGCTGGACATCATTTCCCGGCTGACGCGCGAAGGGGCAACCCTCCGGGCAAAGGCTGCCAAAGAAAAACAGATGAACCGGCGGGTCGATCTGAACTTGCAGATCCAGCGCCTGGAAGCCGCCCTTGCGGCGGCACGCAAAGACCTTTGAAGGTGAGACAGACATGACCGAGATCGAAAAGCTGACCGCTGGCCACCCCGATACCCAAAGCGCCGATATCGTCGCGGGCAATATCGAGGCGCTGCGGGCGCTGTTCCTGCCGGACGGGTCGCGCAAGCGCACCAGGCTGTTCAGCGGGTTTCTGTCGCATTACTTCATCCATGATCGGTATGGCCGTCCAGGCAAGGGCAACGATAAAGGTGCCGTTGAGGGTCTTGTCGGTTATGCGCGCCGCAACTTCATGGTGCTCATCCCTCATTTTGCGACATGGGCGGCGTTCAATCTTTGGCTGGAAGAGCAATGCCGCAAGCGTCAGTCGGATGTCTTGCGCGGCCACAGCGACAGCATCGGGCAGCGCCTTGCGCGTGACCTTGACGCGATGGTGGATCTGCCCGCGTCGCCGTTTGACGCCTGTGATCAGGCCACCGGCCAGGTGAACTCGCAGTCCCTGGTGCGCTATAAGACCAATGATTACTCGGTGCCGGTTGCTTATGGCCATCGCGATGTCTGGCTTCGCGGCTATGTCGATCAGGTGGTCATTGGCTGTGGCGGTGATGTTATTGCCCGACACGCCAGGTGCTGGGATCGCGAAGACATGGTCTTTGACCCCGTCCATTATCTGCCCCTGCTGGAGCAAAAGACAGGAGCCCTTGATCAGGCTGCCCCGTTGGTGGAATGGGAACTGCCAGAGGAATTTGCGACCCTGCGCCGCTTGATGGAAGCCCGTATGATAAAAGCAGGCCGGCGCGAGTATGTGCAGGTCTTGCGGCTCTTGGAAACGTTCGAGATGGCAGACCTGCAGGTCGCGG
>JAFIEK010000069.1 GCA_020832545.1 Pararhodobacter sp. | reverse complement strand
TCCTTGTGCTCCTTGCCCTCGGCGATGACGGTGCCGACGCCGGTCTTGGTGTAGAAACCCGGAATGCCCGCGCCGCCTGCGCGCATACGCTCGGCCAGAGTGCCCTGGGGGTTGAATTCCAGCTCCAGCTCGCCCGACAGATACTGGCGCATGAATTCCGCGTTCTCGCCGACATAGGAGGAAATCATCTTCCTGACCTGCCGGGTCTGCAGCAACAATCCAAGGCCAAAATCATCGACGCCCGCGTTATTCGAGGCCACGGTCAGTTCCTTCACGCCGTGGTCGCGGATTGCGGCGATCAGAAGCTCAGGTATACCGCACAGGCCGAACCCACCTGCGGCGATGGTCATCTTGTCAAACAAAAGCCCGTCCAGGGCCTCGGCGGCAGAGCCGTAGATCTTCTGCATGTTTTCCCCCGCATTCCTTGCGGCGCCCGTTGTGGCGTGGCGATGGGGTGAAGTCAATCATTGTTGCTGCAAAGCAGGTTGCCTCTGGCCGGATGGGCGGTCATGGTGCGCACAAAGCACGCCGGTTGCTCATGGCGCGAGCGCGCAAAGTTGGCCGCGTGCCTTGTGCTTGTGCGGCTGATCTGGACGCGCCATCGACAAGATAAAAGGAGCCTGCGGGCAGTGGTTGCGGGTTTTATGCGCTGTGTGATTGTTCTGATGGCGGTGTTTCTGGTCGGCTGCGCGCCGATGGGCGAACAGCGCACACTGCCTGACGCCGAACCCGCCGCAGGCTGGCGACATGCCCGCACGGCGCTTTACATTGGGGATACGGCACCTGCGCAGGGTGTGTTTCGCTATTCAGGGCTGGGCGCGGCGCGGATCACGGTGGCGGTCTCGTCGGTCACGGCACGGCGGCTGTTGGTCAGCGGGGTGTGCGACGGGCCGGGCGTGATCGAGGCCGAATTGGGCGGTGTGCGCGCCGCGCGCGGCTTCGCCACCGATACGCCCTTCGCCTTTGAACTGGCCGCGCGCGCGGCTGACGGGGCGGTGCTGGACCTGGGGCTGGCGGTGACGCGCTGCGATATCGAGGTGCGCGGATCGGCGCCCTACCAGATGGTGCTGGAACGCGAAGAGCGGCTGGTGCCCCGGCTGGTGCGCCAAACGGACAATGCGCGGGGCGCGTGCCGGCAAACTGTGGCACCACCCGGCGGCGATGCACTGGCGGCTGCTTTCGCCGCACCGGGCAGCGCGCTGTCGATGACCTGCCCGTTCACACCGGTAGAGCCGAGTCTGCTGCCTGACGGGCGCGAGGCGTTTCAGGCGCGGGTCGAGGCATTGACCGGGGCCCGGCTGTCTGATGCGGTGCTGGAGGCCGGGGATATCGAGGCCGAGATCGATTTCACGCGCGCCCCGGAACTGGAGGCGATCTATCTGTCGTCACTGCATATGCGCGCCGATTTCACCGGTCACGTGATGGGGCGGATTCTGGCGTGGCACGCAGCGCGCGGTGCGGTGGTGCGGATTGTGATGACCGACAGCCTGCAACGCTCGCTGGACCGGCGGTTTTACGAAGATCTGGCGGCGCGGCATCCGGGTATCCAGCTACAGATGTTTCGCGCGGGCGGGCAGGAGGGCGGACCATTCGACCGGGTGCACCGGGCCAATCATGTCAAGGCTTTTGCGGCGCTGTCGCCGGTGCCCGGGCGCTCGGTTGTGATGCTGGGCGGGCGCAATCTGCACGATGGTTTTGTGTTCGAGCGCCCGCGCGATCTGTCGCGCTGGCCATTCCTGCGCAACTATGCCTCGACGCGGCGCTATACGTTCACCTATTTCTTCGCGGCCTTCCGCGATCTGGAGATGGTGTTCCATGACGATGCAAGCGTCCGGCATGTGGTGGCCCATCTTGCAGATTTCTGGCACCGCGACCATGACACGCAGGCCATGGCCGCAGTTCAAACCGCAGGGCCGCCCTTGCCTGCGGGTGAGGGTATGATGCGGCATTTCCTTTCGGTTCCTTATGCCGACGGACGGGCGCTGGAAGATCTGTATGTGGCACTTTTCGACGCAGCGCAGACTCGCATCGACATGACCTCGCCCTTTCTGAACATGCCGCCCAGACTGGAGGCCGCGATGGAGCGCGCGCTGACACGGGGCGTGGCGATCCGGCTGGTGACACGCACCGAGGTGCCCGAGCCGGTGGGCCTGTTCGTGGCCCCGTTAAACCGGTTGTTCGTACAGGCTCATGCAGCGCAGATCGAGATCCATGCCCATGACCCCGCCCCGCTGACCTTGCACAGCAAGCTGTTGGTGGTGGATGGGCGGCTTGCAGTTGTGTCATCGATCAATCTGAATCAGCGCAGTTTCTGGCATGATACTGAAAACGGCGTGCTGATCTGGGGCCAGACATACGCGGAAGATGTGTTGCGCCAGATCGATGTGCTGGAGCGTGCCAGCACACGGCAGATGGACCCGCTGCCGGTTGCGTCGTTGATGCGCGGGTTTCTGAGGCTGGCGTTTGTCCGGCAGTTTTTCTGAGGTCGCAAAAAGGGGGCTGTCTGCCCCCCCCTCGGGGCCTGCCCCCCCCTCGGGGCCTGCGGCCCCTCACCCCCCGAGGATATTTTTAAGTAGATGAAGGGCAGGGGCGTGTCAGCTGTCGCCGCTGTCTTCAGGGGCGGCGGACTTGGGTTTGGCCTTTGCCTTGGCTTTCGCCGGAGACTTGGCTTTGGCTTTGGCCTTGGTTGCGGTCTTGGGCTTGGCGGCTGCTTTTGCCTTGGACTTGCCCTTGCCTGACTTTCCGGCCTTTGCGGCGATCAGTTCAAGCGCCTGTTCCAGTGTGACGTCCTCAGGGGCCATGTCACGGGGCAGGGTGGCGTTGACCTTTTCCCATTTGGCATAAGGTCCGTAGCGCCCCGCCATCACCTGCACCAGCCCGCCATCCGGGTGATCGCCCAAAGTGCGCAGGGGGGCGGCGGCACTGGCACGCGGGCCGCGGCTGGCCTTTGCGGCCAGAACCTCGACCGCGCGATTCATCCCGATGGTAAACACCTCTTCAACCTCGGTCAGGTTGGCGTAGGTGCTGTTGTGCTTGACATAGGGGCCATAACGCCCGATCGCGGCCTCGATCGGCGCGCCGTCTTCAGGGTGAGTGCCGACAAGGCGCGGCAGGTTCAGAAGCGTCAGTGCGCGCTCCAGATCGACGGTTTCGGGCGGCCAGGACTTGGGCAGGCTGGCGCGGGGCGGTTTGGGGACCTCGGCTGTAGCCTCGCCGCGCTGGGCGTAGGGGCCAAAGCGGCCGGTGCGCAGGTAGATCGGATCGCCCTGATCATGGCCCAGCAGCTTGCCCGCGCCTGAAAGCTCGCCATCGCCCTCTTCGCCCGCGAGGGGACGTGTGTAGCGGCATTCAGGGTAGTTGTTGCAGCCGATGAACGCCCCGCCTGAGCGTGCGGTCTTCAGGTGCAGCCGACCGGTGCCGCAGGTGGGGCAGGCGCGCGGATCAGAGCCATCGGGGCGCGGGGGGTAGAGATGCGGTGACAGCACCTCATCGATCTTGTCGAGCACTTCGGTGATCCGCAGATCGGCGGTTTCAGCGATGGCCGCTGAGAAATCACGCCAGAAGCGGGCCAGAACTTCTTTGTAATCCCGGTTGCCCGCAGACACATCGTCAAGCTGAGATTCCAGATCGGCGGTGAAATCATATTCCAGATACTTGCGGAAGTAGTTGACCAGAAAGACCGTCACCAGCCGCCCCTTGTCTTCAGGGATCAGGCGGTTCTTGTCTTTGCGGACGTAGCCGCGTTCCTGAATGGTGCTGACGATGCTGGCGTAGGTTGACGGGCGGCCAATGCCCAGCTCTTCCATGCGCTTGACAAGCGTGGCCTCGGTGTAGCGTGCAGGTGGCTGGGTGAAATGTTGCTGCCCCAACACTGCGGCGTTCTCATCCATCACCGCCCCGGCAAGGCGCTGCATGCCCTGGCCGAGGGTCTCTAGCACCGAATCGTCCTTGCCCGCCAGCTTGGCGAAGGCATCGGACTGGGCACCGGCGGCCAGCGCGGCGGCTTCGCCCTGCATGATCTGCGGCAGGCGCTTGTCGTCCTCATCAGTGGTATCGTCGCGCCCTTCCTCGTAGATTTTGAGGAAACCGTCGAACAGCATCACTTGGCCGGTGGCACGCAGGCCGACCTGGCCATCGCGGCTGCCGATTTCGACGGTGGTGCGCTCCATCCGCGCGGCCTCCATCTGGCAGGCCATGGTGCGCTTCCAGATCAGATCATAAAGGCGACGCTGGTCAGCATCGGTCAGGCGCACCTTGTCGGGTGCGGCGGACATCTCGGTGGGGCGGATGCATTCATGTGCTTCCTGGGCATTCTTGGCCTTGTTCTTGTACATGCGCGGCGATTTTGGGACATATTCCGCGCCATAGCGGCTCTTGATCTCGTCGCGCGCGGCCATCACGGCCTCGGCAGCCATGTCGATGCCATCGGTCCGCATATAGGTGATCAACCCGGCCTCATATAGCCGCTGCGCCGTGGACATGCATTGCTTCGCACCCATGCCGAACTTGCGGCTGGCCTCTTGCTGCAGGGTTGAGGTCATGAACGGGGCGGAGGGGTTGCGGCTGGCGGGCTTGGCCTCGACCGATTGGACAAAAAGGTCGCGTTTGTGCACGGCTTCGACGGCAAGCTCGGCCGATTCGGCTGTGGGAAGGTCGAATTTGTCTAACTTCTTGCCACCGAAACTGATCAGCCGGGCGCTGAAACCCTGGCCGCGGGGGGTGGTCAGCGCGGCGGTGACGGACCAGTACTCCTGGGCGCGAAAGGCCTCAATCTCCATCTCGCGTTCGACGATCAGGCGCAGGCATACCGATTGCACGCGGCCCGCTGATTTTGCGCCCGGCAGCTTGCGCCACAGGACCGGCGAGAGGTTGAAGCCCACCAGATAGTCCAGCGCCCGGCGCGCCAGATAGGCACGCACCAGTTCCATGTCGACCTCACGCGGGTTCTTCATGGCCTCGGTCACGGCGGATTTGGTGATGGCGTTGAACACCACGCGCTGGATCGGCGTGTCCTTCTTGATGGCGCGGGACTTGGCGAGAGCTTCGGTCAAATGCCAGGAAATCGCCTCTCCCTCGCGGTCAGGGTCGGTGGCGAGGATCAGGGCGTTGTCGTCTTTGAGAGCATCGGCGATGGCTTTGACATGCTTTCGGCTGTCGGCGGCGATCTCCCATTTCATGTCGAAATCGTGTTCGGTATCGACCGAGCCATCCTTTGGCGGAAGGTCGCGCACATGGCCGAACGAGGCCAGAACCGTGTAGCCGGGGCCGAGATACTTGTTGATAGTCTTGGCCTTTGCGGGCGACTCGACGACGACGACTGCCATGTAAACCTCTGGTATAAAACGATTCTTTGCCTCATTTCAGAGGCTTGAAGGGCGGCATGTGCGCGGCATAGATGGGGCGGAATGCCCGGGGATGTCAATCTGGTGCGGTTTTGACATGCGTCCAGGTTGAGAAAAATCAACCGGTCTGGCGACGGTGCAGCGACACGGTGGCGGGGTGTGCGATGTCCATCGTCGCAGTCCGGCAACTTGGTTCGCGCGTGGCCGGGGCCACCCGGAGCGCGGCTAGACGCGCGCCAGCAGCCCGCCGGGCTGGCGTTGCACACGACCATCGAGTTCCAGAAACAAGAGCGCGGGGGCAATGATGGCGGCGGGAAGTGCCATGTCGCGGATCAACTGGTCTTCTGCGAGCGGTGACGGGCCAAGACGCTCAAGGATCAGGCGATGCAAGGTCAGAGTGTCGAGCGTTCGCCGCGGGCCGTTGGGCGGCGGGGTTGCGGGCACGTCGCTTGCGCTGCAAGCGGTGCGGGCCGATCCGGGGACATACGCTGAAGTTGCGGAAGACGCGGTCACGACCGCGTCAATCACATCGGCGGTGTCGCGCACCAGATGTGCCCCTTCGCGGATCAGGGCGTTGCAGCCTGCCGCGCGCGGGTCCAGCGGGTGGCCGGGCACTGCCAGAACCTCGCGTCCCTGTTCCAGTGCATCGCGCGCTGTAATCAGACTGCCAGAGCCTTCGGCGGCTTCGACCACCAGTGTGGCAAGTCCCAGCCCGGCAATTATGCGGTTGCGGCGTGGAAAGTGGCGGGCCTGCGCTTGCAGACCGATCGGTTGCTCAGACAGCCGCAGCCCCTGATCAGCAATGGCGGCTGCGAGGGCTGCGTTTTCTGCAGGATAAATCTGATCAACCCCGCCTGCCATGACGGCAACAGTACCGGTTTTCAACGCGGCCCCATGAGCGACGGTGTCGATGCCGCGTGCGAGGCCGGATACCACGGTAAAACCATGATGGCCCAGCCCCTCGGCCAGTTTGCGTGCGGTGCGCTGGCCCAGGCTGGACGCATTGCGCGCACCGACGATGGCAATGGCCGGTTGCGCCAGCGGTTTGCCCCGTCCCAAAGCCCAGAGCACGGGTGGAGCATCCGAAATGGCGGCGAGGGCAGGCGGATAGTCATCTGCGCCAAGGCATAACAGCTGCGCCCCGGCCTTGAGGCCTGCGTGATATTCGCGCAGTGCCTGATCAAGCGGGCAGGGTTCATAGCTGTCGAGGCCCGAGGCAAGTGCGATTGCCGGAAGGGCATCCAGCGCTGCGTCCGCACATCCGTGTTCTGCCATTAGACGGGCAAAGGTTCCGGGGCCAACACGGCGTGAGCGAATGAGGCGAAGCCACGACAGACGGTCTTCTTCCGTGGTGGGTGGGGTGAAGGGTGTGGGAGAAGAATGTATTGTCCCGTCCATCGCAACCTCGCCTCATTCGATTCGAAGATTGCGCTGATAAGGTTAACGGTTGGTAAAGATCGCTGGGTGAAGCCGAAATATTATCCAGCAGAAAGCCAGTCCGGCCAGCTGCGACAACCTCGGCGCCACCGTACCCAGCCAGGCCTGGACGGGAATGATCGCACACAGTCGCGCCAGCCGAGTTGCCCGTCACCCGCAGGTTGCGAACGCCAGGCTGCCCTTATGCATTTCCGCCTACCGTCAGCCCACCGATCAGCAGGCTGGGCTGGCCCACGCCCACCGGCACCCATTGCCCGGCCTTGCCGCAATTGCCCATGCCGGGATCCAGTGCCATGTCATTGCCGATTCCGCGCACGTTTTTCAGGGCAGTCGGCCCGTCGCCGATCAGCGTGGCCCCCTTGACCGGCGCGCCGATCTTGCCGTTTTTCACGCGATACGCCTCGGTGCAGCTGAACACGAACTTGCCATTGGTGATATCCACCTGCCCGCCGCCAAAGCCGACGGCATAGATGCCGTCACGAAGATCAGCCACCAGCGCAGCCGGGTCGGCCTTGCCGGCCAGCATATAGGTGTTGGTCATCCGCGGCATCGGCGTATGGGCATAGCTTTCGCGCCGACCGTTCCCCGTAGCGGCCACGCCCATCAGCCGGGCGTTCTGTCGGTCTTGCATAAGGCCAACAAGAATACCGTCTTCAATCAACACGTTGCGCGCTGAGGGCGTGCCCTCGTCGTCGATGTTGATAGAGCCGCGCCTGCCCGGCAGCGTGCCGTCATCCAGCACCGTCACCCCGGGTGCGGCCACGCGCTGGCCCATCAGCCCGGCAAAGGCCGAGGTCTTCTTGCGATTGAAATCACCCTCCAGTCCGTGGCCCACGGCCTCGTGCAGCAAGATGCCGGGCCAGCCGGGGCCCAGAACCACATCCAGCACCCCCGCAGGCGCCGGTTCTGCCGCCAGATTGACGATGGCAATGCGCAGCGCTTCGCGTGCCTGCGCCTGCCAATGGTCGCCTTCCAGAAGCGCTGCCAGACCCGCACGCCCGCCACCACCGGCAGTGCCGGTTTCGCGCCGTCCGTCCTGTTCGACAATGACCGAGATATTGAGCCGCGACATGGGCCGGATGTCAGACAGCAACCCACCTTCAGGGCGCAAAATCACCACCTCCTGCAACGAGGCCGAGAGCGAGGCCGAGACCTGCACCACCCGCGCATCCAGCCCGCGCAAATAATCGTCAATCGCGCGCAGCGTGTCGATCTTGACCAGAAAGCCAGCGTCCAGAATCGGGTCAGTGTCAGGATACAGCCGGGTATTGGTGCCAGAGGGCGGCGCGGCCAATATGCCGCCGCCCGCACCAACCGCCAGCCGCGCGGTCGCTGCGGCGCGCGTCAGGGCGTTCTCGGTCAGATGGGTGGAATGGGCATAGCCCGCAACCTCACCCCGAACGGCGCGCAGCCCGAACCCTTCGCCCGCATCAAAGCCCGCCGAGCGGATGCGCATGTCATCAAGCACCAGTGATTCGGAGCGCCGACGCTCAAGAAACAGCTCGCCGTCATCGGCCCCGGCCACAGCTTCGCGCAGCACGGCGAGCGCGCGGGTCTGATCCAGGTCAGTGTCAAAGGGGCGGAACCTGTCCCCTGCGGGACTTGTGGTGGCTTCGAGCGGCATGGCGATCCTTCCGGAATTCTGCGCGTCTTTGATTTGGGTCAAATGGCGGCGAGTTGACGCAGTACCAAGACTTGTCCTGACGATGCTAATATGGTTTTAGAGGATTTGGAAACTGCCGATTTCCATACCTGCCACCATTGCAGCCGCGAAACGCTGCGCGGATGCAGGGCCGGGCGGCGGGGGGAAGACATTCGGTCGAAGTGCCGCGTTATAAACGGGAACAACAGATGAACCTTACAAAAGACCTTACCCGTCTCGTCACGCGTATCGCGGGAACGGCGCTGGCCATGGCTGTGGCCGGGCAGGCGGTGGCGCAGGACTTGCCGGTTCGTGGCGAGCCACGCCCCGGTGAAATGGGCCTGCAAGACCCGGCGACCTCGCTGATGCGAGAGCTGGTCTGGCTGGACAATATGCTGTTGTGGATTATCGGCCCGATCACCGTTTTTGTGACCGCGCTGATTATCTGGGTGATCGTGTTTCACAACCGCCGCGCAAACCCGGTGCCCGCGCGCTTCACCCATAACTCGCCGCTGGAAGTGGCCTGGACGGTGGTGCCTATCTTCATTCTGATCTTCATCGGCTCTTTCACCGTTCCCGCGCTGTTTCGTCAGCAGATCATGCCCGAGGCCGAGGTCACCATCAAGGTGACCGGCTACCAGTGGTTCTGGGGCTATGAATATGTGGACCATAATGTTGAATTCAACAGCTTCATGCTGGAGCGTGACGAGCTTGAGGAATACGGCTACGAGCAGCGCCACTACCTGCTGGCCACCGATACCGCCATGGTCGTGCCTGTAGGGCGGGATGTTGTGGTGCAGGTCACAGCGGCGGATGTGATCCATGCTTGGACGATCCCGGCTTTTGGCGTGAAGCAGGACGGGGTGCCTGGCCGTCTGGCAGAGCTGTGGTTCAATGTTGACGAACCCGGTATCTATTTTGGCCAGTGTTCGGAATTGTGCGGACAGGCGCATGCCTTCATGCCGATCACCGTGCGCGCTGTGCCCGAGGCGGATTACATCGCCTGGCTTGAAGGCGAGGGCGCCGAGAATCTGGCGATGGCTCCGGGTTATGATCAGTATCGCGGTGCGATCGAACTGGCCGTCGCTGAAGACTGAAAATGACAGGCGGGCACGGCCCGGCCCTGCGGGCCGGTGCGTGCCCAACCCATCTTGAGGACGTGATGAGCGACATTCGTGCAGAAATTGCTGATGGGCAGAGCGGAACCGGCGAGGCCGGCTTCGGCGATTATGTCCAGCTGCTGAAGCCGCGGGTGATGTCGCTTGTGGTGTTTACCGCGCTGGTCGGCCTGTTGGTTGCGCCTGTGCGCCTGCACCCAATGGAGGCGCTGGCGGCGATTGTCTTCATTGCGCTGGGGGCAGGGGCCTCGGGCGCGCTGAACATGTGGTGGGATGCAGATATCGACCGGTTGATGAAGCGTACTGCCAAACGGCCCGTCCCGGCGGGCACGGTTGCCCCGGGCGAGGCGCTGGGGCTGGGCGTTGCGCTGTCGGGCCTGTCCGTGATCATGTTGGGGCTGGCCGCGAACTGGCTGGCGGCGGGGCTGCTGGCATTCACGATTTTCTTCTATGCCGTCGTCTACACGATGTGGCTCAAGCGTTCGACGCCGCAGAACATCGTGATCGGTGGCGCTGCAGGGGCTTTCCCGCCCATGATCGGCTGGGTGGTGGCAACTGGCAGCGTCAGTCTGGAAGCGGTCTTGATGTTTGCGCTGATCTTCATGTGGACGCCGCCGCATTTCTGGGCGCTGGCGCTGTTCATGAACAGTGATTACTCCAAGGCCCGCGTACCGATGCTGACCGTCACGCACGGTCGGCGCGTCACCCGCGCGCACATTATCGCCTATACACTGGCGCTGGTGCCGGTGGCGATCGGTGTTGGCCTCACCTCGATCGGTGGGCCGGTCTATCTGGCGGTGGCGGTGGTTCTGAACGCGATCTTCGTGCTGGGCGCCTGGCGCATCTGGCGCCGCCCGGAAGCCGCAGCCGAGGCCGATGGCTATCATGTTGAAAAGCGCTTCTTCACCTTCTCGCTGGCCTATCTCTTTGGCCATTTCGCGGCTTTCCTGATCGAAGCCACGCCCTGGGCCGCTTCTTTGCGCGCACATTTCACCATCTGGGGGGCATGATGGCCATTACCCGCGAGCATGAACTACACAAACGCCGTTTTGGCCGCAATGTCGGCCTCGGGCTGGTGTTGGTGGCCTTCATCGTTCTTGTCTTCGGCCTGACCATTGCCAAGGTCCAGCGCGGCGGAACGATCGAGGCGTTTGACCATACCTATCGCCCCGCGATCGACCCGGCGGCGCAACCAATGACCGGAGGGACCGAATGAACAGCTGGTGGCGCAATCTGAGCGGAACTCATCGCACGGCGGTGCAGGCTACTGGCGTTGTGGTGTTCATGGCCGGGATGGGCTGGGCTGCGGTGCCGCTTTATGATCTGTTTTGCCGCGTGACCGGTTATGGCGGCACCACCCAGGTGGGCGCAGGCTCTGACCGGGTGCTGGATCAGACCGTACGCATCCGCTTTGATGCCTCAAAAGCGCGCGATTTCCCGTGGGAGTTCCGGCCCGTTGAACGGACCATGGAAATCCGTCTGGGTGAGGTGGGGCTGGCCTTTTATGAGGCCTATAACCCCACTGATGTACTGGTTGCGGGCACCGCCAGTTACAACGTGACGCCCTATGATGCCGGGCTCTATTTCACCAAGATCGATTGCTTCTGCTTTCAGTATCAGCTGCTGCAACCCGGCGAGCGGGCGCTGATGCCGGTCACCTTCTATGTCGATCCCGACATGCTGGATGACCGCGAGGCACGCGACACGCACACGATCACCCTGTCCTATACCTTCCACCCCACCGAAGTCCCCGCAGCCGATCTGGCCGCACTCACCCGTACGGATGACGAAGGCGGAATTAACTGAACAACCGGCGCCCGTACGGTGCCAGCAAAACAAGAGGCCGCGCAGGCGGCGCATAAAGGGAAAGTCTGAGGGAACCCAACATGGCGCACGAAAAGAACCACGACTACCATATTCTGCCGCCGTCCATCTGGCCGTTCATCGGCGCGGTTTCTGGCTTCGTCATGCTGGCGGGCGCGGTGTTCTGGATGAACGACATGGGCCCCTGGATCTTCCTGATGGGCCTGGTGGGCGTTCTTTACGTTATGTACGCTTGGTGGAGCGACATCGTGGTCGAAAGCCATGTCGGCGACCATACTCCGGTGGTGGTGATCGGGTTGCGCTATGGCTTCATCCTGTTCATCATCTCTGAAGTGATGTTCTTTGCCGCATGGTTCTGGAGCTTCTTCAAGCACGCCCTCTACCCCATGCACCCCGAAGGCTTGAGCCCGGCAATCGACGGCGTCTTTCCGCCGCCCGGAATCGAAACCTTCGACCCCTGGCATCTGCCGCTGATCAACACACTGGTGCTGCTGTTGTCAGGCTGTGCGGCCACCTGGGCGCACCATGCCATCGTGCATGAAAACAACCGCAAGGACCTGAAGATGGGTCTTCTGATCGCGGTGATCCTGGGTGTGATCTTTACCTTCCTGCAAGCCTATGAATACACCCATGCAGGCTTCGGCTTTGCCGGAAACGTCTATGGCGCCAACTTCTTCATGGCGACGGGCTTTCACGGTGCGCATGTCATCATCGGCACGATCTTCCTGTTCGTGTGTTACATGCGCGTGCGGGCCGGGCATTTCACGCCCGAGCGTCATGTCGGGCTGGAGGCGGCTGCCTGGTATTGGCACTTCGTTGACGTGGTCTGGCTGTTCCTGTTCGCGTCGATCTACGTCTGGGGCCAGTAGGCCCCACCGGCGGTGTTTCGCCTTTGGTGAAGGTGGCGGGGGGGGGGGGGGGGGGGGGGGGGGGGGGGGGGGGGGGGGGGGGGGG
>JAFIEK010000068.1 GCA_020832545.1 Pararhodobacter sp. | reverse complement strand
ACCGGCTGGACCGGCGGTGCCTATGGCACCGGCTCGCGCATGCCGATCAAGGCCACACGCGCGCTGCTGACGGCGGCGCTCAACGGCTCGCTCAACGATGCCGAGTTCCGCACGGACCCGAATTTCGGTTTTGAGGTGCCTGTATCGGTGCCGGGTGTGGCCGATGTTCTGCTGGACCCGCGGCGTACCTGGGCTGATCCGGTGGCATATGATGCGCAGGCAGCCAAACTGGTGGGGATGTTCGCCGAGAATTTCGCGCAATATGTTCCTTACATTGATGCCGATGTGAAGGCTGCGGCCATCGGCTGAGCGGTGGTTCAGGCGTTGTAATCCAGTCGAAGGGCACTCCTGTACCGGCCCCGAGTCCTGATCGAGTATACCGGCCCCGGGCCATGATCGGGGCAGAGATCTGACCGGGTGCGCCGGGCGCTTCGGCAATCAGCGGACTGCCCTTGTCCGCATTTGCAGGGGTTCCCGTGGCACCTGACAGCGAAAGTGTTACCGCGTGCCCGGTGTGCGATCATTGACAGCAGGCGGCGGCCCGGCCAGTCTGACCGCCAATCTGAAGACGTGAGCGCCATGGCCCGCCTGACCCTTTTTGCCTGCGTGTTCAGCGTCACGGCTCTGCCGCTGGCGGCCGAGCCCGCCTTGCGCCTTGGTCCCGGTGTAGAGGCGCTGACCCGTGGGCTGATCTGCGCCCCGCCTGAGGGTGGTCGGCGCGATGCCCCCGATACCGCCTCGGGCTGGATTCATGTGCCTGAGGTGCCCATCGAGATCCTGGTTGAGGGCACCACAGCCCCGGCACGGCTGGGCACCGGCTTCGGGGTGCGGTTCGTGCTGGCCGGTGCGGCACCGCTGCCCGTGCGCTATGTTGTCACCCACCCGCCGATGCCACCTGAGGGGATCACCATTCAGAGCTGGGAATCGTTTGCCCTGCCAGGCGCGCCGGAACAGGTGTTCTTCCAGTTCGACACATCCGAGGAATTGCTGCCCGGACCCTGGAGCTTCACGGCCCTGAGCGGTGAGACAGAGCTGTTTCACGCCGCATTCGATATTGTCGCACCCGAGGCCGTGCCGCATCTGGACGGCATGTGTGCGGGCGGTGACCTTCTGGCCCTCAGCCGAAAATCGCCCGCCGAACCAGGTTGAGCGCGATTGCCATCAGCACAATCAGCGTCCAGCGGCGGAAGCGTTCGGCATCCAGCCGATCCTGCAATTGAAAGCCCAGCCACATGCCCAGCCCTGCGGGAACCACGAGAGCGGCTGAAAAGGGCAGGGTGGTGGCGTTCAGAACGCCAGAACCCAGATGTGCCACGGTCAGCACCACCGCGCCGATCATGAAGACAACGCCCAGCACGCGCACCATCTCGGCCTTGTCGATGTTGATTGCCAAAAGATAGACAATCACCGGCGGTCCCCAGATCCCAGAAATCCCGCCATACAGCCCGCCGATCAGCCCCAGCCCGTATTCGGCCGGGTTGCGCAGATGCGTCGGGATGACCGGCTTCCACCCGCTCAGCTGCATCACCGCGAAACCCATCACCGGCACGCCCAGCAAGATGAACAGAAGTTGCTGCGGCAACACCACCACAAAGGGTGCCGAAATCACGATGCCCAGGCAGGTCATTGCGATCACTCGCCAGAACTTTACCGCCGAGGCCCAAGCCGCCTGCAGACCGAAGCGCAGCGACTGGTGCACATTCGTGGTCAGCACCGACAGAATCAGCGCAGCCAGTGCAAGATCCGGCGGCATGAACGAGGAAAAGGCCGAGATCATGATCAGCGGCATGGCAAAGCCCACCGCCCCTTTCACGAAGCCTGAGAAAAAGGTCACTGCGCAGGCCAGTGCGAAGCCCCAGAAGGGCAGGCCGCCATAAAGGAATTCCATCTCTGTCCTCCGTCGCCCCCAGCGCTATATCGCAGGCGCGTGGCGGCTGCACGGCGAAAATGGCTGCGACACTTTCCTGCGAAATGCGGCTTTGTCGCGAATTAATGTTGCGCTGCAGATGCGAACGCACTATCTGGCTTGCAAGAACTGAAGGAGACGCCCGATGCCCCATGATGGTCAGGAAATGCCTCGCACCCAAGCCCTGCTGAGCGATTTGTGCCCGCTTCTGGCAGCGGCTATGGCTCCTTTGACCGCGATTCAAGACGCTGCGGCGCAGCATCTGCGCGCCCTTGTGTCGCACGAGGGCAAGGTCAGCGCGGCCCTGCTGGAAGAGCATCAGCGCGCGGCCCACGGGCTGGCATGGCTGGCCACCTATGTCGAAAGCCTGCGGCAAATGCATGGCTGGGCAGAACGACTTGAAGATATAGGGCGCTTTGGCGAGATGGAAGCGCTGATCCTTCAGATCGGCGCGGGCGAGTATCTCGCGCAGATTGCCGGCGGGATTCCCATGAACCAGGGCGAGATCCTGCGCCCTGCCGATCTGGGGCTGACGCGCGCGGATCTGGCTGCCTTCGATCAGGGCCCCATTGCCACGCTGATCAGTGGCAATACCTGTGCGGCGCGCGCCCGCCTGGTGGCCTTGATGCGCGACAACGCCGGGCGGGCGACCTTTGGCGCCAGTGGGCTGGATGACGAGCTGGAGATGATCCGCGACCAGTTCCGCCGCTTCTCGGATGAGCGGGTGGCACCGAACGCGCATGACTGGCATCTGAAGGATGAACTGATCCCGATGGCGATCATCGAGGAACTGGCCGAACTGGGGGTCTTCGGCCTGACCATTCCTGAAGAGTTCGGCGGGCTGGGCCTGTCCAAGGCGTCGATGGTGGTGGTGTCCGAAGAACTTTCGCGCGGTTATATCGGCGTGGGCAGCCTTGGCACGCGCTCTGAAATCGCGGCAGAGCTGATCCTGTGCGGCGGCACGCCTGAACAAAAGGCGCAGTGGCTGCCCAAACTCGCCTCCGCCGAGATCCTGCCGACGGCGGTGTTCACCGAACCCAACACCGGCTCTGACCTTGGCAGCCTGCGCACCCGCGCAGTGGCTGACGGCGGGGACTGGCAGATCACCGGCAACAAGACCTGGATCACCCATGCCGCGCGCACCCATGTCATGACCCTTCTGGCGCGCACCGACCCGGACACCAGTGATTATCGCGGACTCAGCATGTTCCTAGCGGAAAAGACGCCGGGCCCGGTTGAAGACCCGTTTCCCACGCCGGGCATGAGTGGTGGCGAGATCGAGGTGCTGGGCTATCGCGGCATGAAAGAATACGAGCTTGGCTTTGACGGCTTCCAGGTCAAGGGCGAGAACCTTCTGGGCGGCGTGACGGGGCAGGGGTTCAAGCAGCTTATGCAGACCTTTGAATCCGCCCGCATCCAGACCGCCGCGCGCGCAATCGGCGTGGCGCAGAACGCGCTTGAGGTGGGCATGCAATATGCCGAAGACCGCAAGCAGTTCGGCAAGGCGCTTGTCGAATTTCCGCGCGTGTCCGACAAGCTGGCGATGATGGCAGTCGAGATCATGATCGCGCGCCAACTCACCTACTTCAGCGCCTGGCAAAAAGACCATGACAAGCGCTGCGATCTTGAGGCTGGTATGGCCAAGCTGCTGGGCGCGCGCGTGGCCTGGGCGGCGGCGGACAATGCGCTTCAGATCCACGGCGGCAATGGTTTTGCACTGGAATACCAGATCAGCCGTATCTTGTGCGATGCGCGCATCCTCAACATCTTCGAGGGCGCGGCCGAAATCCAGGCTCAGGTCATCGCGCGCCGCCTGCTCGACATGGCGGCGGGGCAAAAGAACTGACGGCCCCTTCATCTACTTAAAAGATATCCCGGGGGTGAATGGCCGCAGGTCAGAGGGGGCAGCACCCCCCTTTTGCCTTCAAACTGCCTTCGCCGCGTCGCGCAAAGCGAATTTCTGGATCTTGCCGGTGGATGTCTTGGGCAGTTCCTGAAACACCACATGTTTGGGCGTCTTGAATCCGGCCAGCCGTGTGCGGCAATGGGCGATCAGCTCGTCTTCGCTGACGCTTCTGCCCGGCTTCAGCTCGACAAAGGCACAGGGCACCTCACCCCATTTGGGATCTGGCTTGGCCACGACGGCGGCGAGCGCCACTGCCGGGTGGTGCATCAATGCCCCTTCCACCTCGACCGAGCTGACGTTCTCACCGCCTGAGATGATGATATCCTTCGCGCGGTCAGCGATCTTGATGTAGCCGTCTTCATGCCAATACGCGATGTCGCCTGAGTGGAAATATCCGCCCGCAAACGCCTCGCGCGTGGCGGCCGGGTTCTTGTAGTACCCTTTCATGACCCCGTTGCCGCGGTGCATGATCTCACCAAGGCTGGCCGCATCGCGCGGCACCGGGGCGAGCTGCGGGTCGGTTACAGCGATGTCTTCCATGAACGGCATCAAGACCCCGGTGCGCGCCTTGACGGCGGAACGGGCGTCATGGGGCAGGGCGTCAAACCCGTCGTGCCATGTGCATTCTGTCGCGGGACCGTAGGTTTCAGTCAGGCCATAGACCTGCGTGACATTGAACCCCAGCGGCTCGATCGCGGCCAGCGTGGCGGCAGCAGGCGGTGCCCCGGCGGTGAACACCTCGACCGTGTGATCAAAGGGCAGTCGCTCGTTGTCAGGGGCGTTGATGATCGTGTTCAAGACGATGGGGGCACCGCCGAAATGGGTAGCCCGCTCATGGGCGATGGCGGCATAGATCCCGCGGGCGGTTATGTCGCGCAGGCAGATCACCACGCCGCCCATCAGCGGGATCATCCATGGGTGACACCACGCGTTGCAGTGAAACATTGGCACGATGGTCAGGTAACGCGGATACAGCACCATCCGCCAGCTGATCACCTGACCCATCGCTGCCAGATAGGCCCCCCGGTGGTGATAGACCACGCCTTTGGGCCGCCCGGTGGTGCCTGAGGTGTAATTCAGTGCAAGGCTTTCCCATTCGTCCTGTGGCATATGCCAGTCGAATGCCGGGTCGCCCCCGGCCAGAAACGCCTCATAGACCTGATGCCGCCCGGTCGCGGGGATACCGGCTTCAGGATCAGGCACCTCAATCAGCAGGGGAGGGCTGGGGCGACCGGCTATGGCTGCCTCGGCCAGATCGACAATGGCGCTGTCCACCAGCACCACCTTCGCACTACCGTGCTCCAGAATGTAGCGTACCGTATCGACATCCAGCCGCGTGTTGATGGCGTTCAACACCGCGCCGCAAGCAGGCACGCCAAAATGCGCCTCGGCATGGGTGGGCAGGTTGGGCAGGATTGTGGCGACCACATCGCCGGGCTGTACGCCTGCCCCGGTAAGCGCTGACGCCAGCTGCGACACCCGGCGCGCATACTCGGCATAGGTGCGGCGGGTCTGACCATAGACCAGCGCCTCACGGTTGGCATAGATATCGGCCGCGCGGCGCAGGAACGACAGCGGCGTCAGAGGCACATGGTTGGCCGCGCATTTATCCAGCCCCGTCTCATCATCCAGCCAGCCCATGCGGTTCTCCCCCTTGCAAGTTCTCTTGGCATCCGTCAGCCATATTGGCGGCAGAACTGCCATCAGGACAAGGATCAAGGCCGCATATGAGCGCAGGAACCGAAAATCGCACGATGGCGGCGCTGGCTGCGATTCTGGGCTATGCCATTCTGATTGGCTTTACCGACAATTTTGTGCGGGTGATCGCGGCCGACGGTGGGTTGTGGCAGTTCAATTTCATGCGCACTGCCATAGCGGTGGTGGTCTTTGCACTGGCTATGGTGCCGTTTGCCCTGCGATTGCGGCCAGTGAGTCTGCCAGCGGTTGTAGCGCGTTCGATCGTCCATGGCTCGGCGCTGCTGATCTATTTCGGATGTCTGGCCTTCATGAGTGTGGCGCAGGCTGCGGCAGGGTTGTTCACTGCGCCTATCTGGGTGCTGCTGATCGCGCGTTTTGTTTATGGCCATGCCCTAGGGCCAGCGCGGATCGTGGCAGTCGCGGTGGGCTTTCTGGGGGTGGTGCTGGTACTCGCGCCAGGGGAGGATGCGGCACTGGGCTGGGCGAGTTTGCTGCCGGTGGTGGCCGGTATGTTGTATGCGCTGGGCAATATCGCCACGCGCGAATGGTGCGCGCAGGAATCGGCCGCCACGCTGACGTTGGGCTTTTTCCTGGCACTGGGGGCGGCGGGGTTGGCCGGGCTGCTCGTTCTGGCGCTTGTTCCGCAGCTTCCGGCTGAGGGCGCGGATGGTTTCATCCTGCGCGGCTGGGTGGTCCCTTCGGCCTCGTTCTGGCTGTGGACGGCGGTAAACGCGGTGGGGTCGATGCTGGGCGTCGGGCTGATGGTGCGCGCCTATCAGATGGCCGAAGCCAGCCGGGTGTCGATCTTTGAATATGTGATTCTCCCGGTCTCGGCGCTCTGGAGCTGGGTGCTGTGGGGCGAGGTGATCACCATGGTCGCGGCATTGGGAATCGTCATGATCGTCGCCGCCGGCGCGACAATCGCGGCCCGCGCGCCTGGTTGAGTGGTGGACAAACTGTTTCCAGGACTTGGTCGCGTTTCCGAAAAAGAAACCAGCTGCATCGCGTTTCGCGAATCTCGCGGGCTGATTTGGCTACAGAAGGGGGCTGATGGCCAGATTGTTGCCTGAATTGCCGATAATGGGGTGGGGATTGTGGCTTTTTATGAAAATCCTTCACAAGAATGACCAACAAAATTCCTTAAACTACTCCTTCTTTCGCCACGCCTGGGGTGTTGATTGGACCCATCGAACGTACAGGGCCGTTCACGAAAGGGATGAACCATGTTGCATAGCTGGGTGGGTACCGCAAATAACCGGAAGCCGTTTGCTTCCTTTTCCATGTCAGATCGGAGCGATGTCTGGCCGAATGACACGTCTTCATCGTCGTCGACAGTTCCGGGCATGAGCGATTTTGATTCGATTGCCGAAGGCATCATCGCCGGAACGCTGGTGGCCACCGATATGGGCTGGCAGCCGGTCGAGGATCTGCAGGCCGGTGACCGTGTGGTGACTTTTGACAATGGCATGCGCCCCTTGAAGGCCGTGGGGATCAGCACGCTCTGGACCGCCGCAAATCAGGCACCCCGCGCCGTTTGGCCGCTTCTGGTGCCGGAACGCGCGCTGGGCAACCGCACCGCGCTGACGCTGTTGCCGGAACAGGCGGTGCTGATAGAATCCGACCAGGCCGAGGCGATGTTTGGCGATCCGTTCACGCTGGTGAGCGCGGCCTCGCTGGATGGTTACAAGGGCATCACGCGCGTGCCGCCGACCCGCGAGATGCGGATCGTCACGCTGGGGTTTGCAGAGGAAGAGGTGATCTATGCCAATGGCACCACGCTCATCCACTGTCCCAACCCGCAGGCGGGCCGGTTTACCTCGGCCGATGCGATGATGGACTACGGCGACAAGAGCCTTTATTTCCGTCTGCCGCGCGCCCAAAGCGAAATGCTGATGATGGCGCTGCGCAGCGACTGACCGGGCCAACCCCGGCCCGTGACTTCCCTGTATCGAAAGAAGCCCGGCGCGGTAAGCGCCGGGCTTTTTCTTGTTCTCATTTGGCGGTGTATATTGATGCGTCAGGCCGCAGCCTTGGCGTCGCGGCCGTAGAAGGTTTCGCCCTTCGCGGCCATGTCGCGCAGCATTTGCGGGGCCTTGAAGCGGGGGCCGAACCGGGCCTCAAGATCATCGCAGATCTCTACAGCGCGCCCGGCGCCAAGGATATCCAGCCACGAGAACGGCCCGCCAGACCACGGCGCAAAGCCCCAGCCCAGAACTGCGCCCACATCACCTTCGCGGATATCCTCCAGCACGCCCTCTTCCAGCGCGCGCACCGCTTCCAGAACCTGTGCCATCATCAGCCGGTTCTTGACCTCGGCCAGTTCCGGCTGATCCTCCAAGCGTTCAAACCGGTCGGCCAGCCCCTGCCAGTAACCCAGCCGCTTTCCTGCTTCATCATAATCAAAGAACCCGGCGTTCGATTTGCGGCCAAGGCGGCCCTCATCGACCATCCAGAACACCACCTCGTCGACCGCCTCATCAGGGTATTCATTACCCATCGCTGCCTTGGTCGCTTTTGCGATCTTGGCACCCAGATCGAGCGAGGTTTCATCGACCAGTTGCAGCGGCCCCACCGGGAAGCCCAGAAGGCGCGCGGCGTTGTCCACCAGCGCCGGGGCTGCGCCTTCTTTCAGCAATCGCATACCCTCGTTGATATAGGGAATGATACAGCGATTTGCGTAAAAGAAGCGCGCGTCGTTGACCACGATCGGCGTCTTGCGGATCTGGCGCACGTAGTCCAGCGACTTTGCAACCGCCCGTTCGCCGGTCATTTCGCCCTTGATGATCTCAACCAGCAACATCTTGTCGACCGGGCTGAAGAAGTGGATGCCGATGAACTGCTCTGGCCGTGCACTCGCCTTGGCCAACTCGCTGATTGGCAGGGTCGAGGTGTTGGAGGCATAGATCGCATCCGCCGGGATCACGGCTTCGGCCTTTTTGGTCACCTCGGCCTTGACGCCCATATCCTCGAACACGGCCTCGATGATCAGATCGCAGCCTTCAAGGGCAGCATAATCGGTGGTGGCGTTGATCCGGCCCAGAACCTGGGCCTTCTTGTCCTCGGTCACCTTCTTGCGCTTGATGCCCTTGTCCAGAATGCCGGTCGAATAGGCCTTACCCTTGTCGGCGGCTTCCTGGCTGGCGTCGATCAGAACCACCTCGATCCCGGCATTGGCGCTGACATAGGCAATGCCCGCCCCCATCATGCCCGCGCCCAGCACGCCCACCTTCTTCACCCGCTCATCGGGCACGTCGGGCCGGTTCGCGCCCTTCTCCAGCGCCTGCTTGTTGACAAACAGCGAACGCACCATCGCCCCGGATGAGGGGTTCATCATAAGTTGGGTGAAATAACGCGCCTCAATCTTCAGAGCCGTGTCAAAGGGCACCTGGAGCCCCTCATAGACCGCCGACAACAGCGCCTTGGCCGCCGGGTAAACGCCGAAGGTCTTTGAATGCACCATGGCCGAGGCACCCACGAAGGTCATGAAACCGGCCGGATGATAGGGTGCGCCACCGGGAACCTTGTAGCCCTTGGCATCCCAGGGTTTCACCAGATCGGCATCTTTCGCACCCAGCACCCATTCCTTGGCGCGGGCCAGCAACTGATCAGGGGCCACCACCTCATCAATGATGCCTGCGGCTTTGGTTTTCTGCGGGTCTTGTGCCTTGCCTTCCAGCAGGAACGGCGAGGCGGCCATGGCCCCAAGCTTGTAGGCCAGCCGGATCGTGCCGCCGCCGCCGGGGAACAGTCCAACCATGATTTCCGGCAGGCCAATCCTTGCCTTTGGGTTGTCAGCGGCGATGATGCGATGGCAGGCCAGCGGCAGCTCCAGTCCAATGCCCATCGCCGTGCCCGGAAGCGCCGCCACAATCGGCTTGCCGCCCTTCAGCGTTTTGGGGTCCATGCCCGCGCGCTCGATCTTGCGCAGTAGCTGGTGGGTGGACATGACACCGTCAAATATGCCTTGCGCCGGGTTGTCGCCCGCCTGATCACGCATCTCTGCCAGCACATTCAGGTCCATGCCGCCGGCGAAATCATCCTTGCCGCTGGTGATGATCGCGCCTTTGACAGCGGGGTCAGACAGCACCTTGTCAATGCAGGCGTCCAACTCGCGCAGACCGTCAAAGGACATGACATTCATCGACTTGCCTGGCACGTCCCAAGTAATGGTGGCGATGCCGTCAGCATCGGTTGCATAGTGAAATTCGGTCATTTGTTGTCTCCCTTCGGCGCGAGGTCGCGGGGGCCGGTCCATTCGCTGCCATCGTGATAGGTGAAGTGGGGCTTGTCGCCCCCCATGTGAATTTTCATGTCAACATCGCTATAGGTGCACACATCGTCAGTGCTTTTACTGCCGACCACCAGAAAGCTGGCGGGCAGGGGTGAGCGGTTAATGAAACGATGCCCGTTTGACACACCCGCCTTCCAGGCCGCGCAATCGCCCGGCTGCAGGGTGGTTTCGCCCTCATCCTCGATCAGGACAAGTTCGCCCGACAGAACCATGGCGAACTCATCCTCCTTCAGATGCCAGTGGCGCAACGAGGCGGGCGCGCCCGGCTCCAGCATCACGATGTTGACGCCGAACTGCGTCAGCCCCGCCAGATCGCCCAGCCGCCGCGCCGACCGGCCAGCCATCTGGCTGCGGTAAGGTTCAGGATAACCCGAGCCCGATGTCACCGGCGCTTTCGTGATCTCCAGTCGGGGCATCAGACCCGCTCGATGATCGTGGCCGCACCCATGCCGGAGCCGATGCAAAGGGTCGCAAGGCCGGTGCTTTTGCCGGTGCGCTCAAGCTCATCCAGCAGCGTGCCCAGAATGATGGCGCCGGTCGCACCCAGCGGATGGCCCATGGCGATGGAGCCGCCGTTGACATTGACCTTGGCGTGATCAACGCCAAAGGCCTGCTCAAAGCGCATCACGACCGAGGCGAAGGCCTCGTTGACCTCGAACAGGTCAATGTCATCAATCGACATGCCGCTCTCGCGCAGGATCTTCTCGGTCACCGGCACCGGGCCGGTCAGCATGATGGTGGGGTCAGTGCCGATCTTGGCGGTGGCACGGATGCGCGCGCGCGGTTTCAGCCCGTATTTCTCGCCGAATTCCTTGTTGCCGATCAGAATGGCAGCGGCACCATCGACGATGCCCGAGGAGTTGCCCGCGTGGTGGATATGCTCGATCCGCTCCAGCTCCGGGTATTTCATCAGCGCGATCTTGTCGAAACCCGGCATGACCTCGCCCATGTCCTTGAAGCTGGGCTTCAGCGCGCCAAGGCTTTGCATATCGGTTTCTGGGCGCATGAATTCATCGCGGTTCAGAATGGTCAGGCCGTTGATATCTTTTACCGTTATCACGGAGCCTTTGAAATGGCCCGCATCCCAGGCAGCCTTGGCACGCTTCTGGCTTTCCACCGCCATGGCATCGGCCTGATCGCGGGTGAAGCCGTATTTGGTGGCGATGATATCGGCAGAAATGCCCTGCGGGACAAAGTAGTTGTCAAAGGCGATCTGCGGGTCAACGGCAATCGCCCCGCCGTCCGATCCCATGGGCACCCGGCTCATGCATTCCACACCGCCCGAGACATAGGCCATGCCCGCCCCGCCGCGGACCTGATTGGCGGCAAGGTTGACCGCCTCAAGGCCCGAGGCGCAGAAACGGTTCACGCTCAGCCCCGGCACGCTCTCGGCAAAATCCGAGGCCAGAACAGCGGTGCGCGCCAGACACGCCCCCTGCTCGCCCACCTGGGTGACATTGCCCCAGATGACATCCTCGATCGCCGTGGTGTCCAGATCAGAGCGCTCCTTGATCGCGTTGAGCGCGATGGCCGAGAGGCGCGCAGCGGTTACCTCGTGCAGGCTGCCGTCCTTGCGGCCCTTGCCGCGCACCGTGCGGCAGGCGTCATAGATATATGCGTCGGTCATTGGTTTCTCCTTCATTCAGAGACGATCGGCGGGTGAGCCGGGCATCAGGTCATAGGGGTGCTTCCAGCCGGGCAAGGCGCTGAGCCGAGTCAGCCAGGTGTCAAGATGGGGCCAGTCTTCGCGGTTGAAACCGAAGGGCTCAGGGTAATAGAGGTAACCACAGCAGGCCGTATCGGCGATCGAGGGGGCATCGCCAACAATCCACTCGCGCCCCTCCAGATGCGCGTTGAGCGTGGCATAGGCGGCTTTCAGGCGGCCCTGCATGAAGCTGATCACGGCGGCGGGCCGCTTGTCTTCTGGCACAAAATTGGCCAGAAACCGGGTCATCCCGGCCTGGCTGGACAGCTTGTGGTTGTCCCACAAAAGCCAACGCAACACTTCAGGGTTCTCTGCACCCGCCAGCTTACCAGTGCGCGCGGCGATATGTTGCTGGATCACACCGGACTGGGTCAGAACCAGATCTCCCTCTGCCAGAACCGGTACCTCCCCCATCGGGTTGAGCGCACGGAACTCGGGGCTGCGTGTTTCGCCGTTGAAGAAATCGACAAAGCGCGGGGTCCAGTCATATCCGGCAAGCTGCATGGTCAATGCCGCCTTGTAGGCATTGCCGGATTCACCAAAACAGTACAGCGTGGCGGTCATTGGCTCTTTCCTTTCAGCGTAGCCCCGGTGGGCGTGTCGGATTTTGCGTATTTGTGGCAAGATGAAGGGGCACGTTCACGCTTGGTTAACTAATGATCAGTAGCCTGAAAGACGCGGTACAGGCTGGCGAGCCGATGACCGCGCAAGGTGACGCCACCCCGACCCGCCCGAGAGCGCAATGCACAGGCGGGGAGGGGTGTGCACCCGCAATTCCCCCCCTGTTCATCTTGCCCTAAATACGCACCTTCCTTTGTAAAGGGGGGTCCTGGGGGGAGGCGTGCCTCCCCCCAGGCGGGGGAGTGGGGGGGGGGGGGCGCCCCCCCCACCCCCCCCCAAAAACGGGCGGGGGCGGGGGGGTGACGCCCCGGGGGGGGGGGGG
>JAFIEK010000023.1 GCA_020832545.1 Pararhodobacter sp. | reverse complement strand
CCCCCCCCCCCCCCCCCCCCCCCCCCCCCCCCCCCCCCCCCCCCCCCCCGCCCCACCACGCGCAGCTGTGAGCGTGCTGACGGTTCAAAACCCGGGCGCAACGCGTTAGAACCAAAATCATCATGACCCGCTTCCTCCTCTTTCTTGCCATTGCCGCCGCGCTGATCTGGGCACTGCTCGCCGGACCCTTCGCTGTACCCCTGCAGGTCGCGCTGGCCCCGCTGGGTCGCTGGCTGCTGGCGCAGCAGGCGGCGTTTCAGACCGGGCTTGCCCAGTCGCTGCGCGGTGTCCATGCCGGGCAGGGCGCGGCGTTCTGGGGGTTGATGGGCATGTGTCTGGCCTATGGCTTCGTCCATGCCGCCGGGCCAGGGCATGGCAAGGCGCTTCTGGCCGCCTATGGTGTGGCGCGACGGGTGCCGTTGATAAAACTGGCCGGGATCGGTTTTCTGTCAGCGATGGCACAAGGTACAGCGGCTGTGCTTTTGGTGCTGGTTCTGGCCGGAATGGCCGGAATGGGCCGCTCTGGCATCGAGACCGTTGATCGCGGGTTTCTGAACACCCTGAGCCTTGGTGCCATGGGGGCGGTGGGTCTGTGGCTGGTCTGGCGGGCACTGACGCGGCTGGCCCGGGCGACGCAGCGCCCCTCCATGGCACCGATACCCGCCGCAGCCACGGCTCGGGTGCCCGGGCGCGGCCCCGCAAGTGCGCTACTGGCGGCGAATGAAGCAGGCGACAAACCGGGCGCCTATGTCTATTCCCACCATGCCCCCGGCGAAGACGACATCTGCCCGGATTGCGGCGGCTCGCACCTGCCTCCGCCCGAGGCCATGTTGCGCGCCGCCAGTTGGCGCGAGGTCGCGGCCCTGGTGGCTGCGGTTGCGGTGCGGCCCTGTTCGGGTGCGCTGGTTCTGTTGTTGCTGACCTGGCAGATGGGGCTGCTATGGGTCGGCATAGCCGGCACCTACGCGATGGCGCTGGGCACCGCCGGGGTTGCCGCAACGCTCGCACTGGCACTGGCGCTTGGGCGCGATGGCTTGCTGCATGGAACACGCGGCATGAATCGCGCAAGGCAGATGTGGCTGGCAGGCGGGATTGAAGCGTTGGCGGGGCTTGCGCTGGTGGTCGGGGTGCTGTCGGTGGCGCTCGCAATGCGCTGAACAGCGCGGCTGTTTGCGACGCTGCGGGCACAACCGGAAGGGGCTTCACCTTTGAATTATACTAGTGCATAACACGCTTTCGCCCGGCTCAAGGGTGATCCTTTCCTGTCAGGAACTCACGCATGTCCGCGCCTGCCGTCCTGGGCTTTCGTTCGAACGCGCGCGCCGTTCTGGTGCTTGGTTTGCCACTGATCGGCAGCCATATGGCACAGTTCGCGCTGCATGTGACCGACACCATCATGCTGGGCTGGTACAGCGTCACCGATCTGGCCGCCGGGGCGCTGGGGGCGATGGTGTTTTTCACCTTCTTCACGCTTGGCACCGGCTATGCCAACGCGGTGATGCCGATGGTCGCCACCTCAGCTGCCGCCGATGACGACACCGAGGTGCGCCGCGCCACACGGATGGGGATGTGGCTGTCAATCGGATATGCGCTGGCGGTGCTGCCGGTCTTCCTGTTCGCCCGCCCGATCCTGTTGGGCCTGGGCCAGGAGGTTGAGATCGCCACATTGGGCGGCGCCTATCTGGCGATCGTGGGCTTTGGCGTGGCCCCTGCGCTTCTGGTGATGGTGCTGAAAAGCTATCTCGCCGCGCTGGGTCGCACGCAGGTGGTGCTTTGGGTGACGGTGTCGGCGGTTTTCGTCAATATCGGGCTGAACTGGGTGTTCATCTTCGGCAACCTCGGCGTCCCGGCGATGGGGGCGCGGGGCGCGGCGGTAGCCTCGGTCTTGGTGCAGTTGTTCACGCTTGGGGTGATGCTGGCCTATGCCGCATGGCTGCCCGCGCTGCGCCGGTACACGCTGCTCGCACGCTTCTGGCGGCCAGACTGGCAGGCGATGCGGCAGGTCAATGCGCTGGGGCTGCCGATCGGGCTGGCGCTGCTGGCTGAGTCCGGGATGTTTGCCGCCTCGGCGATCATGATGGGCTGGCTGGGCGCGCAGGCGCTGGCCGCGCATTCCATCGCGCTGGAGATCACGGCCATGTTCTTCATGATCCACATGGGCCTGTCGAACGCGGCCACCGTGCTGGTGGGCCGGGCTCGCGGACGCAAGGATCTGGAGGGCTTGCGCGCAGCGGCCCGGGCTGCGCTGATCCTGTCCATGGCAGTCGCGGGCAGCACGATGTTGATCTATTTTGTCGCGGGCGAGGCACTGGTGGGTGCCTTCCTCAGCCCCGATGACCCCGAGCGCGCCATCATCGTTCCCCTGGGCACAACGCTTCTGATGGTCGCTGCGCTGTTTCAGTTGGCCGATGGCGGGCAGGCAATGGCCATGGGCCTGTTGCGCGGGATTCAGGATACCAGAATGCCGCTGGTCATCGCCGCTGTCAGCTACTGGCTGATCGGCATTCCGGCAAGCTACGCGCTGGCATTTCTGGCCGGGTTCGAAGGGGTGGGCCTGTGGTTCGGCATGATCGCCGGGCTTTCGGTCGCGGCCCTGGCACTGCTGACACGGTTCTGGCGCGCCGTGCGCGTCTGACCTGCGGCGGGCATTGTCCTGCCCTGCGCACCGCGCGATAGTGGCACCAGCGCGCCCACCAGGGACAGTCCGCCCATGTCCGAGGAATTCGCCAGCCTGCGGGTCCTCGCCATCACGCCCTTCACCGTGGATGCGCACCGGACACCACGCCCGGGCACTGAACATTCGGAGGAAGATCATGTCGTCATTCACCACCCGCCCCGAGATTCTGGGCCGTTTCGGTGTCGTCGCCTCGACCCACTGGATCGCCACGGCGGTGGGCATGGGCATACTGGAAAAGGGTGGCAACGCATTTGACGCGGCGGTGGCCACCGGGCTGGTGTTGCAAGTGGTAGAGCCACATCTGAACGGGCCCGGCGGAGACATGCCCGCAATCCTCTACTCGGCGAAGACCGGCAAGGTTGAGGTGATCTGCGCGCAGGGGCCTGCGCCCGCACGCGCCACCATTGACCATTACCGCGCTGAAGGGTTGACGATCATCCCCGGTGACGGGCTGCTGGCCACGGTCATCCCCGGCTCATTTGACGGCTGGATGCTGATGCTTCGTGACCATGGCCGCCTGCCTCTGCGCACCGTTCTGGAGCCTGCGATCTTCTATGCCGAACGGGGCCACCCGGTGCTGCCGCGCGTAGCCCATACCATTGCCGGGCTGGGCGCGTTCTTCCGCAAGGAATGGCCCTCGTCGTTTCAGACATGGCTGCCCGGCGGCACAGCCCCTGAACCGCATGGCAATTTCACCAATCCGGTGCTGGCGCAGACCTGGAAGCGCATTCTGACGGAAGCCGAAGGCAAGCGCGACCGTGATGCCCAGATCGAGGCGGCGCGCGATTCCTTCTATCGCGGCTTCGTGGCCGAAAAGATCGCGTCGTATCTGGAGGCTGCCGAGGTGATGGATGCCTCAGGCCACCGCCATAAGGGCGTGCTGAGCGGTGATGACCTGGCAGGCTACCGGGCGCATACCGAAGCACCGCTCACCCATGACTACCACGGCTGGACCGTCGCCAAATGCGGACCCTGGACGCAGGGGCCGGTGTTCTTGCAGGCACTGGCGCTGCTGAAAGGTTTGGATCTTGGCGCAATGGATCCGCTGGGGGCCGATTTCATACATACCGTAACCGAGGCCCAGAAACTCGCTTTCGCAGATCGCGAGGTCTATTATGGTGACCCTGATTTCGCACCGGTGCCGATAGAGGCGCTTCTGTCGCGTGACTACAACACGGCCCGCCGCGCGCTGATTGGCGCGCAGGCCAGCCTTGATCTGAACCCCGGCACCATCGCGGGCTTTGAGGATCAACGCGCCCGCACCATGACGCTTCTTGAGGCGCTGAGTCCCACCGATCAAGCGGTTTACGAGCCGACTATGGCGCATCTGTCGGAAAAGAAGGGCGACACGGTGCATATCGACGTGATCGACGCCGAGGGCAATATGGTCTCGGTCACGCCATCGGGCGGGTGGTTGCAATCTTCGCCGGTAGTGCCGGGCCTGGGCTTTGCGCTGAATACCCGCGCGCAGATGTTCTGGCTGGAGGACGGGCTGCCCACCTCGCTCGCCCCGGGCAAGCGGCCACGCACCACGCTGACCCCGTCGCTGGCATTAAAGGACGGTCAGGCGCAGATGGTGTTTGGCACGCCGGGCGGCGATCAGCAGGACCAATGGCAACTGGTGTTCTTCCTGCGCTACGTCCACGCGGGGCTGAACCTGCAACAGGTCCTCGACCAACCGCTGTTTCACTCCACGCATTTCCCGGCCTCGTTCTACCCGCGTGCGCGCGAACCCGGCGGGCTGATGATCGAGCGCAATATCGGCCCGGCGGTGCTGGACGATCTGCGTGCACGCGGCCACCGGGTGACGGAAGCGCCGGAATGGTCCATCGGGCGGCTGACAGCGGCCCGGCGCATGCCCGACGGGCTTTTGCGCGCAGCCGCCACCCCACGGCTGATGCAGGCCTATGCAGTGGGGCGTTGAGGGCTGACAGCACAGGCGTTATTGCGGGGCGCGGGCGGCTTTGATAGCGTCGCCGGGCAGGGCTTTGGGTCGGGGAGGGACTCAAGGGTGCTCGATTACACGCATGACTGGCTGCTTGTTGTCGCCTCGCTGGCGGTGGCGCTGATGGCGGGGTTCACGGGGCTGTCGCTGACACGCGGGGCCTCGGCACTGCCGCTTGGCCAGCGCAAGCTGGTGGTGTCCATGTCAGCTGTGGCACTGGGGGGCGGCATCTGGTCCATGCATTTCGTGGCCATGCTGGGGCTGCAACTGCCGATCCAGTTCTATTATGATTCGCTGATCACCCTGATCTCGGCACTGGTGGCGATCCTGATCGCCGGGCTGGCGCTTTTGGTGGTACATTTCGGGCAGCGCACCCGGGCGCGTGTGGTGCTGGCCGGTCTGATTGTGGGGCTGGGTATTCCGGTCATGCACTATGTGGGCATGTCCGGCATGCAGATCTGCCGCCCGGTTTATGGCTTCGCAGGGGTCGTGATCGCGCTCGCGACCTCGGTCACACTCAGTGTGGCGGCCTTCCTGATCGCCTATGACAAACGCGCCCCGCGCAACATCGTGCTGGGCACGCTGGGCTTTGGGCTGGCCGTATTTGCTGTGCATTTCACGGCAATGGCGGGCACCGGCTTCGTGCTGGCCGAAGGGGCATTGGGCACGGGGCCGCTGATCAGCAACGGGGTGCTGGCCTTCGGGGTGACGCTGTCGGTGTTCGTGCTGTCGGGGGCCTTTTTGCTGACCGGCGTGACTTTCGCCCCCCATGCACCGCCTGCGCCCGTGCCTGTGGCCTCTTTCAACGCCGAACCCGAGGGCCGCCCCTCGGTCAGCACCATCCCCTATGAAAAGGATGGCCAAACCCGCTTCACCACTGCTGGTGCGGTGGCCGCCATCCGCGCCGAAGGCCACTACACAGTGCTGTACGTCGGCGCGCAGAAACTCTTCTGCCCCTGGTCGATCACCGAAGCCGAAGCCCGCGTGCCCCAGAACGATTTCGTACGCACCCATCGCAGCTACCTCGTCAACCGCAACCACGTCAGCGGCTTTGAGCGCAAGAAGGACACCGGGGTCTGCTACTTCGACTCAGCCCCCGCCCTTGGAAAGGTGCCCGTCAGCCGGGCGCGCCTGTCCGAAGTGCGTACCGTCCTGGGACTGTAACTTCGTGTCGCTCGTTAGACCTGCCTGAAGGGGGCGCAGCCCCCGCCGCCCGTGCTGCATGTGCATACGCCGTTCGTGCAGGCATTTCGCAGCTCGTGCAAAAGCTGGCGGATCTGATGTTCTGTCATTCGGCCTGCGCGCCCGGTCCGATCTAACCCTTGCCGCACAAAGGCCCGAGAGCCGGGCAAGGGAGGACACCATGATACCAGCCGCATTCGAGTATCATCGCCCAGTGGATGTCACATCCGCCGCGAGCCTGTTGCGACGCCTTGGTGACGAGGCGCGCGTTCTGGCCGGCGGGCACAGCCTGATACCGATGATGAAACTGCGCATGGCTGCCATCGAACATCTGATCGATCTGCAGGACATCGACGCACTGAAAGGCATCTCCATCGACGGCGACACCGTCACCATCGGCGCAATGGTGACGCAGGCAGAACTGATCGCGCATGAGGGGTTGGCCAAGGTCGCACCGATCCTGCGCGAGGCAGCTTTGCAGATCGCCGATCCGCAGGTGCGCTACATGGGCACGCTGGGCGGCAATGTCGCCAATGGCGATCCCGGTAATGACATGCCGGGGCTGATGCAGGCATTGGGGGCGGCGTTTCTGCTGACTGGCCCGGATGGTGCGCGCGAAGTTGCGGCGCGCGATTTCTACGAGGCCGCCTATATGACCGCGCGCGAAGAGGACGAGATCCTGACCGCCGTGCGCTTCACCGCCCCGCCCGGTGGCTATGCCTACGAAAAGCAGAAACGCAAGATCGGCGACTATGCCACCGCCGCCGCCGCCGTGCTGATCGGCAAGGAGGGGGGGCGCGTTGCCCATGCCTCCGTCGCCATGACCAATCTGAGCGATACGCCCGTCTGGTCGCCAGCCGCCGCCAAGGCGCTGACCGGCACTGATTGCGGGCCCGAGGCCATCAGGGCCGCCACCGAGGCCGCACTGGCCGATATCGACCCGACCGAGGACAACCGCGGCCCGGTCGCATTCAAGCGCCATGTGGCGGGCATCATCATCACCCGGGCGATCCAGCGCGCCTGGTCGCGCGCCTGAGGGGGGCATCATGACCAAAATGCACATCAAGCTGACCGTGAACGGCAAGGCCGAAGAACTACTGGCAGAGCCGCGTGAACTACTGATCCATGTTCTGCGCGAACGCCTCAACCTGACCGGCGCGCATATCGGCTGCGAAACCAGCCATTGCGGGGCCTGCACCGTCGAGATGAACGGCAAATCGGTGAAATCCTGCACCGTGTTCGCCGCGCAGGCCAATGGCGCCGAAATCACCACCATCGAGGGGCTGGGCTCGCCCGATGCGCTGCATGTCCTTCAGCGCAGTTTCCGTGAGCATCACGGGCTGCAATGCGGCTTCTGCACGCCCGGCATGATCACCCGCGCGCACCGCCTCTTGCAGGAAAACCCCGCCCCCACCGAGGACGAGGTGCGCTTTGGCATGGCGGGCAATCTGTGCCGCTGCACCGGGTATCAGAACATCGTCAAGTCGATCCTCGCTGCCGCCAGCGAGATCAACGCCGCACAGGAGGCCGCCGAATGAACGATCTTTCGCCAAGCCGTGAAGAACGCATCGCCAATCTCAAGGGCCTGGGCTGCTCGCGCAAGCGGGTCGAGGATGTGCGGTTTACCCAAGGCAAGGGCAATTACGTCGATGACATCAAGCTGCCCGGCATGTTGCAGGGCGATTTCGTGCGCTCGCCCTATGCCCATGCGCGGGTGATCTCGGTCAACAAGGAAGCCGCGCTGGCCCTGCCCGGTGTCATCGCCGTGCTAACCGCCGAAGACCTTGCGCCCCTGAACCTGCACTGGATGCCCACGCTGGCCGGGGACAAGCAGATGGTGCTGGCCGATGGCAAGGTGCTGTTCCAGGGGCAGGAGGTTGCCTTTGTCGTGGCCGAAGACCGCTATATCGCCGCCGATGCTGTTGAACTGGTCGAAGTGGAGTATGAGGAACTGCCGGTTCTGACCGATCCTTTCGCGGCGCTGGAAAGCGATGTCGTGCTGCGCGAGGATCTGGAAGGACAGAGCGCCGGTGCCCACGGCCCGCGACGCCACCACAACCACATTTTCCTGTGGGAAGAGGGCGACAAGGCCGCGACCGAGCAGGTGCTGGACAGCGCCGATGTCGTGGCCGAAGAGATGATCTATTACCACCGCACCCACCCCTGCCCGCTTGAAACCTGCGGCGCGGTGGCAAGCATGGACAAGGTCAACGGCAAGCTGACCCTTTGGGGCACCTTTCAGGCCCCGCACGTGGTGCGTACCGTCGCCAGCCTGCTTTCGGGGATTGAAGAGCACAATATCCGCGTGGTCTCGCCCGATATCGGCGGGGGGTTCGGCAACAAGGTCGGCGTTTATCCCGGCTATGTCTGTTCCATCGTCGCCTCCATTGTCACCGGGCGCCCGGTGAAATGGGTTGAGGACCGGATGGAAAACCTGATGGCCACAGCCTTTGCGCGTGACTACTGGATGAAGGGCAGGATCGCCGCCACCAAAGAGGGCAAAATCACCGGCCTCTGGTGCCATGTCACCGCTGACCACGGCGCGTTCGATGCCTGTGCCGACCCCACCAAATTCCCCGCCGGGTTCTTCCACATCTGCACCGGCAGCTATGACATTCCGGTGGCCTATGTCGGCGTTGATGGGGTTTACACCAACAAGGCCCCCGGCGGCGTGGCCTATCGCTGCTCATTCAGGGTAACGGAGGCTGCCTATTTCATCGAGCGGATGGTCGAGGTGCTGGCGATCGAGCTGGGGATGGACGCCGCCGAGCTGCGGCGCATCAACTTCATCCGCGCCGATCAGTTCCCGTATCATTCGGCGCTGGGGTGGGAATATGACTCAGGCGACTACCATACCGCCTGGGACAAAGCGCTTGCTGCGGTGGATTATGCCGGGCTGCGGCGCGAGCAGGCCGGGCGAGTTGAGGCCTTCAAGCGCGGCGAAACCCGCAAGCTGCTGGGCATCGGCCTGACCCATTTCACCGAGATCGTCGGCGCAGGCCCGGTCAAGAATTGCGACATTCTAGGCATGGGGATGTTCGACAGCTGCGAAATCCGCATTCATCCCACCGGCAGCGCCATTGCCCGGCTGGGGACCATCAGTCAAGGGCAGGGCCATGCGACGACCTTCGCGCAGATCCTTGCCTCGGAAATCGGCCTGCCCGCCGACAGCATCACCATAGAGGAGGGCGACACTGACACCGCGCCCTATGGTCTGGGCACCTATGGCTCGCGTTCAACCCCGGTTGCGGGGGCAGCGGCGGCGATGGTGGGTCGCAAGATCAGGGCCAAGGCGCAGATGATCGCGGCATGGCTGCTGGAGGTGCATGAGGGCGATCTGGACTGGGATGTGGACCGCTTTGTGGTCAAGGGCGCGCCTGAGCGGTTCAAGACCATGAAAGACATCGCCTATGCCGCCTATAATCAGGCCATTCCGGGACTGGAGCCGGGGCTGGAGGCCGTCAGCTACTATGACCCGCCGAACATGACCTACCCGTTCGGGGCCTATATCTGCGTGATGGAGATCGACGTGGATACCGGCGAGCACGAAATCCGTCAGTTCTATGCGCTGGATGATTGCGGCACCCGGATCAACCCGATGGTCATCGAGGGGCAGGTGCATGGTGGCCTGACCGAGGCGCTGGCCATCGCCATGGGGCAAGAGATTGCCTATGACGATATCGGCAATTGCAAGACCGCCACGTTGATGGATTTCTTCATTCCTACTGCGTGGGAAACCCCCAACTACACCACCGATTTCACCGAAACCCCCTCGCCCCACCACCCCATCGGGGCCAAGGGTGTGGGTGAAAGCCCCAATGTGGGTGGTGTGCCCGCGTTCTCGAACGCGGTGCATGATGCCTTCCGCGCGTTTGGTTTGCGTCACGCGCACATGCCGCATGACCATTGGCGCATCTGGAAGATCGCCAATCAGCTTGGTCTTCATGGATAAGGAGGGCGGGGCGTCTGCAGGCGCCCCGCATCAACCCATGGACAACTGGCAAACCCTACAAAAACGGCTGGCCGCGCAGGGCTATGTTGCCGCCCCCGATCTGGCGATGGCGTTGCATCTGGCGATGGCTCTGGGCCGCCCGCTGCTGCTGGAAGGCGCGGCGGGGGTGGGCAAGACCGAAATCGCACGCGCCCTGTCAGCGGTCCTGGAGGCCGAGTTGATACGCCTGCAATGCTATGAGGGGCTGGACGCTGCACAGGCGATCTATGAATGGAACTATCAGCGCCAGCTTCTTGCAATCCGCGCTGCCGCCGAGGATGGCGAAAGCGCGCGCGAGGCCGAGAAGCGGCTCTTTTCCGAAGAGTTTCTGCTGGAGCGCCCGCTTCTGGCTGCAATCCGTCGCGCTGCCCCCCCGGTGCTGCTGATCGACGAGATCGACCGCGCGGATGAGGAGTTCGAGGCCTATCTGCTGGAGGTTCTGTCAGATTTCCAGATCACTGTGCCCGAACTGGGCACCATCCGCGCCACCTCGCGCCCCTATGTCATCCTCACGGCGAACGGCACGCGCGATCTGTCGGATGCTTTGCGCAGGAGGTGCCTTTACACTTACGTCGAGTACCCCGACCGCGAGACCGAACTGGCGATCCTGCACGCGCGTTGCCCGCAGGTGGAAGCGGCGCTGGGGCGGCAGATCGTGGCATTCGTGCAGGCTTTGCGTGCCGAGGATCTGGAAAAGAAGCCCGGCGTGGCCGAGATGCTGGATTTCGCCGCCGCGCTGGCCGGGCTGGGGGTGAACGACCTGACAACTGACCCCGCCGTGTTGGTCGCGGCACTGGCAACGCTCTTGAAAACGCAGGCCGACCGCGCCGCGATCCCGCTGGAGGTGGCGGCGAGGCTGGCGGGGAAAGCGGCATGAGCCGTGAACTGGCCCTTGCGCGACCCTCACGCGACCTCGCGCTTGCGCGCCCGTCCCGGGCGACGCGGTTTGCCGCGCGCGACCCCGGCACGGCCGCCCGCTTGTCCGGCTTCATCGCCCATCTGCGCGACAACGGCTTCAAGCTGGGCGTCGCCGAGGCTGAGACCGCGCTGACCGCGCTGACCCATCTGAGTGATCTTTCACCCGATATCGTGCAGATGGCATTGAAGAGCGTCTGCGCAGGCACAGCGGAAGAGGCGAAGCGGTTTGGGGAACTGTTCGATGCCTTCTGGCTGAATGCAGGCCGGGTGCGCCCCAGTGTCACCACCAGCCCGCGCAACACCCAACACAGCCGCCGTGCCATGGTTGATGACAGCGCACAGCACAGCGCTGGTACCGGCGCGATTGATCAGCCCGATGACGGCAAGGGCGAGGGTGAAAGCCACGCGGACGGCACCGGCAGGCTGATCGCGACAGAGGTGGCGAACATGATGCGCAAGGACCTGCGCACGCTGGTATCCGCGCAGGACATTCGCCACGCCGAAGCTATCGCCGCGCGACTGGGCAAAGCGATCCGAGACCGCCGCTCACGCCGACGCCGGGCCGCGCGCAGGGGTCAGGCCATCGACCTGCGCCGCACCATCCGCGCCTCGCTTGCCACCGGCGGCGAACCTCTGCGACTGGCGCGCCGCAAGCGGCCTGACAGGCCGGTGCGCATTGTCACGCTGTGCGATGTCTCAGGTTCGATGATGGGCTATGCGCGGCCCTATCTGGCCTTTGTCGCCGGGCTGATGCGCGCAGACCCAGATACAGACGCCTGGCTTTTCCACACCCGCCTTGTGCACATCTCTGACGCGCTGCGCGATGAAGACCCGCTGCGCATGCTCAACCGGCTGACGCTGCTGGCCGAAGGGTTTGGCGGTGGCTCAAGGATCGGTGCCAATCTGGAGCAGTTCGCCCGCGGCCCTGCGCGGCGGCAGGTCAACGGACGCACGGTGGTGATGATCCTGTCGGATGGCTACGACACCGGCGCGCCCGAGGCGCTGCATTCGGCGCTGGCCCGGCTCCGCAGGCGCGGCTGCCGGATCATCTGGCTGAACCCGCTCAAGGGCTGGCAGGGCTATGCGCCGGTGGCAAAGGGCATGCAGGCCGCCCTGCCCCATCTTGACCTCTTCGCCCCCGCCGCCACGCTCGCCGATTTCGTAGCACTTGAACCGGAGCTTGCCCGCCTGTGACCTTTTCCGCCAAGAACCAGATCCGCATGAATGACGAGATTGAGCGGCTGCGCCGCGAGGGGCTGGCGTTTGCCGTGGCGACCGTGGTGCGCACGGTTGATGCCACTTCGGCCAAACCCGGGGCCAAGGCGCTGGTGCTGGCCGATGGCACGCTGGCGCAAGGCTGGGTAGGCGGTGGCTGTGCGCGGGCAGCCGTCGCCAAGGCAGCACTGGAAGCGATGCGCGCGGGCGCGCCGCAGTTCGTCTCGCTGCGACCAGAAGAATTGCTGGATGCCGAGGGCGTGCATCCGGGCGAGGAACGCGCAGGCGTGCGCTTTGCCCGCAATGGCTGCCCGTCGAAAGGGTCGATGGATATTTTTGTGGAGCCCGTCTTGCCTCAGCCCCGGCTGGTGATCTGCGGCAACGGGCCGGTGGCGCTGGCACTGGCGGAACTGGCGGGCCGGTTTGATTTCTATCGCATGCTCTGCGCGCCCGGTCAGGTAAGTGGCGCTGTGCCGGACGTAGAGGCGCTGAGCGACAGTTTCGCCTTTGACACCGCACCGGGGGTGCCGCGCTTCGTCGTGGTTGCCACACAGGGCAAGGGCGACGCGGCCGCGCTGCGCGCCGCCATTGCAAGCGGGGCGGAATACATCGCCTTTGTCGGCAGTCATCGCAAATTTGCAGCGCTCACTGATACCCTGCGCACGGACGGCGTTGCGGCCGATGCACTGGCGCGGGTTCACGCCCCCGCCGGGTTGCATATCCACGCCATCACCCCTGATGAGATTGCGCTGTCGATCCTGGCTCAGATCGTGGCCGAGCGCCGCGCTGGGACACGGGCATGAACGCGCTTACCCGTCTTTTCACCCGGTTCTGGCCCCGCATGACGCCTGAACAGGCCGAACTGGTCGCCAGGATCAAGTTTCCCTGTTGCTGAAAGGACCCTTATGGAACTGCAAGACGAAATCCTGATCAATGCCCCGCGTGACGTAGTCTATGCCGCGCTGAACGACCCTGAGGTGCTGAAGGCCTGCATCCCCGGCTGTGAAGAACTGATCAAACACTCCGATACGGATCTGGAAGCCAGGGTGGTCCTCAGGATCGGCCCGGTAAAGGCGCGCTTCGGTGGCAAAGTTACGCTGAACCCTGAAAACCCGCCTGAGCGTTTCTCACTGACCGGCGAGGGCTCGGGCGGTGCGGCGGGCTTTGCCAGAGGCGGCGCAGCTGTGGATCTGGAAGCACGCGGCGATCAGACGCTTCTGCGCTATGACGCCAAGGCCGAGATCGGTGGCAAGCTGGCGCAACTGGGCAGCCGCCTGATCCAGAGCACGGCAAAGAAACTGGCTGCCAGCTTCTTCACCGCTTTCGCCAAGGAGGTCGGCACCCACGAAGAGGCCTGACAACCCGGGCGATTGCCCTGCCAATAGCAACGCCGCCGCAGGTTATCCCTGCGGCGGCGCTCTTGCTTTCTGAGATCGGGGCGCGCGCCGTGCCTGGCTGGTGCGCCCCGGTCCGGTCACGGCCCCATGAAGCGGCGGATGGCGATATTGGTGCCTTGTTGCCCGCCGGTGCCCGCCGCCGTGGTCCAGACCACGAAGACATGGCGCGTAGTGCCCACCCGGCTCACCGCCGGTTCGGACTGGTTACGGGCCGTCGTACTGTTGGCCAGTTCCGGTGACCCGATGGGCTCACCATCGCGGCCCACAAACTGCAGCCAGATCCCGTCTTGCGCGCCATCGGGCGCCGTCCAGACGGTTGCCAGGTTCATCCGCCGCAGCCCGGTAATCGCTGGTGTGCGCTGATTGCCAGCCCTCACCCGCTCCATCTGCAACACATCACCCCAAGGCCCGCCGCGCTGGCGCATCCGCTGCACCATCGCGCTGTAGGGGCCCCACTGCGCCGGGCGGTCGCTGGCGTCATAGGTCAGTGCGAACTGGCCGTTGAGCAGCGCGGCGACCCGCACATGCGGCATTCTGCGGCGACCCGTCTCGCCCACCAGAATCTCGTCGCCTACCAGCGTGCCGTCCAGCCTGACCCGCTGAGCATAGGCCGCATGGCCCCGGTCTGACGGCCCGGCCCAGCTTACCACGATATCCCCGCCCTCCTGAACGGCTACATCCGGGGCGGTCTGATCGCCGGTGGTCGTCTGGTTGACCACGACCTCGCCACTGCGCGGCGCGCCCGTGTCATCAAACAGCCGCAGGACGATACCCTCGCCATCGCTGTCGGCGCGGTCGGACTGCCAGACAACAGCAAAGCCGCCATCCTCCAGCGCCGCCACGCGCGGTCTGGTCTGGTTGCCCTGCACCGCGTCATTCACCCGCTGGGGCTGGCGGTCCATCGCCCTTCCATTGACCCGGAAACGGCGCATGAACACGTCCGTGTTCCCGCCTGCGCCCTCGGCCTGCCAGACGACAACCCAGGCATTGCCGGTCAGTTCGGCCACAGCCGGATAGGCGGTGCCATCTGCCGGGCGGGCCACGGTGATCGGGGGAGCGTTGCGCTCACCCGCCCAGCTGACCCGCTGCGCGGTGATCCCGAAGGGGCCGTCCGCGGCGTGCTGATCCTCGAACACCACCACCGCAGAGTTGCGCAGCGGCGAGATCTCAGGCCGTTGCTGCGTGTGGCGGGTGCGCTGGTTGACAACCATCTCAGGGCCCATTGCCGTACTGATCACAACAGTGCGGGCATCCGATTGGCCGGTCTCGTAGCTGGATGATCCCGTGTAGCGGGCCTCAACCGCATACTCGCCTGTCGGCAGTTCGGTCGTAAACGAGGCGCTGCCACTACTGAGAGTGGCACTGCCCGCCACGGTGCCGTTGACACGGAACTGCACTGTCCCGCCGGGCGTACCGCTCCCCGGCGCAACCGCGGCTACATCGGCACTCATCTGAACCGGCCGACCGGGACGAACCGGATCACCGGGAACGCTGAGCGCCACCGATACCGAGGCCTGCCCGACGACATGCGTCAGAACCGACGAGGTCGAACTGGAATGCGTGTCCGATCCGCCATAAACCGCCCTGAGATCGTAGCTGCCCACCGGCGCCGAATCGATGGTAACACTGGCGCTTCCGGATGACAGCGTGCCAGTGCCGATGACGTGATCCCCATGCCGGAAACTCACGGTTCCAGTGGGCGTGCCTGACGTGGACGACACGTTTGCCGTAAGCGTCACGCTTTCACCGAATACCGACGAGGCGGGGCCGGTCAGCGCCGTGGTGGTTGGCAACGGGTCGCCGTCCCTTGGCATGACCTCATGGGCCAGGGGTGACGACACTGACGCGTCATGCGTGTCAGAGCCACCATACTCCGCCGTCAGTTGATTGCTCCCCACAGGCAATGAGTTCGTGTTGAAGCTGGCGCTGCCTGAAGACAGAGCAACCGTGGCGAGGGTCTCGCCATTGTTGCGGAAGGTGACCGAACCGGTGGGCGTGCCACCGGCTGTCGCGCTCACCGCTGCGGTAAAGGTGACACTCTCTCCCCGTTCCGAACTGGCGGGGCCGGTCAGCGTGGTGGTTGTCGGTGACGTGCCTGCATTGCGCAAATGGTTCAGCGCCTGATCCACATTGATCCGAGCGCGCGTAACACTGCCGACGGAGACTGGTGTGCCGGTCTCTTGCAGGGCCTCCAGAATTTCGTTGACGCTCGCACCCGGCTCTGCCGAACGCAGCGCCGTGAAGGCACCGGCGACATGAGGCGCAGCCATGGAGGTGCCGCTTTTCAGAGCATAATAGTCATTTCTGGTGCCGCTGACATCAGACGAATTAATGGACGACCCGGGTGCGACCAGTTCGACCAGGCTGTTCCAGTCCGAGAACGGGCTGCGGACATCAGCTAGGGTTGAGCTGGCGACGGCAATCGCTGACGAAATACAAGCCGGAGCACCGATGAAGACGTTGCTAGAACCGTTGCCGGCCGAAGCGATTGTTGCAATTCTCGCCGCACGCAACTGATCGATGATCGGTTTGCGGGGATCGGTGTCACAGGCCGTGGAATGCCTTCCGCCGCCGAGGCTCATGTTCGCGGCGGCGATATCCATGTCTGTGCGCAACTCATAAACGCGCTCAAGACCGGCAATAACGTCTGTGTGATAGGCGCGCACACAGCTACGGGTCGCACCACATTGGGCCGGTGTAAACAAGGAGAACACATTGATCGAAATGATCCGGGCTGATTGCGCGACACCATAGTCAGGGTTGGTACCGTCCGGATTCAGGTTGTAGCCCGCTGCTGTTCCCGCAACATGCGTGCCATGGCCGCATCCACTTGCCTGGGTTGGATCGCAATCATTCGCCGAATCAATATGCGTGGATGACCCCGCACCGCCGGGGCAGAGGCTGCCCGCACCAGTACCGCCACCGCTGTAACACGCCGCCGAAACGATCTGCCGGTTCAGGAATTCATGTGAACGCCGCCCGCCGGTATCAAGCACCGCGACATTCCAGTCGCTGCCGGTTGCCCCGGCAGCAAAGGCTGCGGGCATGCCGATATGCGGCAGCGAGTTGCGCATCATCGGCTCATTCAGGCCGTTCAACTGGATCTGAACCACCATCGGATCCATCGCCAGTCGCTCCAGCAGATCAGTATCTGCCCAGATGCCAAACATGGGCGTGAAACGCATCCGGCTGATGCCAAATTCGCTGCCGTCCGTCAGAACGCTCGCTTCGGAACCCTCATCAAGTTCAAGAACCCGGCGCAGAATTTCGCTTTGCGCACCATGAATCGCGGACGTGAGCGCCGCATCGGCCTGCGCTGCGGCCTCGGCCGAACTTTCGGCACTCTGGGCAGCAAGCGCACTGACCCCCGGCGCATCGAACCTGACGATCACCGGAACCCGCCCGTCCGGGCTGGCTTCAAGTGTCGCGAGTATCTCGCCCGGGTTATCCATGCGCTGCATGGCTGCGCTTGAAATTTCTGTGCTGGCTGAGGCGGGAGTGGAAATGCTGGCTGCTACAGACAACAAGACAACTCCCAGCGCGCCGCGAAGGCGGCTGGCGAACGCGTTAATCATGACATTACTCCGAATGGCAGCGGCTTGGCAAAATCGCGCCTATCAACGACGCAAAGCATGAAAAGGTTAACGCGAAGTCACGACAATTTCAACAACTTCACACAAAATGCTGCATCGGGCGTTGTTAACACTCCCGTATCACCAAGAATCGCTCAATATCAACGACGAAGGCGCAGGGTGCCAGAGTGTTCGCTCGTCGGCGACTTGCCTCGCGCACCGCGAAACAACAAAGGCCCGGGCATGATGCACGGGCCTTTGATGAATGGTGAGCCGGACAGGATTCGAACCTGTGACCCGCTGATTAAAAGTCAGCTGCTCTACCAACTGAGCTACCGGCCCACAATGCGAGGCTAACTAGAAAGAACTGGTGCCCGGGTCAAGGGCGAAAAGCGTCGAAAGCTTCCTTGCACCACAGTCACCTAGCGCATCGCCTCGTTGATCTGCGCCAAAGCCGCCGCGCCGGGGCACAGCCGGTCCTCTGCCAACTGGTTAAGGGGGGTGTCGGTGGTGTTCATCCGGCCATGCAGATCACGCCGCGCAGGGTCATAATACAACAACCCCGTGGTCACCATTCCGGCTTCTTCGCGCGCCTGGATATACGACAGGACTGCGGCCTTATTCGACGGATCATAATCCTCGGCGACCTTGTGCAGTTCCATCCGCTCGCCGTTGGGCTGTTCGATCATCACGCTGGTGCCGGGCGCATAATCGGTGGTCATAGGCGCGGCACCCGTAATCACATCCAGCCGGTTCAGCGCCGCGTTATGCTCGCGCACGTAATCATAGCTGCGCGTTGACCCTTTATGGTTGTTGAACGCCACGCAGGGCGAGATCACATCCAGTATCGCCGGGCCGGGATGGCTGATCGCAGCCTTGATCAGCGGCACCAGTTGGCCCTTATCGCCGGAAAACGAGCGGGCAACAAAACTGGCGCCCATCAGGATCGCCATCGAGGCCAGATCAATGCCGGAATCGGTGTTGACCGCGCCTTTCTTGGCCTTTGAGCCCTTGTCAGCGGTGGCGGAAAACTGGCCCTTGGTCAGGCCGTAAACGCCGTTGTTCATCACCATATAGGTCATGTTCACGCCGCGCCGCATGATATGCGCGAACTGCCCCAACCCGATCGAGGCGCTGTCACCGTCGCCGGACACGCCCAGATAGATCAGGTCACGGTTGGCCAGATACGCCCCCGTCAGCACCGAAGGCATGCGCCCGTGGACGGTGTTGAACCCATGGCTGGCACCAAGGAAATAGGTGGGCGTTTTCGATGAGCAACCGATGCCGGACAGCTTGGCCACCCGGTGTGGCTCGATCGACAGCTCAAAACACGCCTGCACAATGGCCGCCGAGATGGAATCATGACCGCACCCGGCGCAAAGCGTGGATATCGCGCCTTCATAGTCGCGCCGGGTAAAGCCCACATCGTTGCGCGGCAGCGAGGGGTGGTGGAGTTTGGGCTTGGTGATGTAGGTCATGACACGGCCCTTTCAAACGGGGCGAGGGCACCTTCGCTGATATGATCGCGGATCGCCTGACCGATGAAGCGCGCGGTGATCGGCGTGCCGTCATAATGCAACACCGGCACCAGCCGCGCCGGATCGATCCCCAACTCATTGACAATCAGGCTGCGCATCTGCCCGTCGCGGTTCTGCTCCACCACAAAGACCTGCTCATACGCCATGATGAAATCGCGCACCGATTGCGGAAAGGGAAAGGCGCGCAGGCGCAGCGCATCGACATGCTGGCCATCCGTGGCGAGATTGTCCAGCGCCTCGGTCATCGCAGGCGCCGTGGAACCAAAGTAGATCGCGCCCAGTTTGGCAGGCTTGCCGGCTTGTCGCAGCACCGGCTGCGGCACCAGCCGCTTGGCCGTGTCGAACTTGCGCTGAAGGCGTTCCATGTTCTCGACATAATCCGCCCCTTCCTCGGAATATTTGGCGAAGGCGTTTTTTGTGGTGCCCCGCGTGAAGAACGCCCCCTTGGACGGGTGCGCGCCGGGCAAAGTGCGCCAGGGGATGCCATCGCCATCGGCATCAAGATAGCGACCAAAGGTCTTGCCCGCTTCCAGCTCTTCCGCGCTCATCACCTTGCCCCGGTCCAGCTTGCGGTTTTCATCCCACTCGAAGGGTTTGCAGAGGCGGTTGTTCATGCCGATATCAAGGTCCGACATCAGAAAGACCGGCGTTTGCAACCGGTCGGCCAGATCCAGCGAGTCGGCGGCAAAGTCAAAGCATTCGCGCGGGTCTTCGGGGAACAAAAGCACATGCTTGGTGTCGCCGTTCGAGGCATAGGCACATGAAAAGATATCCGATTGCTGGGTGCGCGTGGGCATGCCGGTGGACGGCCCGCCGCGTTGGACATTGATGATCACGGCAGGGATTTCGGCGAAATAGGCCAGCCCGATGAATTCCGTCATCAGGCTGACACCGGGGCCGGAGGTGGACGTGAAGGCCCGCGCCCCGTTCCAGCCCGCGCCGATCACCATACCGATCGAGGCCAGCTCATCCTCGGACTGGATGATCGCGAATTTGGCCTGCCCGGTTTCAGGGTCGGTACGCAGTTTTTTGCAATAGCCCTCGAATGCCTCGGCCACGCCAGATGACGGTGTAATCGGATACCAGGCACAAACCGTGGCCCCGCCATAGACCGCGCCCAGCGCCGTCGCCGCGTTGCCTTCGGCAAAGATCCTGTCGCCCACGGCGTCGCGGCGCTCAACCTTCAGCGCGCAGATGCCCTCGGGCAGGTTGTCGCGCACCCAGTCTCGACCCAGATGCAGCGCCTTGCGGTTTGAGGCGATCAGCGGCTCCTTGCCCTTGTATTGCTGGGCAAACAGCGCCTCGATCGCCGCCACGTCAAGGCCCAGCAAATGCGACAGCGCACCGACATAGATGATGTTCTTGAACAGCTGCCGCTGGCGTGGGTCGGTGTAGGCGGCATTGCAGATCTCCGTCAGCGGCACCCCAATGGTGGTGACATCGTCGCGGAACGCGCTGGCGGGGAGCGGGCGGGTGCTGTCATGAAACAGATAGCCGCCGGGGCTGATCTCGGCGACATCCTGTTTCCATGTCTCGGGGTTCATGGCCACGGCCATATCCACCCCTCCGCGCCGCCCCAGATACCCGGCCTCGGATACCCGGACCTCATACCATGTCGGCAGACCCTGAATGTTCGACGGAAAGATGTTACGCGGGCTGACCGGCACGCCCATGCGCAGGATGGAACGGGCGAACAGCTCGTTCGCACTGGCAGAGCCAGAGCCGTTTACATTCGCGAACTTGATAACGAAGTCGTTAATCGCACTTAGTTTCTGCGTCATCACTAACCAGCCTGTGCCGTTTCGATAAGATATTTGCGCATGTCCCAGGCGCCTGTGGGACATCGCTCAGCACAGAGTCCGCAATGCAGGCAGACATCTTCGTCCTTGGCCATCACGCGCCCTGTATCCAGCCCGTCAGCAACATAGATCGGTTGATCAGAATTGAGCGCAGGCGCGGTCAGGCGCGCGCGCAGATCGGCCTCATCACCATCCGCGGTGAAGGTGATGCAGTCCATCGGACAGATATCGACGCAGGCATCGCATTCAATGCAGAGCGGCGCGGTAAACACCGTCTGCACATCGCAGTTCAGGCAGCGCTGCGCCTCTTGCCAGGCAAGCTCGGGGTCAAACCCCAGTTCCACCTCGGCATGCAAATCACCCAGCGCGCGATCCTTGACCAGATGCGGCACCTTGAAGCGGGCATCCAGTGCAATGTCGTTGTCATAGCTCCATTCATGAATGCCCATCTTCTGGCTGGCGATATGGACACCGGGAGGCGGGCGCTCGGCCGGGTTTTCACCTTCCAGGTGCTTGTGAATGGAGATCGCCGCCGCATGACCATGCGCCACGGCCCAGATAATGTTCTTTGGCCCGAACGCCGCATCGCCGCCGAAAAACACCTCAGGCAGCGAGGATTGCATGGTGATCGGGTCTACTTTCGGCATGTCCCAGCGCGAATCGAACTCCAGCCCGATATCGCGCTCAACCCAGGGAAAGGCATTTTCCTGCCCCACCGCAACCAGCACGTCATCACAGGGGACGAACGGATCAGGGTCGCCCGTTGGCACCAGCTTGCGACGGCCATTCTCATATTCGGCGCGCACGATCTCAAAGCGCATGCCGACCAGCTTGCCATCCTCGACCACAAAGGCCTTGGGCACATGCCAGTTGAGGATCGGAATATCCTCGGCGATGGCGTCCTCTTTCTCCCAGGGCGAGGCCTTCATTTCCTCAAACCCTGATCGCACGATCACCTTGACATCCTGCCCGCCCATCCTGCGCGCGGTGCGGCAGCAATCCATCGCCGTGTTACCCCCGCCCAGCACGATCACCCGCTTGCCGATCCGGGTGACATGGCCGAACGAGACCGAGGACAGCCAATCGATGCCCAGATGAATATTGTCGGCACCCTCAGCCCGGCCGGGAAGTTCCAGATCACGCCCCTTGGGCGCGCCGGACCCCACGAAGATGGCATCCCACCCCTCAGTCCGCAGCGAGGCCAGGCTGTCAATCCAACGGTTCTCGATGGTGATGTTGCCGATGGCGGTGATGTTCGCCACCTCCTCGTCGATCACCGCTTCCGGCAGGCGAAACTTGGGGATCTGGGTGCGGATCAGCCCGCCCGCCTGTGGGTTATGATCAAACAGCGTGACCGCATAGCCCAGCACCGCCAGATCGCGCGCCACGGTCAGCGCGGCAGGCCCTGCTCCGACACACGCCACCCGCCGCCCGTTGAGCGCAGGGGCCTGCGGCAGGCGATCGGTGATGTCATCTTTGTAATCTGCCGCCACCCGCTTGAGTCGGCAGATCGCCACCGGCTCTTTGCGCTTGCCGGTCAGCGTCTCATCTTCCACACGGCCCCGGCGGCACGCCGGCTCGCAGGGGCGATCACAGGTTCGGCCCAGAATGCCCGGAAAGACATTGGATTCCCAGTTGACCATATAGGCATCACTGTAGCGCCCATGGGCGATCAGCCTGATATATTCAGGAACCGGAGTGTGCGCCGGGCAAGCCCACTGACAATCCACGACTTTCAGGAAGTAGTTCGGATCCGAAATATCCGTTTTCTGCAAAAGGACCTCCTCTGCCCTTCATGCACGGCCAGCGCCCAATCGGGCTTGCAGGCCGCGAAGCGCGCGGCGTTTCACCCGTGCGCATCCTCCGATACCGAGGATCAGGGATCAGCCAACAAATTGCAAGACAATGCTGAATACCAATGTGCACAGAAGCCCCTTAAAAGGCGATTGCGCTGCTCACAATCCTGACAGAGCCGCTGTAGGGCGACGCATGCAGCAACACAAGCCAGATCGCGGATGACGCAGCGACCGTGAAGATCGTCAGCGCGGCACGCCCAGCGCGCGGCTTGTCGCGGTGAACAAAAGCAATGGCCACCAGCGACATCAGCGCCAGCATGACCACCAGCGCCCATTTCAGCACCTGTATCGTCCCCTTGCCGATTGCCAGCCGTCGGGTGCGGGCATCCTGCAACTCATCGAAATCGGCAATCATCTTGCCCAGCAGAACCGGTGACACCCCCGCCTCATCTGCCGCCAGAAGCGACAGCCGGATGGACTGCAGCGCGCCATCAACTTCAGGGGCTGCGCGGCGATTGCTTGCTGTATCCCATTCGGACTGTGCGACGGCGACCACATAATAGTGCAGAGCGCTCTCCAGATCCGGCATATCCAGCGCCTCATACTGGGCCATGCCGCTCAACCGGATCAGCGCCGCGCGCTCTTCCACCGCGGCCTCGGCGGCGTTGGAGTTGGTTGCCCAGATATCAGCCGCGACAAACCCGAAAACCAGAGCCCAGATTGTGGTGATCGCAGCGAAAAAGGATTGGACCGGCACGGCGCGGCTGTCATCATCATAGCGGTGATGGAACAGACGCAGCAGCAGATATGCAGAATACAGCGCCACAACACTGGCGGCCACGATCCAGACGAGCAAGATCAAGGCACCAAAAATATCGCTCAGATGCATAACGCTACGAGACATGCTCCCTCCCCGTAAGCCAGACGCCGGACCGGGGCCGAGTAGACCGGCACATTGGGGAAACCGCAAGCACAAACCCGGGCCGCACCGCATACACCCCGCATCCGCACCACGACAGATAGCGCGGAATAGCTTGGCAAGGGCCATATCCTGTGGCACGCTTCACATAGGCGTTGCTGAATGCAAAGTCTTGCCCAGCTGGGGCTGATTGTTCAGGTTCAGGAATTAATATTTGTCAAATCCGCCCAAGCACCCCCGGTCCCTCCCCTTGATGCTGCCCGCCCTGGCGCTGTGCGCCACGCTGATGGGCTGTTCCGTCACCGATACCGGGCCTATCAATGTGCTCTCACCCGTTCCCACCCGCGCCTCGACGCATTTCATGAACGATTTCGGCGATGACGGGGCACTTGTGGTCGGGGTGTCGTTTTCTGGCGGCGGCACACGGGCGGCGGCCTTTGCCTATGGCGTGCTGCGCGAACTGGATGCAGCAGTGATCGATGAAGATCCGCGCGAACGCTCGGTCACCGACAGTATCCACATGGTCTCGGGCACGTCGGGCGGGGCGGTGGCTGCGGCCTATTTCTCGCTGCGCGGGCCTGACAACTTCCACGATTTCCGCGAGCGCTTCTTGTTGCAGGATGTCGAGGCCAGCATGCGCACCTCGGTTGCCTCGCCGGTCAATCTGATGCGCGCCTGGACTGGCGGCGTCAATGATCGCGGCAGCCTTGCCAACTGGCTGGACCGCAACCTGTTCGATGGTGCGCGCTTTTCGGCCTTTGAATACCCCAATGCGCCCACTGTCTGGTTAACGGCCTCGGATATTTACAACGGTGTGCCCTTCATCTTCACCCGCGACACCTTTGCCGCCCTGTGCAGCGATCTGGACCAGTTGCGCATCGCCGATGCGGTGGCGGCTTCGGCGGCTGTGCCCGTAGTCTTTGCCCCGCTGGACATCGCGGCCGACAGCCCCGATTGTGGCTATCAGCGCCCGCTATGGCTGGAACGCGCGCTGGACGACCCGAACGCGGCGGTACGGTTGAACGCGCATGCCCGCGCGCTCGACAGTTACCGGCGCAATGACCGGCTGACCACGGTGCGCCTGCTTGATGGCGGGCTGACCGACAATATCGGCGTGACCGGCTTTGCGCTTGAGCGCGCTTCGGCCGACACGCCGCATGGGCCGCTGACAGCAGAACAGGCGGTGCGGCTGCAAAAGCTGTTGTTCATCGTTACCGACGCCGGGCGCGAGACCATGCCGGAATGGGGCCACCGCGCCCAACGTCCCCGACTGTCAGAGCTGCTGCCCGCCGTATCGCAGACCGCCATCACTTCATCGGTGCGCAAGGGGTTTGACGCGCTGAATATGTCCGCGCAGCAATGGCAGGCAGATATCATCCGCTTCCGCTGCGGGCTGTCGGATGCACAGGTCACCCGGATTCGCGGAAATCTGCGCGGCTGGAACTGCCGTGATGTACGCATCACGGTTGAGATTCTGTCATTTCGTGACTTTGATGACGCCACGCAAGACGCGCTCAACCGGATCCCCACCCGCCTGAGCCTGCCCGAGGCGCAGGTCGATCAGTTGATCGAGGCCGGACGCATTGCGGTGCGCGAAAACCCCTCGATCCGCGAAGCCATCGCCGCGATCCGTCGCCATGCCGGTGTGCGCCGTTCCCCTTGGCCGGAAAGCTGATCCGCCCCCCTGCCGTGCAAGAAGGCCCTTTCCGTGTCCCTCTAGCCTTCGGCGAGCGCAAGTGTGAGCGCGGTCACCGCCACGATGTCGGCGACACTCGCCCCGCGGCTCAGATCGCTCACCGGGCGGGCGAAACCTTGCAGGATCGGCCCCAGCGCCTGTGCGCCCGCCAGCTCCTGCATCAGCTTGTAGGCAATATTTCCGGCATCAAGCGACGGGAAGATCAGCACATTCGCCCTGCCGCCGCCCTCGCAGCCCTTGCGCAGGGCAATCGAAGAGTTGAGCGCGGCATCGCCCTGCACCGGACCCTGCACCGCCAACCCCTCGGCGCGCAGAGCCTCTGTGGCCTCGCGCACCCGGTCGACCGACGGGCCGCTGCCGGAACTGCCGGTGGAGAATGACAAGAGCGCAACATCAGCCCGGCCCATCAGCCGCTCTGCCGTGCGCGCCGAGGCGCGGGCGATATCGGCCAGTTGCGCCGCATCCGGGGCAACGATCATCCCACAATCGGCAAAGATGAATTCCCGCCCGTCGGGCAGCAGCATCGCGAAGAAGCTGGACGGCGCCGACACACCCTCTGCCATACCGACCGTCAATTGCGCGGCTTCGATCACCCGGCGCGAGGGGGCGACGGCCCCGGCCACCATCGCCTCGGCCTCACCCGCCGCGACCATGGCAGCGGCACGGATCAACGGCTTGTCCAACAAACGTCGCGCCAGCGCGGGTTTCAGCCCGGGGCGGGCGCGCAGCAGGTACTCGATATATCCCTCAGCCGGGCCCGCCGCATCAAGCGTGAGCGGCTCGGCCAGCGCATCGGTGCGCAACTGCTCGGCTGCCTCGGCCACGCGCGGGTCTTCGATTTCCGGCAATATGACCCGGGCCTTGCGCTGGCGCGCGCGCTCAAATGCCTGCTCCAGAAGCCCCATGCCGTCCCCCCTTCTGCTTTGATGGCAGACTGCCGATCTGGCGCGCGGAATCAAGTGCCTGAGCGTTTCATTCTGCACTCTTGCGCCCCACCGTCACCGACGCGCGCATTCCCGGCACCGCAGCGACAAAAAAACCGCCCGCTTGCGCGGACGGTTGTTTTTTTGGGGCTGCACTATTGCGCCCGGTGCGGATCAGCGCAACAGGTCAGAAACGATCCGCGTTCATCACCTTGGTCCAGGCGTTGACGAAGTCTTCCACGAACTTCCCGGCGTTGTCGTCCTGGGCGTAAACCTCGGCGTAGGCACGCAGGATCGAGTTGGAGCCAAACACCAGATCGACGCGGGTGGCCGTCCATTTGGCGGTGCCGGACTTGCGCTCGACGATGTCATAAAGGTTGCGGCCCTTAGGCACCCACTTGTAGCCCATATCTGTCAGGTTGACGAAGAAGTCGGTGGTCAACGCGCCTTCACGGTCTGTGAACACACCATGCCGGGTGCCGCCATGGTTGGCGCCGATCACGCGCAGTCCCCCCAACAGGCAGGTCGCTTCATGCGCCGTCAGGCCCATGAGCTGTGCACGGTCCAGAAGCAGTTCCTCAGGCTGGACCGCATAGTCCTTTTTCAGCCAGTTGCGGAAGCCATCTGCCAGCGGCTCCAGCGCATCGAAGGAGGCAGCATCGGTCATCTCGTCAGTGGCATCGCCCCGGCCCGGTGAAAACGGTACCTCGATATCGAAGCCTGCGGCTTTGGCCGCCTGCTCGACACCATACGACCCTGCCAGAACGATCACATCAGCGATGCTCGCGCCGGTATCCGCCGCGATGGGCTCCAGCACCGAGAGCACCTTTTGCAGGCGCGCAGGCTCGTTGCCCTCCCAGTCCTTTTGCGGGGCCAGACGAATGCGCGCGCCATTTGCACCGCCGCGATAGTCCGAGGCACGGAAGGTGCGTGCACTGTCCCAGGCAGTGGCGACCATCTCAGACACTGACAACCCGGACGCCGCGATCTTTGCCTTGACCGCGCTCACATCGTAGCCCGTGTTGCCCGCAGGCACCGGATCCTGCCAGATCAGGTCTTCCTTGGGGGCCCAAGGGCCGATGTAACGCTCTTTCGGGCCCATGTCGCGGTGGGTCAGCTTGAACCATGCGCGCGCGAAGGTTTCCGAGAAATAAGCGTGATCGGCACGAAAGCGTTCGCAGATTTCGCGGTAGACCGGGTCCATCTTCATCGCCATGTCGGCATCGGTCATGATCGGCATGACGCGGATCGAGGGGTCCTCGACATCCACCGGCATATCCTCTTCCCGGATGTTGACCGGCATCCACTGATTTGCCCCGGCGGGCGACTTCTTCAGCTCCCATTCATAGCCAAACAGAAGATCGAAATAGCCGCCGTCCCACTTGGTCGGATGCGTTGTCCATGCACCTTCAATGCCCGAGGTCACGGTATTGCGCCCAATGCCACGCCCTTTGTGGTTGTTCCAGCCAAGGCCCTGCTCTTCCACATCAGCCCCCTCGGGCGCGGCGCTCAGGTCTTCGGCACGGCCGTTGCCGTGGGTCTTGCCGACGGTGTGGCCGCCCGCGGTCAGGGCTGCCGTTTCTTCGTCGTCCATCGCCATCCGTGCGAAAGTCTCGCGCACCTGAGCGCCGGTCTTCAGCGGGTCAGGTTGGCCATTGACGCCTTCAGGGTTGACGTAGATGAGCCCCATCTGCACGGCGGCCAGTGGGTTTTCCATGGTCGAGGGGTCTTCGACATCACCGTAGCGGCCATCCGAGGGTGCCAACCATTCCTTTTCGGCACCCCAATAGATGTCTTTCTCCGGGTGCCAGATGTCTTCACGGCCAAAGGCAAAACCAAAGGTTTTCAGACCCATCGATTCATAGGCAATGGTGCCAGCCAGCGCCATAAGGTCAGCCCAGCTCAGCTTGTTGCCGTATTTCTTCTTGATCGGCCATAGCAGACGCTTGGCCTTGTCCAGGTTGGCATTGTCCGGCCAGCTGTTGAGCGGTGCAAACCGCAGGTTGCCGGTGCCCGCCCCACCCCGGCCATCGGCCAGGCGATAAGTTCCGGCCGCGTGCCACGACATGCGGATCATCAGACCGCCGTAATGACCCCAGTCAGCGGGCCACCAATCCTGGCTGTCGGTCATCAGCGCGATCAGGTCTTTCTTCAGCGCGTCAAAGTCCAGCTTCTTGACCTCTTCGCGGTAGTTGAAGCCCTTCATAGGGTTGGTCTTCGAATCATGCTGGTGCAGAATTTCCAGGTTCAGCGCATTCGGCCACCAGTCCATCACCGAGGTACCGGTCGCGGTAATCGCGCCGTGCATGACCGGGCATTTGCCCGCCGAATTGGTGTCATTTCCGTCCATGTTACTCTCCGGATCAGGCTAAATTATATTGCGCAATGAACGAACTGCCGAACCGCCCGGGGCCTGACGTGACAGGGGCGCGAACGAATCTCCGGCAATCTGTTCTCTTCTCTCGAGGCACGATTTAGCATGGTTCTAAGATAATTGGAATTTGCTTTTTCCAATCTTATCGATATGCTTTGCTTATGAATGGAATTTCAATCCGGCACCTGCGATATTTCGAGGCATTGGCCCTGCACAGCCATTTCGGGCGCGCGGCAGCTGCCTGTTCCATCTCACAACCCGCCCTGTCATTGCAGATCAAGGAGTTGGAGGGGCTGCTGCATGCGCCATTGGTCGAACGCGGCGCACGCCAGATCCGCCTGACCGCATTGGGTGAGGAATTTGCGGCGCGCATCCGCCCGATCCTGCAATCCATCGACGAACTGGCCGATCTGGCGCGCGCGTCCGACAATGCGTTGTCGGGGCGGCTGCGGATCGGGGTGATCCCCACCATCGCGCCCTATATGCTGCCGCGCCTGATTCACGAACTGACCGCGCGCTATCCGGGCATCGACCTGCGCCCGCGCGAGGCTGTCACGCGAAAACTGATCGACGACCTACTTGACGGCAAGCTGGACACCGCAATCGTGGCACTGCCGGTTTCTGAACCCGCACTGACAGAGCAGCCGCTGTTCGACGAAGAATTCGTTCTGGTGCGCCCCTTGGCGGATGCGGGAAAACCGGTTCCCAGCGCGCAGTCACTCAGTGAGATGCGGTTGCTTCTGCTGGAAGAGGGGCATTGCTTTCGCGATCAGGCGCTGTCGTTCTGCAAACTTTTGCCGCCCGCCCCGGCACGTGATCTGATGGAGGGCAGTTCACTGGCCACGCTGGTGCAGATGGTGGGGGCCGGTATCGGTGTCACGCTTATCCCACAGATGGCCGTGCCGATCGAAACGCGCTCGGCGCAAGTCTCCATCGCGCCTCTTGCCCCACCACAACCCAGCCGAACAATCGGCATGGTCTGGCGCAAAACCAACCCGCTGTCAGGGCAACTCAGGCAACTTGCTGAAACGGTGCGGGCCGCCGGGCTGCACCATGCGCCCTTGGCGGCACCATGACCGGATACCGCAAGTCATGGATCGGGCCGGACCGGCAAAAAGCCAGACGCCCCTGACGGTCAGTATGTTCAGAAAAAATGGCGCACCCGGAGCGATTCGAACGCCCGACCCCCAGATTCGTAGTCTGGTGCTCTATCCAGCTGAGCTACGGGTGCGCTGTGCGGCGTGATCTACCGTCAGCGCCGGGGCATTGCAAGGGGAAATCCGCGAAAACATCGCAGGCCAACTGGGGGCCGCAAAAGGGCTCAATCGGCCTGCGGCAGCGCGATGCGGAACTCGGTTCCCTCGGCGTCACTGCGCACCAGTTCCAGTTTTCCGCCATGGCCGCGCACCAGTTCGGCGGCGATCACCAGACCCAGACCAATGCCCCCTTTACGCGCGCCACCCTGAAAGGCGGCGAACAGGTTTTCGCGCGCTCGTTGCGGCAGGCCCGGCCCGGTATCGATCACCCGGATGATGCAACTCTGGCCCTGTTCATGGGCGCTGATCTCCACGCTGCCCGCCGCGCCCGTGGCATCGATTGCCTGCCGCGCGTTGCGAACCAGATTTGAAAGCACCCGGAACAACTGCTCGGAATCGGCGCGAAGGGTCAGCGCCGAGGGCAGGTCGATCAGAAATTCCACCGGACTGTCTTCTTTAGTGGCCAGGCGCTCGGATTCGATGACTTCCTGAATCAGCGGGCGCAGCGCGACCTTGGTCAGCTTGGGCGGCGGCTCTTCGGCCTTGCCGAACGCCAGCGTGCTTTCACAGAGGTTCACGGCCCGTGACAGCGCCCCCACCAACTTGGGCGCAGCGCGGGTCACCGCCGGGTCGCTGGAGGATTCGATGCGGTCTGCCACCAGCGTGGCGGTGGCCAGAATGTTGCGCAGGTCATGGCTGATCCGCGCGACAGCACCGCCCAGTTGCGCCAGCCGCTCTTTCTGGCGCAAGGCGTTGGTCAGGTCCGTCTGCATCCGGGCCAGAACCTCTTCGGCCTCGCGCAGTTCGGTCACACTTGCCGCCGGTGTGATAATTCGCCGCGCATCCTCGGGCGCCTTGCCATACTCTGCCATTGAGACCACCACCCGGCGCATCGGCGTGACGATCAGCCGCTGCACCGCCAGAAACAGCAGTGCCGCCGTCGCCACCGACAGCACCAGCGACAAAAGCAGGATGCGCAGTGCGTAATCGATCAGCTCTTCGCGCAGAGGTGCGGAATCCATGGTGACCTCGATCAGCAACCCGGCTTCGCGCACCGGGTCGCCGAAAACACGGATCACCCGGGCTTCGCGGTCCAGCAGCGCCAGAATGGCGTCGCGCATCATTTCAGGCGGCGAAGGATTGCGCAGGTCATAGGTGGCGCTGATCGGGCCCGGCACCGGCGAGGACAGCACCAGCTCGCGCATCGCGTCACGCCTGAGCACGACGTTATAGACCCCGGCATTGATCAGAAGTTCCTCTGCCAGCTTGTCGCTGATCGCCCCGTCAGAGGCCAGCAGCGCCAGCGAGGCGATCTGCGCGCGCTCAAGCCGGGTCAGCAGGTAGTCCTCGCGGTAGCGCGCGACCGACGGCACAAGGATCAGCACTTCGGCCAGAAGGACGAAGATGATGGTCAGAAGCAGGAATCGACCGCTCAGCGTGCGAAAAAACATGGCCCACCCGAACAAGGACTGGTCAGGGCACCAACCGCTGAACCAGCCCGACCACCCGTTTAACCACAGGGTTATCAAAGAGCTTCGGCGAAAAATAGGCTCCTGCCGCACGTTTCGACAATTCATTCAACGTGGGATAGGGCAAAACGGTTCCCGCCAAGGCCCCAAGTTTTATGCGATTGGCCAGCATCATGGCCCAAAGCGCGATCAACTCGCCCGCACCGGCACCCGCCAGTGTAACCCCCACCGGCCGGCCCTTGACGACCATCAGCTTGATGAACCCCTCGGTGCGGCCTTCCGCCTGAGCGCGGTCTGTGGCGTCATAGCCCAGTCGGATCACCTGCAGGCGGTCGCCATGCGCGGTGCGGGCTTCGGCCTCGGTCAGACCCGCTTGTGCCAGTTCAGGGTCAGTATAGGTGACGCGGGGTATGTGATCGGCGCGGGCGCGGGCAGGCAGCGCAAACAACATCGAGCGGATCACCACCCCCGCATGATACCCCGCCAGATGCGTGAACTGCCCCTGCCCGGCCACATCGCCAATCGCGAGGACCCGCCGGTTGCTGGTGCGCAACCGGGCATCGACCGTGACCCCGGCCCTGCTATGGACAATCCCCGCCGCATCCGGGTTCAGCTGCTCCAGATTGGGCTGGCGACCGACCGCCACCAGAAGGTGGCTGCCCGCATGCTCTGCACCATCAGCCAGTGTGACGGTTATGGCACCCGCCTGCCCGCCAACGCGTGCAACCTCGACCCCCTCAACAATCGCCACACCCTCAGCGCGCAGCCGCGCCAGCACCAGTGCGGCGGCCTCAGGGTCATCGCGGCCCAGCGCGCGTGCACCCTCCAGCACGGTCACGGCGCAGCCCAAACGACGATGGGCCTGCGCCATTTCCAGCCCGATCGGTCCGCCGCCGATGATCAACAGATGTTCAGGCCGGGTGCGCAGATCAAACAGGGTTTCATTGGTCAGATATGGCACGCCATCCAGCCCCGGAATCGGCGGCACCAGCGGTGATGACCCTGTGGCGATGACAAAGCGCCGCGCGGTAATGCGGTGCGGACCGGCAACCACGCTTGATGCGCTGTCAAAGCGACCGTATTCGCTGATCACGCGTACGCCCAGCCCTTCAAACCGCTCAACGCTGTCATGCGGTGCAATGGCGGCGATGGTGCGAGCAACATGAGCCATCGCAGCGGCATAATCGATCTGCGGCTCATGCGGTGTGATGCCGAAATCCGCACCCCCGCGATGCGCCTGCGCGGCCTTTCCGGCGGCCAGCAGCGCTTTGGAGGGTACGCAGCCGTAGTTCAGACAATCGCCGCCCATGCGATGCCCTTCCAGCAGCACCACCCGCGCGCCCATCTGCGCCGCGCCTGCCGCCACCGACAGCCCGCCGGACCCCGCGCCAATGACGCAGATATCGGTTCTGATCTCATCCATGTTCAGACCTTCACGAAACGGCGCAAGAGCACCGGCAGAAGTGCAAGCAGCGCCAGCCCGAGCAGCGGGCCCAGCACATGCGGTTCAAAGATGATGCCCAGGTCTGGGCTTTCGCCGCGCGCGAAAACTTCTCCCAGCCCGGCACCGACCCATGTATAGACCACACCGCCCGGAATGATGCCGACAAAGGTTGTCCAGACAAACCGCACCAGCCCTACGCCCAGTATGGCTGCGATCAGATTGGTCACGAAAAACGGCAGAACCGGCACCAGCCGCATGGTCAGAAGCACCGGCACCTCATTTTGGCGAATGCCATCGCTGAGGCGCTTCACCGTGCCATCAGTTGCGTCAATGCGCGCCTTCAACCCCTCAGCCAGCCCCGCACGCACCACCGAGAAAATGATGATCGCACCCATCGTGGCAGCCGTGACATTGAACACCGCGCCGGGAAACAGCCCGAACAGAAACCCACCCGTCAGCGAGGCCACAGCCGCTCCCGGCAGTGAGAACGCCACAATCGCAACATAGGCCAGAATGAACAGCAACACGCTGAACAACAGATTGGCATCACGAAACGCCAGCAACGCCTGACGATTCTCGCGCAGCGCATCGAAATTCAGATGTTCGCGCAGGAACACGGCGCCCAGCACCGCAACCAGCAGAAAAAGCGCCAGCGGCAGCAACCTTTTGGCCGGGAAATGCGTTCTGTCCAACCGTGATCATCCTTTGCACGCCTTGCCTGAACGCGATATGGGTCAAAAGTCGACGAGTTACACCCCTCGCCCCGTTTTTCTGCCGAATCCGGTGCGCGGTGAATTGACTTGGCGGCGGGCTTTGTCTATCTGCCAGCCTTCAGGATTATCAGCCTTCGAATCCACTGAACCGGATTTGGGCATCTACGTGAAGGAATCGAGCGATGAAACGCACCTTTCAGCCATCGAACCTGGTCCGCAAGCGGCGCCATGGTTTCCGCGCGCGCATGGCCACCAAGGCTGGCGCGAAGATCATCAATGCCCGCCGCGCTGCAGGCCGCAAGAAGCTGTCGGCCTGAAGGTCGACACTTCGGCAATTGAACCGATGACGCCGCCGGAAGTGTCCGTGGAAGGCCCAAAGGCCAGCCCCACGCCCGCACCGGCGGCTTTGCCATGTCTGGACGTGTTGAAAAAACGCGCCGAGTTTCTTTCAGCAGCCCGCGCCCGCCGTCAGGGAACGGCGGGCTTTCTGTTGCAGGCCCGCAGGCGCAATGCCGACGAGACTCACATCGGCATCCGCGTGGGCTTCACTTGCTCCAAGAAGGTCGGGAATGCCGTCACCCGCAACCGTGCCAAGCGCCGGTTGCGCGCCATCGCGGCCGCGATTTTGCCGCAGCAGGGCCAGCCAGGCTGGGACTATGTGCTGGTCGGTCGCCCCGGCGCAACGGTCGAACGCCCTTATGACGCGCTGTTGTCTGATCTGGAACGCGCGCTCACGTCCATTCACGCCCCGCGCGAACGTAAGCCATGACGCCGCTGGCTTGGGTCTTCTCACTGCCCGTGCGCTTCTATCGGCTGGTGTTCAGCCCATGGGTCGGCCACGGCTGCCGCTACCAACCCACCTGTTCCGCCTATTCGCTTGAAGCATTCGAGCGTCATGGCGCGTTCAAGGGTCTCTACCTGACCATCCACCGCATTCTGCGTTGCCACCCTTGGGGCGGCCATGGCTATGACCCGGTGCCGGGCGCCGATGCCGAGTATGACCGCCAGAAACGGCTTAAAACGCCTCCGTCCGAATAAGCCGCCAGGCCGGTGTCTCGCCGATCAGCGCGATCACGGGTTCAGGATCAGGCAGATCATACATGCGGCCCGTTTGCATCACATCGGCCAGATCTACGCGGTCCTGCCGGTAACGGTCAGCGCGGAACGAGCCGGGCGCGGCCTGCGCCTCCAGCATGGACAGAGGATCGTCGCCAAAAAGGATCGCTCCGTCCAGATCAAGCGATTGCAGCGCCGCGCCCTCGAACTGTGCGCCCACAAGTATGGCGCCACGAAAGCTGGCCGCCCCCAGCCACGCCTCCGAGAAATCAGCCTCGACCAACAGCGCGCCGTCGAACACCGCCGCCATTGCATTTACCGAGCGAAAATCAGCGCGCGTGACGACGGCGTCCGAGAAATCAGCACCCAGGAGCGAGGCCGCATAGACATCACCCGGCGTCTGATGCGGGTTGCGCAGCGGGTCATCGCCGATTGCGAAAAAGCGGGTATCCGTCAGCGTGGCGCGGCGAAAGCGGGCGTTATCCAGCACCGCGCCGGCCAGCGATGCTTCTCTCAATTCGGCCTGCGAGAGGTCAGCATAGGCCATGTTTGCATGATCCAGCGTGATCATAGGCAGCAACAGGCCCTGCGCATGAGCAAAGCTCAGATCAAGGCCGAAAAAGCTAAGCAGTTGCAACTCGCGTAGCCCGCTGGCCACCAGCACCCGCAGCAGCAAGCCACGCTCAGGGCTGGCAGGTCGGTCAATCAGCCGGTTCGCGCCATCCGTTTCCCGCCAGCCATTCATCGCGGTCAGTTGCGCCCAGACCCCCGGCAAATCGTCCCGCCGCCCCAGCATCGCCACGCGCATCCGATCAGACGGGTCGTTCACGTTCAGCCCCGTATCCAGAAACCGGTAGGGCTGCATGCTTTGCGACACAGCAGCGATCCGCATGATCAGCCCCTGCCCCAGATCCCGGAACGGGTCGATCATCGGCACCAGTGCGGCCGAGCCCTGCACCCCGGTCTCAGGCGCGGTGCGGTCAGCCACTGCGCCGAGCAGCGCCGCGATCTGCGTCACCTCGACCACCAGCTGGGCATTGCGCGCGGCCTCGGCCAGTTGCACATCCTGCGCGATCATCATCGTCTGTTCGCGAATACGCGCATTCTGCTCGGCCAGAAGTGTCGATTGACGGCCAATCAGGTCATTCTGGTTGAACAGAAGCGCCGTGCCCGCCAGCGCCGCCATGGCCGCTATCAGCGCGGTGAGCGAGGTCATGATCCAGCGCCGCGTCGCCAGCCATGCATAGCGCGCCAGTGCCAACTGGATGAACCGGCGCGCCGACTGGATCGCGCGTTCAGGATCGCGCGACGCCGCACCCTCGGCCACGCCGCTTAAAGGGCCCGCAAACAGTTCTACCTGCGCCTCGGCAATCCCGAAGATGCGGTTGAGGATCTGGCGGCGCAGCATGAAGATGATCAACCCGGCCAGCGCCACGCCGACCAGCGCCACCAGAAACACACCCGCAATGACCCCCGCGCTGTCTTCCAGAAAGCCCAGCCCCGCGAAGGCCATCAAGAAGCCCGCCGCAATCCCGAAGGCGAAGAAGAAAACCGAAAAGCCAACCGAGAACCGACGCGCGCTCAGTTCCACCAGCAAGTCATCCTGCGTTCCCTGCGTCATTGCAGCCCCCTCGCTTCGCCCGCAGACGCATCGTCCCGGATGTCCCGCCCATTGACGATTGCAAAGGAATGCCCGTATGGCAACCATTCAGGAGGTCCTGCCGATGCTCGATGATGCCGATGACATCCACCCGCTTTTTTACGGCGCCCCCAAAGGCACCGAATTCCGCAAGCTGCGCAAACGGATCGTCTCGAGCGTACGCGAGGCGGTGCAGACTTACGGCATGGTGGAGCCCGGCGCGCGCTGGCTGGTCTGCCTGTCCGGCGGAAAGGATAGCTACACGCTGCTCGCCGTTCTGCATGAGCTGAAATGGCGCGGGCTTTTGCCGGTTGATCTGCTGGCCTGCAACCTTGATCAGGGGCAGCCGGGCTTTCCCGCCACCGTTCTGCCCGAGTTTCTGACCAGGATGGGCGTTGAGCACCGGATCGAATATCAGGACACCTATTCGATCGTCATGGACAAGGTGCCGCAGGGGCGCACCTATTGCGCGCTCTGCTCGCGGCTGCGGCGCGGCAATCTCTACCGGCTGGCGCGCGAAGAGGGCTGTTCGGCGGTCGTGCTTGGCCATCACCGCGACGACATTCTGGAGACCTTCTTCATGAACCTCTTTCACGGCGGGCGGCTGGCGACCATGCCCCCGAAGCTGGTGAACGAGGAGGGTGATCTGTTCGTCTATCGCCCGCTGGCCTTTGTGGCCGAGGCCGATTGCGAGCGCTTCACCCGCGCCATGAACTACCCGGTGATCCCCTGCGATCTCTGCGGCAGTCAGGACGGATTGCAGCGTATGCAGGTCAAGGCGCTGCTTGATGAGTGGGAGCGCCGCAGCCCGGGACGGCGCAACGTGATGTTCCGCGCCTTGATGAACGCGCGCCCCTCGCATCTGCCGGACCCGGCGCTTTTTGATTTTGCAGGGCTGATGCGCAACGTGGGTCCGAACAATTCGACGGATTAAATCACCTCCTGTTAAGGCTTCGGTCAGGCGGTTGCGACAACTCTCTACCTGGACGTGCAATCGGCTGGGAGTGACGTCATGCAAAAGGCGCTGGCCACGGCCAGTCTGATTTCGGCGCGCCGCCTGCTGCGCCACCCCATGGCTCTGGCACCCATTCCGCTGCTGACCCTTGTGATCGCGTGGTCCGACCTTCAGGTCTGGGCCGTGATGAGCGTGATCGCGCTTCAGGCGGGCTGGCTGCTGCTGGCCTTTCGCCCCGCCCCGCCGGCTGCGACCATCGCCAGTCGCGGATACGCGCGCCTTGGCGACCTCAGCACGGTTGAGCGTTTGCTACCCCCACTTATCCCCCCGGAAAGTGAAGGGCTGCGACCGGTTGCGCTGGTCATCCAGCTTGATGACGCCAAGAACGTCGCTCTGCGGCACGGCACCCGGTATGCCGAAGCGCTTGTGCATGAACTCGGTCACCGGCTTGGGCAGGCGCTGCGGGAACAGGATGCTTATTGCCGCCTGGGGCCGTCCGGTTTTGGTATTGCGCTTGTGCCGCAGCGTCATCTTGAACTGAACGCCGTGCTGACGGTGGCGCAGCGCATCCAGTCACATCTCGGGCAGGCGTTCGGGTTTGAGGCGGTGACGGTCTGGCCCAGCGTTTCAGTGGGGTTTTGCCTCAGCCCGCGCGCGGCGGAACTGAACGCGCTCAGCATGCTTGATGCCGCCGCACAGGCCGCTGAACGTGCGCTCCGGGCCGGGCCGAAGGGGCTGTACAGCTACAGCGCGGTCGATCTGCCATCACCGCTTTCCGACAATGCGCTGTCAGAGCTTCAGCACGCGCTCGACACCGGGTTGATCTGCGCGCATTTCCAGCCGCAGATATGTCTGCGCACCGGACAGATCAGCGGGCTGGAAGCACTCGCACGGTGGGAACATCCACGAAACGGGCTTGTCTCGCCCGCCAGTTTCCTGCCGCAGCTTGAAGCCGCAGGCCTGTCCGTCAGACTGGCCGAGCGTATGCTGCGCGATGCGCTGGCCCTTCTCAAACAGCTTGATGGGCTGGGAATTGCGGTTCCAAACGTATCGATCAATCTGTCAGCACCGGAACTGCGCAACCCTAATCTGGCCAACGAAATTGCATGGGAACTTGATCGCCATGACCTGCCGCCCCAGCGGCTGGTGGTGGAAATTCTGGAAACCGTGGTGGCCGACAGCGACGACGACATCATGGTCCGCAACATCGCCCGGCTGGCCGAAATGGGCTGCGGCATCGACCTGGATGACTTTGGCACAGGCCATGCCGCCATGGCCAATATCCGCCGGTTTGCCGTGGGCCGGCTGAAGATCGATCGCTCGTTCATCACACATTTGCATCAGGATCAGGAACGCCAGCGCATGGTCGCGGCAATCTTGTCCATGGCCCATCAGCTTGAACTGGAAACCGTGGCAGAGGGTGTGGAAAGTGACGCCGAACAGGCGCTTCTGGCCCGTCTGGGTTGCGGCCATGCACAAGGCTTCTGCATCGCGCGCCCAATGCCCGGCGCCGAATTGCCGCGCTGGCTGCGCGCCCATGCCGACAGACTTAGCCAGCAAGCCCCGCCCCTCGGCGCGCCTGTATTGTAGCGCATCGTCACCGCTTTCCGGCGCGGGCCTCAATCCGGCACCACAGCGGGGCAAACCAGCGAAAAAGGCACCTGCCTTAGCACCAATCGGGGGAATCCGCTTGACCTTTGCTGGCACAGTCTGTTGAACCGGCCCAGCAATTCAATCGACCCGTGGACCTCCCCCGATGGACGATCAAAACAAGAATCTCATCCTTGCCTTCGCGCTCAGCCTCATGGTGATCATCGTGTGGTTCGCGATGTTCCCACCGCCTGAACCTGCCCCGCAAGAGACCGTGGCGCAGGAACAGCTGGTGCCGCCGCCCGCCACGCCAGAGAGCGGTGTGGCCGATGCGTCCGTGGCGGATGAGACTGCGACCGGCACAGTGCGAATCGGTATCGATTCGCCGCGCCTGACCGGCACAATCTCCTTGACCGGTGGCCGCATCGACGACCTGCAACTGCGCGACTACCGCGAAACCACGGCGCCGGATTCGGATATCGTTCACCTTCTCAACCCGGTGGGGGGCAACCGTGAACCGTTCTATGCGCTCTACGGCTGGAGCCCGCGCGGCGCGCTGGAGTTTGACCATGTTCCGGGCCCCAACACCATCTGGGAACAAGTTGGCGACAATGCCCTGAGCCCCGGCAACCCTGTCACGCTGCGCTGGGACAATGATCAGGGGCTGATCTTCACCCGCGTCATCACCATCGACGACAATTTTCTCTTCAACGTCACTCAATCGGTCGAAAACCAGACCAATACGACGATCTCGCTGGACCCTTACGGGATTTTGGCGCAGCACGGGCTGCCCGATGATCTGGAGAACTTCTTCATCTCGCATGAAGGCATGATCCAGATGGCCGATGGCAGCCTGACCGAGGACAGCTACAAGAACATGCGCGGCTACCGCGTCAGCGATTCTGAGCGCACGCCCGCCTCTGTCACGCAGGTTGAAGAGAATGGCTGGGTCGGCCTGACCGGCAAGTATTTCATGGCCGCGCTGATCGGTGAACCCGGCCATGGGTTCACCGCCGTGTCGCAATACGTGCCCAACTCTGACATCTATCAGACCTCGATCCGCCAGCCCACAATGACCGTCGCCCCCGGACAGACCGCCGAGAGCAGCTCGATGTTGTTTGCCGGCGCCAAGGAATGGTCGGTGATCCGCAGCTATGAGCGCGAGATGGGAGTGGATCGCTTTGTCGACGCCATTGACTGGGGCTGGTTCTTTTTCCTGACCAAGCCGATCTTCGCGATGTTGTATTTCATCAACGGAATCATCGGCAACATGGGCTGGTCGATTCTGGTGCTGACGCTTCTGATCAAGGCCGTGCTGCTGCCACTGGCGTGGAAATCCTACGTGTCGATGGCCCGCATGAAAGAGCTCCAGCCAGAGATGCTGGCCATGAAGGAACGCGCGGGCGACGATCGCCAGAAGCTTCAGCAGGAAATGATGAAGCTTTACAAGGAAAAGAAGGTGAACCCGGCTGCGGGTTGCCTGCCGATCCTTTTGCAGATCCCCATCTTCTTCTCGCTCTACAAGGTGATTTTTGTCACGATTGACCTGCGTCACGCCCCCTGGCTTTGGGTCTTCAATGACCTTTCAGCGCCTGACCCCACCTCGATCGTTAACCTTTTCGGCCTTCTGCCGTGGGATGCACCGCATCCCGGCAGCATCATGGCGCTGATCCTGATCGGTGTGCTGCCGCTGATGTTTGGCTTCACCATGTGGCTGCAAATGCGCCTCAACCCCGCGCCCACCGATCCGATGCAGGCAACAATCTTCAACTGGATGCCGTGGGTCTTCATGTTCGTGATGGGCAGCTTCGCCTCGGGCCTGCTGATTTACTGGATCGGCAACAACGTCATCACCTTCTCGCAGCAATATCTGATCATGCGGTTGAACGGCACCAAGCCAGACCTGTTCGGCAATATCCGCCAGACAATCAGCCGAAAAAAAGGCGGCGAGGCAAAGTGAGCGCGTTCAGGCTGGCACATATCTGTCGGCATCCGGTCAAATCGGTTGGATACCAGGAAATAAAGCGGGTGGCCCTGACCGAGGGCCGCCCGTTGCCCTTTGATCGTGCCTGGGCGGTGTCGCACGAGGCTGCGGGTTTCGACCAGCCTGAGAGCTGGGAGCCCAAGCTGAAATTCCTGCGCGGCTGGGCTGCGGGCACCTTGCAAGCTGTCCGTGCCGATTTTGACGACACCACGCAAATGATCACGCTCACGCACCCAGCCCGTCCGTCCCTGACCGCCGCGCTGCCCAAGGATGGTGTGGCGGTGGTGGACTGGCTGCGCCCGCTTTGGCCTGAAAGCCGCCCCGCGCCCGCCGCGCTGGTGGCCCGGCGCGACGGCGGCGCACTAACCGATGTGCCTGATCCCTATGTCTCCATCCTCAGCCTGACTTCGAACCGCATCCTCAGCCAGCGTCTGGGGCAGGATCTGTCGATCCACCGCTGGCGCGGGAACCTGTGGCTGGAAGGCCTCGCCCCCTGGGAGGAGTTCGATCTGATCGGCAAGACCCTGGCGATCGGCGAGGCCCGGCTGAACGTGGAGCAGCGCATCACCCGCTGCCGCGCCACTTGCGCCAACCCTGAGACCGGGCGCAATGATGCCGACACCCTCGCCACACTGGAAGAGGGGTATGGCCATATTGATTTCGGCGTCTATGCCCGCGTCACCCGCCCCGGCGCCATCGCACAGGGTGACAAGGTGGAGGTTCTGGCATGAACACACTGCCCTTTCCCCTGACCCCCGCCCCCGACATCGGCACCGAAGAGGCCGGTCGCAAGCTCTTCGCCGGGCCGGTCGATTTCGTCAAGGGTGTGGTCGCGATGGACGGCCTGCCCCCCGCCGACCGGCTGGAAGTCTGCTTTGCCGGGCGCTCGAATGTGGGAAAATCAAGCCTGATCAACGCACTGACCGGGCGCAAGGCGCTGGCGCGCACCTCCAACACGCCGGGCCGAACGCAAGAGATAAACTATTTCGATGTCGGCGGTCATTTCTATCTGGTTGACCTGCCAGGCTATGGCTTTGCCGAAGCCCCGGTGGCCGTCGTGGCCAAATGGCAAGCGCTGCTGAAGGCCTATCTGGCAGGCCGCGCCACCCTGCGCCGGGCCTTTGTGCTGATCGACATGCGCCACGGCGTGAAAAAGGTTGATGAAGAGATCATGGCGCTTCTCAACCGCGCCGCCGTGACATTTCAGGTGGTATTGACCAAATCTGACAAGATCGGCCGCAACGAACAGGATCGGACACTGGCGCAGGTGCGCACCGCCCTCGCCCGCCATCCCGCCGCCTACCCCGAACTGCTTGTCACCTCGTCGGAGAAGGGTGAAGGTATCGCCACACTGCGCGCCATAATCGCGTCGATGGAATAACCCATGAAGAAGCAGACCATGAACCGTGACTGGATCGCCACCGCCCGCACCCTTTCCGAAGCTCTGCCCTACCTGCAGCGCTATACCGGCGCTGTTGTGGTGATCAAATTCGGCGGCAACGCCATGGGCGACGACGATGCGATGGCTGAATTCGCACGCGATATCGTGCTGATGAAGCAAGTCGGTGTGAACCCGGTGGTGGTGCACGGCGGCGGGCCGATGATCAATGACCTCCTGGGCAGGCTGGGGATCGAATCGCGCTTCGTACGCGGGAAGCGGGTCACCGATCAGGCCACGGTCGAGGTGGTCGAAATGGTCTTGTCGGGGCTGGTGAACAAACGCATCGTGCAGGCGATCAACGATCAGGGCGGTCGCGCGGTGGGGATTTCCGGCAAGGACGATGACCTGATGGTCTGCCAAGCCGACGACCCCGAATTGGGGTTCGTAGGCAAACCAGTGGAAATGAATGTTCAGATCCTGCGCGATCTGTTCAACGCCGGCATGATCCCGGTGGTCGCCCCGGTCGGCACCGGAATGGCCGACAATGAGACCTTCAACGTCAACGGCGACACCGCCGCCGGTGCGATCGCAGGAGCCCTGACCGCCGACCGGCTGCTACTGCTGACCGATGTCTCCGGCGTAAAAGACGAATCCGGCGCGGTTGTCACCGAACTCCATCCCGATCAGGTCCGCGAAATGACCGAAAAGGGCGTGATCGCGGGCGGCATGATTCCGAAAACCGAAACCGCACTTACCGCTATAGAGGCCGGGGTGCGTGCCGTCGTCATCCTTGACGGCAGGGTGCCGAACGCCTGCCTGCTGGAGTTGTTCACTGAACATGGCGCAGGCAGCATGATCCGCTCTACCCCGCCGCGCGTGACCCCTCGTGGCGAAGGGCTCTGAGCCTCCCACTCCGCCCCGCGCGTCCGGGCCGCTTTCATCTTGCCGCAAATACGCCGGGGGGAGCGCGCAACGCGCGCGGGGGGCAGCGCCCCCCGGTCCCGCCAGCCACCTGCTGGAAGCTCTTGAACTGAACGCGCTCACCGCCCTCGGCAGCCTCCCCGCCGACCCTGTTTTCTGCCCGGCCACCGCACAATCCCTTCTCCTGATCGGCCCTCAGGGCGGCAAGCGGTGGTGGCATGCGCTGAAATCCAGCCCCGAATGGCGCGACGGCCAGCCAGATCCGATAGATCGCTGGTCAAAACGCATCCTTAGCGCCCTTGCGCAGACTTTCGGGGGCACGGCAATCTTTCCCTCCGACGGACCGCCCTACCCGCCGTTCCAGCGTTGGGCAGTCGCATCCGGGCGGGCCTGGCAAAGTCCGGTCGGCATGCTTGTTCATGCCGACGCCGGGCTTTGGGTATCATTTCGGGGCGCGCTCGCGCTTCCTTTCGTGCTCACGCTGCCCGTCGCCGAAAACCCCTGCGACAGTTGCCCAACACGCCCCTGCCTTGCCGCCTGCCCGGTCAATGCGCTTGGGCCTGTGGGCTATGATGTTCCCACCTGCCGCGGCTTTCTGGACCAAACTGCCGGCCAGGACTGCATGAACCACGGCTGCGCTGCGCGACGTGCTTGCCCAAGAAGCGAAACCCATGCAAGATTGCCTGAGCAATCGGCCTATCACATGAGGCAATTCCACCGATGACCAAGCGCCTGATCCTGACGCGGCACGCCAAGTCCAGCTGGGACGATCCAATGACCCCTGACCATGATCGCCCGCTCAATGAGCGCGGCAAGGCTGCCGCCGCCGACCTTGGCGCCTGGCTGGCCTCGCGTGGCTATGTGCCGGACGAGGTGCTGTGCTCAGACGCGCTGCGCACCCGCAAGACATGGTCCGGCATCGCTCCGGCACTGCCCGCCACCCCGGTCCTGACCCTGAAGCCCGCACTCTATCACGCCGGGCCCGATGTCATGCTGGCGGTCCTGCGCCATGCGACGGGCGACTGCGTCATGGTGATCGGTCATAACCCGGGCATCGCCGAATTTGCCGCGCGGGTTGTGGCGCAAGCCCCCCACAACCCCGCTTTCCGGCATTATCCGACCGGCGCCACGCTGGTCGCCAGCTTCGAAATCGACAACTGGAGCGATCTGACCTTCGGCATGGGCGCGGTCCGCGATTTCATCGTCCCGCGCGAACTGGCTGCCTGAGCCTCATTTTCTGTCGAAAGATATCCTGGGGGTAAGTTTGCGCGACAGCGCAAAAAGGGGGGCAAAGCCCCCTTCCGCTTCCCTGCCGTTTCCCTGTTCAGTGCCCCAGAATCTGGCTGAGAAACAGCTTCGTGCGCTCGGATTGCGGATTGCGGAAGAACTCATAAGGCTCGTTCTGCTCAACAATCTGGCCCTGGTCCATAAAGATCACCCGGTTCGCCACGGCCTGGGCAAAACCCATCTCATGCGTGACACAGATCATCGTCATCCCCTCTTCGGCAAGCGCGATCATGGTATCCAACACCTCCTTGATCATTTCAGGATCAAGGGCCGAGGTGGGTTCGTCAAACAGCATGATCCGTGGCTTCATGCACAGCGAACGTGCGATGGCCACCCGCTGCTGTTGCCCGCCGGAAAGCTGGCCGGGATACTTCAGCGCCTGTTCGGGGATTTTCACCTTTTCAAGGAAATGCATCGCAATTTCCTCGGCCTCTTTGCGGGGTGTCTTGCGCACCCAGATCGGCGCCAGTGTGCAGTTTTCCAGAATCGTCAGATGCGGGAACAGGTTGAAGTGCTGAAACACCATCCCCACTTCTGATCGCACCTTGTCGATATTCTTCAGGTCCGATGTCAGCTCGGTGCCATCAACCACAATCTTCCCGCTCTGGTGCTCTTCCAGTCGGTTGATGCAGCGAATAAGCGTGGATTTGCCAGAGCCGGATGGCCCGCAGACCACAATCCGCTCACCCCGGTTCACGGTCATGTCGATGTCGCGCAACACATGAAAGGCACCAAACCACTTGTTCATCTTCGTGATCTGGATCGCCACCTCGTCAAGGACCTGCATGTGGCTTCGGTCAATCTCACGATCGATGCCTGGGTCCAGTTGAATGTCAGCCATGCCGGTCTCCTTAACGATGATCGGTTCGCAGCCGCCGCTCAAGATACATCGAGTAGCGCGACATGCCGAAACAGAAGATGAAGAACACCGCACCAATGAAGATGAAGAGTTCCCAGTAAATGCCCTGCCAGTCGCTTGACGCGCGAATGGCGTTGGACAGGCCCACCGGGTCCAGCAGGCCGATGAACACCACCAGCGTGGTATCCTTGAAAAGCCCGATGAACGTGTTGACGATACCCGGGATTGAGATTTTCAGCGCCTGCGGCATGATGATTAGCCGCTGCGCGCGCCAATAATCCAGCCCCAGCGCATCGGCGGCCTCATACTGGCCGCGTGGCAGGGCGGCAAGGCCACCGCGCACCACTTCGGCGATATAGGCCGCAGCAAACAGCGTGACCATGATCACAACCCGCAGGATCAGGTCAAACGTGGTGCCCGGCGGCAGGAAATAGCCCAGCAGCAACTGCGCCGTAAAGAGCAGCGTGATCAGCGGAACGCCACGGATGAATTCGATGAACACCACGCAGACGGATTTGATCAGCACCATGTTCGACTGTCGCCCAAGCGCGAGCAGAATGCCTAGCGGCAAGGACAGGCCGATCCCCGTGAAGCCAATCACCAGCGAAATCAGGAAACCGCCGAAGCGGTCTGAGCGCACGCCCTCGATCCCCAGCGGCAGGACCGCATGGGCCCAGCCAGCAAAGGTTCCTGCGGCTACCAGCCACCACACAACCGGCGCGATGATCGCGGCGCTTGTAGCGATCAGTGTGCCGGTCGGGCGCATCAGCACCAGCACGGCATAGCCCACCACGAACCCCAGCGCGACCGAGATCGGAAACCATATGCTGCCGCCCCAGAGCAGGAAGTAGCCCAGGAACGGAAACGCAGCCGAGAACCACAGCATCTTTCGCGGAACCCAAGGGTACAGGATCGGCCCCAGCGCCACGAACAGCAAAATCAGTGTTGTAATCGGCCGCCAGTAGAGGTGCCGGGGGTAGAAGCCCAGCATTAACTGATGAAACCGATCCTTGATCACCCCCCAGCAGGCCCCTGAGGTGCCATCGAGGATCTGGCGACACTCGCTCAGCGAGCCCGCGTTCCAGACCGAATTCAGCAACCATGGGCCAATCGCCATCACAGCCCAGGCAACGGCCAACAGCGACAGCACGGTCAGGATGGTGCTGAGCACGCCATTGAAAAGGTTCTCGCGCATCCATTTCACCACGCCACGCTCAGTGACAGGCGGGATCTGCTCCGGCAACATTGTATCGCGCACATAAGCGACAGTTTGGGCGTGGGTATCGCTCATGTCATCGCTCCCTCAGCTTGATACGGGAATTGTAGACATTCATTACCCCAGAGATGCTCAGACTGACTGCCAGATAGACCAGCATCATCAGCATCATCCCCTCAAGCTCGCGCCCCGTCTGGTTGATGGTGATGCCCCCTAGGGTCGAGCGCAGGTCCATGTAGCCCACTGCAAGGCCCAGCGAGGTATTCTTGGTGATGTTGAGGTATTGCGAGATCAGCGGCGGGATGATTACCCGCAGCGCCTGCGGCAGGATCACCAGCCGCATGGTCTTGCCCGGCTGCATCCCCAAGGCAAAAGCAGCCTCGGTCTGACCCTTTGAGATGGCCAGAATACCCGCGCGCACATTCTCGGCGATAAAGGCACCAGTATAAATGCCCAGGCCCAGCCACATCGCAATCAGCGAGTTGCGCATATGGATGCCGCCCTGAAAATTGAAGCCGCGCAACTCCGGATAGCCAAGGTGAAAGCCCAGCGCGATCAACAGCAAGGTGACCGGAGCAAGAAGGATGAGTATGCTCTTCCACCATGTTTTCGGGCGCACGCCGGTGGCGTTCTGCACCTTTGTGGCGTGGCGCACCAGCCGGACGTTGGCCCAGATGCTTAGTACCACCACCACAATGAAAGCGATTGCGTCCCAACTTGGTTGGACGCCCCCCAGATTCAGGTTGCCAAGGCTGCGCGTGAACATCGGCTCGGGGACATAGACGCCCCGGTTGGTAACGGCGATGCTGTCAAAAACCAGCATCGAGGCGGTCGGCGTATCGCCCCTGAAGGCATTGGGGGCGGGCATTGCCTCGGTCATGATGGCGCCGAACACCAAAATCCACAAAAGCGTGGGGATATTGCGGAACACCTCGACATAGACGGTCATCAACCGCCCCACGATCCAGTTGCTGGACAGCCGCAGTACCCCGGCGATGACGCCAAGTACGGTGGCCAGAACGCAGGCCATGATCGCCAGAATGAGGGTATTCAAAAGGCCCACGATTGCCGCGCGGCCATGGGTCATGGTGCTGTTGTATTCGATGGGTCGCTGGCTGATGTCGTATCCAGCCGTGCTCCACAAGAAGCGGAATGAGAAATCCTTGCCCAGCACCGCAAGGTTCCTGACCGTGTTATCGATCAGCCAGGCCGCACCCAGCATCAGCATCATCAACGCGAAAATCTGGATCGTGTAAGAGCGATACCGCGTGTCGTAAAGCAGCATGCTCAGACGAAAAGACTCGCGTGGAGCCCCGCTGTCCATGGCCATCTGATGTCTCCCTGCAGTCCGCGCCGTATGGTTATTTGTGACTTCGGGCGCTGCATCCGGAAGTTCCGGGCGGGGCGGCCGAGAATGGCGCGGTTATGCCTGACGTGTCAAAAGGGACAGGGCGCGCGATCCCTTGGTTTGCCCCCCCCGTTTTCGGGTTTTTTAGGGAACCGGGGGGGGTGAAAAACCCCCCCACGGCGATCCCTTGGATCGCGCGCCCGTTTGCCGGTTCTTAGCGGAACGGCGGGGCGTACATCAGCCCACCCTGGGTCCACTGCGCGTTCAGGCCGCGCGCAAGACCGATCGGCGTCTGCTCGCCGATGTTGTTGGCAAAGATTTCGCCATAGTTGCCGCCAGCGGCGATGGCGCGCTGCGCCCACTCGGCATCAAGCCCCAGCATCTCACCAAGGTTGCCCTCGGTGCCCAGCATGCGGTTGATTTCCGGGTTGTTGGTGCCGGCAGCCAGTTCAGCCAGATTGGCCGAGGTCACGCCCAGTTCTTCGGCGGCGATCAGCGCATTGAGCACCCAGCGGTTGAGGTCAGCCCAATGGTCGTCGCCATGACGCACTGCGGGGCCCAGCGGCTCTTTCGAGATGACCTCAGGCAGGATCACGTGATCGCCGGGGTTCTCAAACGAGGCACGGGTCGCAGCAAGGCCCGACACGTCCGTGGTGTAGACGTCGCAGGCACCGGCCAGATACTGCTGCTGCGCTTCGGCGTTGGTCTCAATCGGGACCGGCTCATAGCTCATGTTGTTGACGCGGAAGTAGTCAGCAAGGTTAAGCTCAGTGGTGGTGCCGGTCTGAATGCAGACGGTCGCGCCATCCATTTCGGTTGCCGACGACACGCCCAGCGCACGGTTCACCATGAAGCCCTGGCCGTCATAATAGTTAACGCCAACGAAGGTCAGACGCAGGTCAACATCGCGCGAGAAGGTCCAGGTGGTGTTGCGCGGCAGAAGGTCAACTTCGCCTGACGACAGCGCGGTGAAACGGGTCTGCCCCGTGGTCGGCACAAAGTTGACGGCCATCGGGTCATCAAGGACCGCAGCCGCGACGGCGCGGCAGATCGCAACGTCAAAGCCCTGCCAGACACCATTGGCATCAGGGGCCGAAAAGCCATTCACGCCAGTGGACACGCCGCAGTTCAGTTCGCCCGCGGCCTGAACATCGGCCATAGTCTGCTGGGCCATGGCCGAGCCAGCGCTCAGCGCAGCCGCAGCCATCGTGCCGAGAAATACGGATTTCTTCATCATTTACCTCTTCCTGTTATCGCCGCCATTGCCAGCGGTCTGTCCGAACCCGGTGGGTCCATGTTTGCCAGCCTTGGAACCGGCCCGTTCTTGTCAAAAACATTGCGGCGCTGCCTTGCGGCGGCTGCATAGGCGAATTTGTGCCGATTATAACCAGCCGTCAAGCCCTCCATTCCATCCGGTGATGCGTCAGCACGGCCACAGAGCGACCGAAGGGAATGAATGCACAGCAATCAGACTGTTAACGCTGCCATACACGCAATGATCTTACGCGACGTCAGCGCAGAGCGGCGAAAAATCTGGCGGCATTGAGAAAACTTTGCCGCCGCAGCGCAGCAAGCGCGCGCGCCTCATCATCCTCACCCCAGATTTCGCGCTGCCAGTCTTCATCGATTCGCGACATTGGCCAGAGGGTCTCTGGCGCGGCGTGCGCTTCCGTCACCGCCAGCCCAATCACCAATGATCCCGACATGGCGACCAGATCATGAAACGCTGTCAGCTCAAATTCCGTGAACCGCGCGACATGGGCATTCAGAACTTCCAGCGTTTCTGGCGGCTGAGGCTGCGGCATGACGCCTTCAATCACCACCCAGCGCAGGCCGAACTGTGCGGCAGACCAGTCCAGCAACGGGTCCCAGGCGGCATCCTGACGGGCGCGCAGCCCGGCGGGAGACTTGGCACGGTAGCATAGCAGATCAGTTTCACCATAAGCGGCAACCAGCGCCGCCACCTCGGAAAACTGGCCGCGCACCTTGTCGATAGCGGCATTGGCGGCACGGGTCGCGGGCATGGTTTCCGGTGCAACCTTTTCACCCTGCGCCTGCCACTCATCCGCGATCAGTCCCGCCAATGCGGCGGTGGGCACAACCAGCGGCACCTTGCCCGGGGTCTTGATGTTGCGCCCGTCAAGGTGGACGGTAAAGCCATTCTCAACCTCGCACACCTCAGCCGCTTTCCAGAAGCGTTTGCGCGCCCAACCGCTCATGCCATGCTCCAGATGTCATCCAGCGCCGGGATCAGGGCGCTATAGCTGTCGATCACAAGGTCTGCGCCCGCGCGTTCAAGCTCTGCCACCGGATGATAGCCCCATGCCACGCCCAGCGTGCGGAACCCCGCCGCGCGGCCCATCTCGATGTCGTAAGAAGTGTCACCAATCATGATCCCGCAGCTTGTTCCGGTCTCGGCAAGGCAGGCATGCAGCATTGACGGATCGGGCTTTGACGGATGGTCATCTGCCACCTGCGTGGTGTGGAAGAACCCTTCCAGCGCATGGGCCGACAACACATGATCCAGCCCGCGCCGCGACTTGCCGGTGGCCACACCCAGCAGCATGTCTTTTTGCCCGCCGAGGGTCTCCAGCGCCTCTTTCGCGCCGGGATACATGAGCGACATGTCGGCGGCGCGCAACGTGCCGAAGCTGGACTTGTAGCCCGCCACCAGCGCGTCGATCTGCAACGCATCCCCATCGGGCATCAGCCGCGCGAAGGCCTGCGGCAGCGACAGGCCGACAATGTTCAGGATCGCCTCTCGCCCAGGCACCGGCAGGCCCTGTCCCGCATAGGCCAGCGCCATGGCACCCAGAATATGTGCCTGACTGTCCACCAACGTGCCATCGACATCGAATACCACCAGACGCCGGGTCATTCTTCCTCCACGAACGGATCGGCGGGCACATCGTTTTCATGCCAGCCCAACATCTTCCAGCTGCGCGCCATATGCTCTGGCAGCGGGGCGGTGAGGGTGATTTTCTTGTTCGTCACCGGATGCTGAAACGTGATCGAGCGCGCGTGCAGGTGCAGCTTGCGGCTGATCTCGCCGCCCAGCTGCGCGCCCCAGCCATCGCCAAGGTTCTCCTGCCCCGAGCCGCCGTATTTTCCGTCGCCGATCACTGGATGGCCCAGTTCAGCCATATGCGCACGCAGCTGATGGGTGCGCCCGGTAACCGGCACCAGTGCCATCCACGCGGCGCGGCTGCCCAGACGATCCAGCACGGCGTAATCGGTGGTGGCACGTTTGGCACCGTCGGTCTTGTCCACATCGCCGGGCAGGATGCAGTGCATCTTTTCATTGTCGCGCCCGCCGGCTTTGACGAGGCCGTAGCGGATCGTACCCATCAGCGGGCTCGGCACCCCGGCGACGATCGCCCAATAGATCTTGCGGGTGGTGCGGTGGCGGAAGGCCTCGTTCAAACGGCGGGCCACGCGGGGGGTGCGCGCCAGCAGCAGCACGCCCGATGTGTCCTTGTCCAGCCGGTGAACCAGCACCGGGCGGTCCTTGTAGCCGAATTTCAGCGCCTCGGTCAGGGCGTCAACATGGCGGTTGCCCTGCCCTGAGCCGCCCTGACTGGGCAGGCCGGGGGGTTTGTTGAGGGCGATGATATGCTCGTCCTTCCACAGCACCGCGTTCTGGATCATCTCCACATCGGCAGAAGGATAGGCGGGTGCCTCAGCCTTGGGCCGGGGCGCAAGCTCATCCGGTATCGGCGGCAGGCGCACACTTTGCCCGGCCTCGATCCGCGTGGCGGGCTTCACCCGCCCGCCATCCACCCGGATCTCGCCCTTGCGGCAGGCCTTTTCTACCATCGACTGCGACATCTGCGGAAAGTGCTTCCTGATCCAGCGATCAAGCCGCTGGTCGCCCTCTTCCGCGCCGATGGTAATGGTCTGAACCCTGCTCATGTTATCATCCTTCCCACGGCCAACCCTGCCAGAAGCGCCGCAATCCCCAGTATCACCGACCCGGCCACATATGTTGCCGCAAGCGTGGTCTGGCCGGTCTCCCACAAACGAAACGCCTCCAGCGAGAAGGCCGAAAACGTGGTGAAGCCGCCCAGAAACCCCGACACCAGCAAAAGATAGGTCCAGACGCAGTTGCCCATCAGCCCGATCGCCAGGATACCGATGGCGAACGATCCCACCACGTTCACCGCCATCGTGCCGACCGGCAAGCCCGACCCGGACAGCCGCGCTGCGCCGATCACGCTCAGATAACGCAGCATCGACCCGGCCGCGCCGCCCAAAGCCACAAGGGAAAGGTTCATCAGCATCGCCGCTCTCTGTGCCGTTCCTGCCCGCTTGTCAACTGCCCTGCCTGCGCGAGCGCAGCTTGGCAAAATAGGACACCCGCTTGCCCAGCTCACGCTCGAACCCGCGCTCGGGCGGGGCATACAGAACCGGGCGCTTCACGCCGTCGGGGAAATAGTTCTGGCCCGAAAACCCGTCCTCGGCATCATGGTCATACTCATATCCCTTGCCGTAACCCTGCTCTTTCATCATGGCCGTCGGCGCGTTCAGGATATGCGCGGGCGGGGGTGTGGAGCCGGTCTTGCGCGCCAAGGCCTGCGCGCCCTTGAAGGCAGTATAGACGGCGTTCGATTTGGGCGCGAGGGCCAGATAGACCAGCGCCTGCGCCAATGCCAGCTCGCCTTCGGGGCTGCCAAGACGCTCATAGACCTGCCAGGCCTCAAGGCAGATGCCCTGCGCCTGCGGGTCTGCCAGCCCGATATCCTCGACCGCCATGCGGGTAATACGCCGCGCCAGAAAGCGCGGGTCCTCGCCACCCTCCAACATCCGCGCAAACCAGTAAAGGGCCGCATCGGGGTCAGAGCCACGCACCGATTTATGCAAAGCCGAGATCAGGTTATAATGCTCATCGCCCGATTTGTCGTACTTCGCCGCACGTCGCATCAGCCGCTTTGACAGCGCGTCGGGGTCCAGAGCTGCTGTCAGTTTCCACGCCATCACCTGCTCGATCAGGTTCAAAAGCGCGCGCCCGTCGCCATCGGCCATCTCCAGCAGCGACTCGCGCGCTTCAGCCGTCAGGGGCAGCGCCCGCTCCAACGCCTGCTCGGCGCGTTGCGCCAGCCGCTCCAGATGCGCCAGCGTCAGGCGTTCCAGAACCAGAACCTGCGCCCGGCTCAGCAACGCGGCATTCAACTCGAACGAAGGGTTCTCGGTGGTCGCGCCCACCAGCAAGATCGTGCCGTCCTCCATATAGGGCAGAAACCCGTCCTGCTGGGCTTTGTTGAAGCGATGAATTTCATCAACGAACAGCAATGTCCCCTGCCCGTTCGTGCGCCGCATCTTTGCGGCCTCAAACACCTTGCGCAAATCCGGCACGCCGGTGAAAATCGCGCTGATCTGCACGAAATGCAGATCGGTCGCATCGGCCAGCAGCCGCGCGATGGTGGTCTTGCCCACGCCCGGCGGCCCCCAAAGCACCAGCGACGACAGCGCGCCTGCCCCCAACATCGCGCCCAAGGGGCCATCGGTGCCCAGCACCTTCTCCTGCCCGATGACATCCTCCAGCGCGCGCGGGCGCAGCCGGTCGGCCAGCGGGCGCGGCGCCTCATCGGCGCGCGAGGGGGAATTATCGAACAGATCGGCCATGCGCGTCCCTTCCGCCAGCCTTACGCAACCTCAACTCTACGCCGCCGGGGCACTGCGCGAAACGGCTTTCGGTTCATCTTGCCGCAAATACGCCGGGGGGAGGCGCCGCAGGCGGCGGGGGGCTGGCCCCCCAGGTCTGAACGCTGCTCACAGCCGGAACCGCAGCAAACTGCGTCGCCCTTCCCGCACGATCTCCACCTCCCAGTTGCGAACGTTCTCGCGCAGCACGCGCTCCAGATCGGCGGTGGTGCGGACCGGCACGCGGTTGACGGCCAGCAAGATATCACCCGCGCGCAGACCCGCCCTGCGCGCGATCTCTTCAGCCTCGACCACAAGCACGCCACTGGCACCCGGTGCGAGGTTGAACTCGGCGATGACAGCGGGGTTGATGTTTTCCGCCACCAGCCCGCGAAAGGCCACGGCCTGCACGTCAAGACGGTCCCGCGCAGGGGTTTCCGGCGGGGCAATCAACTCGATGGTGGCCGCGCGCTGCGACTCACCGCGCAGATAGTCCAGCCGCGCCTGCCCGCTGATACCGCGCGCTGACAGCCGGAACATCATCTCGGGCGGCGAGTTCACAGGGTCACCATCGATGCTCAGCACCACATCGCCCGGCTGCAACCCGGCCTCGGCGAGCGGCGACAGCGGGTGCAGGTCGGTGATCACCACGCCCTGTGGCAGGCTCAGCTCAAATGCTTCGGCCAGCCCGGCATCGACCGCCTGCCCCGACATCCCCGCCCATGGCCGCACAAACCGCGCATTGCCGTCCCGCGCCTGCGCCACGACCTGCGCCACCAGATTTGCGGGTATTGCAAAACCGATCCCGTGCGAGCCGCCGGTGCGCGTCAGAATGGCAGTATTGATCCCCACCAGCCGCCCCGCCAGATCGACCAGCGCGCCGCCCGAGTTTCCGGGGTTGATGGCGGCATCGGTCTGGATGAAATACCCCCGACCTGTCCCCACCGCGATGCCTGACCGCGCCAGCGCCGAAACGATACCGCTGGACACAGTCTGCCCCACACCAAACGGGTTGCCAATTGCCAGCACCAGATCGCCGACCTGCAACTGATCGGAATCGGCCAGCGGCAGGGCGGGCAAACCGTCGGCGCCGCGCAGCCGCATCACCGCAAGGTCGCTCTCGGCGTCGCTCAGGATCAGATCGGCGGCAAACTCACGCCGGTCGCCCAGCACCACGCGGATGTCCGAGGACCCACCGACGACATGATAATTCGACACCACAATCCCGTCTGACGAGACAATCACGCCGGACCCCAGCGCGTTCTGCACGCGCGGCACCGTGCGACCAAAGTCTCCGAACAACTGGCCAAAGAGCGGATCATCGAAGAACGGGTTGGCGCGGGTTTCCACGACCCGTCTGGCGTAGATACTGACCACCGCAGGCGCGGCTTCCCGCACCACCGGGGCAAAACTGAGCGATATCTCGGTGCGGCTGTCGGGGACGACTTGCGAGAGCGCAGGCGCAGGAAGGATCAGCGCAACGGCAGCAAGCAGGGCGGCAAAACGCATGGAACACTCCGATACTGTGACCGGGGCAAATATGGGGACGGCAGGCGACGGATGCAATTCCCTGTCCAACATCGGCAAGCCGCCATTGACGCCGCAGAAGCGCCTTGCAAGGCGCCACACGTGCCTCCAGGCGCGTTGCTTTGCCAGGTAGACACAGGCTTTGCGGACGGGCAGTCGCACTACGAAAAAACCCGCGCCGGGGCGCGGGTTTTCAAGGATTGCAAAGGTGCCGGAATCAGTCCTCGGCAGCCTCAAGCCGGGCGCGATCAGCGGCGCCTTTGGCGTCAACATCGCGCTCGACAAATTCTATGATCGCCATCGGTGCCATGTCGCCATAGCGGAAACCGGCTTTCAGAACGCGGATGTAGCCACCCTGACGATCCTTGTAGCGCGGGCCCAGAATGTCGAACAGTTTGGCGACGTACTGGTCTTCTTTCAGCTGCGCCGCAGCCTGACGGCGGGCGTGCAGGTCGCCGCGTTTGGCCAGCGTGATCAGCTTTTCAACGATCGGGCGCAATTCCTTGGCCTTGGGCAGCGTGGTCTTGATCTGCTCATGCTCGATCAACGAGCCGGCCATGTTTGCCCAGAGCGCCTTGCGGTGTTCATGGGTGCGGTTGAGGCGGCGATAGCCACGGGCGTGACGCATGATATTTCTCCTTAAGTCACATTTTTGCTTTGTCTGGCGGACCTACGCATGGGCCGCTCTCCTTGCGGGCGGAGTGCCCGATGGCGGGGCGCCTGTCCTGGCGCCCCCCGGTAGTTCAGAACTGGTCTTCGAAACGCTTGGCCAGTTCCTCGATGTTTTCGGGCGGCCAGTCTTCGACTTCCATCCCGAGATGCAGGCCCATGCCCGAAAGCACTTCCTTGATCTCGTTGAGCGACTTGCGACCAAAGTTCGGGGTGCGGAGCATCTCGGCTTCGGTCTTCTGGATCAGGTCGCCAATATAGACGATATTGTCGTTCTTCAGGCAGTTTGCCGAACGGACACTGAGTTCCAGCTCGTCGACTTTCTTCAGAAGCAGCGGGTTGAATTCCAGCCCATCGTCATCCGAGCCACGGCCAGCGGCCTCGGGCTCTTCGAAGTTGACGAAGATCTGCAACTGGTCCTGAAGAATGCGCGCCGCGTAAGCGAGCGAATCCTCAGGCGTCACCGAACCATCGGTTTCGATCTTGAGGGTCAGCTTGTCATAGTCCAGCACCTGGCCCTCACGGGTGGGCTGCACCTCATAGGCGACCTTCTTGACCGGCGAATAGATCGCATCGATCGGAACCAGCCCGATGGGCGCATCCTCGGGGCGGTTCTTGTCGGCCGAGACATAGCCCTTGCCGGTGTTCACGGTCAGCTCCATGAACAGCTCTGCACCGTCGTCGAGGTGGCACAGGATGTGGTCCTTGTTCAGCACCTCGATCCCGTTGGTCACCGCAATGTCGCCTGCCTTCACGACAGCCGGACCACGCGCCGAAACGGAGACACGCTTGGGCCCCTCCACTTCCATCTTGAGCGCAACGCCCTTGAGGTTGAGCACGATGTCGGTGACATCCTCACGCACCCCGGCGACCGAGGAAAACTCATGCAGGACGTTATCGATCTGCACCGAGGTGATCGCCGCGCCTTGAAGCGAGGACATCAGCACACGCCGCAGCGCGTTGCCCAGCGTCAGGCCAAAACCGCGCTCAAGCGGTTCGGCAACGACGGTCGCACGGCGCGACGCATCGGCGCCGGGCTTTACATCAAGCTGCGCTGGCTTGATCAATTCCTGCCAATTTTTGTGGATCATGGGTTCGCCTCCATTCCAGTATCAGGTCCATGCCAAAACCCGATACGCCCGCGGGTCTAAACCACAAACCCGGGCCGCGCCCTTGTGGCGCGGCCCGAAATAAAATGTGCAGCGTCAGACGCGACGACGCTTGGGAGGCCGGCAACCGTTATGTGCCAGCGGCGATACATCGCGGATCGCCGTAATGTTCAAACCAGCAGCAGCCAGCGCACGCAGCGCCGATTCGCGGCCCGAACCGGGGCCCTGAACCTCAACCTCAAGGGTCTTGAGGCCATGCTCCTGCGCCTTGCGGGCTGCATCCTCAGCCGCAAGCTGCGCGGCATAAGGGGTGGATTTGCGCGACCCCTTGAAGCCCATTGTGCCAGCTGACGACCATGAGATCGCATTGCCCTGCACATCGGAGATCAGGATCTTGGTGTTATTGAACGACGAATTCACATGCGCAACGCCAGCAGCGATATTCTTGCGTTCTTTGCGCTTGATACGGGTCTTGTCACGAGCCATGTTTCTGCCCTCCCCTTACTTCTTCTTACCGGCGATCGCCTTCGCCGGGCCCTTGCGGGTGCGGGCGTTGGTATGGGTGCGCTGGCCGCGCACGGGCAGGTTACGACGATGACGCAGACCACGATACGAGCCGATGTCCATCATACGCTTGATGTTCATCTGCTTTTCGCGGCGCAGGTCACCTTCGACGGTCAAGTTGGCATCGATATACTCACGAATCGCAAGAATCTCGTCATCAGACAGCTGGTTGACACGACGCGCCGGCTCGATGTTGAGCGCCGCGACGATCTGACCAGCAACGCCGGATCCGATACCGTGGATATAGGTCAGCGCGATTGGAACGCGCTTTCCCGTGGGGATGTTTACGCCAGCAATACGTGCCACGCGGTTTTCCTTTCGTTGCGGTTCCGTAGCTCCAGAACCTTTTTTCACAACACGCGCCGCAGTGGCCGTGCCAGACAGAAAACCGAGTCGGAATGCGACTCGGATAGTGTTAACGAGCGCTTCGCCTAGGCGCTTTCGCGCCGCGCGTCAAGAGCAGATTGTTCGGTCGCTCACGCCTTGAGGGCTGCTGCAATCGCGGCCTCAACCTCCGCCACCGGGGCCAAACCATCAACTACGTGCAGGTCGCCCTTGGCGTGGTAATAGCCGATCAGCGGCGACGTCTTCTTGTAGTACTCCATTAACCGTTGGCGCAGACTGTCTTCGTTGTCATCGGCGCGCCGTTGCAGATCGGTAGAGCCGCAGACATCGCACTGACCAGCCACCTTGGTGGGCTTGGTGCGGTCATGATAAACCTCACCGCAATTCCCGCAGGTAAAGCGCCCGGTAATCCGGTCCACCAGCGCCTCATCATCGACGCGCAATTCGATCACGCCATCAAGGGCAAGACCCTTCTCGCCAAGCAACCCACCCAATGCATCGGCTTGCGCCAATGTCCGGGGGAAGCCGTCAAAGATCACCCCGCCAGAGGCCGAGGCGCTGTCGAGCGCCTCACCGATCAGGCCGATCACAATCTCGTCGGTGACCAGCTCGCCGCGGTCCATCACCTCGGCGACGCGTTTGCCCATTTCGGTGCCCGAAGTGCGGGCCGCGCGCAGCATGTCACCGGTGGACAACTGCACCATGCCCCTTTTTTCGACAAGGTTCCGCGCCTGCGTACCCTTGCCTGCGCCCGGGGCGCCCAGCAGGATAATGTTCATCGCAACGAAGGCCCCTTCTTGGTCGGTCCGCGCTTGCGTCCGCGCAGCTGCGACTTTTCAAGCAAGCCTTCATACTGGTGTGCAACAAGATGCGATTGCACCTGACTCATCGTATCAAGGCCGACGGCCACCACAATCAACACCGACGTGCCGCCGAAATAGAACGGGATCGACAGTTGGGCACGCAGGATTTCCGGCATCAGGGCGACACCAGCCAGATAGAGCGCGCCGACTGTCACAATCCGGGTGACGACGAAGTAGAGGTAATCCTCGGTGCGCTTGCCGGGGCGGATACCGGGAATGAACCCGTTCTGGTTCTTCAGATTCTCCGCCACATCCTCAACCTTGAACGACACGTTGAGCGTATAGAAGAAGGTGAAGAAGATGATCATGCTTGCAAAGAACAGCAGGTAAAGCGGCTGACCGGGGCCGAAATAGGCCAGAAGCGTGGCCATGAACCCGGTGGTTGACCCACCGGAGAACGTGGCAACCGTGGTCGGCAGCAACAGAAGCGACGAGGCAAAGATCGCCGGGATCACGTTGGCGGGGTTCACCTTGATCGGCAGATGTGACGACCCGCCGTCAAATACCTTCATCCCCACCTGGCGGCGCGGATACTGGATATGCACTTTTCGTAGCGCGCGTTCCATGAACACAACAAAGGCCACCAGCCCGATCATCATCAACAATATGCCGATCACCACGACAGGGCTGATATTGCCGGTCCGGCCCTGAGACAGGAACTGCGCAAGCTGTGCAGGAATCTCGGCAATGATACCCACAAAAATGATCAGCGAAATGCCGTTGCCGATACCACGTGCGGTGATCTGCTCGCCCAGCCACATCAGGAACAATGTGCCGCCGACCAGCGTGATGATCGTGGAGATCCGGAAGAACCAGCCCGGATCGGTAGCCAGATCGCCCGCCTCAAGGCTGAGCGCAAGACCGTAGGACTGCATGAGCGCCAGAAGCACGGTGCCATAGCGGGTGTATTGGTTCAGCTTGCGCCGCCCCAACTCACCTTCCTTCTTGAGCTGTGCCCAAGGGCCATACATCGCGGCAACCAGCTGCACGATGATCGCCGCCGAAATATAGGGCATGATGCCGAGCGCGAAGATCCCCATCCGGGAAATGGCACCGCCGGTGAACATGTTGAGCATGCCGCCGATACCCAGCGCGGCCTCGTCCATGAACTCGCGCAGCGCGCCGCCATCAATGCCGGGAACGGGGATATAGGTACCGATCCGGTAGACAATCAGAAGACCGAGCGCGAAGAAGATCCGCTGGCGCAGATCCTTTGCCTTCGCCAACGCGGCCCAGCTTGTGTTCGCCGCCATTTGCTCTGCAGCAGATGCCATATTCACGTCTCTTTCATGACAGCGCCGCCAGACCGGTTCCCGGTTGGCGGCGCAGGAAAACCTGTGTGAAGATGTAAGCGCCCTTGCGGCGGCTCACAACACCTTATTCAGCCGCCGCTGCCGCCGGTTCAGCGGTTTTCAGCGAACCACCTGCTTTTTCAACGGCCTCAATGGCCGCTTTTGAAGCACCTGAAACGACCAGCGCAACTTTCTGGGCGATCTCACCCTTGGCCAGAACGCGAACGCCGTCCAGTTTGCGGCGAACCAGCCCCGAGGCCACGAGCACGTCTTCGTTGATCTCGGCTTTGGCGTCGATCTTGCCGGCCTCAATGAACTTGGCAATCGCGCCCAGGTTCACAACCGCCCAGCTTTTGCGATTCGGCTTGTTGAAGCCGCGCTTCGGCAGACGCCGGTACAGCGGCATCTGGCCGCCTTCATAGGCGTTGAGCGCAACGCCCGAACGGGATTTCTGGCCTTTGATACCACGTCCAGCGGTCTTGCCCTTGCCCGAACCAGGACCACGCGCTACGCGCTTCTTGGTCTTGGTTGCGCCGGGATTGTCGTGCAGTTCATTCAGTTTCATGTCGC
>JAFIEK010000006.1 GCA_020832545.1 Pararhodobacter sp. | reverse complement strand
GGGGTGAATTCGCGGCACGCGAAGAGGGGGGCAAAGCCCCCCTCCCCGGTTATCAGAAACCAAGACGCCTTATTGCAGCAGCTCGGTCCAGATCTGGGTGTGGATATCGTTGGTCTCCTGCGGGCAGGCCTGATTGAAGCGCCCCGCCGCGACCAGATCTTCGGGCACCACGATCTCGGGCGCGTCCTGCATCACCTCGTCCATATAGTCTTCCGAGCCGGTGATCCCGTTGGCATAGCGCGCGAAGTTCGAAATCAGGGCGGCATTTTCCGGCTGCAGCACGAAGTTCACGAAGATCATCGCATTCTCGACATTCTGCGCGTCGGACAGCACCATAAGGTTGTCCATCCAGACCGGATAGCCGGTCGCCGGGTAGCCATACGCGAAATCCTCGTTCTGGAGCCGCACACGCATCGACGCCCCGTTCCAGTAGATCCCGGCATCCAGATCGCCCGCTGCATAGCTGTCAACGGTACCGTAATCCAGCGCCAGCCAATGTTGTTTTGCCGCCATCAGGTTGTCGCGCACCTGGCGCAGCACATCCATGTCGGTGGTGCAGTTGCTGTCGCCGCCCGCATGATAAATCGCCATCGTCATCACATCCGACATCTCGGGGATGACGTTGATACGGTTGCTCAGCACATCGGGCGGATCCATGATCAGGTCCAGCGTATTGATATCACCGTCGTAGACGCTGGTATTGACCACAACACCCGTCGTACCCCAGGCCCACGGCACCGAATATTCGCGGCCCGGGTCGAATTCGACATCCACCCATTGCTCGGCGATATTGCCGCGGTCGGTGACGATCTCGGGGTCGAGCGGCTGCACAAGACCTTCGTTGACCCAGGTCTGCACATAGGTGTTCGACGGCACCACAAGGTCAAAGCCGTGCCCGCCCTGACGGATACGTGCCAGCGCCGTGTCGTTGCTGTCAAAATCGGTGACATTGATCTGAATGCCGGTTTCTTCGGTGAATTTCTCCAGCAGTTCCGGGCTGGTATAGTTGCCCCAGTTATAGAGATTGACGACGCCCTGCGCCGAAGCCAGCGCGGTCGAGGCCATCAGGGCCGCGGCGCTCAGGATGAGTGTTTTTTTCATGGTTCTTACTCCCAGTTGGTTGGTCGTTCAGGCCCCGCGTTTGCGGGTTATCAGGAAAAAGGCTGTCACAATGCAAAGCGACAGCGCAAGGAAAAGCGTGGCAATGGCGTTCATCTCGGGCGTGACGGTGCGCCGCAGCTGGCCCAGCATATAGGTTGGCAGCGTATCCTGCCCCGCCGATTTGACGAACTCGGTGATTACCACCGTATCGAGCGAGATCACGAAGCCCAGCATGAAACCGGCGACAATCCCCGGCACCAGCAGCGGCAGGGTGATGTAGCGAAACGCCTGCCAGTGGCTGGCGTAAAGGTCGGCGGCGGCGCTTTCCAGCGTGATATCCATCGTCTCCAGCCGCGCACGGATCGGCAGATAGGCGAAGGGGATGCAGAACGCGGTATGGGCTGCGATCAGATAACCCATGCCGGTATAGCCGGTCTGCACCTTGATGGCGGCGACGAAGATCAAAAGCGCAATGCCGGTCACGATTTCGGGCACCATAAGCGGCTGGTTGATCAGTGCATAGATCATGGTGCGGCCGGGAAACCGGCTGACCCGTGTGGTCCCCAGCGCCGCCAGCGTCGCCAGCACGGTGGCAAGGCCCGAGGCCACCAGCGCCAGCCAGAGCGAGCGGATGGAGACATCGCGCACCTGCCGGTTGTTGAACGCCGCCTCATACCATTGCAGCGAAAACCCCTCCCACCGCGCCTGCGACAGACCCGAGTTGAATGAGAACACCACCAGAATGACAATCGGCAGATACAGGATCACGAAGGTGAAGATCGCGATGGCACCGAAGCCCGGCAGGCGCCTGACCGAGAAGTTGCGGTTAAACATTGCGCGCCTCCTCCCGGTTGGCCCAACGCAGGTAGAACACCAGCGCGCCCACCACGATGATCAGCATCAGCATTGCCAGCGCCGCCCCCAGCGGCCAGTTCCGCCCCTGCCCGAATTGCAGCGCGATCAGGTTGCCCAGCATCATCGTGCGCCCGCCCCCCAGCACACGCGGCGTGACATAGGCACCGATCGCCGGGATGAACACAAGGATGGAACCGGCGATGAACCCCGGCTTCACCAGCGGCAGAATGACATGCCACAGCACCTGAACCCGGCTGGCGTAAAGGTCATACCCCGCCTCGACCAGCCGGAAATCCAGCTTGTCCATCGCGGCGTAAAGCGGCAGTACCATCAGCGGCATGAACACATAGGCCATGCCCAGCAGGATGGCGAAATCGGTGTACATCATCTGGATCGGCTGGTTGATCACGCCCATTTGCAACAACACCGTGTTGATGGTGCCGTTGTTGCGGATCACCTCCTGAATGGCGAAGGTGCGGATCAGCAGGTTGGTCCAGAACGGAATAGTGATCAGAAACAGCCACAGCGTGCGGCTGGAGGGCGGGCGCGTCGCGATGAACCACGCGGTCGGAAAGCCCAGCACCGCGCAGATGAACGTAGTCTGCAACGACAACCAGACCGAGCGCCAGTAGACAGTCAGATGCGCCTGGTTGAAGGTAATCGATTCCGGGTCAAAGATGTCCCGGCGGAAGAAGACGCGAAACCACGCCTCCAGCGTGAATTCCCAGACCACGCCGCCCATATTGCCCGGTGTCAGAAAGGAATAGGCCACCACGATCAGCAGCGGGCCTGAGGCCGCTGTGACCAGCACCACCAGCGCCGGTGCGCAGAGCAGCCATTTCCAGCCGTGACGTTCTGGTGCCTCAGCCATGGCCCTACCCTTTCAGAACGCGCAGCGCGCCGGGGCTCAGTCGCAGGCCCATGCGCGTGCCCGCATCGGGCTCGATCGTCTCGGCGCTGTTCTGGCGGCGCAGGACAAAGCCCTGCCCGTCATCAAGGCGCAGATGCACATTGGTGTCGGTGCCAAAGAACACGGCATTGTCCACCACGGCATCCATATCGCCCTGCCCCGCGTCGACCATCTGCACCTGCTCGGGGCGGATCACGGTGGTGACCGTTTCGCCCAGCACCGGCAGAAAGCCTTCGGGCAGGCGGGCCGTGCCGGGCTTGCCGCCGGGCAGCGTGACCTCGGCCACCGTGCCGTTCACAGCCTTGACGGCCATGTCCAGAAAGTTGGTGTCGCCGATGAAATCGGCCACAAACCGCTCGGACGGTGCGTGATAGATCTCATGCGGGCTGCCCAGTTGCAGGATCTTGCCCGCCGACATCACCGCGATGCGGTCGGACATGGTCAGCGCCTCTTCCTGATCATGGGTCACAAAGATGAAGGTGATCCCGGTCTCGGTCTGCAAGCGCTTCAACTCGCTCTGCATTTCCTTGCGCAGCTTGAGGTCCAGCGCCGACAGCGGCTCATCAAGCAACAGCACCCTTGGCCGGGGGGCCAGCGCGCGTGCCAAAGCCACCCGCTGCTGCTGCCCGCCCGAAATTTCCGAGGGCCTGCGTTCGGCCATGGCCTCCATCTTCACAAGGCTCAGCATCTCGGCGGTGGTGGCCTCGACCTCGGCGCGCGGTTTGCCCTGCATCTTCAGGCCAAAACCGATGTTCTGCGCCACCGTCATATGCGGAAAGAGCGCGTAATTCTGAAAGACGGTGTTCACCGGGCGCGCGTTCGGCCCCAGCCCGGCGACCTCCTTGCCATTGATGCGCAGCGACCCGGTCGAGGGCTGCTCAAACCCGGCGATCACCCGCAACAGCGTGGTCTTGCCGCAGCCGGACGGGCCAAGCAGCGTAAAGAACTCGCCGGTGCGGATTTGCAGATTGATTTCACTGAGCGCGCGAAAGGCCGCAGCGCCCTGACCAAAAACCTTGCTCAGGTCCCGGATCTCGATCTCGGCGGAATCCGGTTTTGTCTGTGCTGTCACGCTCGCCCCCGTGCTGTCGCTGCGCTTCCTGTCCAAGTCACGCCCATGCGCGCCGTCGAATCAAGCATTTTCGCCCCGGCTGACGGAACCTGCCGCATCCCAGACCACGGTGCCGCCACATATGGTGGTGGCGACATGCATCGCACCGATGTCCGGCACCGGCGTGGCTTCGATATCGCCGCTCAGCACCACCACATCGGCCAGGTAGCCCGCGCGCAGCATGCCCTTGCGATCCTCGGTATGTTCGGCCCATGCGCCGCCGGTGGTAAAGCCCGCCAGCACCTCATGCAGGCCCAGCCGTTCATCCTGTCCGCCCTCATAAACCGGGCGCTCAAGGGCTGCCTGAATACCGCGCAACGGGTTCACATCGGCAACCGGCCAGTCCGAGGCAAAGACCAGCTTCACCCCCTGATCGCGCAGACTGCGGTAAAGATAGGCGTCATTCCAACGCGCACGCCCGATCTTGTCCATGGTCGGCTGCAACGGAAAGTCGCTGGCCCCAGGTGCATGCATCGGCTGGAGTGAGGCGACGATGCCCATCTCGGCCATGCGCGGAATGTCAGAGCGGTCGATCAGTTCGATATGCTCGATGCGGTGGCGCGCATCGCGCGCGCCGTTGGCCTTGCGGGCCGCTTCATACCCATCGATCACCCGGCGCACAGCCCCGTCACCAATGGCGTGCACGGCGACCTGAAGGCCGCGCTTGTCGGCCTCAGTCGCCGCGGCGGCGAAGTCTTCGGTGCTGTGCAGCGGATCACCCTTCCAGCCGGGCGTATCGGGGTAGTCATTGAGCATCACCGCCGTGCCGCTGTCGATCACCCCGTCCATGAAGAACTTCACAAAGCCCGAGGACAGCCAGTCATCGTTGTAATCAGCGCTCATGGCGCTGGCGATCTCCAGATCCGCAGGCATACGCCAGTTGCGATAATGAAACGGCACCCGCACCCGCGCCGTCAGCGCACCCTGCTTGCGCAATTCATCCAGTATTTCAAGCGTGTAACGGTTGCCGTCCATATTCACCAGCGAGGTGAAGCCATGGCGCGCGCAATGTTCCAGCCCGCGCTTCATGGCCACAGTATCGGCTTGGCGGTCGGCCTCGGTGGGGGTGGGCTGCGGCTCGTCGCCGGTCGCGATGCCCGCATTGATGCGTTGCGCGCCCGACAGGGCCATGACCGGGGCCTTGGCCTCGAACTCGCGCAGCTCGCCCGTGGCCAGCCCGTCCGCGCCCATGACAATCTCATTGCCCGCACCCAGTTCACGCCCGCCCAGAATGCCCGCGGCCTCAAGTGCTGCGGTGTTGGCCCAGCCGGTGTGATGGTCGGCCGCGATCAGCAGAATGGGGCGGTCAGGCAGGATGGCGTCCAGATCCTGCCGGGTCAGCGCGCGCTCAAGAATGGCATAATCGCAGCCCTGCCCCATGATCAGCGGCAGATCAGGATGCGCGGCGGCATAGGCGGTGATCGCCTCACCCAGCGCATCTGCGCCCTTGACACCCAGCAGTTGCAGATGTGCCAGTTCGGCCCCGCCCATGAACAGATGCAGATGGCTTTCAATCAGCCCCGGCAGCACCGTCGCACCGCCCGCATCAATCACCCGGCAGCCCGGCCCGGCCAGTGCCTCGACAGCCTCACGCGCGCCCACCGCCAGAATGCGCCCGCCCGCCATGGCCAACGCTTCGGCGCGCGGGTTGGCCGGGTCCATGGTCAGAGCCCGGGCATTGGTGATCACCACCTCGGCCTGTTGCGGCATGCAGTTCCCCTGTCGTCCATTTTCGTGCCGGTTTGATACGAATCGCCCGGCACCGGTTGTTTGATCAAAAGGCTAGCGGCTTGGTGGCGGCAGGTCCAATTCTTTTTTTGATCAAATTGCGGGCAGCCACATACTTGCAGAAAACTGTTTGCAATCCGGGCCTTGATGCTGTCCCTTTTGGCCAATCCGTAAACAGGAGCTGCCCGATGCCCGCCATTCTGGATCAGGACGATCTGTTCATTCCCCTGCCCGATGGCACCCGGCTGGCCGCCCGTCTGTGGCGCCCCGAGGGCGGCGAACCGGTGCCCGCCGTGCTGGAATTCATCCCTTATCGCAAGCGCGACAACACCTTGGCGCGCGATGAGACCATCCACCCCTGGATGGCCGCGCAGGGCTATGCCTGCCTGCGTGTCGATCTGCGCGGATCAGGCGACAGCGAGGGGGTGTTCGAGGATGAATACTCCGTACAGGAATTGCAGGACGCCTGCGATGTCATCGCCTGGATTTCAGCGCAGGACTGGTGCAGCGGCAATGTGGGGATGATGGGCAAAAGCTGGGGCGCGTTCAACTGCCTGCAAACCGCCGCCCTCAACCCGCCCGCGCTGAAAGCTGTGGTCTCGGTCTGCGGGACGGTGGACCGATTCAACGATGATATCCATTACAAGGGCGGCTGCCTCTTGGGCGAGAATTTCGCCTGGGGCACGCTCATGCTGTCGTATAATTCACGCCCCGCCGACCCTCTCTTGCGCCCGGACTGGCGCGAGGACTGGGTACAGCGGCTGGAGGGCATGCCGCATCTGTCCGAACGCTGGTCACAGCATCAGGCACGCGATGCCTATTGGAAACATGGCTCGGTCTGCGAGGATTTCGGCGCGATCAAGGCCGCCGTCCTGACCCTTGGCGGCTGGGCGGACGGCTATATGAACGCGCCCGCGCATCTGGTGCGCAATGCCGCGATGGCCAAGGCAATTGTCGGGCCGTGGGTGCACCAGTATCCGCACACCGCCGTGCCCGGCCCGCGTATCGGCTTTCTGCATGAGATGAAACGCTGGTGGGATCACTGGCTCAAGGGGGCCGACAACGGCGCCGCAGATCTGCCGACCTACCGCGTCTTTATGCAGGACTCGTCCCCGCCCGATGCCTGCGCGCCTGAGGTTCCGGGCTGCTGGCTGCCAGAGGAGCTGCCCTCACCGCGCGTGCAGGACCGCTCCTTTGCACTGGGCGGCGATGGTCAGCTGGGCGGGCAAGGCACGCCGGACCGGCGCATACAGACCCCGCAAACGCTGGGCCTGAATGCGGGCGAGTTCTTTCCCATGGGGCTGTCGGGCGAGATGCCGGGCGACCAGAGCGCCGATGACGCGCTCTCGGTCTGCTTTGAGCTGCCCTGCCCTGACGGGCTGGCGCTGATGGGCGCGGCCAGTTTGCAGATGACGCTGAGCGCCGACCGGCCCTTTGGTTTCATCGTGGCGCGGCTTTGTGATGTCGCGCCTGACGGCCAATCACGGCGAATCGCGCATGGCATCCTCAATCTGCATCACCGCAGCGACCCGCCCGCACCGCTGGTGCCCGGTCAGGCGGAAACTGTCACGCTGGCGCTGGACCAGATGGCCTATCGCCTCGCCCCCGGTCACCGGCTGCGGCTGGCGCTGTCGAACAGTTACTGGCCCTTTGTCTGGCCCTCACCGGAAACGGTCGCGCTGCATCTGAGCGGCGGCACGCTGACCCTGCCGGTGCATGCGGGCGCGGCAGCGGATTATGCGTTCGACCCTGCCGAGACCCCGCCGCCCCCACGGCTGCTCCCCCTCAGCCCCGGCCATGACAGCCGCATTGCCCGCCGCGACATGATCAACGGAATCGAAGAGATGGAGACCCGCCACACCAGCGGCCGTGAACGCAACCCCGATCACGGGCTGGAAACCGAAAGCACCATGCGCGAGCTGTGGCGCATCCATCCCGATGATCCGCTGAGTGCCGAAAACCACATCGAATGGACCCAGAATTTCGCGCGCGGCGACTGGTCGGTGGGCACAAAAGTGGTGGCCAGCCAGACCGTAACAGCAACCCATCTGATCCTGCGGGCAACGCTTACGGCATGGGAAGGCACGGAAAGTAACCGGCGTGAGGTTGTCAGGCGAAGTTTTGTTGCGGATGTTACACGCGAACATGTATGATTCTTTCCAATAGGCAGAAACGGATTGAATTGACACTCCACCACGGGTTATTGATTCGTCAGTCAACAAACAAAGCCACCGTCTTTGGCTCAAAAATATCCCCCCGGGGGAAACAATCAGGGAGACGACCATGAACGATGAATTCCGCTACCTTATGGCACGCGCTGCACGCGGCAAACTGGACCGCCGTGCCTTTATGGGCCGCGCAGCCGCACTGGGCGTGACCGGCGCCATGGCCAACACGCTTCTGGCCACGGCTGCGCGCGCTCAGGGGCCGCAGCGTGGCGGCCATCTGGTGATCGGCATGCAGGGTGGCGAGAGCACCAACAGCCTTGACCCCGCTCTGGCCGCGAGCCAGGTGCCATTCACCTATCTGCGCACCACGGGCGACACGCTGGTCAACATCACGCCGGACGGGCAGATAGAGCCGCGGCTGGCTGAAGAGATCAGCGCTTCGGATGACGCCAGGACATGGTCCCTGAAGATCCGCTCGGGCGTCGAGTTCCACAACGGACAGACCCTGACTGCCGAAGATTGTGCCCAGACTCTGCGCCGCCATTCCGATGAGGAATCGCAATCCGGTGCGCTGGGGATCATGCGCGGGCTGACCGATATCCGGGTGGACGGCGATACGCTGGTGCTGGAAACCGAAACCCCAAACGCCGACCTTCCCTATCTGCTGGCCGACTACCATCTGGTGATCCAGCCCAACGGTGGTTTTGACGATCCCGCAGCAGGCATCTTCACCGGCCCCTACAAGTGGGTCGAGGATGAGCCGGGTGTGCGCCATGTGATGGAAAAATTTGCCAATCATTGGGATGATTCCGTCGGGCATTTCAACTCGGTCGAAGTTCTGGTGATCAACGACGCGACGGCGCGCAACTCGGCGCTGCAATCGGGTCAGGTGCAGATCATCAACCGGGTGGAGCCGCGGGTGGCCGGTCTGCTGGGCCGCGCCCCGGGTGTGCAGATCCATTCGACCGCCGGGCGCGGGCATTACGTGTTCATCATGCATTGCAACACGGCGCCGTTTGACAACAATGACCTGCGGATGGCGCTGAAGTACGCCATTGACCGTGAAGATATGCTGGACAAGATCCTGCGTGGCTATGGCAGCCTTGGCAATGACATGCCGGTCAACGAGGCCTATCCGCTGTTTGATGAAACCATTCCGCAGCGCAGCTTTGACCCTGACCGCGCGCGCCACCATTATGAGCGTTCGGGCCATGACGGGCCGATCATCCTGCGCACCTCGGAAGTGGCCTTCCCCGGTGCAGTTGATGCAGCCCAGCTGTTTCAGGAAAGCGCGGCACAGGCGGGCATTCCCATCGAGATCGTACGCGAGCCGGGCGATGGCTACTGGTCCGAAGTGTGGAACGCACAGCCCTTCTCTGCCAGCTACTGGGGCGGGCGTCCGGTGCAGGACCAGATGTATTCGACCGCCTATCTGTCCACGGCAGACTGGAACGACACGCGCTTCTTCAACGACCATTTCGACAGCCTTTTGCTGGAAGCGCGCGGCGAACTGGATCTGGACCGCCGCAAGGCAATCTATTCCGAGATGGGGATGATGGTGCGCGACGAGGGTGGCCTGATCTGCCCGATGTTCAACGACTTCATTGATGCCCATAACGCCCAGGTCGATGGCTGGGAGGGCAACCCCAACGGCGAGATGATGAACGGCTTTGCCGCCGTTCACATGTGGTCAACGGCGTAAGCGCCGATGCACCCGGTTCTGACATTGGTGATCCAGCGCCTCGCGCTGGGTCTCCTGCTCCTTCTTGCGGCCTCGGTGCTGATCTTTGTCGGCACCGAGATCCTGCCCGGCGATGTGGCGCAAGCCGTGCTGGGTCAGGGCGCGACCGAGCAGGCACTGGCGAATATGCGCGCCCAGATGGGGCTCGATCAACCCGCCTATATCCGGTATTTCCAATGGCTTGCGGGTGCCATTCAGGGCGACTTCGGTGTCGCGCTGTCAAACCGGCAGGACATTGCCTCGTCCATCTCGCGCCGGCTGGGCAACACCTTGTTCCTGGCCTCGGTCGCCGCCGCCATCTCGGTGCCGCTGGCAATCTTCCTTGGCCTTCTGGCCGTGCGCTACCGTGACCGCTGGCCGGACAAGCTGATCTCGGGGATCACCCTGACCTCGATCTCGCTGCCCGAATTCCTGCTGGGTTACATCATGATGTATATCTTCGCGGTGCAGCTGGGCTGGTTTCCGTCGGTCTCGAACATCAACGCCGGCATGAGCTTTGGCCAGAAGCTGAACGCGGTGGCGCTGCCCGCGCTGGTGCTGACGCTTGTGGTGCTTGCGCATATGATGCGCATGACCCGCGCAGCCATCCTCAATGTGATGCAATCGGCCTATATTGAAACGGCCGAGCTGAAGGGCCTGCGCCGTCTGACCATCATCGCCCGCCACGCCATGCCCAATTCCATCGCGCCGATCGTCAATGTGGTGATGATCAATCTGGCCTATCTGGTGGTCGGTGTCGTGGTGATCGAGGTGGTGTTCGTCTATCCCGGCATGGGCCAGTATCTGGTTGATCATGTCTCCAAACGCGATGTGCCGGTGGTGCAGGCCTGCGGGCTGATCTTTGCCTCGGTGTATATCGGGCTGAACCTTGTGGCCGATATCGTGTCAATCCTGTCCAACCCGCGACTGAGGCATCCGAAATGAAGGGCATTCCACTCTCCGCCCTTCTGGGCATGACCATCACCGCGCTGTTCTTTCTGGCCGCCATTTTCGCGCCATTGATCGCCCCCTATGGCATGTCGCAGACCATTGGCGATGTCTGGGAACCGGCATCAGACGCGCATTGGCTGGGCACCGACAATCTGGGGCGTGATCTGCTGACCCGGATGATCTATGGCGGGCGCACCACCATTTTCGTGGCGTCCGCCGCCACGCTTTTGTCATTCACGCTGGGCGCGGTGCTGGGCTTCACGGCGGCGGTCTATGGCGGCTGGGTCGATCAGGGGATGTCGCGCCTCAACGATCTTGTGATGTCGATCCCCACGCTGATCTTTGCGCTGGTGGTGCTGTCGGTCATGCCAGTGACTCTGCCCATCCTGATCCTTGTCATGGGGCTGCTGGACAGTACGCGCGTCTATCGCCTGTCGCGGGCGGTTGCGGTGGATATCAACGTGATGGACTTTGTCGAGGCCGCGCGCCTGCGCGGCGAGGGCCAGCGCTGGGTGATCTTCCGCGAGATCCTGCCCAACGCCCTGTCGCCGCTGGTCGCCGAACTGGGCCTGCGCTTCATTTTTGCCATCCTCTTCATCTCCACCCTCTCGTTCCTGGGGCTGGGCGTGCAGCCGCCGATGGCGGATTGGGGCGGCATCGTGAAGGAGAACCGCGAAGGCATTGTCTACGGCATTCCTGCCGCGCTGTATCCGGCCGTGGCGATCGTCACGCTGTCGATCTCGGTCAATCTGGTGGCGGACTGGGCGCTCAACCGCACCACCAGCCTGAAAGGAGGCCGTGGTGGCTGATTCCGACACGCTGCTTGAAATCCGCAATCTGCGCATCGAAGCCACGGTCTACGCGCCGGGCGAGAAGCCAAAGAATGCGCTTATTGTCGATGATGTCTCGCTGTCGCTGGAACGCGGCAAAGTGATGGGGCTGATCGGCGAATCCGGGGCGGGCAAGTCCACCATCGGGCTGGCCGCGCTGGCCTACGGGCGCGGCGGAATCCGGCTGACAGGCGGCGAAATCCGTCTGAATGGCCGCGAGATCCGCACTGCCGGGCCGGGCACGCTGCGCAGCCTGCGCGGCCGCGAGGTGACCTATGTGGCGCAATCGGCGGCGGCGGCGTTCAACCCCTCCAAGCGGATCATGCAACAGGTGATCGAGGCCACGCTGCACCACAACCTGTGCAGCCAGTCCGAGGCTGAGGCCCGCGCCGTGGAACTGTTTCGCACCCTCAGCCTGCCGGACCCCGAGACCTTTGGCAAACGCTATCCGCATCAGGTCTCGGGCGGGCAGTTGCAGCGGGCGATGACGGCCATGGCACTGTGCCCCCACCCCGATCTGGTGATCTTTGACGAGCCTACCACCGCGCTGGATGTCACCACCCAGATTGACGTTCTGGGCGCGATCAAGGCAGCGATCCATGAAACCGGGGTCGCTGCGCTTTATATCACTCATGATCTGGCAGTAGTGGCGCAGGTGTCCGATGAAATCATGGTGCTGCGCCACGGCAAGATGGTTGAGCATGGGACCGTGCAGCAGATCATCGAGGCCCCACGCGAAGATTACACCCGCGCCCTGATCTCTGTCCGCGCCATCGAGCATGAGGAAAAAAAGCCCACCGCCGAGCCGCTGTTGCGCGCCGATAACGTCACCGCCCGCTACGGGGCAATGGCTGTGGATGTGCTCAGCAATGTCTCAGTAGATCTTTTTGCCGGGCAGACACTGGCACTGGTGGGCGAATCGGGTTCCGGCAAATCAACAATGGCGCGGGTGATCACCGGGCTGTTGCCGCCACGCGGCGGCGATATCACCTTTGAAGGCAAGCCCCTGCCCCCGGCGTTGAAGAACCGCTCGCGCGAGGAATTGCGCCAGGTGCAGATGATCTACCAGATGGCCGATGTCGCAATGAACCCGCGTCAGACGGTGCAGACCATCATCGGGCGGCCGCTGGAATTCTACTTCAACCTGCGCGGGCGCAAACGCAATGAGCGCATCCAGGAATTGCTGGATGCCATTGAACTGGGCAAGGGCTTCGCTGACCGCTACCCGGCGGAACTGTCGGGCGGGCAGAAACAGCGCGTCTGTATCGCCCGTGCGCTGGCCGCCAACCCCAAGGTGATCATCTGCGACGAGGTAACCTCGGCGCTGGATCCGCTGGTAGCTGACGGCATTCTGAAGCTGCTGCTGGATCTGCAAAAGCGCGAAGGGGTGGCCTATCTCTTCATCACCCATGACATCGCCACGGTGCGCGCCATCGCTGACAGCATCGCCGTGATGTATCAGGGCCGCGTGCAGCGCTACGGCACCAAGTCCGAGGTGCTGTCCCCGCCGTTCGACGCCTATACCGAGCTGCTGCTGTCGTCGGTGCCCGAGATGAAACTGGGCTGGCTTGAACAGGTGCTGGCGACCCGCCGGATGGAAAGCGCCGGGAACTGAGGCGCGACACAGCTGGCAAGCTGATCGGCAGGCACGCCATTGCGCGCCCGCCCGCGCCCGGCTAAATGGAGACGCGCCTGCAAGGAGCCCGCCATGACCGCCCAGCCCGATCATCCCCAGCTTTACCTGATCACCCCCCCGGCCTTTGATCCCGCACCCTTTGGCGAGGCCCTCGCGCGGGTCCTCGATGCCCTGCCGGTGGCCTGCCTGCGTCTGGCAATGGCGGGCCATGACGAAGACCAGATAAGCCGCAGCGCCGATGCGCTGCGCGATATCGCCCATACCCGCGATGTGGCCATCGTGATCGAGCGCCATGTGCTGCTGGCCGAGCGGCTGGGGCTGGACGGCGTTCACCTGCCGCGCGGCACCCACGGCATCCGCAAATTGCGCGAACAGCTGGGCGCGGATGCGATCATCGGTGCCGCCTGCGGCGATTCTCGCCACGACGGGCTGACAGCGGCCGAGGCCGGGGCCGATTACGTCGCCTTCAGCCCGGTCGGCGAAAGCCCGCTGGATGACGGCGCGCGCGCCGCGCGCGATCTGTTTGAATGGTGGTCCGAAGTGATCGAAGTGCCGGTGGTGGCCGAAGGCGCACTGACCCGTGCTCTGATCGAGGATATGGCACCAGTGACCGACTTTTTCGCCATCGGCGAGGAAATCTGGAAATCCGACGACCCGCTCGCCGCGCTGCGGGATCTGGTCGCCCCGCTGGACCTCTGACGCACATCCACCATCGTGCTCTTTGGTCAGGCAGAGCGTTGGGGGGCGCTGCCCCCGCCCGGCGCGCGCAGGCGCACATCACTCGCGCAGAGCGCCCTCCGGCAGCACATCGCGCAGCCCCGCGCGCACCACCGTCTCACAATGGCGCGCCAGTTCCTTGCGGCTTGGAAAATCGCTGACCTGGACTGGCTCATGACAGATTACCACCACGCGGCCCCGGCGCGGGCATGCTAGAACTCTCAGCAGATGCGTCGTGAACGCCAGATCCCCCCACCAGGCATAAAAACGCGGATCGCACCCGGGCGGCGCGCAATAGGCCACCGTTACCGGTTGCAGTTGCAGAAACTCGGCCAACCCGTGGGTGAAGAATGCAGCAAACAAAGTGGGCTTGAACGCGATCACCCGCGCGCCATCGGTGCTGGTGCCCTCGGGGAAGAAGCACAGGTGATGCCCTGCCCGTAGCCGCGCCTCAAAGATTTCCTTTTGCAGCCGGGCATCGCGCGCGTTGCGGTTGATGAACACCGTCCCCGTCGCCCGCGCCAGCCAGCCGATCCCCGGCCAGCCCGCCACTTCGGACTTGGATACAAAATACACCCGCTGCAGCGCATTGACGGCAAAGATATCCAGCCATGACGCATGGTTCGCCACCAGTGCCCCGCGCCCGCCCATTGGCGTGCCCCGTTGCTCAAGCCGCAGCCCCAAAAGCCACAGCGATGCCACGCACACCGCCTGGGTGATGAAGGGCGTCACCGGCCGCCGCAGACCACAGAGCGGGCGCTCGATCATCCGCAAAGTCAGGTGCACCGACAAGCCGCCAAAGACCACCACCACCATCAAGGGCAGCCGCAGCGCCACCAACAGCCACCCCAGAGGCCCGATCGGCTCAGCCGGTGCCTCACCTTCGGGCGAGACCCAGGCAGGTTCGCGCCGTGCGGAACCGCCATTTTCAGGGTTTGAGGGCTTTTCTGGTGTAGTAGTCAAAATGCCTGTCCGACATGGCCGATGTGTCCATGATCAGGCAAACATCGGTGGTGTTGAAGTCATGATCGATGAACGCTCCGTCGCCGACAAACCCGCCCAGCCGCAGATAGGCCCGGATCAGGGGCGGAATAGCCAACAGCGCTGCGCGCGTGTCGATTGCGTCAAGGGGCATCTGATCCATCGGATGGGCATGTTCCGGCAGCGCGCGCACCCGCATATTCGCCGGCGCCAGATGGACATGGTGCAGATAGCTGAGCGCCATGGCATGGCGCGCCGCATCCGCCCCGTGAAATGAGGCCACGCCGAACAGGATCTCGATCTTGCGCGATAACACGTAATCGGCCAGCCCCCGCCACAGCAACATCATCGCCGCGCCACGCCGGTGCTCGCGCGCCACGCAGGAGCGCCCAAGTTCCACCATTTTGCGCCCTAGACCCCTGAGCGGCGCCAGATCGTATTCGCTGTCGCAATAGTAGCGCCCCAGCGCCTGCGCTCTCTCACAGGGCAGCAGCCGGTAGACACCGATCACATGATCCAGCGTTTCCGGGTCCCGGCGGCGGTCCACCAGCACCAGATGGTCGAAATGCGGGTCCAGCGTATCGCGCTCCAGCCTGAGGACATGATCAACCAGCGGGCCGCCTTTCGCCCCCAATTCCTCTATGAAAACCCGGTAGCGCAGGCGCTGTGCGCCTTGAAGGTCCAGCGCGCCACGCGCAAGGCGCACCTCCAGTGCGGCATCCTCTGTCACGGGTGTCGGCTCGATCTTGATCATGACCTGCTTCGCTTGCTGTTTACCGCTTAGGTCAAGCATCAAAACATTTCAATACAAAGACGGTCCGACCGGGACAGGCGTTTGTGACTGGCCCAACAAAGGCCGGGGCCATTCGTGCAAACCTGTGCGAATAAGCAGGGTGCGATTGACTCGCCTTATAGGGGAACATTAACCTTTTCGGGCGATGATCAACGCGGCGGCCCAATGACCCATTCCAATGAAACCACACGGGAATCCAGAACGATCTTGCCCACCTCCTCAAAGTTTACCGTCACCCGTGCACCAATGACCGATTGCACCTGCCCCAGCCCCCAGTCGGGTTGTCCGGGGTGACGGACCAGCATTCCCGGTTCCAGCAGCTCAGACATCCTTCCCGCTCCAAGATTCAACCGGATCACGCATGAACAAGCCCACCCCAGATCTTTCGGCGCTCATCGGCTCACGCATCTGCCATGATCTGGTCAGCCCGCTGGGCGCCATTGGCAACGGTGTTGAACTGCTGGGCATGAGCCAGGCTGCATCGCCTGAGCTGGATCTGATCAGCGAAAGCGTGGCCCATGCTCTGGCGCGCATCCGCATGTTCCGGCTTGCCTTCGGTGCGGTGCGCGATGAACAGCGTATCAGCGGGCGCGAAATTGCCTCGATCCTTGAGGGGCTGGGCAAGGGCGGCAAGATCCGCTTCGAATGGTCCCTGCCAACCGAGCTGCCTCGGCCTGAGGCCAAGTTGCTGCTTTTGCTTGTCCAATGCTGCGAAAGCGCCATGGCCTGGGGCGGCGTGCTGAGCATCGGCCACAGGGGCAATGGCTGGCAGATTGCTGTCCGCGCCCCCCGCCTGCGTCTTGAACCCGCCCTTTGGGGGCCGCTCTCTGCCTCCGCCGCGCCAATTGACCCCAGCCCGGCCGAGGTGCATTTCGCCCTTGTCGCCGCGATGCTGGACGCGACGGGCCGCACCCTGCAGGTCCAGTCAAGCGAGGAGGAGATCCACCTCACGCTCTGAACCCGCCGCGCCTCACGCCCGGACCGTGCCATCGCCGACCACCAGGTATTTGAAACTGGTCAGTTGCTCTGCCCCCACCGGCCCGCGCGCATGCAACTTACCGGTTGCAATGCCGATCTCGGCCCCCATCCCGAACTCACCGCCATCGGCAAACTGCGTCGAGGCGTTGCGCATCAGGATCGCGCTGTCCAGCCGCTCGAAAAAACGCGCGGCACTGGCGTCATTCTCGGTCAGGATGCTCTCGGTATGGCTGGAGCCATGCCGCCGGATATGCGCGATGGCCGCATCAACCCCGTCCACCAACTTGGCGGCAATGATCTTGTCAAGGAACTCGCGCCCGAAATCCTCAGACGTGGCCGCCACCGTGCCGGGGATCTTCAGCAACTCTCCCTCGGTGCGCACCTCCACCCCAGCTTCCAGCAGATCCTTGACCAGCACACCCCCGTGCTGCGCATAGAACGCCCTGTCGATCAGCAGACACTCCGCCGCCCCGCACACGCCGGTGCGCCGGGTCTTGGCATTGAGCACCACGCGGCGGGCCTTCTCAAGGTCCGCATCACCATCGGCATAGACATGGCAGATGCCCTCCAGATGCGCAAAGACCGGCACCCGTGCCTCGGCCTGCACCAGCCCCACCAGCCCCTTGCCACCGCGCGGCACAATCACATCGATATGCGCCACCATCCGCAACATCTCAGTGACGGCGGCGCGGTCGCGCACCGGTACAAGCTGGATCGCGGCCTCAGGCAGACCTGCCGCTTTCAGCCCCTGCACCAGACAGGCATGAATCGCCTCAGACGAGTGAAAACTCTCTGACCCGCCGCGCAGGATCACGGCATTCCCGGCCTTCAGACACAAGGCCCCGGCATCGGCGGTCACATTGGGGCGGCTTTCATAGATCACCCCCACCACGCCCAGCGGCGTCGCCACGCGGCGAATGTTCAACCCGCTCGGCATGTCCCACTCTGCCAGCACCCGGCCCACCGGATCGCGCTGTTCGGCAACGGCGCGCAACCCGTCGACAATCGCCTGCAGGCGCCCGGTATCGAGCATCAGCCGGTCCATCATCGCCGCCGACAGGCCTTTATCCGCGCCGTAAACCAGATCCATGGCATTGGCATCCAGAATCGCCTGCCGCTGTGCCCAGACGGCCTCGGCCGCGCTAATCAGCGCCGCATGCTTGCGCTCGGCGCTGGCAAAGGCCAGTTCCGCCGCCGCCGCCCGCGCCTGCGCGCCGATCCCTTCCATCAGTGTGGCGATTTCCATCGCGCTCCCCTCAACATCCATCCTGACTGCCCCCATTTTGTGTCTGAAAATATCCTGGGGGTGAATGGGCCGAGAGGCCCAGAGGGGGCAACGCCCCCTGCCCCGTCAGATCACCATATCATCGCGATGCACCAGCGCGGCACGCCCCGGATACCCCAGCACCGCTTCAATCTCGCCTGAGCGCCGCCCCCGGATCAATCGCGCCTCATCAGCCGTATACCGCACCAGCCCCAGCCCGAGGGCCGCCCCCTCCGGCCCTTCCAGTGCCACCGGTTCGCCCCGGCCAAACCGGCCTTCCACCGCCACCACACCGGCGGGCAGCAGTGACTTGCCCTGCCGCAGCGCCGCCACCGCGCCCGCATCCACCCGCAGAACCCCGCGCGGCTTCATCGCCGCGATCCAGCGTTTGCGCGCCGCCTGCGGGTCGCCCTGCGGCGCGAACCAGGTGCAGGGCGCGCCCTCATCAATGGCCCGCAAGGGCCGCGTCACACTGCCCAGCCCGATCACCATGGCGCAGCCCCCGGCGGTGGCGGTCCGTGCGGCCATGATCTTGGTTTTCATGCCGCCTTTTGAATGCCCCGACACCGGCTCACCCGCCATCGCCTCAATCTCGGGCGTCACCTGCGCCACAAAATCCAGCCGCTGCGCCGCCGGGTCGGTAAAGGGGTTGGCCGAATACAGCCCGTCGACATCGGACAACAGCGCCAGCTGATCGGCGCCGATGGTGATGGCGATCTGCGCGCCCAGCCGGTCATTGTCGCCATAGCGGATCTCATCGGTGGCGACGGTGTCATTTTCATTGACAATCGGCACCACGCCCAGGCCCAGCAGGGTTTCCAGCGTGGCGCGGGTATTCAGGTAGCGGCGGCGGTCGGCGGTGTCTTCCAGCGTCACCAGCACCTGCGCGGTGGTGATGCCATGCGGCGCAAGCACCTCTTCATAGGCGCGCGCCAGCCGGATCTGCCCAACGGCGGCGGCAGCCTGGCTCTGCTCCAGCGCCAGCGCGCCCGCGGGCAGGCCCAGCACGCGCCGCCCCAGCGCAATCGCGCCCGAGGACACCAGCACCACATCCGCACCGCGCGCCTTTGCGGCGGCGACGTCCTCGGCCAGCGCCAGCAACCAGTCGGCGCGCAACTGCCCGCTGGCGGCATCGACCAAGAGCGCCGATCCGATCTTGACGACCAGCCGCCGCGCGCTGGCCAGTGCGAATGACGCAGTTACAGGTTCGGTTACGGCTTCCACGGTGCGGGCTCCTCTTGGTTGGCCTCCCGCCGCTGGGCATCGATCTCGGACATCAGCGCGCGCAGAACTTCCGGCACGCCCGCCCCCGTGACGCCTGACAGCAGATACACCCGCCCGCCCGAGGCCACTTCCAGCGCCGCGCGCCGCTCTGCCAGATCCTCGGGGTCAATCGCATCGACCTTGTTCAGCGCCACCACCCGCAGCTTGCTGTGAACCTTCTCTGAATACAGCTCAAGCTCGCGGTCGATCACCGCAAAATCCCCGGCCACATCTTCTGATGTGCCATCAACCAGATGCAGCAGCACCGCGCACCGCTCGATATGGCCCAGAAACTGATCGCCCAGCCCCCGCCCCTCGCTCGCGCCCTCGATCAGGCCGGGGATATCGGCCAGCACGAATTCGCGCGCATCGATCCCCACCACACCCAGATTGGGGTGCAGCGTGGTGAACGGATAGTCAGCAATCTTGGGCCGCGCGTTCGAGGTGGCGGCAAGGAAGGTCGATTTTCCGGCATTCGGCAGCCCTGCCAGCCCGGCATCGGCAATCAGCTTGAGGCGCAGCCACAAGGTGCGCTCAACGCCATCCTGCCCGGGATTGGCCTTGCGCGGCGCCTGATTGGTCGAGGTCTTGAACCGCGCGTTGCCCCAGCCACCATTGCCGCCCTTGGCCAGAAGCACGCGCTGGCCCACCTCAGTCAGATCGGCGATGACGGTTTCCTGATCTTCTTCCAGTATCTCGGTGCCCGCAGGCACCTTGAGCACGATATCATCGCCATCCTTGCCGGTGCGCTGGCGGCCCATACCCGGAACGCCGTTCTTGGCGAAAAAATGCTGCTGATAGCGAAAATCGATCAGCGTGTTGAGCGCGGGCACACATTCAGCCCAGACATCGCCGCCGGTTCCGCCGTCGCCGCCATCCGGCCCGCCGTATTCGATGAACTTTTCGCGCCGGAAGCTGACACAGCCGCCGCCCCCGCTCCCTGAGCGGATATGGATTTTGGCGAGGTCAAGGAACTTCATCAGCGGCGCTTTCGGTTGGACATGACAGGCGATAGTGCGCCAGGGCGCACAGATCAAGGGCGAAGGGCACCACGAACAGGGGTGGCGGGGGTGCGCGCTGGCGGCAAGCGCCCTGAAACGGCGCCTGAAAGGCGATTGTCAGATCGCGTTTTCCAGCCCCCTTGGCGCGCGGCTCTTAGTCCATGCGGCGCAGATAGGTCCAGGTTGGCACCGACTTCCCCCGCGCTTTCGATACCGCCTCGGCATCGCCGATATATTCGAACCCGGCATTGGTGAGAATACGCGCCGACACCGGGTTGTCCTGAAACACCTCGGCAAAGAGCGTCCGGTTGCCGTGCGGATTGGCCTGAACCAATGCGCGCACCGCTTCCGAGGCGAGGCCCGTGTTCCAGAAGGCCGGGGCCACCCAGTAGCCGATCTGGCTTTGCCCGCGATCCAGCGGTTTGAGCGAGATCACCCCCATCAGACCGGCCGACCCCTGCACCGTGCCATCCAGCGCCCAGACGTCTTCTTCACGCTCAGGTGCAAGCGCACTGGCGATAAAGGCCTCGGCGGCATCCGCTGGCAGCGGATGGGGGATCGAGCGTGTACCTTCGGCCACCCGGCGGTCGCTGGTGAACAGCTGCAACTGCGCACGGTCCTGCTGCTGAAGCGGCCGGAGCGTCAGACGCTCGGCACTGATGACCGGCTGGGGCCGGGATGCGGCGGTTTGGGCGACAGAGGCAGGCTGCGCTGCGGAAAACGGAAAAGTCATCGCGGTCTGGTTCTTCCTGAGCGTCGGTTTCATGGCTGCTCCACCGGGGTGGAGGCATTCGCGTCGTGGTCCGCCTTGATGGCGGTGTCGGGAGTGTCGGCGCCGGATGCTGAAATGAACCGGGGCCGGTCTGCTGACCGGCCCCATCCGAAATAACGCAAGAGTGTAAACCTTTTGCTTTATTCGGCGGCCTCGACCTCGCGGGTAATCGATACGAAGCTTCGGCCCTTGAGGCCCTTGGTAAAGGTCACGCGGCCATCGGTCAGCGCGAACAACGTGTGATCGCGCCCCATGCCCACGCCCTGACCTGGGAAATGCCGGGTACCGCGCTGACGCACGATGATGTTTCCGGCAATCGCTTCCTGGCCGCCAAACAATTTCACGCCAAGGCGACGCCCGGCCGAATCGCGGCCGTTACGGGATGAACCGCCTGCTTTCTTGTGTGCCATGGGGTGTTACTCCTGTGCGTCTGCCGCGGGCTTCTTACGCGCGGCGCGTTTGGGTTTCTCGGTGCCAGCCTCGGCGGTCTCTGCTTTCGGCTTGGCGGCAGCTTTCGGCTTCGCTGCGGCCTTCGGTTTGGCAGCAGCTTTCGGCTTGGCCGCAGTCTTGTCGGCAGTCTTGCCTGCGGTCTTTGCCTTGGTCGCCGGTTTGGGCGCATCCGTGGCGGCATCATTTGCGGCGTCGGTGGCGGGCGCTTTGCCCGAACCGATCGCGGCTTTCACGCCGGTCGCATCCGCGCCCGAGGCCAGGATATCGGTCACCCGCAGCAGCGTCAGCTTCTGGCGATGGCCCTTGGTGCGCTGCGAGCTGTGCTTGCGGCGGCGCTTGACGAAATGGATGACCTTTTCGCCCTTGATCTGGTCGATCACCTCGGCCTGCACGGCCGCGCCATCAACCAGCGGCACACCGACAACCGGGGCGTCGCCGCCGACCATCAGAATCTCATTGAACTGGACCTTGTCGCCAGCTTCCGCAGCAAGACGTTCCACGCGCAGCACATCGCCTGCCTGCACACGGTATTGCTTACCACCAGTTTTCAGGACCGCAAACATCGGTCTGTTTCCTTCTCTTCGTTGCCGCGCCCTGCGGCCCCCTTGCGGGTGTTGGTGGATTGCTCCGCCTTCGGGCAGCGCACCCCTTTCAGATGGGGTGATGGATGAAAATACCAAGCCCCGCACCGGACGGAGGGGGCCTGAGGCACGCTCTATGTGAAATACCCGCGCGAAAGTCAAGCGCAACCGCAAGCGGTGGATGCAGAAATCGCTTGCCGGTTCAAGGCTGACGCCGGGCCGGTTAAGGATGGACCGACTGACGGAGTTGGGCTAACCCTTGCTGCATAACCGCAGGCCGAAAAAGTGATTTCGAGGGAGCAGCGCATGGAGGGACAACCCAGGTCCGCCGTCATTTCCGGGGCATCCACGCAGACACCGCGTGTCGGAATTGTGATCCGCACCCGCGACCGCCCGCTCTTTGTCCGGCGCGCGCTGGCCTGTGTTTTGGCGCAAAGCTGGCCGCACTGGCAGATTGCGCTGATCAACGACGGTGGTGCCCGCCCGGCGCTGGAGGCCGCCATTGCCGACGCCAGCGCGATCACCCCCTTTCCCAAAGGCGCGCTGGTGGTCGAACATCTGCCGCGCTCAGGCGGGCGCTCGGCGGCGTTCAACCTTGGGGTTGAGCGGCTGGAGACCGATTTCATCACCTGCCTTGATGACGATGATACCTGGAGCCCTGACTTTCTGCATGATCTGATCGGCTTTCAGCAAGAGACAGCAGCACTGGTGCCGGACCTCGGCGGGGTGATGTGCCGCCTGGCGGCGATCCGCGAGGAGGTGGTGGAAAAGGCTGGCAAACAATCCATCGTCACGCTGGGTGAAGATGATCTGCCCAATGCCTTCAAGCGCGATGATTTCTTCATCAATCCGATCGCCTATGCCTGCTATCGGCAGGATGTCTATCCGGTGCAATGGATGCTCAACCGCGAGGCCGTGCGCGCCGCCGGGGGCTTTCCTGAGGCGTTCAATGTGATGGAAGACCGCGCCTTCATGACACGCTTCCTGCAACGCTGGCGGCTGGCGGTGCTGAACAAGCCGCTGGCCTTTCACCACCGCCGCGTCAGCCGCCGCAAGGACAGTGCCCGGCAGGTTGAGATGAACACCATCGACAACCCGTCTTACGACTGGCGGCTGTTCGCAGATCTGGCGCGCATACCCACCCATTCGCCCCCTGATACCGATATCGCCACCACCGAACACGACACGCGCCTGCGCGCCATCGCGGCGCTGGTTCTGCGCGAGGTGAATGACGAAACCAGCGCGCTCTGGCACAAGATGGACGGCGAGGCCGCGCGGCTGCATCAGCGGCTGCAACGGTTGGAACACCGCCTGACAAACTCTGCCGTGACGGAACCGATCAGCGCAGACCCGGCGCAGGTGGCGTGGTCGCTCTGGCCGCATCTGGGCGATCATGACATCGGTCACACCATCGCCCCCGGCACCCCGTTCGCCGGACGGTTTGAGCTGTCGCAGGCCTTCGACATTCCGGGCCGGCTGGTGCATGGCTCAAAGGCCGCGCGGCGGCTGGTGGTACAACTGCCCCAGACCCGCGACTGGAGCGCGATCGAGATCGTGCTCGACGGGCTGGCCGCGCCGGGGGCCGGGCTGCGGTGCAGCTTTGAGGTTGAGGGCGACACCGGCTACCTTTTTGAAACCGCGCTGTCGATCCACCGCCGCGACCGGCTGGGCCGCGCCCAGAACCGGCTGCTGGAACCCCATGTACATGCCTGCCCCGCCGGGACCAACGCGCAGTTTACCCGCGAGTTTTCGGGGGCTTTGCTGGCGGATGGCGAATCTGCCAAACTGTCGATCATCCTGCCCCGCCACGCCGAGAACTTCCGTTTTTGCTGCCGTGATCTGGTGATCAGCCGTATCTGAAAGGGCCATCCGCGATGCTGGAAACCGATCTGCCTGAATTGGCCCTTGCCGGGGACCGTGGCATCGATCTCTTTCGCCGGGCCGAAGATGAGAACCAGCGCCGCGTGCAGTATGAATGTATCGCAACCGCGCATCCTGACGCGGACGGCAAGGGGCGGCTGGAGGTGCATCTGCCCCCGCACTGCAAACAACCTGACCGGCTGTGGCAGGCCGTTGAACGCTATCACGCCGCGCAGGCGCTGCATCACGGTTTCACCTTCGCCCGGCCCGCCAGCTATCCACCGATGCATGACCCGGCCTCGCGGCTTCTGATGTTCCAGTGTCTTGAGTTCTTCCGCGTGCGGATGGTGGCCGATCTGACCATCACGCGGTATGAGGAAAAGCTCGCCGCCACGCCCGAACAGGCCCTGCGCCATTACGCCGAGACCCGGGGCGCGCTGAAACTGCTGCTGGACTACAACATGCTGGCCCGCGCCCGGCCGATCCGCGACCTTGCCGCACCGCAGATCATGGCGCGCGTCACGGCCCCCGGCTTTACCGAGAGCAGCGACAATGTCACCGGGTTTTCGCTGCGGCTTCTGGGCGATCTTTACCTGCGCGACGCCGAACCAGCGCGCGCGCTGGCGTGTTTTGAAGCCTCCATTCAGGCCGCCGACAACCCCTATCGCCGCCGAAAGGCCATCGAGGCGGCACAGGCTGCGGGCGACTCGGCCCGCTGCATGGCCCATATTGACAGCTTCTCCAGATGGGGCCGCATCCCCCCCGATGTGGAAGCAATGCGCCCGGCCCCCTCGTCGTCCGGTGCGCCATGAGCCGCGAAAATCACGCCGATATCCTGTGCATCGGCGCGCAGCGGGCGATGACAAGCTGGCTGCATCATCTGCTCAGCCTGCACCCCGGCACCTGGGCCTTCCCTGATTTCAACCCCGTGACATCGACCCGCAAAGAGGCCCATTTCTGGGACTGGAACCACCAGCGCGGCAGCGAATGGTATCGGTTCCTGATGACCCCACTTGATGACCACCAGCTGAAATCCATGGATTTCACCCCGGACTACGCGCTGATGAACGAGGATCAGATCGCCGAATGCAAGGCGCTCAACCCCTCGGCCCGGGTGATCTATATTCTGCGCGAGCCGCTGGCGCGCGCGGTCTCGGCGATCCGAATGCATACGATGTGGGCCTCAGACAACGCGCCCGCCGATGCGCTGGAGGTGGCGTTCGATCAGGCATTTCTGGACCGGGTGCGCGCGGCGCGGCTGCTGGCGCATGGCGATTACGCGGGTAATCTGTGGCGCTGGCGCCAGCATTACCCAGATCTTCTGGTGCTGGACTATGCCGCCCTCGCCGCCGACCCCGGCGCGGGCGTGGCACAGGTCTTGGACCATTGCGCCCTGGCGCAACAGCCCCTTGTCAGCCAGCCGGACTACGCCGAGCGGCTGGGCAAACGGATCTGGCACGCGCCGGACTATCCGCTGAGCACGGATTGCCTGCATTTTCTTGATGGCTTGCTCTGGCGCGAGCGTGAGGCGGCCGAAGACGTGACCGGCCTGCGCTTTGCCCGGCCCGAACCCGATGGATACTCTAAATGACCCAACGCGAAAACATCACCGACATTTTGTGCATCGGATGTCAGAAAGGCTCCACCAGCTGGCTGCATTCGGTGCTCAACTGTCATCCGGCCACCTATGCCTTTCCGAATTCCGAACCCGTCACCTCGACCAGCAAGGAAGCGCATTTCTGGGACTGGAACCACGAGCGCGGTGTTAACTGGTATCGCGCGCTGATGACCCCGCCAGAGCCGCAAAGGCTGTCGATGGATTTCACGCCCGAATACGCCTATCTGCCTGACCACAAGATCGCCGAATGCAAGGCGATCAACCCCACGGCGAAGATCATCTACATCCTGCGCGATCCGCTGGCGCGCGCCGTGTCGGCAATGAAGATGCATATGCTGTGGCATTTCGGGCCCGCGCATGACCAGCCGTTGCGACTGGATGAGACATTCTTTGAACTGATGGGCAAGGCGCGGCTGGACCCCCATGGCAGTTTCGTGCGCAACTGGTCGAACTGGAAAAAGCACTATGACGATATTCTGGTGCTCAATTATGAAGATTTTCATAATGACCGTGCCGAGAGCGTGGCGCGGGTGATGGACTATCTGCGCCTGGACCCCGGCGATATGAATGATGCGGGGCGCGAACGCCTTGACGGGCTGATGGCGCGCCGGGTCTGGGAAAGCGCGCCCTTCGCCATCGACAGGGAGGTTCTGTTGTTCCTGCACGGCTATACCTGGCGCACACGCGATGCGGTTTCAGGCGCCTTCGGTATCAGGTTTTCCGAGGGCGATCAGATGCTTGCGGCCTGATGATGGAGGCCGTCAAGGGGCTGCGCAACAGGCTATGGACCGGCCCGCTGGCCGATCCGCAGGCCCCGGCGCTGGCCATCGCGCAGGCGCTGCCAGACACCGGCTATGGCCCGGTTCAGCAGGCGCTCCGGCTTCTGTCGGCAGCTGGTCTGCCCGTTGAACCTGCACTGTCAGAGGCCAGCGCGCGCTGGCCCTGGTCGATCGATCTGGCGCAGGTGGCGGTGGAAGCCACGGGCGCCGACGACAGCGCGCTGGCCCTGCTGCGCGAGCGTTGTGCGGCGCAAAACCGCCGCCGCGCCGCCGCCGCCTGGGCCTATTGGCGCGTGGGCCGGGCACATGAGGCGCGCGCGGTGCTGGCCAGTATCGACCCCGGCTCGGAAACCGCAGGGGCTGATCTGGCCGCACGCGGTGAGCTGGCGCTGCTGGATGGTGACGCGCCTGCGGCGCAGGCCACGCTGGCAATGCTTGCCCCCTGGCCGGAACACCACCAGCGCCTTGTGCTGCAAGACCTGCACCTGCGCGACGGCACAGCGGCACTGGCGCAGTATCTGGACACACATGCACTGGCGCATACCCGGCACTGGCGGCTGGCCTTTGACCTTCTGCTGCAAGGGCGCGATTTTGCCCGCACCCGCGCGCTGCTGGACACGGCCCGCAACCATCATGGCGACGCGCCCACACGCCCGGCGGCCATTCAACTGGCGCTCGCGGCAGAGCGACCCGAGGCGGCGCGCGCGCTGCTTGAACCGGGTCTGCCGCCCTCCCCCGGCGACTGGAGCGCGCGCGACCATGAGTTCTGGCTGCGCACCGCACTGGGCTGCGCCCGGTTGAGCGACACCCCCCAGGAAGATCACCGCCGCGCCCGCGATCATGCACAGGCCGCGCTGCGCGTGTTTGCCCGCAGCACACCGCTCAGAGATCTTTGGCTGACCTGTCGCGCGCTCAGTGACGACTGGGAAATGCTGGAGCATGATCTGCTGGCAACGAACCAGCCCGCAGTGGCGACCCTTAACCGGCTGGGCCTGCATTCTGCGGCACAGACGCAGCTTGAGGCCGAATTGTCAGCCATCAAGGGTGCCAACCCGCGCGCACGGCGGTTTCTGGCACTGGCGGATACGCTGCTGCTGCAAGGCCGGATCGAGGCCGCTGAGGCCCGGCTGGATGCTGCCGGGGCGCTCGCACCTCCGGCCCCCACCCGCGCCGATATCGCACTTCAACGCGCCGAGATCGCCCTTTGGCGCCTTCAACCCAAGGCCGCCGGAAAGGCGCTTGCGCCTTTGCAGGACCAGTGGCCGCAGCGCATGGGCCTGTGGATGGCGCTGTCACGGATGGCGTTTCTGCGCGGCGACTTCACACAGGCAGATGCCGCGTTGGCCCGGTTCCGCGTGCTCAAAGCGGAACAGAGCGGCGCCCCCGCCCCCACCGATCTGCGCGACCGGATCATCGCCGATGCCGCAGAAGCCAGCGCCACGCTGCCGCCGGGGCTGATGACACAGCCGGTGGACGCTGTGGTGGCGCAGGCGGGCGTGGGCCGCATCGCCCGCTCGCCCGGGCTGTCGGCCTGCCTGCTGGCGCGCGCGCGCCCCGCCTTCGCGCCGCATGCTGGCCCCGCTATCCCCGCCCGGATGGCCTTTTACTGGGAAGGCCCGCCCTCAAGCGCCGTCGCGCGCAGCATCAGCGCCTGGCAGCGCCTGCATCCGGCGCTGGAAATTACCCTTTATGACCCCGCGCTGGCCGCCGACTGGCTGGCGCGCCACCATCCGGATCTGGTGGCATTGTTCAACCGCCAAGCCCTGCCCGCCACCCGCGCCGATCTGTTCCGCATCGCGCTCATGGTGAGCGAAGGCGGGCTATACGCCGATGTCGATGAATACCCCCGCGCCGCTATCGACGAGTGGCTGGAGGATGCGCAGACGGTCCTTTGTCAGGAGTGCGGCTATGGAACGGTGGCCAACAACTTTCTGGCCGCCCGGCCCGGATTGCCCTTGTTCAAACGCCTGCTGGAGCGGGTTCAGGCGCAGCTTGCCGAGACCGAGGCCCCCTATCCGTGGTGGGATAGCGGCCCGGCCCCGCTGACGGCCACGGTTATTGAATTGCTTTACGGGTCTGATCCCATGCCGGGGCTGCGCCTGCTGGATCAGGCTGAATATTGCCAGCGCATCAGCACCAATCTGGCATTTCCGCACAAGCGCAGCCTGCTGCACTGGCGCTGAACTCAGCTGCAGATCCCGCGCTGCGGGGCGTCCGGCCAGGGCAGTCGGATGTCATCGGGCAGGCTGAGCGCTGCGGCGGGCATCACCTCGGACAGCATCGCCAGAAGCCGCCCGGTGCGCGCACCCTCGGGGTCCAGCGCCTGACAGCAGATATACTCCTCGACCAGGCTGGCCTGCTGCTCGTAGCCGTAATCCAGAAAACGCGCATCGCTGGCGGGGTCGAACAGATAGGGGTCGGCCCCGGAAAAATGCTCAAGCCCGCCGCGGATCGGTGAATAACCGGTCAGCGCGCGGTTCTGCCACTGCCAGACATGGGTCAATTCATGCGCGATGAACATCGCCGCCCCCAGATCCATCGCGCCGTCAGGGCGGAGGGCATAATCCGGGCGCATGAGGTCGCGGCGGATGTGGATATGGTTCCAGAACACCATCCCGGCGGCGCTGGCGGTGATGGTGGGGGCGTCGCTGGGCGGCATGATGCGTTCGCGGCAGGTGGTGCGCGGGCGCGCGGGGTATTCCCATGAGCGCAGGCCGATCACACTGTTCTCGACCACCCGGACCGGGGCCGGATCAAGGCTGTCGCCAAAGAGCCCCTCGGCCAGCGCCAGTTCCCCCTCAGCCAGCGGACGACCACAGGCAGCGAGGATCACGAGGGCAAGGATGAGCACGCGCATGGGGGCAGAGTAGCGCAAGCTGGCGGGAAAGAAAGAGGGGTCAGGGAGGGTGCGGGCCGCGCCCCCATCGAGGGGCCGCGGCCCCCCCGGGGGGGGCCCCCCCCCCCCCCCCCCCCCCCCCCCCCCCCGCCCGGCCCCCCCCCCCCCCCCGGGGGCTGCCCGCCCCCGCCGGCCTTCGGCCGCCCCCGGACAGCAAAAAGAAGTGTGTATTTCCGGCAAGATGAAAGATACGCGCTGCACCTGCCTTGCGTCTGGGCCTGAACCGCCCCATCTGGAAACCGACACTGAAAGGACAGGGCATGACGCTTATTCTGAATATTCTGTGGATATTGCTGGGTGGCGCATGGATGGCGGTGGGCTGGCTGATTGCCGCACTGATCATGGCACTGTCGATCATCGGCCTGCCCTGGGCGCGCGCCGCTGTCACCATGGCAGGCTTTGCGCTGTTGCCTTTCGGCTTTCAGGCGATGAACCGGGAAGCCGCCTTTGGCCTGCCCGATATCGGCACCGGGCCGCTGGGCACGCTGGGCAACCTGATCTGGCTGATTGTGGCGGGCTGGTGGCTGGCGCTGGGGCATCTGATCAGCGCGGTGCTGCTGGCGCTGACCATCATCGGCCTGCCCTTTGCCTGGGCGCATCTGAAGCTGGCTAGCTTTGCGCTGTGGCCGGTGGGGCGCACGATCGTGCCGCGCTAGCGCCGGACCCGGATGGTTGCACGCGGCTTGCCCCTTGGCCTGCAACTACCCCGCAGCGTCGGCAAGGGCGTTCATCTGGCCGAGAAGGCTGTCAAACAGTGTCAGATTATTCCACTGAATCTTTCTTTTCGGCATCAGCATCAGGAAGAAATAGGCAAAGGCAAAGCGATCGCGGGCCTCGGTTCTCGGGCGTTCGAAATGGTTGGCGCAGAACGCCAGAAGCGCCCCGGCATCGTCAAACCGCCGTCGTCGACAGGTATACGCGGCATCATAGCCATACTGACAGAACCCCGCGCCGTCCCAATCCAGGGTCATCCGCGTTTCAGAAACGTTGTCCTTGTTCAGATCGCCGTGGCAGAACACCAGCGGATGGGTGTCAATATGTGCAGCCCAGCGTGCGTGATCCTTGCGGAAGGCCTCCGCCAGCGCCGCATCGCGCGCGGCGAGCCGCTGGCTGATGGTCGCCTGCGTATCCTTGAAGTTAGGGGCCTTGGTGAACTTTGCAGCCTCGTCGAAATCGCTGGCCCCGATCTCGGCCAGAGCGCGCACGACAGAAGCCGATTTTTCGGCCTCACCCACCGCCAGAGGTTTGAAGTCCACGAATTCGCTTTCGGTGACGATCAGCTTCTTTCCCTCGCGCCAGTCCAGCAGCTTTGGAACAGGAACGACCGGATAGCGCGCCAGCACGGTCTCCAGCGCAAAGCGCATGCGGGCATGGCCCGCGTGTTTTCTGACATATATTTTTTCAAAGCGCGCATCCGCGCCAACCCCGAGCTTGCGAAAGACATTGAGCGAGCCCCCGCCGCCACCGCGCCCCATGAACACCTTTTCCCCCTGAAACGGAAACGCGACGCCCGGATCGAAACGGCGCAAGGTATCTTCGTACTGCTGGTGATCGCCGGTTCTTGCAAGGATCACGCTCACCAGTTTCAGCGCCTCCAGATCAAGCGCCGCGCCGCTGGCATGGGCCTCAAGCGCGGCAGCGGTGCGCGGATGGCCGAAGGACGCCACCTGCGACAGCAGACGGTGCCAGAACCGGTCCTGCCCGCCGGGCAAACTGTCGCTCCAGCGCCGGGGTGTTGCCGCAAGATAAGACTGAAAACGCAGCATCATCAACTGCTTGTCGAGCGATGCATCATAGAGCTGCCCCGGCCTTCGCGACCTGCGGCGAAACTCAAACATCCACATCCTCCACAAACCGCGCGTTCTCCTGAATATACTGGAAGCGCAGTTCGGGCTTCTTGCCCATCAGCCGTTCCACCAGATCGCCGGTTTCGCCCGGAATGTCATCGTCAATCGACACCCGGATCAGCTTGCGCGTGGCCGGGTTCATGGTGGTGTCCTTCAGGTCCTTGGCGTCCATCTCGCCCAGCCCCTTGAAGCGCGACACATCGATCTTGCCGCGTCCGCCAAGGCCCTTGACCTGCCATTCCTCCTTCTCGGCCTCGCTCAGCGTGTAGACCCGGTGCGCGCCCTGCGTCAGCCGAAAGAGCGGCGGGCAGGCCAGATACAGGTGCCCGTGATCGATCAGCGGGCGCATCTGGCTGTAGAAAAACGTCATCAGAAGGGCCGCGATATGCGCGCCATCGACATCGGCATCGGTCATGATGATGATCTTGTCATAGCGCAGATCATCAAGCCGGAACTTGTTGCCCATCCCCACGCCAAGCGCCTGGCACAGATCGTTGATTTCCTGATTCTGCCCCAGCTTCCCCGAGGCCGCGCCCAGCACGTTCAGGATTTTCCCGCGCAGGGGCAAGAGCGCCTGTGTCTTGCGGTCCCGCGCCATCTTGGCCGAACCGCCCGCCGAGTCGCCCTCGACGATGAACAGCTCCGTCCCCTCGCGGTTGCTGGCCGAGCAATCGACCAGCTTGCCGGGCAGGCGCAGCTTCTTGGTGGCCGTCTTGCGCGCGGTTTCCTTTTCCTGACGGCGCTTCAGCCGCTCCTCTGAGCGCAGCACCAGAAAATCCAGAATGGCGCCCGCAGCCTTGGTATCGGCGGCCAGCCAGTTGTCGAAATGATCGCGCACCGCCCCTTCGACCAGCCGCGCGGCCTCGGCCGTGGCCAGCCGGTCCTTGGTCTGGCCCACGAATTCAGGGTCACGAATGAAACACGACACCAGCGCGCAGCCCCCCGCCACCATGTCCTCGCGGGTGATCTGCTGCGCCTTGCGGTTGCTGGCCAGTTCGCCGTAAGCGCGGATACCCTTCAGGACCGCAGACCAGAAGCCTGCCTCATGCGTGCCGCCCTCGGGCGTGGGGACGGTGTTGCAATAGCTTTGCACGAAACCATCGCGCGCCGGGGTCCAGTTGATCGCCCATTCGACAGAGCCGGGAACCTTGAATTTCTCCTCAAACGAGACCTTGCCCGCGAAGGGCCTGTCGGAATAGGTGACATCCTTGCCCAGTTGTTCGCCCAGATAATCGGCCAGACCGCCGGGAAAGTGAAAGACGGCCTCGGTGGGGGTGTCGCCCTCGGCAATGGCGCTTTTCCAGCGGATTTCTACACCTGAGAACAAATAGGCTTTCGAGCGCACCATTTTCAGCAGTCGCGCGGGCCTGAAGCGGTGGCTGCCGAAAATCAGCTCATCAGCGTGAAAGGTAAAGGTGGTGCCGCGCCGGTTGGGGGCGGGGCCGATCTTCTGCACCGGGCCCTGCGGCACCCCGCGTGAGAATTCCTGCACATAAAGTTCGCGGTTGCGGGCCACCTCTACCCGCAGATGGTCCGACAGCGCATTCACCACCGAGGCCCCGACCCCGTGCAACCCGCCCGAGGTCTGATAAGCCTTGCCGCTGAACTTGCCGCCCGAATGCAGCGTGCACAAGATCACCTCAAGTGCCGATTTCTCGGGGAACTTGGGGTGCGGATCGATGGGAATGCCGCGCCCGTTGTCGCGGATGGTGATGGAATAATCGGCGTGCAGCTCGACCTCGATGCGGCTGGCATGGCCCGCTACGGCCTCATCCATCGAATTGTCCAGCACCTCGGCCACCAGATGGTGCAGCGCGCGCTCATCGGTGCCGCCGATATACATGCCCGGGCGCTTGCGAACCGGCTCCAACCCTTCCAGCACCTCGATAGAGGAGGCATCATAGATCTCAGGGGTGCCGGAAAGTAGGTCGTTCGCCATGCGCTGCTCGATTCTCGAAAAAGGGGGCGGTCAGGCCCAGCAATAGACCATCCGCAGCGCGGCGACGCAAGACTTGGGGTGCCCCGCGCGGACATCAGCGCTCGTGTCGCGCCAGCCGCGCGCGCAGAAAAAGCCCTAGGACCAGCGCCAGCGCCACCAGCCCGTAGGACGCCCGCAGCCCAACCAGTTCAGCCGTCAGGCCCAGAACCGGCGGGCCCAGGAAAAACCCCATATATCCCAGCATGGTGGCCCGGGCGATGGCATGGCTGCGCATCCCCGGTGCCGACAAACGCCCGGCCACCGCCAGCGCGGTCGGCACCACCACCGATGCGCCAAAACCCAGCACCATGAAACCTGCGTAGGCCATCGCCACGCCATTCGCCGCCACCACCACAATGGCCCCAAGGGCCGCGACCACCAGCCCGCCACGCAAGAGCACCTGATCAGAGACCCGCATCGCCACCACCTGCCCCGCCAACCGGCCCAGACCCATGGTCAGCCCCAGAAGCGCCGGCCCTGCAGACCCTGCCCCCGTGCCGCCGCCCAGATCACGCTCGATGTACAGCGCCGACCAGGCCTCGGCGGCGTTCTCGGTCAGAAAGGCCACCAGAATCAGCAGCCCCGCCAGCCAGGGCACCATTCCCAGCCGGCCGGGCGCGCGCCCGCCCGCCCCCCCGCCCCCCCCCCCCCAGCCCCCAACGCCCGCGCGACACAAACCGGCCCACACCACCACCCCCCCCCCCCCCGGGTCCAAACTCCCCGGCGGGGGGGGGCCGCCCCGGCCCGCACCCCGGCCAAACCCGTCAATGCGCCCTTCGCGCTCGATACAGAATGCGGCCAACACCAGAACCACCAGCCCCGCCGCCCCCAGTATCTCCACGGGCGCAAAACCCGCTGCCCGCGCCAGCCCGGTCAGCCCCGCCGCCCCGGCATAGGCAAAGGAATAGATCGCATGATTAAGGTTCATCAGCGCCATGCCGCGCGCGGCCTCGATGGTGCTCAGGCGTGCGTTCATCCACACGTCCAGCGCCCCGGTCGCGCCCCCCATCACCATCAGCGCTCCGACAAACACCGCAGGCGCCGCCGCCTGCCCCGGCAAGGTCACGCCCAGCCCCATCAATACCGTGCCCAGCGGCACCGCCCAACGCCCCAGCCAGCCGCCCAGCCGCGGTGCCAGTGCCATCATGGCGATTGCGGTGACCGAGCCAAAAAGCAGGATCTGCCCCAACTGCCCGTCGCCCACGCCCATCCGCGCCTGCAAATCGGGCATCGAAGCCATGAACGCCCCCCAGACAACGCCCATCGCCACAAAGGCGGCCATCGGCCCGCGCGAGGCCGCGATCTGGGCAAGAAGCAATGGCATCGGAAATCCGTCCCGGTCAGGCACCCGACAAACCATGCCGGACATGCGCTCGCAAGCCCGATTCCACACCACGAGGGCACTCTGCACGGCCTGTGCCGTGTCATCTTGCCGGAAATACGCGGGGGTGAATTGGCGCAGCCAAGAGGGGGCAACGCCCCCTGCCCCGCACAAAGCAAAAAACCCCGCCCGGTGAGGGGCGGGGTCTGAAATTCGTCTGGCCGGTGGATCAGCCTGCCGAGCTGGCCGGTTCGCGCTTGGCTTCCGAATAGATCATCAGCGGCCGCGCCTCAGAGGTCACAGCCTCTTCATTCACCACCACTTCCGCGACATCGGTCATGCCGGGCAGTTCGAACATGGTATCGAGCAGGATATCCTCCATGATCGAACGCAGGCCCCGGGCGCCGGTCTTGCGCGTGATGGCGCGCTTGGCAATGGCGCGCAGCGCGTCGTCGGTAAAGGTCAGTACAACGCCTTCAATGTCGAACAGGCGCTGATACTGCTTCACCAGCGCGTTCTTCGGCTCGGTCAGAATGGTGACCAGCGCATCCTCATCCAGATCGGTCAGCGTGGCGATCACCGGCAAACGACCCACGAATTCGGGGATCAGCCCGAACTTGAGCAGGTCTTCAGGCTCCAGCTTCTTGAGCGTATCGCCGATCATGCGCTTGCTCTCGTCCTTCACATCGGCCCCGAAACCGATCGCCGAACCCTTCTGCCGCTGCGCGATGATCCGGTCCAGCCCGGCAAAGGCCCCACCGCAGATAAAGAGGATATTGGTGGTATCGACCTGCAGGAACTCCTGCTGCGGGTGCTTGCGACCGCCCTGCGGCGGCACACTTGCCACGGTGCCTTCCATCAGCTTCAGAAGCGCCTGCTGCACCCCCTCGCCCGAGACATCGCGGGTGATCGACGGATTGTCGGACTTGCGGGTGATCTTGTCGACCTCGTCAATATAGACGATCCCGCGCTGCGCACGCTCAACGTTGTATTCGCTCGATTGCAGCAGTTTGAGGATGATGTTCTCAACATCCTCACCGACATAGCCCGCTTCCGTCAGCGTCGTGGCATCGGCCATTGTGAAGGGCACATCAAGGATGCGCGCCAGCGTCTGTGCCAAAAGCGTCTTGCCGCAGCCGGTGGGGCCGATCAGCAGAATGTTCGATTTCGACAGCTCCACCTCGCCGGCGCTGCCCGCCTTGCCGGAATGGTTGAGGCGCTTGTAGTGGTTGTGCACCGCCACCGACAGCACCCGTTTGGCATGAATCTGGCCGATCACATAATCGTCCAGAACCGTGCAGATTTCGCGCGGGGTCGGTACGCCATCGGCTGATTTCAGCCCCGAACCCTTTGTCTCCTCGCGGATGATGTCCATGCACAATTCGACGCATTCATCACAGATGAACACCGTCGGGCCCGCAATCAGCTTGCGCACCTCGTGCTGGCTTTTGCCGCAGAAAGAGCAATACAGCGTGTTTTTGCTGTCACTGCCGGAGGAATGAGCCATTCGACACCTCGTGCTCGTGTTCGGTTCTGACCTTCTCACGGGCCTTGAACGTAAAGGTTAGGCCAGTGTGGCGGCAGGAACAATGCAAAATATGCGCATTTCCCGCCATCGTCATCACTTGGCCTCCGGTTCGGCCTTGCCGCGGTTCTCGACAATCTCGTCGATCAGACCCCAGTCCTTGGCCGTTTCCGGGGTCATGAAGTTGTCGCGCTCCAGCGCGGCCTCGACCTTCTTCATGGTCTGGCCGGTATGCTTGGAGTAAATGTGGTTGAGCCGCTCGCGCAGTTCCAGAATCTCGCGCGCATGGATCGAGATGTCCGAGGCCTGGCCCTGGAACCCGCCAGAGGGCTGGTGAACCATGATGCGCGAATTGGGCAGCGAGAAGCGCATGCCCTTTTCACCCGCGCACAGAAGCAGTGACCCCATCGAGGCCGCTTGCCCCACCACAAGCGTGCTGATCTTGGGGCGGATGTAAAGCATCGTGTCATAGATCGACAGCCCCGAGGTCACCACACCACCGGGCGAGTTGATATACATCGAAATCTCTTTCGACGGATTCTCAGCCTCCAGATGCAAGAGCTGGGCCACGATCAGGCTGGCCATCCCGTCATGCACCGGGCCGGTGACAAAGATAATCCGCTCCTTCAGCAGGCGCGAGAAAATATCATAGGCGCGTTCGCCCCGGCTGGTCTGCTCTACGACCATGGGAACGAGGTTCATATAGGTTTCGATCGGATCACGCATGTTCTCGGGCCTTCGTATAACTGGATGGTCCGACCTTAGGGGCCAAACCTTGACCAAGACTTAGCCCGCCGACCACCCCCCCGCAAGAGGTGCGCAGCCAGCGATTTTTCCCTGGATCGGTCTCAGCAAGGATGCGACAGTCACTCTCACCCTTTCTGGACCTATCAATCACCTTGATCTGGACCTAAAGACCCCTCGGCAAACATGCGAGTTTGCGCATAGACAAACCCCCGCCCGGGGTGTTGGATGGGAAAAGCCCCTTTGAGAAGGGCCACGGGAGAGAACTGGATGTCACGCCAACCCGCGCTTGAATTGTCGCCCGCGGTTTCCGATGAGGTGCGCAAGACAACCTGCTATATGTGCGCCTGCCGTTGCGGCATCGATGTGCATCTCAAGGACGGCAAGGTTGCCTATATTGAGGGCAACCGCGACCATCCGGTAAACAAGGGCGTGCTCTGCGCCAAGGGTTCGGCAGGGATCATGCAGCACCTGTCGCCCGCCCGCCTGCGCGCGCCCCTCAAACGGGTGGGGCCGCGCGGGTCCGGCGAATTTGAGGAAATCAGTTGGGAAGAGGCGCTGCAACTGGCCACGTCCTGGCTGGCACCGATCCGCGAAACCGCGCCCGAAAAGCTGGCGTTTTTCACCGGGCGCGATCAGTCACAAAGTTTCACCGGCTGGTGGGCGCAGGCCTATGGCACGCCCAATTATGCCGCTCACGGCGGCTTTTGCAGCGTCAACATGGCAGCGGCGGGCATCTACACCATGGGCGGCGCGTTCTGGGAATTCGGCCAGCCGGACTGGGACCGCACCAAACTGTTCATGATCTTTGGTGTGGCCGAAGACCATGATTCGAACCCGATCAAGATGGGTCTGGGCAAGCTGAAGGAGCGCGGCGCGCGGGTGATTGCCGTCAACCCGGTGCGCACTGGCTACAACGCCATCGCCGATGACTGGCTGGCGGTGACGCCGGGCACCGATGGCCTCCTGATCCTCGCCCTGGTGCATGAGCTGTTCCGCATGGGCCGGATCGATCTGGATTATCTGATCCGCTACACCAACGCGCCCTATCTGGTGAACGGGGCCGAGGGCGAAACCAAAGGCCTGTTCCTGCGCGATGACAACGGCACACCGCTGGTGATCGACCGCCGCACCGGCCAGCCCGCCCCGTGGGATGCACCCGGCGTGCAGCCGGACCCGGGTGCCACATGGCAGGGACATCACACCGTCCTGCATCTGATGGCCGAACGCTACCTGTCGCCTGACCACGCACCTGACGCCGTGGCAGAGCGTTGCGGCATCCCTGCGGCGCGCATCCGTGCCGTGGCGGCAGAGCTGGCGCGTGTGGCGTTTGACGAAGAGATCACCGTCAACCAGCCCTGGACTGATTTTCGCGGCCAGAAGCATGAGAACATGGTGGGCCGCCCCGTCAGCTTCCACGCCATGCGCGGCATCTCGGCGCATTCCAACGGCTTCCAGACCGCCCGCGCCCTGCATATGCTGCAGATCATCCTTGGCTCGGTCGAGGTGCCGGGCGGCTTTCGCTTCAAGCCTCCCTACCCCAAACCACCCGAGGCCCACCCCCGCCCGCATGCCCGCACCACACCCGGCCAACCGCTCGACGGCCCGCATCTGGGCTATCCGCTGGGGCCTGAGCACCTGCTGATCAATGATGACGGGCAGGCCCTGCGCATTGACAAGGCGTTCACCTGGGAAAACCCGATGTCGGCCCACGGGCTGATGCATATGGTGATCTCCAACGCCCATGCCGGAGATCCCTACCGCATCGACACGCTGTTTCTTTATATGGCCAACATGGCGTGGAATTCGTCGATGAACACCTCGGCGGTGATGCAGATGCTCACCGACCGCGACGAGAACGGCGATTATGTCATCCCGCGCATCATATATTCCGACAGCTACTCGTCCGAGATGGTGGCCTATGCCGACCTGATCCTGCCTGACACCACCTATCTGGAACGCCATGACTGCATCAGCCTGCTGGACCGCCCGATCTGCGAGGCCGAGGCGATGGCAGATTCCATCCGCTGGCCGGTGGTCGAACCTGAGCGCCCGGGCCATGCCGGCGTGCGCGGCTTTCAGTCGGTGCTGCTGGACCTCGGCCACCGCCTTGGCCTGCCCGGCATGGTCAACCCCGACGGCAGCGCCAAGTTCCGCGACTATGCCGAGTATATGGTCATGCACGAACGCCGCCCCGGCGTGGGGCCGCTGACCGGCTGGCGTGGTGAAAACGGCGACCAGACCGGGCGCGGCGCGCCGAACCCCGCGCAATTGCAGCGCTATATCGACAACGGCGGCTTCCATATCGACCATATCCCCGAAGAGGCGTTGTTCTATAAACCCTGGAACGCCGCCTATCAGGATTGGGCGGTCGCGCGCGGCATCTATGACAAACCCGCGCCCTATCTCTTCAACCTCTACTCCGAGCCGATGCGCAAATTCCAGCTCGCCGCCGAAGGCTTTGGTCACCGCCAGCCGCCTGACCACCTGCGCGCCCGCATCATGGAAACGCTGGATCCCCTGCCGCTCTGGTATCCGCCGTTCGAGGATGACAGCGTTGATACCACCCTCTTCCCGCTGCACGCGCTGACCCAGCGACCGGCGGCAATGTATCACTCATGGGGCACGCAAAACGCGTGGCTGCGCCAGATCCACGGCGTGAACCCGCTCTTTGTCTCGCGCCGCATCTGGGAACAGCATGGGTTTACCGAGGGTGACTGGGCCTTCCTCACCTCGGCACATGGCCGCATCAAAGCCCCGGTGGCGCGGATGGATGCGCTCAACGATCACACGGTCTGGACATGGAACGCCATCGGCAAGCGGCGCGGCGCATGGGCGCTCTCGGACGATGCGCCCGAGGCCGAAAAAGGCTTCCTACTCAATCACCTGATCCATGAGTTGCTGCCGCCAAAAGGCGACGGGCTGCGCTGGAACAATTCGGACCCGGTCACCGGGCAGGCCGCATGGTTCGACCTGCGCGTCTGTATCGAAAAAGCCCCGCCCGGCGGCCCTTCGCAACCCGCCCACCCGGCGCAAACCTCGCCCGTCGGGCGCGGCCCGGCCAGCGTCGCGCAGAAAACCGGGAACTGAGCCATGTTTCATCTTGCCAAAAATACGCACTTTCTGCCCGCCACAGGCACCCCCGCCGGGCAGGCGCACCCATGACCGCCCTGCCCGCCACCACCGCGCGCAAGCTGGGCCTTGTCATCGACCTGGACACCTGTGTCGGCTGTCATGCCTGCGTCATCGCCTGCAAAGGGTGGAACACCGAGAACTACGGTGCGCCCCTTTCCGACAATGACGCCTATGGCGCCGCCCCCGAGGGCAGCTTCCTCAACCGCGTGCACAGCTATGAGGTCACGCCGGAAACCGGCGCGCCGATGGTGGTGCATTTCCCAAAATCCTGCCTGCATTGCGAGGATGCGCCCTGCGTCACCGTCTGCCCCACCGGCGCCAGCTACAAGCGCACCGAAGACGGGATCGTGCTGGTCAATGAGAGCGATTGCATCGGCTGCGGGCTCTGCGCCTGGGCCTGCCCGTATGGCGCGCGCGAGATGGATGCGCAGGCGGGTGTGATGAAGAAATGCACGCTGTGTGTAGATCGCATCTATAACGAGAACCTGCCCGAGGTTGACCGCGAGCCCGCCTGCGTGCGCACCTGCCCGGCAGGCGCACGCCATTTCGGCGATCTGGGCGACCCGCAAAGTGCGGTCAGCCAACTGGTGGCCACGCGCGGCGGGTTTGACCTGATGCCGGAACAGGGCACAAAACCGGTCAACAAATACCTGCCACCGCGCCCGCGCGACCAGTTGATGGAGCCGCCCGCGCAACTGGCCGAGCTTTGTGAACCCGCAACCGATGGCCTGCCCGGCTTTCTGGGCTGGATCGACCGCACACTTGGAAAGATCTGATGCACCCTGCCCCCTCGATCATCGCCTTTACCGTGTTGTCGGGCCTCGGCCTTGGTCTGCTCAGCTTTCTGGGGCTGGGGCTGGTGCAAGCCACCGGCTGGGCGGCCTTCTGGTGGTTTGGCCTTGGCTACGGCTTGTCGGTCGCAGGTCTCAGCCTGTCGGCCCTGCATCTGGGCCGCCCGGAACGCGCGCTCAAGGCCTTTACCCAGTGGCGCACCAGTTGGCTGTCGCGCGAGGCGGTGCTGGCGGTGGCGGCGCTTTTGTTCATGGCCCCGCATGCCGCCGGGCTAGTGTTCTTTGCCACGCCGCTCACCGGATTCGGGATTGTCGGGGCGTTTTTGTGTCTGCAAACCGTGCTGGCCACGGCGATGATCTATGCGCAGCTGAAGACTGTGCCGCGCTGGGATCACTGGCTGACCCCGCTGTTGTTCCTGACCGCCGCGCTGACCGGGGGCGCGCTTTTGATCGGCGCTCCGCGTCTGGCGCAGGTGCTGCTGGCGGTTCTGGCGCTGGTGATGGTGGCATACTGGCTGGTTGGCGATACGCGGTTGCGGGCATCCGGCAGCACGATCGGCAGCGCCACGGGCCTTGGTGCGCGCGGCACAGTGCGCCAGTTGGAGCCGCCGCATACCGGCCCCAACTACCTGCTGCGTGAGATGGTTTATGTGGTGGGGCGCAAACACGCGCTAAAGCTGCGGGTCATCGCGCTGGTGCTGGCGGTTATCGTGCCGTCACTTGCGCTCTGGGCCGCGCCCGATGCGCTGGTGGCAAAGGTGCTGGCGGTGCTGGCGCATCTTCTGGGCATGCTGACGGCCCGCTGGCTGTTCTTTGCCGAGGCAGAGCATGTAGTGGGCCTTTACTATGGCAAGCGCGCGGTCTGAGCGGGTTCAGAAGCTGCCGAACAGACTGCCCAGCGTCACCAGCACCACCAGCGCGATGATCGGGATGATCACGGCGACCACGGCGATATCCTTATAGGCCTCTTTGTGGGTCAGCCCGCAGATGGTCAGAAGCGTGATCACCGCGCCATTGTGCGGCAGCGCATCAAGCCCGCCCGTCGCCACCGCCGTCACCCGGTGCAGCAGATCGGGTGCGATCCCCGCGGCCTGTCCCATCGCCAGATAGGTCTCGCCCAGGGTCGACAGCGCAATCGACATCCCGCCGGATGCCGAGCCGGTCATCCCCGCCAGCAAGCTGGTGCCGATTGCGAGCGATATCAGCGGGTTGTCACCGCCGACCGTCACCACCCAGTCGCGGATCGTGCCGAAGGCGGTGAGCGAGGCAATCACTGCACCGAAGCCCACAAGACTGGCGGTGTTGAAGATCGGTTTCAGAGAATCCTTTGCCCCGGCATCCAGCGTCTTGCCCAGTGTGTCCGCCAGCCGCGCGCGATTGATTATCACCAGCACCACCGAGGCCACGGTCAAAGCCGCAATGATCGACCAGACGCCGCGCACCGCGCCGACATCGGTGGCACCGAACTCGGGCAGCGCCAGATAACCGGTGTCCATGCGCGGGATCAGCACAAAGGTGAACAGCAGGTTCAGCGCCAGAACCAGCACCAGCGGTGCCCCGGCGACCGGGACTGACGGGGCCTCGCCGGGGATGGGGGCAGCGCGCTCTTCACCCGCCTCGCCATAGCCCGGCCCCAGCGTGCGTGCCCGCCGCTCCAGCCAGGCCCAGCCCAGCCCCAGCATGATCAGTGCCGTGATCACCCCCAGACCGGGCGCGGCAAAAGGCGTGGTGCCGAAATAGGGCATGGGGATGGCGTTCTGGATGGCGGGCGTGCCGGGCAATGCGGTCATGGTGAAGGTGAACGCGCCCAACGCGATGGTGGCCGGGATCAGCCGCTTGGGCAGATCAGCTTCCTGAAACAGGGCCGAGGCAATGGGCCAGATGGCAAAAGCCACCACAAAGAGCGATACGCCGCCATAGGTCATCACTGCGCCCGACAGGATCACCGCCAGAATGGCGCGCGCAGGCCCAAGCCAGCGGATGATCGCATCAGCCAGTACCCGCGCCGCGCCCGAGACCTCCATCAGCTTGCCGAACACCGCCCCCAGCAGAAAAAGCGGGAAATACTGAATCACAAACCCGCCCATCGCCTGCATGAACACTTGCGTATAGCTGGCCAGAACCGGCCCGCCATCGGCGATCAGCACCGCCAGGAGCGCCAGCGCAGGGGTCAAGAGCAGCAGGCTGAGGCCGCGATACGCCAGAAACATCAGCGCCGCGAGCGCAGCGATGATGACGACGATACCTGACACGCGCTCAGTTCCGCGCGGCTTGCAGGGCGGGGTCGTCGAAGAAGGCGTCCAGATCGAACGACGAGTTCTGCCCCAACGCCTCAAAATGCGCATCCAGCCAGACTTCGGCCCAGTTGCGCCCGCGCTTGAACAGCAGTTGCAGATAGGCCCATTCGGCATTGAGCTTGCTGGAGGCCGCCAGATCCTGCACCTCGGTATCGGTGTGGATCAGGTGGATATAGGTCTGGCCCGCCGCGCCGAGGTCGATCCCCTTGGCGGTGACAAACCGCTGCATCATGGCGATGGCGCGCAATTCCTTGATCAGCGCGGTGTTGAAGCTGATCTCGTTCACGCGGTTGATGATGTCGCGCGCGGTGGTGGGGGTCTCATGGCGCACAATCGGGTTGATCTGAACGATGACGATATCGGGGCTGGCGGTACTGGCGACCAGCGGCATGAGCGCGGGATTGGCGCTGAAGCCGCCGTCCCAATACGCCTCGCCGTCAATCTCGACGGCAGGAAACATCTGCGGCAGGCAGGCCGAGGCCATGACCGCATCCAGCGTCACTTCACCGCGCGAGAATATCCGCGCGCGCCCGGTACCGACATGCGTGGCAGTGACATGCACCGCGATCTCCTTGCAGCGGTTCACGTTGTCGAAATCCACCTGCGCCTCCAGCACGTCCTGCAACGGGTTCAGGCCCAGCGGATTCAGCTGATAGGGCGAGAATACCCGGGTGAGGGATTCGGCGAACAGATAGGCGGGCGACTGATCCAGGCTGAAGTTGCCCATTGCCCGGTCCAGCGGGCTGCGCTGCATCGGCGAAAACAGGGCCTTGGCGCTGACCGCGCGCCAGAAGGCCTCCAGCGCCGCGCGGGCGCCGTCGCGGCCGCCGCGTTCATAGCCGTCGGCCAGTACCACCGCATTCATCGCACCTGCGCTGGTGCCGCTGATCTCGGCGATGGTCAGGCGTTCATCCTCAAGCAACCGGTCCAGCACACCCCAGGTCAGTGCACCATGCGATCCGCCGCCTTGTAAAGCGAGGTTGATGGTCTTTGATGCGGGTGAGTCGGTCATGGGAATTCCTTATGCTGCGCTGCAGCAAATGTAGGTCTTCGCAGCCCCGCTTGCAACCTGCCATCGTGATATCGCCACATCAGAGCGGCCAGACCACCAAAAGAAGCGGCAGCGAAACCGCGATGATCAGCACCTGCAAGGGCAGGCCCAGCCGCCAGTAGTCGCCAAAACGAAACCCGCCCGGGCCCAGAATGAGCGTGTTGTTCTGATGCCCGATCGGCGTCAGGAACGCACAGGACGCGCCGATCGCCACGCCCATCAGAAACCCGTCGGGGCTGACCCCCAGAGCCGCCGCCGTTCCCAGCGCGATAGGGCACATCACCGCCGCCGTGGCTGCGTTGTTCATCACATCAGACAGAAACATTGTGGTGATCAAGATCACGGCAAGCGCCACAACCGCATGGCCCTGCGCCACCGTTTCGACCAGAAAACCCGCAAGCAGTGCCGCCGTCCCGGTCTCCTGCATCGCGCCCGCCACCGGGATCAGCGCGCCCAGCAGCACCACCACCGGCCAGTCGATGACCGTATAGACCTTGCGCGGCGGCACGGTGCGCAACAACATCGAGGCCAGAACCCCCAGCGCAAAGGCCGCCGCTGCGGGCAACAGCCCCAGCGTGACCACCAGCACCGCCACCGCCATGATCGCCGCCGAAAGGATGGCCATGCGCTTGTCAGGTATCCGCAACTCGCGCTCGCCCAGGGGCACGCAGCCGGTTTCATTGGCGAAATCGCTCAGCACATCGGCCGGGCCCTGCATCAAGAGCAGATCGCCCGAATTCAGCCTAAGCATGCGCAGCCTTGCGCGCGGTCGCTGCCCCCCGCGCGAGACGGCCAGCAGGTTCAGGCCGTAGCGCGTGCGCAGCAGCAGATCGCTGGCCGAGCGCCCGACAATCGCCGAGCCGGGCAACACCGCCAGTTCGCGCAGCACAACATCGTCATCACGCAGGCTGTCCTTGGCCTTCGTCGCCTCATCCTCTGCCGCGTTCTCGTCCGGGGTGTCGGCATCATCGGCCTCGTCTTTGTCCTTTTCGGCGGGCTTTTCGGGTTTCACCTGTTCTTCAAGTTTGATGTCAAAGGCCGCCAGTGCCTCGGCCAGACTGTCGACATCGGCCTCCAGCACCAGAATGTCATCGGCGCGCACCCGCCGCCCGCCATGCGGGGCATTCATGCGCACTTCATTGCGCACCAGCCCCACAATCTGCGCCACCGCCCCCTCGATATCATTCTCGAACTGGCGCAGCGTCATGCCTACGGCCTTGCTTTTTTCCGGCACGCGCACTTCGGTCAGATAGGCACCGGTCTCAAACCCCTCGCCCGAACTGGCCTTGCGCACCGGCACCAGCAGCCAGCCGATCAGCACCACAAAGGCCACCCCTACCACCGCCACCGCAACCCCGATCGGTGCGAAATCGAACATACCGAACGCACCCAGCCCGGCATCGGCGCGAAAGCCCGAGACGATCAGGTTCGGCGGTGTGCCCACCAGCGTGGTCATCCCGCCCAGAATGGTGCCGAAGGCCAGAGGCATCAGTACCTGCCCCGGTGCCAACCCCAGTCGCCCTGAAAGCTGCACCCCAATTGGCATCAGAAGCGCCATGGCGCCGACATTGTTCATGAACCCCGACAGCAGCGCCCCCAGCCCCATCAGAGCAGCCATCGACCCCACGCGCCCGGCCTCACGCGGCAGCACGGTGCGCGCCAGCACATCCACCGCGCCCGAGCTTTGCAGCCCGGCGCTGAGCACCAGCACACAGGCCACCGTGATCACAGCCGGATGGCCGAACCCGGCAAACGCGGCCTCGGCGGGCACCAGACCAACCAGAACACAGGCCAGAAGGGCCGCCAGTGCCACCACGTCATGGCGAAACCGCCCCCAGAGGAACAGCGCCATCGTCAGCGCCAGAATGCCCAGGATCAGGGTTTGAGGCAAAAACATCGGCGCACCTTCGGTTCATCATTGCGCCACCAGAACTGGCATGAGGGCATGGGCGATGCAACACAGCGCATAAAACGGCAGCGGGTTCCGCAACGATCTTGTCATCGGGCACGCTCTGCACGCGCCCGAACTGTTCTCACTGCCTGCGAATCGCGCTATAGCCGCCTGGACTGTCCTGAACCAAGGCACGCCGCATGCAGGCCGATCCGACGCCCCGCACCTCCGCGCAGGATACGAACGCCCCCCCCGGCGCGCCTCCGGCCCCCAGCCGCGCGCGCGACCGTATGCTGGCGGCCTGGCTCTGGCACGGGTATGTCCGGCGCTACCTGCCGCTTCTGGTGCTGGCAATCATCCTGATGGCCGTGGACGGGGCGATGATGGGCCTGTTCAGCCTGCTGGTGCAGCCCATGTTCGACGATGTGCTGGTGCAGGGTAATGCCGATGCCCTTGTCTGGGTGGCGCTGGCCGTGGCCGGGGTCTTCGTGGTGCGCGCGCTGACGGCGCTGACCCACAAGCCGCTGATGACCTACTTGTCGGAAAGCGTGATCGGGCGGATGCAGGAACGGCTGCTGGCCCATCTGATGCGGCTGGATCAGGGGTTCTTTCACCGCCATGCGCCAGGCGTATTGATCGACCGGGTGCGCGGCGACACGCAGGGGCTGGGGATGATCTTTACCGGCATTCTGCCTGCGCTGGCGCGTGATCTGATCTCGGTGATTGCCCTTCTGGGCGTCGCGCTGTGGATTGACTGGGTGTGGACGCTGATCGCGGTGATCGGCACACCGCTTCTGGTGCTGCCGATTCTGGCGCTGCAACGGGTGGTGCGCCGCGTCGGCACCCGCGCGCGCGAAGCCTCGGCCGAGGCGTCAAACCGGCTGGATGAGATTTTCCACGGCGTATACACGATCCAGCGCAACGGTCTGGAACAGCTTGAGGGCACGCGCTTTCATGCCTCGGTCGCACGGTTCATTGCCGCCAGCGTGCGCACCAAGCTGGGGCAATCGGGCATGAATGCGCTGGCCGATCTGGTGGGCGCGCTGGGGTTTTCGCTGGTGCTGATCTATGGCGGCGGGCAGATCATCGACGGCTCCCGCTCGGTGGGCGAGTTCATGAGCTTTTTCACCGCCTTCGCCCTGATGTTTGAACCGCTGCGCCGCCTCAGCGGGCTGACCGGAAGCTGGCAGGCGGTGCTGGCCAGTCTGGAACGGGTGCACGCGCTGTTGCAGGTGCCGGTCGCCATTCTTCAGCCCGCGCCGCCTCATGCGCCACTACCAGAGCCGGGGCGCAGCGATATCCGCTTTGACGCCGTGAATTTCGCCTATGAACGCGACCCGGTGTTGCGCGACTTTTCCTTCATTGCGCCCGAGGGGCAGACCACCGCGCTTGTCGGGCCGTCGGGCGCGGGCAAATCGACTGTCTTTACCCTTCTCACCCGGCTCGCTGACCCGCAAAGTGGCGGCATCACCATCGGCGGGCATGACATACGCCAGATGGATCTGGCCGGGCTGCGCGGCTTGTTTTCCGTTGTGGCGCAGGACAGCGCGCTTTTTGATGAAACGCTGCGCGACAATATCCTGCTGGGCGCCGAGGGGGTCAGCGACGCCCGGCTGCGTGAAGCGCTCGATGCCGCGCATGTTGATGAGTTCTTGCCGCTTCTGCCGCACGGTCTGGACACCCGCGTCGGCCCGCGCGGCTCGGCGCTGTCAGGCGGGCAGCGCCAGCGGGTGGCGATCGCGCGCGCGCTGTTGCGAGATGCGCCGATCCTTTTGCTGGACGAGGCCACTTCGGCGCTTGATGCCCGCTCAGAGGCGCTGGTGCAGGCAGCACTTGACCGGCTGAGCACCGGACGCACGACGCTGGTGATTGCGCACCGGCTGTCCACGGTGCGCCGGGCTGCCAAGATCGTGGTGATGGACAAGGGGCAACTGGTCGAAGAGGGCGATCATGCCACGCTGATCGCGCGCGGCGGGGTCTATGCCCATCTGCACGGGTTGCAGTTTCAGGGGACGACAGAAAGCTGAGGGTGCGACCTACTGCGCCGCACGCTCGACCGGATTGCCCGGCGCGCCGGGGGACGTGCGCCTGCCCTGTACGCGGCTGACATCCGCCGGAAAACTGACGCGGAACGCCGCCCCGCCCTGCCCCGGCACATAGGAAATATCGCCGCCAAGGTTGTGCATGATCTCACGGCAGATCGCCAGACCCAGCCCGGCCCCGCCCGCCTGATGGGTATCGGTCAGCCGCGCGAATTTCTCGAAGATCAGCGCCTGACTGATCTTCGGAATGCCCGCACCATTGTCGATGAAATCGACAACCACCCGGCCCGCGCGCCGCCGCGCGGAGATCCGCATCACCGGATCCCTAGCATCGCAGTACTTGCGCGAATTCGACAGCACATTGATGAAAACCTGCGTCAACCGCCCGATATCGGTTTTCAGCACGATCTGTTCATCCGCAACCTGCCGCAGGATGGTGAACTTGCGCCCCGGCTGAACCGAGTTGGAGGCCTGCAAGGCGCGATCCAGAAGCACCGACAGCGTGGCCGTCTGAATATCCAGATTGACCTGCCCGTTCTCCAGCACACTCAGATCCAGCAGATCATCCAGCAGCCGGGTCAGGCGTATGCTTTCATCATGGATGATCCCGGCGTATTTGATCCGCTCATCGCGCTCTACCCCCTCCTCGTCCATCAGGATTTCCGAGAACGCGCGGATCGAGGTCATGGGCGTGCGCAGTTCATGGCTGATCTGCGACAGAAAGCTGTCCTTTTGCACGCTCAGCTTCTGCAGCATCTCATTGGCCTCGCGCAACTGGCGCGCGGTGCGGGCCAGTTCCTCGGATTTGGCCTCAAGCTGCGCCGAATGCTCCATGATCTGCGCCGCTTCTGACGCAACCGCCATCAGGTCGGCAACCGATACATGGCTGGCACCCGATATCTGCACGATCATCGCATGCGCCGTGGCCGTGCCCACCGACCCCGCCAGTTCACGCTCCAGCCGGTCCAGAAATTCAGGCGTGGGATCCGGCAGATAGCCGCCCTTGCCCTGGGTCAGTGCCTCGGCCTGAAAGAAAGCCTGCGCCTCGGTCGCGCCCATCAGGCGTTGCGCGGTGATCAGCAGGTCTTCGACCTCGGTCTCCGAATGTGCGCCGCCGCGTACCCAGCCCGGCGCCAGCGCCACGTCGCCCCGCCCGCCCAGATCAAAGACATTGACAAACTGCGCCGCCTGCACCCGCTCCACCGGGCTGGGAAAGCTGAAGAGTGACACCAGAATGAAGGCCACGGAGTTGATTGCCAGCGACCAGAACAGCGCATGCAGCAACGGGTCCAGCCCCAGCACGCCAAACAGCGCATAGGGCCGCAGCCATGAGATGCCGAAGGGCCCTGCCTCCATCACCGTGGCACTGATCACCACATCCGGCCCGAATGAGGGCAGAAACAGCGCATAAAGCCACACAAAGCTGCCTAGCAGCAGCCCGGCCCCCGCGCCCATCCGGCTGGCCCCGCGCCAGTAAAGCGCGCCGACCAGCGCCGGCAATACCTGCGCCATGCCGACAAAGGCAATCAACCCAATCGCCGCCAGCGCCCGCGAGCCGCCGCTGACCGCGAAGTACAGATACCCCAGCCCCAGGATCAGCCCGATGGACAGCCGCCGCGCATTCAGCACCAGCGCGCGCATATCGCCCTGCCCCTGCCCCTGTCCGGCACGCGAGGCCAGCCAGAGTGGCACGACAATGTGGTTGGAAATCATCGTGGCCAGCGCGATAGAGGCAATGATCACCATCGACGTCGCCGCCGAGAACCCGCCCAGAAATGCCAGCATCGCCAGCCCCTCCTGCCCCAGCGCCTTGGGCAGGGTCAGCACGAACAGGTCAGGGTTGGTGCCCTCGGGCAAAATCTCCAGCCCCATGACTGCGATCGGCAGCACAAAAAGGCTCATCAGCATCAGATAGAGCGGAAACGCCCAAGACGCCGCCGCCAGATGCGATTCGTCGGAATTTTCGACCACCAGCACCTGAAACATGCGCGGCAGCGTCACGATGGCGATGGCCGACAAAAGTGTCAGCCCCACCCAGCGGTTTGGCTGGATCTCCCATTCCGGTCGGGCAGCGGCGGAGATGCGGGCGATGATATCGGCCGGGCCATCGGCCAGCCCCCAGACCACGAAAGCCCCAACTGCCAGCAGCGCCACCAGCTTGACCACCGCCTCGACGGCAATCGCTGTCACCACGCCGTGGTGCTGCTCATTGGCATCCAGATTGCGGGTGCCGAAAAGGATGGTGAACAGCGCCAGCCCCGCCGCCACGTACAGCGCCAACTGCCGCGGTGCGACCGGCTGATCCTCGGTAAAGGCGTTGAACGACAATGAGATGGATTGCAGTTGCAGCGCAATATAGGGCGTGGCCGCCGCCACGGCCAAGAGCGTGACAATCACCCCCACCGCATTGGACTTGCCATAGCGCGAGGCGATCAGGTCGGCGATCGATGTCACACGCTGCGCCTTGGCCACCCGCACCAGCTTGCGCAAGAGCCACCACCAGCCGACGAATACCAGCGTCGGCCCCAGGTAGATCGTCATGAACTCAAGCCCTGAGCGCGCCGCATAGCCGACCGCGCCATAAAAGGTCCAGGCGGTACAATAGACCGACAGCGACAGCGTATAGACCAGCGGCGAGCGCAGAAAGCGCGGGCTCCGCCCGGAGGCGCGCAATGTCTCGGCGCGGCGCTCGGCGAAAAAGGCGATGGCAAAGAGAAAGATCACATAGGCAAGCGAGGCGAAGATGAGCAGATTGAACATCATCGCGGTGGCTCCGCCGGCCTTTCCTCTGGCCATTGTGTACCGCGTTCCTGCGGTGTGGCGCCGGTTGGTTCTTGTGCAGGGGGCGTCGCGCCCGTGACCGCATCAAGAGGCGCATCACGCTGAAGCCCGCTGCGCAGCGGGCGCGCCAGAACGGCGGCCACCACAATCAACCCGCACCACAAAACGAACAGATAGACCGCCTCGGCCGCGACATTCGCCCCGGCTGCATCGGTCCAGAGGACCGGCAGCATGCACAGCGCAAAGCCCGCCATCGGCAGAATGCGCGCACCATCCATAAGACGGCGGCGGCGATAGGACGCGCGCTCGACAAACATCGGGCCGCGCGGCAGCGTCATGCGCCCACAAGCTGGCGCACCGAGGCCAGCAGTTCAGTGTTGGAAAACGGTTTGGCCATGAACAGCGACGCCCCTGCCTGCATGGCCAGATCGCGGTCAGCGCTCTGGCCCTTGGCAGTCAGCATCAGCACCGGCACCAAACGCAGGGCCGCAAGTTCGCGCATCGCCCGCAAGATCTCGAACCCGCTGCGCCCGGGCAGCATGACATCCAGGATCACCAAAGCCGGCCGCACAGCCTCGATCTTGTCAAGCGCGTCGTGCCCGTCGGCATGGGTCATCACCATCCAGCCATCACGGCGCAGGATAAAGCGGATCGCTTCAGAAATGTTGGGCTCATCTTCAATCACAAGCACGGCGCGGCCGCCGCCCTGCCCACGCGGCCCGGACACTGCCGCCCCCGATTCTGTCACCGCACCGTTTCCGGCGGGTCGCGACACGTCCGGCGGACCGCCACTCTCCTGATCCATGCGATCGCCCTCCCCCGGCGAAGATCGCGATGACCCTCTGGCATGGACTATCGCGGGATTTCGCCGCGCTGTCAAAGCCACAGTCAGAATGACAGTTAATGGGCCCCGGCCCGTAACACCGCGCCGGGGGTGTCAACTGGCCAGGATAGAGGGCTCTCGCCGGGCCACACAGTCGGCGCGGAAACACACCCGACAACTTGACCCCACGGGCAGCGCGCCCGGCCGCATTGATGCGTCGTCAGCTGCGGGCAGCATCTGCGGGGTGGCCGGTGTCAGAAGCATGCTGGCCTCCCATGCCAGCGGCGGGTCAAACCGCGCCGCACCCACCGGCTCGGCCACGGCATGGGCGAGAAAGCGATGCACCGGGCGGCTGGCGGTTTCCAGCACGGCGCGGATCGGGCGGCCCGGCTGCATCAGCGCAGGAAACAGCGGCCAGACCGGGCAGGCCCCGCCAAATCGCGGCAGGGCAAACCCCTCGACCGGGCGGCGAAAGGTCAGCGTGCCGGACCCGTCACAGACCACCAGGCCAAAGCGCGGCACACCGGGCACCGGCGGCAGGCTGGCCAGACGGCGAAAAAGGCGCGGCAGAGCAACCTCGAATTGGCGCGCCAGATCCTCAGGGCGGAACCCCGCGCCACTGGCCACCATCGCGCTCAGGGCCGGGACCAGCCGTTCCAGCGGCAACGCGCGCGCATCGTCCTGCGCGCGCTCCAGCCAGCCCCGCGCCAGTGCCCGCGCAGCGTGCGAGGCCAGTTCCGGCTGGTCCTCGGTCAGTCCCGCCAGTGCCGCTGTCTCGCCCGGTGCCTTTTCCCCCCCCTCCAGCGCAGCCACATGAAATGCCTGTCGCGCAAGCCAGCTTTCCAACTCTTCCTGTGGGGCGGCGAGGCCGGTTTCCTCGGCGGCGACATCAAGATAGGCCACCAGCGCCTCGGCGGCCGTGGCCAGACGCACGGAATCGCTGTGGATATTGTGGTGAAACCGGTCCAGCCAGACACGCTCAAGATCATCAGTTTCCGCCAGAATGGCCGCCGTGGACTGCACCGCCGTCACCGCTGACACAATCTCATGCAAGGCTTCGGACAGGTTGGGATCATGCGCCATCCGGTCGCTCAGCCGCTCGATGATGCGCTCTTGCGCTTCTGCGCGGGTCTGCAAGGCGGCCAGATGCGCTGCCCAGCCCGGAAAGCGGCCCGCGAATTCCTCAACCCGGTCCAGTTCAGGCGGCGGGTCGGCGCTGGTCATGGCGGCGGTGGCGCGCAATGCCTCCAGCAGGGAATCGCCGCCATCCTCGGTCAGTATCTCAGGTGCGATGCCAAGCGCACCCGCAATCGCCGCCAAAAGCGGGCCCGGAACACGGCGGCGATTGTGTTCGATCAGGTTCAGATACGACGGCGAAACCCCTGCGCCGCGCGCCAGATCGGCCTGCGACAGGTCGCGCGCCAGCCGCATCGCCCGGATGCGTGTGCCGTAAAGCGTGGTTCTGGGCATCGGCCCCTCCTGACACCTCGTTTACAGCATGCAGCGGCGCAACCGGCAAGGCCAGCCCGTCTGGGCGCGCACCATATGGAAGATTTGGCGCTTTTCACGTAGGGTTGGCTGACGTATAACCGCGCGAACAAAAAACGGAGCGCGCGCATCTGACGCGGCCCAGCCCAAACGAGGACGGCAATGACCAAAGATCACGCGTCGGCCGATGTGGCCTTTATCCAGGCCCTCGCCGAACTGCTCAATGCAAATGACCTTACCGAGATCGCGGTAGACCGCGAATATGGCGAAAACGACACGCTGAGCGTGCGGGTGTGCAAACAACCCGCCGCAGTGACCAATGTCCATCACGCCGCCTCAGCCCCGTCAGGTGCAGCCCCCGCGCCCGCAGCCGCGGCCCCCGCGCCCGCCGCCACAGCGGCTCCGTCCGATCCGGCAGATCACCCCGGCGCGGTCGCCTCGCCGATGGTGGGCACCGCCTATCTGGCAGCCGAACCCGGGGCAGACCCGTTTGTCAGCGTGGGCACTCAGGTGACTGCCGGTCAGACGCTGATGATCATCGAGGCGATGAAAACCATGAACCACATTCCCGCCCCGCATTCGGGTGTGGTCAAGCGTATACTCGTCAGCGATGGCACGGCGGTCGAATACGGCGCGCCCTTGATGATCATCGAATAAGGCAGGGCGCATGTTCAAGAAGATCCTTATCGCGAACCGGGGCGAGATTGCCCTGCGCGTCATCCGCGCCTGCCGCGAGATGGATATCGCATCGGTCGCTGTGCATTCCACCGCCGACAGCGACGCGATGCATGTACGCATGGCCGACGAGGCAATCTGCATCGGCCCCGCGCCCTCGGTCGAAAGCTACCTCAGCGTTCCCGCCATCATCTCGGCCTGCGAGATTTCGGGGGCCGAGGCGATCCATCCGGGCTATGGATTCATGTCGGAGAATGCCAGTTTCGTTCAGATCGTCGAAGACCATGACCTGACCTTCATCGGCCCCTCGGCTGCGCATATCCGGCTGATGGGCGACAAGATCACCGCCAAGGAAACCGCCAAGGCGCTGGGGATTCCGGTGGTCCCGGGGTCCGAGGGTGGCGTGGCCGATTTTGAAACCGCCAGGACGGTGGCCGGGGACATGGGCTATCCGGTGATCATCAAGGCGACGGCGGGCGGCGGCGGGCGCGGCATGAAAGTCGCCAAATCCGAGACCGAACTGGAAGTGGCTTTCCGCACCGCACGGGCCGAGGCCAAATCGGCCTTCGGCAACGATGAGGTCTATATCGAGAAATATCTGCAAAAGCCGCGCCATATCGAGATCCAGATTTTTGGCGACGGTAAAGGCAATGCCGTGCATCTGGGCGAGCGTGACTGTTCACTGCAACGCCGCCACCAGAAAGTGCTGGAAGAGGCCCCGGGCCCCTCGATCAGCCCCGAGGAACGCGCGCGCATTGGCGACATCTGCGCACGTGCGATGGCCGAGATCGGCTATTCGGGCGCGGGAACTGTCGAATTTCTGTATGAGGATGGCGAGTTCTATTTCATCGAGATGAACACCCGCCTTCAGGTCGAACACCCGGTGACCGAGGCCATTTTCGGCGTCGATCTGGTGCGCGAACAGATCCGCGTTGCCGCCGGGCTGCCTTTGTCGTTCACGCAGGATGATCTGGTGATCAACGGCCACGCCATCGAGGTGCGGATCAACGCCGAGAAGTTGCCCAACTTTTCGCCCTGCCCCGGCGTGGTGAAAACCTTTCACGCCCCCGGCGGGTTGGGGGTGCGGATGGATTCGGCGCTTTATGGCGGCTACCGTATCCCGCCCTATTACGACAGTCTGGTGGCCAAGCTGATCGTCCATGGCCGCGACCGCCCCGAGGCGCTGGCGCGTCTGCGCCGCGCGTTGGGCGAGTTGATCATCGACGGGATCGACACCACAGTGCCGCTGTTCTTCGCGCTGCTGGAACAAGAGGCGATCCGCGAGGGTTCATACAATATCCACTGGCTGGAGAACTTTCTGGCTGAATCCCTCTGACCCGGGTCCGGCGCAGAGAAGGCTGGTCCTGAACAGGTTGGGCAGGAGGCAGGCGTGGAACTGACCCCATCGCTGATCGTGCGGGCCTATGCCTCAGGGCTGTTCCCCATGGCCGAATCCGCCGAGGCCGCGCAACTGCACTGGTTTCAGCCCCGCCAGCGCGGTATTCTTCCGTTGGATCGGTTTCATGTGTCACGCTCGTTGCGGCGCAGCCTGCGGCGCTGTGACTGGGTCTTTTCCTGCGATACCGGGTTTGCCGAGGTTCTGGCCGCTTGCGCCGACCGGGCCGAGACCTGGATCAACCCCGATATCGCGCGGGTCTTCACCGAACTGCACGCGCTGGGGCTGGCGCATTCGGTTGAGGTGCGCAGCAGCGACGGGGCGCTGGCGGGCGGAGTCTACGGGCTGGCCCTGCGCGGCGTGTTTTTCGCCGAGAGCATGGTATCGCGCCGCACTGACGGGTCAAAACTGGCGCTGGCTGAGCTGGTAGCACGGCTGCGGCGGGGCGGTTTTGTGCTGCTGGACACCCAGTATCTGACCCCGCATCTGGCCAGCCTCGGCGGGATCGAGATCAGCGGCGCGCGCTATATGCGCCAATTGGAGGGTGCGCTGGAGATTCATGCGGATCACGCCTGCGCCTTTGCCCCGTCAAACCCGCAGGCCTCGAACGGTGCCTACTGGCAGCCCATCACCCAGACATCATAGCGCGCATGATCGAGCGCGTTCAGCGCCGGGCTTGAGGCGATCATCCAGCCGTAAAACAGCCGCTCGCCGTTCACCTCACTGGTGATTTCCAGAAAGGCAAAGGCCTCGGCCTCGGGGTTCTCGGCAGGGTAGCGGCACGCCAGCAGCGCAATTTCCATACGGCCATAGCTGACCGTCTCACCCACCGACACCGGCAGATCGGTGGACGTGCCCGATAACTTGTCGAGCCCGCGCAGATTGACCCCATCGCTTGATGCGATGGTCGGCCCCTCGGACTGGGCGACACCGGGCTGCGACAGCGCGGTGACCGCCAGAAGGCTGGCGACAAGGGTGGCGCAGAAGGTCATTCGCAAGGTCATTCGTCCCCCGATCCGGTGACGAACCGCATCATCAGTTGCACAAGGCTGATCGAGCTTTGGGTATCTTGAAACATCGCCCCCGGCTCCAGATCAAAGGGCGAGCCGCCGGGCAGGATTTCGATGAAGGTGCCGCCCAGCAACCCTTCCGAGGCCACCTGAATGGTGCTGTCATCGGGCAGGCTGAGGCTTTGGTCGATCAGCACCGATACCGTTGCGCGAAAGCTCTCAGGGTCCAGCGCCATGCGACTGACCGTACCCACCCGCACTCCGCCGATCCGCACCTCGGTGCCTGCGCGCACCCCCTCGGCTGAACGGAACGAGGCGCTCAGTTCATACCCCGACGGGGCGCTGAGCCGGGTGCCGGTGCTTTGCACGGCGAATGCGGCAAATGCCAATGCCACCGCCAGCACCACCCCACCGAGCGCGATTTCCCAGCTGCGATAGGCCATGGGTCAACGGCTCCGGTACAGGCAGGTGGCGGGACGTGAGGTCATTCTGGCTGCCACGCCTCGTAATCGCGCCGTTCCACCGGGCGCACATGGCGCAGCGAACCGGCGGGCGCATAGGCCCGCGGCGTGCCGGTCAGGTTCTCGACATGCGGCTTTTCCCAGGCATGGGGCGTGACAGGCATTTCTGTCGGCGGCTCATCCCAGGTGTGGTGCAGCCAGCCGTGCCAGACGGGGCTGACGCGACTTGCCTCCATCTCACCATTGAAGATCACCCAGCGGCGTTTGCCGTCGGCGGTCTGATAGTAGATGTTGCCCTGATCATCCTCGCCCACCCGGACCCCTTTGCGCCAGGTGTGAAACTGGGTGCCAAAGGTCTGGCCGTTCCACCAGGTGAGAAAGCGAAGAAGGAATTTCATGGCCGGTTTTCCCTGTTCCGAGCTGGTGTTCCGTGCTGGCTTTCATATGGCGCAGATCAGTGCGGAAATAAAGCCCTGTCGGTCTGCCCCCGGCCCACTATGGGCGGTGCCGGGGGCAAAAGCGCTCAGCGGATGACGCGCACACTTTCCATGCGGTCGGGCTCGCCCACAACCGCGCCGTTGGGCCCACGCCCCAGCTTGATTGCGTCCAGCACGTCCAGCCCCTCGGTGATATGACCCAGAACTGTATATTGGCCGTTCAGATGCGTGGCCGGGGCGAACATCAGAAAGAACTGGCTGTTCGCGCTGTCGGGGCTTTGCGAGCGCGCCATGCCCATCGCGCCGCGCGCGAAAGGCTCGGCGGTGAACTCGGCCGGCAGGTTGGGCATGTCTGACCCCCCGGTTCCGGCGCGCGACATGTCGCCCCCGACGCGGCCGTACTGCACATCACCGGTCTGTGCCATGAACCCGTCGATCACGCGGTGAAAGACCACACCGTCATAGCTGCCCGCTTCGGCCAGCGTGACGATCCGCTCTACATGCTGCGGCGCAAGGTCCGGGCGCAGGGCGATGCGAATCACGCCGCTGGCCTCGCCCGCGACGGTGATTTCCAGCACCGGCGCATCGGCGGGCGCGGCGGTCTGTGCGGTGGCGCTGAGCGCGCCAAAACCCAGCGCAAGGCTGGCTGCGAGGAAAAAGCGCTTATGCATCGGCGGCCACCTTGACTGAGATCATCCGGTCCGGCTCTGCGGGCGGCTCGCCGCGCACGATCTTATCGACATGTTCCATGCCCGCGATCACACGGCCATAGACCGTGTATTGCCGGTTCAGAAAATGGTTGTCGCCGAAATTGATGAAAAATTGGCTGTTGGCCGAATTGGGGCTTTGCGAACGCGCCGCGCCCAGGGTGCCCCGGTCATGCGGCACGCCGGAAAATTCGGCGGGCAGGTCGGGCAGATCAGAGCTGCCGGTACCCGCACGGCGCAGGTTGAAATCTTTTTCAGCGTTGCCGTTGGCCACATCGCCGGTCTGGGCCATGAAGCCCTCGATCACCCGGTGAAAAACCACATTGTCATAGGCCCCTGCCCGCGCCAGTTCCTTCATGCGCTCGCAATGTTTGGGGGCGACGTCGGGCAGCAGCTCGATCATCACAGTGCCGGTCTTCAGCTCCATCACGATGGTGTTTTCGGGGTCCTTGATTTCGGCCATGCCGCACTCCTCAGGTTTCATTTGCGCGCGACCGTAGCGATCTTGGCCGCCAAGGGGAAGCCCCGCATGCGCGCCGTCGCGCCGAGTTTACCGCACGGGGCGCACGGGTGTTGACGCCTGCCTGCGCAGCGGGCATCACCAGTTCAGGACGAGATCACCACAGGAGCCGCAGATGGGCTGGAAATCGCTCGACGCGATGGATTTCGCGGGCAAGACCGCGCTGGTGCGCGTGGATATCAATGTGCCCATCGAGAACGGTCGGGTAAGCGACGCCACGCGAATCAAGGCCGTTCTGCCGACCATCCGCCATATCGCGGCGGCAGGCGGCAAGGTTGTGCTGCTGGCCCATTTCGGCCGCCCCAAGGGCAAGGTGGTGCCGGAGATGTCGCTGGCGCAGGTCCGCCCCGCGCTGGAGGCTGCACTGGGACACCCGGTGGGCTTTGCCGAGGATTGCATCGGCCTGCCCGCCAAACGGGTGATCGCGGCCATGATGCCGGGCGATGTGACGCTGCTGGAAAACACCCGCTTTCACCCCGGTGAGGAAAAGAACGACCCCGAACTGGCTGCCGCCCTCGCCGCGCTGGGGGAGGTCTATGTCAATGACGCCTTTTCCGCCGCCCATCGCGCCCATGCTTCCACCGAGGCCATCGCGCATCTGCTGCCAGCCTGCGCCGGTCGTCTGATGGAGGCTGAGCTGAAGGCGCTGGAGGCCGCACTCGGCCAGCCTGAGCGCCCGGTGGTGGCCATCGTTGGTGGGGCCAAGGTGTCGACCAAGCTGGAATTGCTGGGCAATCTGGTGGGCCGTGTCGATCATCTGGTGATCGGTGGTGGTATGGCCAACACCTTTCTGGCCGCGCAAGGCAAGCCGGTGGGCACATCGCTGTGCGAGCATGATCTGGCCGAGACTGCCCGCACCATTCTTGCCCGCGCGCAGGAAACCGGCTGCCAGATCCATCTGCCCGTTGATCTGGTTGTGGCGCATGAGTTCCGTGAGAACGCACCCCATCAGGTGGTAACTGACTGCCCCGCGGATGCGATGATCCTTGACGCCGGGCCACAAAGCGTGGCGGCGATCAAGCTGGTCTTTGATACCGCGCGCACCCTGATCTGGAACGGCCCGCTGGGTGCATTTGAAATCGCGCCCTTTGACGCCGCCACCAATGCCGTGGCCCGCCATGCCGCTGAACGCACACGGGCGGGCGGTCTGATCTCGGTCGCCGGGGGTGGCGATACGGTTGCCGCGCTGAACCGGGCGGGGATTGCGCAGGATTTCACCTATATTTCCACCGCGGGCGGTGCTTTTCTGGAATGGATGGAGGGCAAGGTTCTGCCCGGTGTCGCAGCGCTCGAAGGTTGAATGATCATGACCGGACCTGACCGCGATGACCCCAAGGGCCTGATCCGCGAGAGCTACCGGATCGACGGGATAAGCGATGCCGAGTGCCGCTCGGTCCTTGTCGATTGGGCACTGAGCCTTGACGGCACGCTGGATCAGGCGGCGGCGCTGGAACGGTTGCGCCAGCATTACGGTGTGCCCGCGCCCGATCATCCGATGTCGCACCTTTTGAATGAGGCCGCTGCGGCCCGCCCCGGCCCCCAGCCCACGCGGCGCGGCGGGCGTGCCGGGCGTTTCGCACGGGGCTGACCGGCTGGACGCCGCGAGGCAAGGCGCTAGATTGCCCGCTGTCCTTGATGAAAGCTCGCAATGTCCGCCGGTCTGACTGCCTCACCACTCACCCTTTTTCTTGCCCTCGCGGCTGTTGTCGCGCTGCTGACCGGCTGCGCGGTCGCGCTGGATGCCCGCGCCACCGCCCGCGAAAACGAGTGGGAAGCCGCGAATCCACCGGTGGGCCGCATGATCACACTGGACGGGCGGCAGGTGCATCTGCGCGAATTGGGCCGCCCGGCGGGCACGGCCCCCGATCTGGTGCTGATCCACGGAGCAAACGGCAATCTGCGCGACTTTACCTTTGATCTGACCGCTCGGTTGGCAGCCGACTACCGCATCATCGCCCTTGATCGTCCCGGCCTCGGCTGGTCCGACAGTTGGGGCGAGGATGAGGGCGATCCCAGGGTTCAGGCGCGCATCCTGCGCCGCGTCGTGGCGGAGATGGGCGTGCAACGGCCCATCGTTCTGGGTCATTCCTATGGCGGGGCGGTGGCGATGGCCTGGGCGCTTGAGGACCCCGAGGGCACCGCCGCACTGGTCCTTCTGGCGGGCGCGACCTGGCCCTGGGAGGGTGGCCTCGGTTTGTGGTATCGCATCAATGACGGCCCGCTGGGCAATACCGCCCGCCACATGCTGACCGCACTGGCCCCTGAAAGCGCAGCGCGGCGCAGCTTTGAAGCAGTCTTCGCGCCCCATCCGGTGCCCGAGGGTTATGTCGCACATTTCGGCGCGGGGCTGTCGATGCGGCGCGCCTCACAAGCGGCGAATACCCGGCAGGTCAATGCACTCAACGACTATCTGGCGCAGATGCAGCCCGGCTACGGTGCGCTCACCCTGCCGATCGAGATGGTGCACGGCGATGCTGATACGATCGTGGGGATCGCCATTCACAGCGAACGGCTGGCGCAAGCTGTTGCGTCAGCGCATCTGACGCGGATCGAAGGCGGCGGGCACATGCCGCACCACAGTCACCCCGATATTGTGGTCGCGGCGATTGAGCGGGCGCGGCAGCGCGCCGGGTTGCGCTGAATTTTGCGATTTCATGAAATAGCGGGGCTCAACCCTCCAGCCGCCGTCCTGCCTGCCAGACGCCAGACAGCGCCAAGGCCGCGTCCAGATGCACGAAATCCGCCGCCCGACCGGCCACCAGCCGCCCCACCGGCGCATTGATCACGTCGGCGGGCACCGCGCTTGTCATGGCCAGCGCACGCTCCAGCCCACACCCCACCGCCACCAGATGCGCCACTGATTGCGGCAGGCTGATATCGGCCCCGGCCAGCGTGCCGTCAGTCAGGGTAAGCCGCCCGTCACAGCGCAGGATCTGCCGCCCACCCAGTGTGAATTCAGCCTGATCTGTCCCGGCAACCGCCATCGAATCGCTGACCAGAAACAGCTGCGCCGTCGGCTTGGCCTTCAGCGCCAGCCGCAACGCAGGCGCGGCCACATGCACCCCATCCGAGATCACGCCCACCGCCACGTCACCATCCAGCGCCGCCCCCACCAGCCCCGGCGCGCGATGGTTTAGCGGGCTCATGGCGTTGTAAAGATGCGTCACGCAGCGTGCCCCGGCGCTGATCGCCGCCTGCGCGGCCTCAAAGCTGCATGCGCTGTGGCCAAGGCTGACCACAACCCCGGCGCGCGCCAGCTCTGATATCTGCGCCGGGCTGGCGCTTTCGGGCGCGAGGGTGATCATCAGCCCCGGCAAGGCGCGGGCCGCACGCAGATAGAGCGCCAGATCATCCGCTGTCATCGCCCGGATCAGCGCCGGATCATGCGCGCCGTGGCGGCGCGGGTCCAGATGCGGGCCTTCCAGATGCAGGCCCAGAAAGCCCGGCACGCGGGCGCTGTGGGCCAAAATCGCGGCCTCGATCACGCCCGCCGTGGCCTCGGGCGTGTCGGTGATCAGCGTCGGCAGGATTGACGTCGCACCCAGCCGGGCATGGGCCGCGCAGATCCGTGCAATCGCGCCGGGTGCGGGCGTCAGCATTACCCCGCCGCCGCCGTTGACCTGCAAATCCACCATCCCGGGCGCGATCCCGCCCGCGCCCAGATCATGCAGCCGTGCCCCTCCGGGCAAAGGATCATCCGCGCCCAGCACCCCTGCCACTTGCCCGCCCTGCACCACCAGCGCCGCGCCGTGATGCAATTGCGTGCCGTCATGCAGCCATGCGGCGCGATAGATCTCGGTTTGCATCCCACCCTCCGTTCCTGCCACCGGCATAGCGCAACGCGCGCGCGGCGCAAAGCGGTGGCATTCGCGCAAGTCAGGCGCTATCGCTGGGGCAAAGGGGGCGGCATGGCGTATCTGGGCATCGATATGGGCGGAACGGCGACGCGCTGGGTGCTGCTGGGCGACACTGGCCACGTGCAGGCGCGCGGCGAAGCACCCGGCGCCACCGGGCTGCTGGCCGATCCCGGCCACCGTGCCGCGTTTGTTGCGGCGCTGGAGGCGGTGCGCGCCGCCCTGCCCCGGCCCGCTGCACGCGCCCATCTCGGCCTGACCGGCGTGGGGTTCACCAATGACCCGGCGGTGAGCGCGCTTTGCGCTGATACCCTGCACTTGCCGGTGGCACAGGTCAGCCATGAAAACGATATGGCGCTGGCCTGGCGCGCAGCCTTTGGTGCGGGGCCGGGGCATCTGGTACTGGCGGGCACCGGATCGGTCGGCATGTCGCGCCTGCCGGGCGGCGAAACGCTGGTTGTTGGTGGACATGGCGCGCTGATCGACGATGCGGGCTCGGCCAGTTGGATTGCGCTCAACGCGCTGCGGCAGGTGCTGCGCCGGATTGATGAGACCGGGCAATCCGAGACCCCACTTGCGCAGCATCTGTTCACGGCCATCGGCGGCACCGGATGGGAGGCCGTGCGCCGCCATGTCTATGCCGGTGAGCGCGGGCGCATCGGACTACTGGCGCGCGCCGTGGCCGGTGCCGCAACAGCGGGCGACGCAGCCGCGCTGGCGATCCTTGACGCCGCCGCCGATGACCTCGCGCGGCTGGCGCACATTCTGATTGACCGCTGCGGCCCGGCGCCGCTGGTGTTCACCGGCGGGGTTCTGGCCTTGCACCCGGCGATCCCCGCGCGGCTGTCCGGCCTGCTGGCTGCACATCGCCCCGAGCTTCGCCAGCTTGACGCCGCTCTGGCCGCCGCCCAACACGCATTGGAGAGAACATGAGCACCACCGAATCCGCCGCCACGCGTTTTGCCAATGTCGAGGCCTGGCCCACCGCCGATATGGTCAGTGCGATGATCGAGGGGCAACTGGCCGCCGTTGCCGCGCTTGCAGGTGCGGGTGACGCGATGGCGGCAGCGATTGACGCGGCCGTGGCCCGGCTGAACGCGGGCGGACGGCTGATCTACCTTGGTGCGGGCACCTCGGGCCGGATCGCGGTGCAGGACGCGGCAGAGCTGTTGCCGACCTTCGGCTGGCCGCCCGCGCGTGCGCGGGCCCTGATGGCAGGAGGCGCGGATGCGCTGTTGCGCGCGGTCGAGGGCGCCGAGGATGACGGGCCCGCCGCCATTACTGCCCTGAACGACGCAGGGGTGTCAGCGCTCGACGTGGTCATCGGCATCGCCGCCTCGGGCCGCACGCCGTTCACTGTGGAAGGGGTTGCGCATGCCCGCGCACAAGGGGCGCTGACGATTGCGGTGTTCAACAATGCAGGCGGCGCGCTGGGGGCGGTGTGCGAGCACCCGCTTTTGCTGGCGACGGGGGCCGAGATCATCGCGGGCTCTACCCGGATGAAGGCGGGCACGGCGCAGAAGGCGGCGCTGAATATCCTGTCAACCGGGATATTCCTGCGGCTGGGCCATGTCTGGCGGGGCCGGATGGTGGATATGGCACCGACCAACGCCAAGCTGCGCGCCCGCGCCATCGATATGGTGGCCGAACTGGCCGACGTCGCCCCAGACGCCGCCGAGCTTGCACTTGATGAGGGCGGAACCATCAAGATTGCGATCGTCATGCTGACATGCGGGCTGGACCGGGAGGGGGCGGCGCAGCGACTGGCAGCAAGCGGCGGACGACTGCACCTGGCGCTGACCGCACAAGGATAGATTGGGTGGATCAACGGGCCGCGCCAAGGCCGGGGCACCAGGGCGCCACCGGCGACCGACGTGCCTTGAAAAGACGCTTGCAACGCGATTGTTTGATCGCGTTTCCCGTCACTCCTCTGGCGGCAAGGCGCGGCGGCGGTCATGGGCGCGTATCAGCATTACCGCACGGGCCGCACCGGCTGACGTCAGCGCAAAAAGCCGCCCCTCGCGCCGCATCAGCCCACGGTCCAGCCCGGCAAGGATCACCTGACGCACGGTGTCGGGCGACCAGTGGAGATGGTCGATAAACGCCACTTCCGTGCATTCCTCGGCCTGCGCGGGGGTCCCGCTGTGGCTGGAGAGATGGATCAGGAGGGTGTTCAGCCGCGCCTCGTCGCGCATCAGCCTGCGCCGGATCAGCGCCGCAACCAGCCCGCTTCTGGGCGCCACCATCAGCGCCAGCACCAGCCCGCCCCCGGTGGCCAGCGCCATCATGCCGCCGATCGACACATCCCAGCGCAGCGCCAGCCCGTAGCCAGCCCCCACAGACACCAGCCCCGACACCAGCGCAATCCCCAGCATCGCCCACAACCGGCGGCTGAGCAAAAGCCCGGTGACGGCTGGGACGATCAGGAAGGCCATGAACAACACCACCCCCACGGCATCAAACGCCGCCACTGCCGTCACCGAGGTCAGCGCCAGCAGCACCGCGCCCAGCAGTTCAGGCCGGAACCCCAGCGCGCTGGCCAGTCCGGGGTCGAACGAGGCCAGTTTCAGTTCTTTCCAGAACAGCACCACAAAGCCCATGTTCAGCAGCGCCACCACCGCCAGCGTGGCCGCCGCCACCGGCATCTCAAACCCCAGTATCATAACCGTATGCAGCCAGACAAAACCGATCTCGCCCAAAAGCACGGTATCTGCATCCAGATGCAGGTTGCGCGCGTTGAGGTTGATCAGCAGCACCCCCAGTGCAAACATCGCCGGAAACACCAGCCCCAGCGCGGCGTCATGCGCCATCAGGCGGCTGCGCGCCAGCGCCTGCGCCGCCAGCACGCTGGCCAGCCCCGCCAGCGCCGCCCCTGCCACAGACAGCGGGCCGGTGCGTGCGCCGGTCAGCATCCATGCCAGCACGATCCCCAGCACGATGGCATGGGCAATGGCGTCGCTGGCCATCGATTGACCGCGCAGCACCAGAAACGTGCCCAGAAGCGCACCTGACAGGGCCACCAGCGCCCCGGTCATCAGGATCATCGCCGGGATGGTCTGCAGCGCGGCACTCATGCCCTGTCCCCCGCCTGCCCCTCATCCGTCAGTTCCCAATGCGCCCGCCCCTCGGGGCCGTGCGGAACCTGACGGATCAGCCCTTCGCGCTCCAGCCGTTGCAGAACGGGCCGCGCCGGGGTGCCGAGATAGGCATCGAGCATCGTCTCTTCGCTGCGATAGGCCGGGTTGGCATGTTCCGCGCTGAGGCCGGCCATCACCTCCAGCACCTGCCGCCGATGCAGGCTGCGCCGCGCGCGCCGGTCCATGGCAAGGCGCGCCAGTACACCGCGCCCCGGGGCCAGCACCAGCGACACGGCGACAACAGAACTGGCCACCAGCACCATCACCGGCCCGGTGGCGACCCCGGTGCCCAGCGCCGACAGCACCGCGCCCGCCATGCCGGACCCGGCCCCGAAAACCGCCGCCAGCACCACCATTGGCCCCAGCCGATTCACCCATTGCCGTGCGGCCACGGCAGGCGCGATCAACATCGCCACCATCAGCACCACCCCGGCCAGTGCCAGCCCCAGAACGATCGCCACCGCCACCAGCACGCTTAACAGGGTTTCCAGCCGCTCCACCGGCAGGCCCGCCGCGCGCGCGCCCTCGGGGTCAAAGCTGATCAGCTGGAATTCCTTCCACAGGGCCACAATCACGCCCAGCACCAGCGCCGCCACCACGGCCATCGCCACCACATCACTGCGCAGGACCGAGGCCGCCTGACCGAACAGGAACACCTGCAACCCCGCCGCCCCGGGCCGCCCCTGCGCGACACTGTAGAGCACCACGCCGGCTGCGAAAAAGAGGCTCAGCACCACCCCCAGCGCGGCATCGGATTTCAGGCCTGCCCCCCGGCGCAACAGCTGCACCGACAGCCCCGCCAGCGCCCCTGCGACCAGTGCGCCCAGCAAGATCGCCACAAAGCTGCGGCTGCCGGACATGAGGAACCCGGCCACCACACCCGGAAGTGCGGCATGCGAGATCACGTCGCCCAGCAGGCTTTGCCCGCGCAGCACCAGAAACGAGCCCAGTACCCCCGCCAGCCCACCGATCAGCAGGGCGGCAAGCGCCACCGTCATCAGCGTATGGCTGACCTCAAAGCTCATGGGGCCTTGTCCGCCTGAGCGTCCAGAGTGCCGATCAGCGCCAGTTGCCCGCCATAGGCGGCGCGCAGGTTCTCGGGCGTATAGACCTGTGAGACCGGCCCCTGCGCGATAATCCGTTGGTTGAGCATCACCAGCCAGTCAAAATACCGCGCCACGGTTTGCAGGTCATGATGGACCACCACAACCGTCTTGCCCGCATCGCGCTGCGCCTTAAGAAGCGCCACAATCGCGGCCTCGGTCACGGCATCGACCCCGGCCATCGGCTCGTCAAGAAAGTAAAGATCCGCCTCCTGCACCAGCGCGCGGGCGATGAAGGTGCGTTGCTGCTGCCCGCCCGAAAGCTGGCTGATCTGGCGGCGCGCGTAATCTTCCAGCCCCACCTGCGCCAGCGCGGCCATGGCGCGCGCACGCTCAGTGCGGCCCGGGCGACGCAGCCAGCCCAACTGGCCATACAGCCCCATCAACACCACATCCAGAACAGTGGCCGGAAAATCCCAGTCAACCGACTGGCGCTGCGGCACATAGCCCACCCGCCGCCGCGCAGCAGCAATGGGCAGGCCAAACAGCCGCACATGCCCGGCCACCGGGCGCACCAGCCCCAGAACCGCCTTGATCAGCGTTGATTTCCCTGCCCCGTTCGGCCCCACGATGGCCGCCATGACGCCGGGCGGGATATCAAGGTCAATGTCCCACAGGACCGGGCGTTCCTGATAGCTGACGGTCAGGTCTTCGATGTGGCAGGCGATATGCGGTTCATGCAGCGCAGCCATTTGGGTTCCTTCAGGAGGTGCCGTTCACCCTGTCTTATTGCGATTCGTTCGCAAGTAAAAGCCCCCTGCCCCTATTCCTTGGGGTGCCGGGCCTCGCAGGTCCAGCGACCGCTGGCGCGGCTCCAGTATTCGGCGGCCACCCCGGCCTGGGTCAGCGCGCGCCACTGGCCGCGCGCGGCCTCTACCGCCTGTGGGTCCAGCCCGTCAAAGACGATGCACAACCGCTCCAGCGCCTGCGCCTCGTCAGCGCCCACCGGCGCGGCATCCAGCGTGATCAGGCAGCCGGGCTGGTTGGGCAGATCAGGTGCAGGGCGGTCATCGCTGCACAAAAGCGCGGGCTGATCGGCGTCATGCGGCCCGCCCGCAAGCCCGTGCGGCAAGAACCCGTCGCCGCGCCAGAGTTGGCTGTCCAGCGCCGTCATCCGCGCAGGGTCACTGCCGCGCAGGGCCACGCGCAACCCACCCTCGAACGCCTTGCCGATCAGCACCGGCAACAGCCCTTCCAAAGGGTCCTGCGTCAGATGATAGAAGCGCGCGACCGCCATCGCCCTGCCTCAGCCGCCGAAGCGGTTGCGCACCAGCGTATCAAGCGCGCGCACCCCCCAGCCTGTGGCCCCCTTGGGGGCAAAGGCGGTGTCCTTGGCAACCAGCGCGACGCCCGCGATGTCCAGATGGATCCACGGCACATCCGGCTTGACGAAGCGTTGAAGGAATTGCGCCGCGGTGATCGAACCTGCGGTGCGCCCGCCGACATTCTTCACATCCGCCACGCGCGACTTGATCAGCTCATCATAGGCCGGGTCCAGCGGCAGACGCCAGGCGCCCTCATCAGTCTCGGCAGCGGCTTTGAGGAAATCGGCGCAAAGCTCGTCATCGCTGGCAAAAACCCCGGCCTTTTCATGCCCCAGCCCGACAATCACCGCCCCGGTCAGCGTGGCCAGATCGATCATGGCGACAGGCTCAAAGCGTTCCTGCGCGTACCACATCACATCAGCCAGCACCAAACGCCCCTCGGCATCGGTGTTGATCACCTCGATCGTGTCGCCCTTCATCGAGGTGACCACATCGCCCGGTCGCTGCGCGCGCCCGTCGGGCATGTTCTCGACCAGCCCGACCAACCCCACGACATTTGCAGGTGCCTTGCGGGCTGCCAGCGCGCGCATCACCCCGGCAACCACGGCCGAGCCGCCCATATCCATCACCATGTCTTCCATGCCGGCAGAAGGCTTGATGGAAATGCCACCAGTGTCGAACATGACACCCTTGCCGACCAGCGCCAGCGGCTTCTCATCGCCGCCGCCCTTCCAGTGCATCACCACCACCTTGGTCGGACTGTCCGAGCCCTGGCCCACCGCCAGAAGCGCGCGCATGCCCAGCTTTTCCAGATCGGCCTCTTCCAGCACCTCAACCTCAAGACCGAAGGCGCGCATGTCCTCGATACGGCTGGCAAACTCGGTGGTGGTCAGAATATTGGCGGGCTCGTTGACCAGATCGCGGGTGAAATGCACGGCCTCGGCGCGTGCCAGCAGCGCACTGGCGGCGGCTTTCGCACCCTCGGGGTCATTGCTGGCCAGCGTCACGGTGCCGGGGGCCTTAGGTGCCTCGGCCCGGCGTGCGAAGGTATAGGCGCGCAGTGCCAGCCCCTCGGCCAGATACTCGGCCTTGCGCACCGAGGCCCCGGCGACCAGTGCCCCGGCCTCGCCCAGCCCCTTGGCGATGCTCACCCCTGCCTTACGCAGATCCGCCGGTTTGGCCTTTCTCGGCAGGCGGATCAGTTGCACGGCCTGCGCGGCCATGCCGGCGGGAAAGGCCAGATCCATCGACTCGCCGGGTTTGAGCTTTTCCCAGCCCTCGCTGGCAATCGCACGTTGGAGCGCGCCGCGCGTCAGCCGGTCCAGCCGCTTCGCCCAGCTGTCCAGTTCGGTATCGGCAAACCCCACCACCCGGCCTTCATGCGTGGCAAGGGCGTCGGCATCGGCCGGGGCAAATTCGATCGGAACAAGGGTCATGGCGGTCTCCGTTCTTGTGTTTCGGCGCCGAAAGCGGGCGCATTTGCGGCCAAGGTAGCCCCACGCCACGTCTTTGGCCAGTGCCCGCCATCGAGTTGAAACCAAGGCACAGAATTGGCAGTTTTCCCGCCAGCGAAAAGCGTTTAGGGTGCCGCGCGGGGAAGTCTGCAAGGAAGGAATGTCGCGTGGCGCGGCTGGATCGATATATTCTGTCGCAGCTGTTGCGGGTCTTTGCCTTCTTTTCGCTCGTCCTGATTTCGGTCTACTGGGTGAATCGCGCCGCCCGGCTGTTCGATCAGCTGATCAGCGACGGCCAGCCGCTTCTGGTGTTTCTGGAGTTCACCGCACTCAGCCTGCCCATGCTGATCCGCACGGTGCTTCCGGTGGCGGCCTTTGTGGCCACGGTCTATGTCACGCAAAGCCTGCTGCGCTCGAACGAGATCACGGTCCTGCAGGCGGCGGGCCTGTCGCCCTACCGGCTGGCGCGCCCGGTGATTCTGTTCGGGCTGATCGTGGCGGGGTTCTTGCTGGTGCTGATGCATTTTCTGGTCCCGGCGGCCTATGCCCAGTTGTCGCAGCGCCAGAACGAGATCGCCCAGAACATCACCACCGGGTTGTTGCAGCAGGGCGTGTTTCAGCACCCCGGCGGCGGGCTGACCTTCTTCATTTCCGAGATCACGCAAGACGGCGTGCTGCGCGGTATCTATCTGTCCGACACCCGCTCATTGTCGCAGCGTATCGACTACACCGCCAGCAGCGCCCTGATTGTCCCCGAGGCCTCTGGGCCAAAGCTGGTGATGATCGACGGCTTCGCCCAGATCTACGACAACCGCACCGGGCGGCTTTCGACGACGACATTTGCCGATTTCACCTATGATCTGGGCGCGCTGATCGGCCCGATCGGGCGCGGGCGCTCGGTGCAGGAGCTGTCAACGCTTGAACTGCTGCGCCCGGACCCCGCGCTGATCCTTGAAACCCGCTCTTCGGACGCGCAGATGCGCTTTGAACTGGTGTCGCGTTTTGTCGATGCCTTCGCGGCGGTGGCCACCGCGCTGATTGGCTATGCGGCCCTGATCGCGGGCGGGTTCAGCCGTCTGGGCGTGTGGCGCGAAGTGGTTCTGGCGGTGGCGCTGCTGGCCCTGATGCAGACCTTCGCCAATGTGCTGGCGGGTGAGGCCATGCGCTCGGTCGCGCTGTCCTGGCTGGGTCTGGTGCCACTGGCGGCGTCATTTGCGGTGGCGTGGCTCTTGATCCGCCATGCGGCGCGGATGCGACGAGTGCGCCCGGTCCCGCTGAGCGGAAGTGGCGCACCATGACGCTGGGGTTGTATATCGTGCGGCGGCTGGCCGGAACCTTCGCGATGATCGCGGCGGTGTTTTTCGGCATGCTGGTATTGTTTGAAGTGTTCGAGGTGGTGCGCCGCTTCGGCAATGAGGCCGGGTTGCCGGAACTGCTGACGCTTTCGGTGCTGCGGGTGCCGCGCACCTTCTACCAGATCATGCCGCTTCTGATGATCCTGTCGTCCATGGCGCTGTTTCTGTCGATGGCGCGCTCATCCGAACTGGTGGTGATGCGCAGTGCAGGCCGCTCTGCCAAACGCTGGCTGGTAGAGCCGGTGCTGGCGGTTCTGGTGTTCGGCATTCTGGTGGTGGCGCTGCTCAACCCGATGGCCTCGGCTTCAAACCGGCTTTATCAGCAACGCCTTCAAGCGCTTCAGAACCCCGATCTGGTCGCCGAAATCTCGATCAGCGATTCGGCGCTATGGCTGCGGCAGGGTGACACGCTGGGCCAGACGGTGATCCGCGCCGAATCGGTGGTGGCGGATGGGTTGAGCTTTGAGCCGATCACATTTCTGGTCTTTGACCGCGAGACCGGTGCGCCGATGATCCGGATCGAGGCCGATTCAGGGCGGCTGGAACCGGGGCGGTGGCTGTTGCTCAATGCCAAGCAATGGGACCTCAACGACCCCAACCCAGAGGCCAGCGCCCGCAGCTACCCCGAGGTGGCGCTTCAGACCGACCTCACGCCCGAGCGCATCCGCGACAGTCTGGCGCGATCAGGCTCCATCTCGGTCTGGGCAATGCCTGCCTTCATTCAGGCGATGGAGCGGGCGGGGCTGGCCACGCGCGATCACCGGGCGCGGTTTCAGGCCGAGCTGGCGTTGCCGCTTCTGATGGCGGCGATGATGCTGATCGGGGCGGTTCTGTGCCTGCAACACAGCCGTGCCGGATCAGCTTCGCGCCGGGTGCTGATCACCGTTCTGGCCGGATTCGCTCTGTTCTTTTTTCGTAACTTCGCGCAAGTTCTGGGAGAGAATGGGCAGATTCCCATCGCGCTGGCAATCTGGACGCCGCCGGTTGCTTCCATGCTGCTGGCCGTTGGGGTATTACTGCATCTGGAGGATGGCTGAGTGCGCATACGCAAGATGATGGGGCATTGGGCAAAGGGGGCCGCTTCTGCGGCCTGTCTTGCCGTGCTTGTCATCAGCGCCCAGCCCAGCCAAGCACAGGTCCAGCTGCCGGGCCAGTTTCCGGGCCAGACATCTGCCCGTAATCAGGCCATGCTGATGGCCGATCAGGTCTTTGTGGACCGCGCGCAGCGCCTTGTCGCCAGCGGCTCGGTCGAGGTCTGGCATGGGTCGGTGCGGCTGACGGCCTCGCGGGTGGTCTATGACCAGTCACGCAACCACCTGACGATTGACGGACCGATCGTGCTTCATGACGGCCCCGACCGGATGTTTCTGGCCGATTCGGCCGATCTGGCCGATGACCTGCGCACCGGGCTGATTCGCTCGGCCCGGGTGGTGCTGGACCAGCAGTTGCAGATCGCCGCCGCCTCGGTCGAGCGCGCGGATGGCAATCTCACGCGGATGAATGCGGTGGTGGCCTCCAGTTGCCCGGTCTGCGCGCAAAACCCAACGCCGCTCTGGGAAATCCGCGCCGCCCGCGTCACTCATGATCAGGACGCGCAACAGCTTTACTTTGACCACGCGCAGTTCCGCATCGCCGGGGTGCCGGTGTTCTACAGCCCCTATCTGCGCCTGCCCGACCCCACGCTGCGTCGGTCGCGCGGCTTTCTGACCCCGCGCTTTTCGGTGCGCAGCGGGCTGGGGTTTGGCACCTCGCTGCCCTATTTCCTGCCCTTCGGTCAGGACCGTGACCTGACCATCACCCCCAGCGTGTATACCACCGGGTCTTACGCGCTGGCCTTGCGCTACCGGCAGGCGTTCAGCAATGGCGGGCTGGAATTCGGCGGCCAGATCGCGCGCGACAACCGGATCTCGACACGCACACGCGGGCATGCCTATCTGCGCGCGCTCTTTCATCTGCACAATGATTTCAGCCTTGAAGCCGATCTGCTGGTGCCCAGCGACCGGCGGTATCTGAACACCTATGGCATCACCTCGGCCACGCGCATCCGCAGCCATGTGACGCTGGAGCGGTATCGCCGCGATCAGGCGGTGCGCGCGCGGCTGGTGCAGTTCCACACGCTGGAGCCCGGCGTCGACAACAGCGTCCTGCCCAACCGCGTGGCGCAGGCCGAATGGGAGCAGCGCATCGGGCTGGCCCCTGTCGGTATGGGGGGCGAGGTGCGGTTGCGCTTTGGCGCCCATGCTCATCAGCGCCGCGCCCGCATCGACGGGCCGGACGGGCGCGATCTGGCGCGCTTCAACGTCGCCGCCGAATGGCGCCGCCAGATGATCCTGCCTGCCGGGCTGGTTGCCACCGGCGCGGTGCAGGGGCGCATCGACCATGTGCGCGTGGGCAATGACAGCGCCTTTCCAGACCCGGTCACCCGGCGCGCGGTGCAGGGCATGGTTGATCTGCGCTGGCCGCTGGCCGCAACCGGCGCTCAGGGCACGTCTTATGTGATCGAGCCGATCGCGCAGGTGATTGCCAGCCATCGCAACAGGGTCAACCTGCCCAACGAAGACCATGTGATGCCAGAACTGGACCCGGGCAACCTGTTCTCGATGACCCGCTTTTCCGGCCATGATGCCCCCGATGACGGCACCCGCGCCAATCTGGGGTTTCGCTGGGCCCGGCTGAGCGCCGAGGGCCTGTCGTTCGAAGCACTGGCCGGGCGCATCTGGCGGCGTGACGGTTATGACGGCTTTGACCCGGTCAACCCGCAGCCGCTGGGTCAGCGCCGGTCCAACTGGTTGCTGGCGGGCCGGATGTGGGCGCAAAGCGGGCTGTCGCTGAGCCTGCGCCTGTTGCTGGACGACGCGCGCAGCCCTACCCGCGGCGAGGCCGGTCTGAACTGGTACGGGCGCGCCACGGGGCTGTCAGCGGTCTATGTCTATCTGCCCGCCAACCCCTTTGAAGGCCGCAACCGCAACCGCGCGGAGTGGTATATGAATGTCAGCCATCAGTTCAACAATGGCTTGTCTGCACGCTTCGGATGGGAATTCGACGTCACCGAACGCGAGTTCCGCACCGCCCGCACCGGGATCGAATATCGGGCCGATTGTGTATCGGTCGATGTTTCCCTCTCGCATCGCTTCGCAACCTCTACTAATGTGACCCGGTCAACCTCGTTCGGCCTGCAGGTCGAACTTCTGGGCATCGGCGGGGCACGCGCCACCCCGACAGGCCGCGCCTGCCGGACCTGAGACCAGAAATACGACGCCCGAGCGCCTGCGCGCTTGCGGTGAACCGAACACAGATGAACGGAACGCTTTGCATGCTGCCGAATTTTTCTCGCTCCGCCCTTCAAGCCGCCTGCCATGTCCCGGCCCGTCTGACGATGGCCCCCAGCGCTTTGTTCCGATACGCATTGGACCGGTCACGCAGTTCCTGCCCGGCGGCATCGGGCTTGCGGCGATCGGCAGCGCAGGGGCTGGCGGTGCTGGTTCTGGCGATGGCGGGGATGTCCGCGCCGACACCCGCCTCGGCACAATCGCCCTTCGCGGCGGCGGTGTATGTCAACGAACAAGCCATCACCAACTATGAGATCAACCAGTATGCCCAGTTTCTGGACTTTCTGGGCGTCGGCGGACAGAACCCGCGCGAAGAGGCGCGTGAACGCCTGATCGAGGACCGGCTGCGCATTCAAGAGGCCCGGCGCCTTGGCGTGCGTGTCACGCCCGAGGATATCGCCTCGGGGATGTCCGAATTTGCCGCGCGCGCCGAACTCACGCGCGAAGAGCTGATCGCCCGGCTGGCAGAGATCGGCGTGGAGGCAGGGACTTTTGAAGAATTCATCCGCGCCGGTGTGGTTTGGCGTGAACTGGTCAATGCCCGGTATAGCGCGGGCGTTCGTGTCACCTCGTCACAGGTTGATACGGCCCAGTCGGTCGCGGCGGTGCGCCCCGTCACCGAGGTTCTGCTGTCCGAGATATTTCTGCCCTCGGACCCCGAATTCGCCGAAGCCGTGAACGAACTGATTCCGCAGGTCCTTGCCATCGACTCGATGGAGGAATTCTCCAACGCCGCCCGCCAGATCTCGGCCGCGCCCTCCGCGCCCGATGGGGGACGGATTGACCGCTGGATCGAACTGAACGCGCTGCCCGAACCCATCGCCATGCCAGCCTCGACCGTATCGGTCGGCACTATTATCGGCCCGGTGGAAGTGCCCGGCGCCTATGCCATCTTTCAGCTGCGTGGTCGGCGGGACACGCGCGATGTGCCTGCGGGCGATGTCGAAATTGAATACCGCAGCCTTAACCTTCCCGGCGGGCGCAGCGAGAGCAATCTGCAGCGTCTGTCCGAAATCCGCGCACTGGCCGACAGTTGCGCCGATCTGGGCCGCGTGGTGGGCCGGGTCGCGCCTGAACTGCCGGAAAGTGCAGTACGCACGACAACCCTGCGCCAGACCGAACTGCCCACCGGGGTGGCCACGGAACTGAGCAGGCTCAACCCCGGGCAGTTTTCGAGCAACATGGTCGAAAACGGCGAACTGGTGGTCCTGATGCTGTGTCACCGCATTGTCGTGCCGGACCCGCGCCCGCGCCGCAGCGAGATCGAGATGTCGCTTTACAACCGCGCGCTTGAAGGCATCTCCGAGGTCTATATGCAGACCCTGCTCGCTGAAGCCGAAATCCGCACCCGCTGATGTCCCGCCCGTTCCCTGCCCGCCGCACCAGGCACTGAACGATGCCGCCCGGCCTCGCGCCTCTGGCCGTCAGTTGCGGCGATCCTGCGGGCATCGGCCCCGAGACCGTGGCGCGACTCATCGGCGCGGATGTGCCGCGCTTCATCTGGCTGGGCGACCCCGCGCATCTGCCAGCGGGCACCCCATGGGCGGCCATCGATACGCCCGCTGCCGCAGCGTCACTGCCCGGCGATGTGCTGGCGGTGCTGCCCATCCCCTTCGCCGCCCCTGCCCGCCCCGGCCAGCCGGACCCGGCGAATGCGTCGGGGATCATCACAGCGATTGAAACGGCGGTGGAACTGGTGCGGGCCGGGCAAGCCTCGGCGCTGGTCACCTGTCCGATCAACAAGAAGGCGTTGCAGGATGGCGCGGGCTTTGCCTTTCCCGGCCATACCGAGTTTCTGGCCCATCTCGCGGGAGGGTGTGAGGTGGTGATGATGCTGGCCTGCGAGGCTTTGCGCGTGGTGCCCGCCACCATCCATATTCCGCTGCGCGATGTGCCGCGCACCCTCACCGCTGAGCTGCTGGAAAGCGTGATCCGCCTGACCCATGCCGGGCTGATCCGTGATTTCGGCCTGCCCACGCCGCGCCTTGCCGTGGCCGGGCTGAACCCGCATGCGGGCGAAGGCGGCAAGATGGGCGATGACGAGATCACGCTGATCACCCCGGTGCTGGATCGGTTGCGCGCTGAGGGGTTTCACCTCACTGGCCCTTTGCCCGCCGACACCATGTTCCACCCCGCCGCGCGCGCGCGCTATGACGCGGCGATCTGCATGTATCATGATCAGGCACTGATCCCCATCAAGACCATCGATTTCGCGGGCGGGGTAAATGTCACGCTGGGCCTGCCCTTCGTGCGCACCTCGCCCGATCACGGCACCGCCTATGACATCGCGGGCAAAGGGCTGGCTGACCCGGCAAGCCTGCGCGCGGCGTTGGTGATGGCCGACCAGATGGCAAGGCGGCGCGCATGATCGACAATTTGCCGCCCCTGCGCGATGTGATCGCGCGCCACGACCTGCGCGCGAAAAAGGCGCTGGGGCAGAACTTTTTGCTTGATCTCAATCTCACGGCCCGGATTGCGCGGGCAGCGGGTGATCTGTCGAGCGCCGATGTGCTTGAGGTTGGCCCCGGGCCCGGCGGACTGACGCGCGGGTTGCTGGCGCAAGGGGCACGAAAGGTGCTGGCCATCGAGAAGGACGCCCGCTGCCTGCCCGCGCTGGAAGAGATCGGCGCGGCATATCCCGGGCGGTTGCAGGTGATCCACGGCGACGCGCTGGCGATTGATCCTCTGGCGCATCTGACGCCGCCGATCCGGGTGGTCGCCAATCTGCCCTATAATGTGGGAACCGAACTGCTGGTACGTTGGCTGACGCCCGCGCAATGGCCACCCTACTGGGACAGCCTGACGCTGATGTTCCAGCGCGAGGTGGCCGAACGGATTGTGGCGCAGCCCGGTGGCAAGGCCTATGGGCGGCTCGCGCTGCTGGCGCAGTGGCGTTGCGAGGCGCGGATTGTGCTGACCCTGCCGCCCGAGGCCTTTTCGCCGCCGCCCAAGGTCAGCTCGGCGGTGGTGCATCTGACCGCCCTGCCTGCCCCGCGCTTCCCCGCCGATCCCGCGATCCTGTCGCGCGTGATCGCTGCCGCTTTCAACCAGCGCCGCAAGATGTTGCGCGCCAGCCTGCGCGGCCTTGACCCGCAGATCGAAGCCCGGCTGACCCGGCTGGGCATTGCCCCGACCGCCCGCGCCGAAGAGATCGCGCTGGAGGCCTTCTGCGCCCTTGCCCGCGACATCGAGCATCAGCGCCCATAGCACTGCGCAATGAGTTTTCGACAGCCTGTTGAAATATGCGTCCGGGACATGCACACCGCAGGATGCTAGCTTGCGGCAAAACCCGCCAAAGAGGGACACCCCATGGCCGATCCATGCCAGTAACCCTGCAAAACCCGTGGCGCGGTCGGGGTTTCGCCGTCGATACCCCATGGCCGCGCAGTGACGCATCGGGTGTGGCCCGGCTGATCGCGCAATGCCCCGCCCACGCGCCGACGCCGTTGCTTGATCTGCCCGCGCTGGCCCGGTTGGCCAAGGTGGCGCAGGTGCATCTGAAGGATGAGCGCGCGCGCATGGGGCTGGGCAGCTTCAAGGCATTGGGGGCGGCCCATGCCATTGCCCGCGAGGCCGAAACGGCCGTGCAGGGCGACAACTGGGCGCAGGCACTTGCCGGGCGCTGCTATGTCACCGCCAGCGCAGGCAATCACGGGCTGTCGGTGGCCGCCGGAGCGCGGGCTTTCGGCGCGCGCGCGGTGATCTATTTGGCCGAAACGGTGCCCGAGGCCTTTGTCGCGCGGCTCAAGGCCAAAGGGGCCGAGGTTGTCCGCGAGGGGGCCACCTATGAGGCCGCCATGAAAGCCGCCGAAGCCGCCGCGAAAGTGCAGGGCTGGACGCTTTTGTCGGACAGCTCATGGCGCGGTTACACGGCGCTGCCGCTTCTGGTGATGGAGGGCTATCTGCAACTCATCGCCGAGGCCGCCGCACAGATCGCCAATCCGCCCACGCATATCATCATACAAGCCGGGGTTGGCGGGCTTGCGGCGGCGGTGGCGGCCCATGCCCGCAGGCTTTGGGCAGACAAGCCGCAGATCATCGTGGTGGAGCCGATGGCCGCGCCCGCCCTGATGGACAGCATTCTCGCCGGTCAGTTGTCCGAGGCAAAGGGTCCGGTCTCAAGCATGGGACGGCTGGATTGCAAGACGCCCTCGATGATCGCCCTGCACGGCTTGTCGCGCGATGCCGACCTGTTCGTGACCATCACCGAGGAAGAGGCCGCACGCGGCGTGGCGCTGCTGGCCGCACAAGGACTGGTGACTACCCCCTCGGGCGGGGCGGGTATGGCAGCCTTGCTCAACGGGCTGGAGCTTGGCGCAAAGGCGCGCGTGCTTGCCTTTCTGACCGAGTAAGGTAGGCGCGCGACGCCACACATTCACCCTCGCGCCGCACCCGCATCTATCGCTTATGGCTCACCGCTGGCCCATGATCATCCGGTAGCGCAGCTGATCGAACACCACGGCCAGAATCAGAAGCGAGCCCAGCACCACCATCTGCATATACGAGCTGATCTGCGCCAGGTTCATCCCGTTCTGCACCAGAATGATGAAGAACCCGCCCAGCACCACATTCTCCACCCGGCCGATCCCGCCGCGCAGGGACACACCGGCAATCACACAGGCCGCAATCGATTCAAGCGCCATGCTGCTGCCCATGTTGGCGTCCCCCGTCTCAACCCGCGCGGTCAGCAAAAGCCCTGTCAGCCCTGCCAGAAGCGCGCAGATCACATAGACCCGGATCAGCGTGCGCCGCGTATCGATGCCTGACAGATTGGCCGCCTTGATATTGCCGCCCACCGCATAGATCTGCGCGCCGTTGCGCATATGCGCCATATAGATCCACATCACAAAGATCACCACGATCGCGATCAGAACCGGCACCGGCACGTTCCATATCCGGCCAAAACCGAAGGTATCGCCAAAGGTGAACGGCAGGTTCGACACCGGCACGCCCCCGGTCAGAAACAGCGCCAGCCCGGCGCCTGCCGAGGCCACGCCCAGCGTCATGATGAAGGGCGATACGCCAAAGACCGCCACGCCCACACCATTGAGCGCGCCAACCACCGCCGCCACCGCAAAACCCGCCAGCGCCCCCAGCGCGATCACCAGCCAGACGGCATCAGGGAACATCGGCATCAATGCAACCATGGTCATGGCCGAAACCACGGAACTGAGCGCGATCACCATGCCCACCGACAGATCGAACCCGCCCGATATCAGCACCAGCATCTGCCCCATCGACACCAGAATCAGATAGACCGACTGCCGCCCCACATTGATCAGGTTCTGCGTGGTCAGAAAGGCCTGCGAAGTGAGCGAGAACACCACCAGCGCCGCGGCCAGCAGAAAGGGCAGCACCCCCACCCGGATAAAGACCGTTCTGGCAATCCTCAACGGCGAAAAGCGGGTTTCGGTGGCCGTGTTCATGCGTCTGCTCCGGTCTCTTGGAAGAAGTGTTTCAGGATGTCGGCTTCGTTGATCGCATCGCCCGTCAGTTCGGCGCTGACCCGGCCCTGGGCCATCACCACCACCCGGTTGGCAAGGTTCATCACCTCGGGCAGATCGGATGAAATGACCACCACCGCCTTGCCCGCCTCGGCCAGTTCGGCGATCAGCCGGTAGAGGGCCGCGCGCGTGCCCATGTCTACGCCAACCGTGGGCTCGTCAAAGATGTAAAGCTCGCTGCCATGACAAAAACTCTTTGCAAACAGAACCTTCTGCTGGTTCCCACCGGACAGTTGGGCAATGGTGCGGGCGCGGTAATGGGCGTGCAGTTCGACATGATCAAAGATGCGCGCCATCTCCTGTCCGATCGCCCGGTGGCGCAGGAACGGGCCATTGGCGCAGCTTCCCATCATCAGATCGATGGTCAGGTTATCGGTTGCGGGGGCGGCCATGTTCAGCCCCTCGTGCTTGCGATCCGAGGTCAGGTAGTAAAGCCCCGCCGCCATCACCTTGCGGGTGATCTGGCCGGTTATGTCCTTGCCCCGGAACTGCACACGGCCTTCGCGGGTGGCGTTGACCCCGGCAATGGCGCGAAACATCCGTGACTTGCCTGATCCAACCAGCCCCGCAATGCCCAGCACCTCGCCCCGGCGCACGCTCAGATCAACCCCGTCCACGCCCCAGGCGTGCAGGTTTTCAACGTTCAGCACCACCTCGCCGGGTGCGTGGTTGATCTGCGGATAGACATCGGTGATCTCGCGCCCGGCCATCATGGCAATGAGCGCCTGATCATTGGTGTCCGACATCGCCACGGTATCAATTTTCGCGCCGTCGCGCAGCACCGTCACCCGGTCGGCGATGCGGGCGAATTCATTGATGCGGTGCGAGATATAGATGATCCCCAGCCCCGCCGCCTTCATCCGCAAGACAAACTCGAACAGATGATCAACCTCACGGTTGCTGAGCGAGGCGGTGGGCTCATCAAGGATCAGCACCGACAGATCGCCGTGAAACGCCTTGGCAATCTCGACCATCTGCTGCTGGGCGCGCGGCAGTTGCGCGACCATCGCAGCCGGGTCGATCTCAAAGCCGCGCTCAGCCAGCATCCGCGCCGCCTCGCGCCGCATCAGGCGGTGGTTGACGAAGGGGCCGGCCTTTGGCTCACGCCCCAGAAAGATGTTCTCGGCCACACTCATTGTGGGGATCAGCGAGAACTCCTGAAAAACGGTATAAATTCCAAGCGCCTGCGCCTCGGCGACCGAGGCAATACTCACCGGCTGGCCATTCACGCGGACCTCGCCCGATGTGGGGGTATTCGCCCCGGCCAGAAGCGAGATCAGTGTTGACTTTCCCGCGCCATTCTCGCCGAAAAGCACATGCACCTCACCGGCGCGCAGGTCGAAATCCACACTGTCCAGCGCCTTGACGCCGGGATAGGCCTTGCTCAGATCGTGCGTGCTGATCAATGGGGGCTGCGTCATGGCGTGCCTTTGCGGCCCGGGATACGGGCAAGGGGCGCAGGCCGGGAAACACCGGCCTGCGCGTTGTCATCAGTTGACGCTGAACACCGGCGAAAAGCCGTCAGGCGGCAGGATCGCATCGCGGGCAATCTCGGCGATGTTATCCTGATCGACCACAAAGATCTGCGGCCCGACATGGCGGATCAGCTCTTCGCCCTCCAGCGCGCGCACCGCCTGATCGACAGCGATCCGGCCCTGAATGACCATCGAATCCGCAGGTGCGCCCAGGATCATGCCGCGCTGGATGCCGGTATAGACACCCGGCGTCATGTAGAAGGCCAGAATATCGACCTGGCCTTGCAACCCGCGCTCGCGCACCACGCCTTGCGCGGCCTCGGCGGTCACGGCGGTGCCCGCGACATAGCGCACCTCGGGGTTGGCGGTCAGCACGTCCTCGACAAGACGCTGCTGCACCTCGCGGCCCGTGTCACCATAGCGCGGTTCCAGCACGCGCACGGCCGAGCCTTCGACCGCCTCCATGAAGCCGCGATGCGCCGCTTCCACCCAGCCCGCGCCCGCAGGCCCGGGGAACCAGCCCACCGAAACTTCATCGCTGCCCGCCGGGTGGGCCTCGGCAAGATAGCGGCCAGTCTCATAGCCCATGGTATGGAACGAAACCAGCGACTTGGCGGTCAGATCGGTTGAGGACATGCCGTTGATCACGTCGATCACCGGAATATCCTGAGCGGCCACTTCGCGCACCAGACTGTTCAGCCCGTCGAACGAGATCGCGCCGATGATCACCGCATCCGCACCCGCCGAAACGCAGTCTTCGATCTGGCTGATCTGGCGGGGCAGTTCGGTGTAGCCATCGGCCTCGACCACGGACATACGCACGCCCAGACGCCGCGCTTCCTCGATCACGCCGTAGTTGACGCCCAGCCAATAGGCGTCTTTCATATGCGGGAACGAGACGCAGATGTTCCAAGGCTGCGAGGCCGCTTCAAGCGGCACATAATCCACCGCGACGGACTCGCCGTCGGTGGCAAAGGCGGGCTCAATCGCCTGCGCCGGGAACGGGTACCAGGCGTCATCGGCGCTGGCCGCGAAGGGCACAAGCGCGGTCGCCCCCAAAAGGGCAAGTGTTCTCATGGCATGAGTCATCGTTCAGATCTCCTCTGTTGCGGGTCGTTGGCCGTGGTTGACGCCACGGTTTTCGTTGAAAGGGCAGCGCTGGCGGGCGCGGGTCAGCCCGCCGCCAGTGCCTCCCGGATTTTCTGAAGCCGCGCGCGCCGGTCCTTGCGCGCAGCCAGTGCCGTTTCCATATCCACCTTGACGAAACGGACTTTCGTGTTCGGTTGCAGCTGTCCGATCAGGTCCATATCGGCGGAAATCACCGCGCCGATGGTGAAGTACCCCCCGCCTGACACCGCATCGCGGTGTAGAACGATCGGCTCGGTCCCACCGGGCACCTGAATGGAGCCGTAGGAATAGCAGCCATCGACAATATTCGACGGGTCCGACCCGGCCCCGAAGGGCTGTTCGCGCGGCACAAACTCCATCGGTGCGCCGCCGCGGAAGCGGTAGCCCATGCGGTCGGCCTCAGGCGCAACGGTCCAGTCTTCGGCAAAGAACTTCTCTTGCGAAGCCTCGGTGATGCGGTGCCAGTAGAGCCCCGGCAAGGCCCGCAGCGCCACCGGCGATTGTTTGGGGCGCAAGAGCGCGGCATCGACACTGCGCGCCGCCGTCTTGCCCGGCGTGCCCAGCGGCAGCTCATCCCCCACCGCAATGGCGCGGCCATTCACACCGCCCAGTGCGCCGATCGGATATGTGGAGCGTGAGCCAAGCTGCATCGGCGTATCGATCCCGCCGGCAAAGGCCAGATAGACGCGCGCGCCCTCTTTCAGAAACCCAAAGCTGAGCACCTGCCCGGCCTTGACCGGAAACGCGCTCCAGCCCTCACGCGGCTCGCCGTCCAGCAGGATCGGCATGGTGGCCCCTGTGGCCGCAACCCAGGTGTCTTTGGTGAATTCCAGCTCAGGCCCCATGAACACGGCTTCAAGCCCCGCCGCGCCTTCGTCATTGCCAACCAGCATATTGGCCACCCGCATTGAAAAGCGGTCCATCGCACCGCCCTCGGGGATACCAAGATGGAAATATCCGGGGCGTCCCATATCCTGAATGGTGGTGGAAAGCCCGGCCTTTCTGACCTTAATTGCCATTGAGAGCCTCCATCAGCTTCGCGTTGGTGCCAGACATATCGGCGTTGAACGCATCGAGATCGAACTCCACCTCGGCCATGCGCGGCGTATAGGTGCCCGCCGCGACCTGTTCGAGAATGCTGTCATACTCAGCGCGGTCGATCGGCTTCCATTTCACGATGTCGCCGGGCTTGAAGAACACCAGAAAGTCCTTGAGATACGAGACCTTCTGTTCGGGGTCATAGATCGTCATCGGCGTGATGCCGAACATCTGGTACCCGCCCGCCCCACGCACCGAATAGATGCATGAGAAGCAGCCACCATAGCCGACTGTCTGTTTGGGCGTGTCGGTGCGCGGTCGCAGATATTTGGGCACCTCGATCTGTTTCTCACGCTCGACCAGTTGGTAAAGGAACGGCAGGCCTGACACAAAACCGACCATCGACACGAACCACGGGTTCGCATGATGCGCCTCGATGAACGCTTCGACACTGTCATAGCCGTTGATACGCGCGGCATATTCCAGATCGGTGGCGTTGGGGTCCTGATGGCGCTCGCGAAAGCGCATTACCGTCTCATGCGTCCAGGGGTCCTGATAATAGACCGGAACCTCGATGATGCGCGTTTTCATCCGGGGCTCGGCGTTGTTGGCCGCGCCTTCCAGCTCTTTCAACCGGGCCATCATCACATCAGGATGGATGACGTCAGGGTTGAAACGGACCTCGAACGAGGCGTTTGCGGGCAGGATCTCGGTCACGCCCTCGATTTTTGCGGCCTCGACGGCACGGGCGATGGCGATGGCCTTGAAAAAGGCCTCAAGCGACATCTCGTCATCCATTTCGACGAAGATGTGCTCATCACCGCCAAAGGTGTAGCGGGTTTTCACGTCGTCCCTCCTATGCTGGTGCAGTCAGGTTTCCGGCTGCGAGCCATGGCTCCAGCCACAGCGTATGAACTTGCCCCGCGCGCAGATCCGGGGATGCGGCAAGCGCCCGGTGCAAGGGGATCGTTGTCTTGAGCCCGCCCAGTTCAAGCGTGCTCAGGGCCTCGGCCATCTTGTCGATCGCCGCCGCGCGTGTAGGCGCGTGCACGATCAGCTTGCCCAGAAGCGAATCGTAGAATGGCGGGATCTGGTAGCCTTCATAAAGAAAGTGATCGAAGCGGATGCCTTCGCCTTGCGGCACCTGAAGGGACGTCAGCTTGCCGGGAAAGGGCATGAACTGGCGCAACGGGTCTTCGGCATTGATGCGCACTTCGATCGCATGGCCGGTGACCGCGATCTGGTCTTGCCGCAGCGACAAGGGCGCGCCGCCTGCAATCTTCAGCATCTCGGCCACCAGATCGATGCCGGTGACCATCTCGGTGACCGGGTGTTCGACCTGAATGCGGGTGTTCATCTCGATAAAGTAGTAGTCCCCGCTGGCATCGTCATACAGGTATTCAACCGTGCCCGCGCCGCTGTAGCCCACCGCTTTGGCCAGCGCGACTGCACTGTCGCAAAGCGAGGCGCGGGTGGCGTCGGACAGACCAAAGGCCCCTGCCTCTTCCCAGACCTTCTGGCGGCGGCGTTGCAGCGAGCATTCACGCTCATAGCAATGCACGGCGTTCTTGCCGTCACCCAGAACCTGCACTTCGATATGGCGCGGGTTGACGATGACCTTTTCGATATAGAGCCCGCCATCGCCAAAGGCCGCCTCGGCCTCTGCGCGGGCCTGCGGGGCAAGGCGTGCCAGTTCGTCCGCGTCATGGGCGATGCGGATACCCTTGCCGCCGCCCCCGGCAGCGGCCTTGATCAGCACCGGAAAGCCCACAGTAAGTGCGGCCTCCATCGCGGTGGCCTCATCCTCAACCCGGCCTTTGGAACCGGGCACCACCGGCACGCCCGCCGCCTCGGCGGCGATGCGGGCGGCGACCTTGTCACCCATCCGCTCTATGGTCGCGGCATCAGGGCCGACAAAGATCAGCCCGGCATCGGCCACGGCGCGGGCAAAGCGGGGGTTCTCGGACAGAAAGCCATAGCCCGGATGGACGGCATCGGCGCCCGTATCCTGCGCGGCTTTCATTATCGCCGGGATCGACAGATACGACTTTGCCGCCGCCGCCGGGCCGATGCAAATGGCCTCATCGGCCAGCCGGACGGCCAGCATTTCTGTGTCCGCCTCGGAATGCACCTGAACCGTGGCGATACCCAGCGACTTTGCGGCGCGGATGATGCGAACCGCAATCTCGCCGCGGTTGGCAACAAGAAGTTTGCGGATCGCCATGGCTCAGCGCACCTTTGCCAGCGTGTCGCCGGCCTGAACCGGCTCTGCGTTGCCGGCCACATAGCCGTCGAAGGTGCCCTCGACCTCGGCCTTGACCTCGATAAAGGTCTTCATCACCTCCACCAGTCCGATCGTATCCTCGGCGGCGACCGCGTCGCCGGGCTTCTTGAAGGCCTCTGCCTTGGGGTCCGGAGCGTGGTAGAAAGTGCCGGGAAGGGGGGAAAGGATATCGGGCATGGTCAGTCTCTCCTGTCAGGCAGCGTTTCAGGCAGCAGTTTCCAGCACCGTCGTCGCCGAGGCGATAGAGATGCCGTTTTCAGTCAGGGCGGCGCGCACCGCGCGGCCGATCTCCAGCGCACCGGGGGTGTCGGAATGAAAGCAGATCGAGTCAAACGCGATGGGGATATCGCCGCCCTCCACCGTCTCCACCCGCCCTTCACGGCAGGCGCGCAGGCATTTGCGGGCGATCTGGTCGGGGTCGAACTGGGCGACCTTGCGGGCAAAGACGATAGAGCCTGAACTGTCATATTCGCGGTCCGCGTAGAACTCGCGGATCACCGGCTGGCCGAAAGACCGCGCCACCGTATATGTGACGGATATATCCATGCAAAACAACATCAGCTCCGGCGCACAGGCGCGCAGCACCTCCACCAGATGGTTCGACAGGCTCTCGTTCGTCGCTGCCTCCATGTAAAGCGCGCCGTGCGGTTTGACATGTTGCAGGCGCACGCCGTGACGGCGGCAGAATTCACGCAGCGCACCAATCTGATAGATGATGTCGTTGACCAGTTCTTCATCGGAACACTTCATGTAGCGCCGCCCGAAGCCCTGCAGATCGCGGTAGGCCGGATGTGCGCCGATATTGACCCCATGATCCTTGGCCAGCGCCACAACCCGGTTCATCAGGCTGGGATCGCCCGCGTGGAAGCCGGTGGCGACATTGGCCGAGCTGATCACCGCCATCAGGGCCTCATCAGGGGCGTCACCATAGCTCCAGTGGCCAAAGCCCTCGCCCATGTCGCAGTTCAGATCAATGATGCGTTTCATTGCGCTCCACCCTCGTTTCATCAACAGTATGCCGGATCTTCGTCATTAGTAAATTTCTCAATTCTGTTGGTTCAGTATCGGAAAATCCGAACGCCCCTGGCCGCCCAACCCCCTGCAAATCTAATAATAACAAGCATTCACAGGCGAGTTGCAAATTCTGATGCCTTCCATTATCTGATTTTTTGACGATGCATTTTCGGATTTTCCGATACAGACGGGGGCTTGGCCATGCGTGTGCGACAGCTGAAGTACTTTGTGGCCACCGCCGAATCCGGGCAGGTCAGCCGGGCGGCGGTATCGCTGTCGGTCTCACAATCCTCGATCACCACGGCGATCCGTGAACTGGAGGGCGATATCGGCCTGCGACTGTTCGAACGCAGCCCCCAAGGCATGGAGCTGACGCCGCCGGGGCGCGAGTTGCTGGCGGTGGCCTATGAGGTGCTCGCCAAGATCGAAGAGGCGCGCAACCTGCGCTACCGGGCCACAGCGCTGACCGGCACGCTGACAATCGCCGCCACCTATACGGTGATCGGATATTTCCTGCCCTATCATCTGGGCCGGTTGCGCCGCCTGCACCCGGAGCTGACGATCAACCTGCATGAACTGAACCGCGAGGCGATCGAAGAGGGGCTGATGTCGAACCGCTTCGACATGGCGGTCATTCTGACCTCGAACATCACCACACCTGAACTGGATACCGAAACCCTCTTTCGCTCGCCCCGGCGGCTCTGGGTGGGCAACAGCCACCGCTTTTCCCAGCGCCGCAAGGTGACGATGGAGGAAATCGCCGAGGAAGATTACATCCTCCTGACCGTCGATGAGGCGGCGCACAGTTCCATGAAATACTGGTCGCTGCAAAAGGCCCAGCCGCGCATCAAGTTGCGCACCTCGTCCATCGAGGCTGTGCGCTCGATGGTGGCGGATCATCAGGGCGTGACCATCCTGTCGGATATGGTCTACCGGCCATGGTCGCTGGAGGGCAAGCGGCTGCATACCGTGCAGACCGATTACGCGGTGCCGTCAATGGATGTGGGGCTGGCATGGCGGCGCAACACCGAATTCTCGCCCGAGCAGCAACTGCTCTATGACTACTTCCGCCGCAGCTTCATGGCACCGCAGGTCTGAGCGCGGGGGCGGGAGGTGAAGAGAGAATTCATGCACACCGGGCCTTGCCCGAATAATCTGCTTACAAAGCACAGCGGGAAAGTGAAGGAACACCGTCCAGAAACATGCCAGCTTTGCGGGACGGAGGGGCGGTGCCTCTGCGTCTCAAAATGCTTTTTTCCTCTTCCAAGTTGCGGGATTCATCGATACGCTGCCACGAAAGAACCTGATGGATAGAAATAACTAGTATGGAGTTCGCCGTTGGCATTACCCAAAAGTTATAAAGGCCTGAAAGATATCTACGACGGCATGGACCAAGACGTAAGAGTTTATCTTAGCAAATTAGAGCCATTGCTCGCCAATGGAAATAACTATGAAATTGCACTCGCATACTGCTTTATGAAGTTAGAAGAGGGCCACCACCGAGCGCTCAAATGCGGCCTTGTGCGCATCCATGAATGCGACTCAAAAAAGGTTGATACTGAACTTGAGAAACAACACTTCACATCGGAAAAGTATGCAACAATCTTCAAGAATGTATTCTCGTCAGGTATCCCCATACAAGCAAAAGATCATCTTTCGAAAGCTCAGGATATTAGAAATAAAATAATTCACGGCAAGAACACGACCAATCCAAAGCGCAGAGAAGCAATATACCACTCTATAGAATATATGAAATTACTTGGCGCTTTTGTCAAAGAGAAAACTCAGAAGAATCCATATGGTGATTTAAGAGGTCTAAAAGGTAGAAAGGCGCTGCTACCGGCAAAGTCCACGATTTGGATGCTAAAAGGATTTGGACTTGGTGAGCGAAGCGATCTACCAATAGCATAGTGGCGATTTGGATCCGCCGCTGGATGTCTACTTCGGGCTCTTCGCGCCCTGTGGCGCCGATCAATGAATTCGGCAATTCCAGCCCCACCTCACACCGTGCAGCGCTGGCGTGCCGCGCGCAGGCTGGCGACAATCGCTTCGCCCACCGGCGCCCGGATGCGGGTGACGTCCAGCACGGCGGCGGCGATGGTGGTGAAGCGGGCGCGGTCCATGTCGCGCGCGACCATCGTGTAGCCAAAGCCGTGCATCTGCCACCGCGCGGTCGAAAGCGCGCCCTCGAACTCGACACTCAGCGCCATATCCACTTCGCCGGGCATCAGGTGTTCGAACAGGCTGAGCCGGCAGTCGTTGGCCCCGACAAAGGCGTAATGCATCACCCGGTCCGTTCCCGCTACACTGGGCGCGGCATGTACCAGCGTCAGGCCGGTGGCCGTCATCAGCCCTTCCAGCCATTCCGGGGCGACCGGCACGTCATGGCTGCGCTCGAACGCGGCCGACCAGCTGTCATGACCCTCCACCAGCGGGCTGCGGGCAGTCTCAACCGCGGTGTCGGGGCCGGTTTGAGGCACCAGCACCCGGGCCACACCCAGCGCCAACACCAGCACCGCGGCCACGGCAAAAAGCGCGCGGCGCGGCCAGCGTAATGCCCGCGAGGGGCGTGAAAACTCTGGCGGGTCGGCAAAATCCAGATCATCGGCCAGCGCACCCACGGCGGCCTTGATGTGATGCAGCTGGGCAATCCGCGCAGCGACACCCGGGTCATGCGCCGCACGGTGGGCCAGCGCGGCGGCCTCGTGGCTGCTCAACTCGCCATCGACATAGGCGTTGAGGGTGGAATCAGGCACCGGCGCGACAGTCATAGCGCCCGCCGCCTTGTCGTCAGCGGAAGCCCCACCACCGGCCCTTCTGCCAACTGGCAGGCCAAAGCGGAACGGGCGCGGCTGACACGGCTCATGATGGTTCCCCGGGGCACGTCTAGCAAAGTTGCCGCCTCGTCATAGCTGAAGCCCCCGATGTCCACCAGTGCCAGAACGTCGCGGTGATCCTTGGACAGCTGCATGAAGGCCTGTCGCACAGCCATCTGGTTCACCACCCGCTCTTCGCCGCCAGTGGTGAAACGGTCGTCGCAATCAACCCCGGCCTGCTCATCCATAAGCGCAATCCGGCGTTTGCGCGCGCGCAGGCTGTCGATCCAGAGGTTGCGCAGCAACCGGAACATCCACACCCGGAAGCTGATCTGTTCAGCGGGCACCGAGCGTGCTGCCATCGCGCGCACCAGCGCATCCTGATACAGGTCTTCGGCACGCGCCGTGTCTGTGGTCAGCGCGCAGGCATAACCGAATAGATTGCGCCGGAACCCGCGCAGCCACTCATGATGCTGGTCTTTGAACACGCCCCGCGCTCTCCCTTCGCGTTGCACTCCCCCGCTTTACGATAGCGCAATGGCTGCCAAATCCCAGCCCCTTTTGCATATCTGGCTTCAGATCAGCGCGACGATCATGATGATCGATACCGCCAGCAGCGCCATGCCCAGCACTTCGACCAGCCGGACCTTTTCACGAAAGAACACCACCGAGGCAAGGATCGAAAAGATCAGCTCGATCTGGCCGAGGCTACGCACATAGGCCGCGTTTTGCAGGGCAAAGGCGATGAACCAGCCCGCGCTGCCCAGAACACCCGTCACCCCCACCGGCAGCACCGCCCGCCACCGCACCATCACGCGTGCCAGTTCGCCCGGTTCACGCCAGCGCAGCCACAAAGCCATGGCCAGCGTCTGAAAGGCGGTGGCCGTGACCAGCGCCACCAGTGCGCGAAACAGCGCCAGCGGGTGGTCAACCTCCAGCGTTGCGGCGCGGTAACCGATGGCTGACAGCCCAAAGAACCCACCCGCCAGCAGGCCCAGCACCAATGCGCGGTGGCTGGCGCCCTGCCCCGTCCAGCCACCCGCCGGGCGCGACAGGACCAGAACGCCCAGCGTGCCGGTCAGGATTGCCACCAACCCCAGTAGCGAGACCGGCTCAGCCAGCAAGAGCGCCGAAAACCCGGCAACCAGAATGGCTTCGGTCTTGGTAAACGCGATGCCGACGGCAAAGGAGCGTTCCGAAAACAGCGCGACGGTGCAGAAGGTGGCGATGATCTGCGCGGCCCCCCCGGCCATCGCCCACAGCCAGAAGGCCGCAGGCAGTGCGGGCAGACTGTCGCCGCGCGCGACCATCAGCGCCACCAGCGCGGCCCCGGCGATGGGGGCTGCGAACACAAACCGCGAGAACGTCGCCCCGCCGGTGGACAGGCCCAGCCCCTTGAGCCGCTTTTGCAGCACAAAACGCAGAGTCTGCACCGCCGCCGCCGCGATCGTCACCCATACCCAGATATCCATTGCTCAGACCTCCAGCGCCTTGCCCAGACGCGGCAGCCCGGCCTTTTTCAACGCATTGCGCAGGGGGCGGCCTGTCAGCGCGGGCCAGAGGGCAGAAACCTCATCCTCGACGATGGCGGGGGCGGCGAGCCAGAGGTCCATGGTGAAATCATCGGGCGCGCGGGCGCGCAACCCGTGCGGCCCCAGTGCGCGGGGCGGAAAGTCACGCAGATTGGCGGTCAGGATCAGATCGGCCCGGCCCGCGATGGCGGCGGCCAGCACATGCCGGTCCCCGGTGTCGGGCAGATCCAGCACCGCCGCATCGCCCGGTTCCACCTTGCCCTCAGGCCAGCGCGCCGCCATCCGCGCCAGAAGCGCTGGCACATCCACCGCCCCGTCGCGCGCCGCCAGATGCAGCCATTCCGCCGCGATACCGTCTGACCACAGCGGGGCAAACAGCCCACGTGCGGCCAGTGCCAGCAGGAAATCGCGCAGGATCGGCGGATACAGAACGCAGGTATCGAGCAGAACGCGCTTCTGGGCCATCAGTCCAGCCGGAAGACCAGCGCTTTCAGGTAGCCGCTTTCGGCCAGCTGCGGCAGTTGCGGATGGTCCGGCCCGGCAAAGCCGGTGTGCAGAAGCTGCGCGCGCCGCCCCCCGCGCCCGATCCCGCGCCCACAGGCATTGCGAAATGAGGCCAGATCAACGGCATGTGAGCAGGAACAAAGCACCAGAAAGCCACCCGGTGCGACCAGCGGCGCGGCCAGACGGGCGACACGCTCATAAGCGCGCAAACCCGCCTCCAGCGCCGGTTTGTTGGGGGCGAAGGCGGGCGGGTCACACACCACCAGATCGAAACTTTCGCCTTCAGCCGCCAGGGCCTCAAGCGTGGCGAAGGCCTCGCCCTTGCGGGTGGTGAAACGGTCCGCAAAGCCCGAGGCCTTCGCGCCACCCTCGGCCAGCGCCAGCGCCGGGGCCGAGCTGTCCACGCACAGCGCCTGCGCCGCGCCACCGGCCAGGGCGGCCAGCGCAAAACCGCCGACATGGCTGAACAGGTCCAGCACCCGCGCGCCTTTGGCCAGCCCGGCGGCAAAGGCATGGTTGGGGCGTTGGTCAAAAAAGAGGCCGGTTTTCTGCCCGCCCATCAGGTCAGCCAGATAGGTGGCACCGTTCATCGGCACCGGCACCGGGCCATCGACCGCGCCTTGCAGCACCGCGGTATCCTCTGTCAGCCCCTCAAGCGTGCGGGCGCGTCCTGTGCCGTTCTTGATGATGGTGCGCACACCGGTGACGGTGGCCAGCGCCTGCGCCAGCGCGTCGATATGCGCCTCGGCCCAGGCGGCATTGGGCTGGATCACAGCCGCATCGCCAAACCGGTCAATGATGACACCGGGCAGGCCATCGGCCTCGGCATGCACCAGCCGGTAATAGGGCGCGTCATAGACCCGCGCGCGCAGGTCCAGGGCGCGTTGCAGCCGGGCGGTCAGCCATTCGGCATCGATCACCGCCTCGGGGTTGCGGTCCAGCATGCGGGCGGAGATTTTCGACAATGGGTTGACGGTGACCAGCCCCAGAGGCCGGCGCTCACTGTCTTCCAGCACCGCCAGCGCGCCCGGCGTCAGGTTCTTGGTGCGCCGGTCCAGCACCAGCTCATCCGCATAGACCCACGGGAAACCATGCCGGATGGCGCGGGCTTCCGTTTTCGGGCGCATCCGCACGACGGGAAGAGTGGTGGCGGTATCCTGTGTTTCGTCGGTCATCTGGGGGCCCTTTGCTGCAACCCCTCCCATACCGCCCCGCCGGCTCTGGGGAAAGCGCCAATTCCCGGCGCGCCCGTGAAAACCCTGACGCGCCACAAGTGGCTTGTCAGCGCGCAAAGCCATAAAGCCGCGCCGGATTGTCGGTCAGCACGCGGTTGCGCGCGCCGGCCTGCGGCAGCACCGCGCCCAGCCAGTCCAGCGTATCACCTGGCGTGAAGGTCATCACTGATTGCGCGACATGCGGCCAGTCCGACCCCCAGACACAGCGATCAGGCCCCGCCGCGTGCAACCGCCGCGCCAGCGCCACGGTGTCGGCCCAGGGCGGCCCGCCCCGCGACGAGCGATAGGCACCCGACAGTTTCACCCAACACCGTCCGGTCGCCAGCAAACGCTCCATCACCGCAATGGCCGCCGCGCGCTCTGCATCGCGCGCGGTGCCCAAGGGCGGCAGATGGCCCATATGATCGATCACCACCGGCAACGGCAGCGCCGCCAACTGGCGTTCCATGGCGGGCAGCATCAGCCCGTCCAGCAGCAACTCCAGATGCCAGCCGCGCGCGGCGCAGCGCGGTGCCAGCGCTGCCATTGCCTCCATGCCGGTGCCACCGCCAAACAGCATGTTCAGCCTGAGCGCGCGCACCCCGGCCTCGGCCAGCACGTCAAGTGTACGGTCACTCACCTCCGGGCGCACCACCGCGACGCCTGCCAACCGGCCGCGATGGGCGGCGACAGTCTCGGCCATCAGGCGATTGTTGTCGCCATGCACCGAGACCGTCACCAGCACCCCGCGCGCCATCCCCAGCCCCGCCAGATTGGCCAGATAGGCGGCGGGCGTGGCCTCGGGCGGGGTATAGCTGCGGGCGGCCACGAAGGGATGCGCGGGCGGCAGGCCGATCACATGCGCATGGGCATCACAAGCGCCGGGCGGCGCGGCGAAGGCCGGGGCGCGCGTGATCGGCAGCGGGGCGGCGCAGTGAAAGTCCGGTCCGGAGGGCATGGGCATCGAAGGTGCAGCGGCGGGGGTCATTCTTCCGGCCCAGTGTGCCCAGCGGCCTCGCGCGGGGCAAGCCCGTGCTGACGCATGCGCCAGACCAGCCGGTCAAACCGGTCCTGCCCAAAGAACATCTCACCCTGAAACACGAAAGACGGCACACCCCAATGCCCGGCCTCGGCCAGCGCGGCCTCATTGGCCTCAAGCGTGCGGTCGTGGTGGGCCGGGTCACGGGTGATGGCCTCGGTCAGCTCTGCATGGTCCAGCCCGGCCTCGGCTGCCGCGCGGGCGAGGTGTTCGCCCTGATGCCAGTTGTCCACCCTGCCCGTCCACAAAAGCCGCGACACCGCATCGATGTAGGCCAGCCCCCGCCCCCGCTCGACAGCGGCGATGCCAAGATGGGTCAGACGACGGATATGTGGCTGCTCGGTGGCGATCTCATGCGTCTGCGGGTCCTGTACGATGGGGTCAGGCACCGGGCGGCGAAAGGGCAGGCCCAGATACTCGGCCTCGCGCGCAGTATCCACAAACAGATAAGGCCGCCACCCCGGCCCCATCCGCTTGAAAAACGCCGGATCGCGGGTTGCGAGCGGGCGAACCGGGCGTATGGTAACCTCAACCTGATGCGCGGCGGCGAATGCGACCAGCCGGGGCGTGACAAGGTAGGAATAGGGGCTGCGGAAGGACCAGAAGGTTTCCAGATGCAGGGTCATGGGACAGTTCCTGTTAAGGGGCAAAAGGGCGGCAACACATGCAGCGCAACCGGATCGAACTGCGGCACCTGCGGTGTTTTATGGCGGCGGTCGAGGCGGGCAGCATGACCCGCGCCGCCGAGGTGCTGAACATCGCCCAGCCCGCTGTCAGCCAGCATATCCGCACGCTGGAAGAGGCGCTTGGCGCACGCCTGCTGGACCGCTCGGCGCGGGGCGTGCTGCCCACCGCACGCGGACGTGAGGTGCTGGAGGTATGCGCCGAGGTCTTCACGGCGCTGGAGCGGCTGGATACAGGCACCAAGGCCCGGGGCGCGCTGCCCGATATCCGGCTGGGCCTGCCGATGACGGTTGGCCCGCTGATCGCCCACCCGCTTCTGCAAGCCGCCACCGACACCCCCGGCGCGCCGCGTCTGCAACTGAGCGAGGGGATGAGCGCGCATCTGGCCGAATGGCTGCTGGCTGAGCGCATCGATGCGGCGGTGCTGTTTCACGGGCAGGCCATGCCCGAGCTGCAAACCCGGCCGATCCTGTCCGAGCCGCTCTATCTGGTGGGTCCGCCCGGCCATTTCGCGCCGGGTGACAAGGTGGCGCTGTCCGATCTGGGGCGCTATCCGCTGATCCTGCAGGAAGAGCGCAACGCCCTGCACCGGCTGATCCGCGCCGCCGCCGAGGCGCAGGGCGTGCAGCTGCAGGCGCGGTTCGTGATTGATCTGGTCAGCGAAACCACCCGCTTTGTCAGCGCGGGCGAAGGCTTTGCGGTGCTGGCACCGATCGCCTTTGTGGACCCGTTGGAGGCGGGGCTGTTGAGTGCCGCGCCCATCATCGCGCCCGAGGTGATGCGCGGTTGGGTCTGGGCCACGCGCCGCCAGCGCGCGGTGCCCGCCGCGCGGCGCAAGGCGCTGGACGCCGCGCAGGCGCTGACCGAGGCCACCTTGCGCGCGCGCACCGAAGCCGTTCTGGCCCGCCTCGCCCGGTTGATCACCCCCGGCTGAATGCGCGCTCATGCGCCCGGCTCTGACATGGGTGCGGGCAGCAGCAGGGTGCCCAGCAAACGGCCAATCGGCACCATCTTGGGAATCGTCCGCCGCACCAGCGCGCCGATGGCGGGGTCGATGCGGGCCTGAAAGGCCGGGTCCATGGTCAGGTCCGGCAGCAGGCGCGCGGCCTGTTCGGCGCGCGCGCTCAGCGCCATAGTGGCCTGTGTCAGCGTGCCGCTGGCGTGCAGCGGGGCCAGCCGGGCCTCGGCAGCAAGCAAGAAACCGGGCGCGGCGGCGAGGTGGCGGTACAGGCTGGCGCGCGGCGGCCCGCTGCCGGGGTCGCCAAAGCAGTCAAGGCGCTCCAGGCAGGCGCGGGTCTGCGGGTCCAGGGTTCCCGCATCCGGCATCGGCGGCGCGCTGTCAGACAAGGGCGCGCCCTGCATCATGACTTCCCAAGGGTCAGGTGGCACACTCTCTGCGGCGCGCCGGTTGCGCCGGGCGCGATCAGGACGGCACGGCTGCTGTTGAGGTTGAGCGGCGAGAAGCGCGGAAAAGGCGATCAGGTTGCGGCGGTTGTTGCGGTCATATTCCAGCACGATCCGGCGCAGCACCGCCCCCTCGGGCCGGGTGGCCCAGTCAGAAAGCGTCGCCCCCCCGGCCTTTGGCAACGCCGGGGCCAGCAAGGCCGCCAGCCGGTCCAGCCGCGCATCGGCATAGGCCGGGCGCAGCCCGTGCCACACCATCGCCAGAACCGGCGCGCCCATTGCCGCCAACCGCCGGAACACCAGATTGACCACTGCGCTGCCGGTGGTGGCGCGGATATCGGCATAGATCAACGCGATCGCCGGCGGGGTATTGGCGGTGTCGGCAATCTCGGTCATGGGCGGGCAGATTGTCATCGCCGCCGCTCCAGCGCGCGGTCCAGGACAGACTCCAGCATCCACAGCCGGTCCTGCCCCCATGTCATGTAGTCGCCGATCACAAACACCGGGGCCGCATATTGGTCATGGGCGGCCAGTTCCTCGCGGTGACGGTCAGCCCAGGACAGATCGGCCTCGGGGTCGGCATGTTTCAGAGCCTGAGCGGGGTCCAGACCAGCGCGCGATGCAAGGGCGGCAAGGTCGTTATCATCGGCCAGATCGCGCCCTTCCACCCAGACCCCGCGCATCACCGACAGGATGAACCCCTCAGCCACCCCTTCGGCCAGCGCGCGCGGATAAAGCGCCATCGCCCGTCTTAACCCCGGCCCGTAAGGGTCTGTAAAATGGCCGAATTCAACGCCATGGCGCAGCCCTTCACGGGCGCAGTCGGTGCGAAAGTAATCTGCCTTGATCTTTGGGATGGCAAAGCCTGCCATCTTCATCGGGATGATCAACCGGGGCGAGACCCGCAGCCGGTAGCGCCGCCCCAGCGCGAAGGTGCGGGCAGTGGCGAGATAGGCATAGGGGCTGCGGAAAGAGCAGTAAAAACGCAGTTCGGGGTCCGGCGGCAGATCAAGTGCGGGCAGGCCCGCCTCTGCCCGGCGCGGCACCACACCCGGCACCCCGGTGCCGCGACGGAAGCCGCGATTGATCAGCACGTTCTCCAGATGCCACAGCCGGTCAACACCCCAATACCAACCACCCTCAAAATGGATCATGGCGCTGTGATAATGCCCCATCGCCTGCTGCGCGGCAGTGTTGGCAACGAGGATCGCCCCCGCCTCATCCTCGGTGGGCAGGGCGATGGTCTTCTCGGCGCGCGCCAACACCTGTTGCGCATTCTCAGCCGGGCCAAAGAGCGCAGCCCCCAGAACCAGCGCAGTATCAAGGTAGCTGGCCGCATCACGCCGGGCCAGCAGGATACGCGCGGCAAGTGCGGCATGGGCCGGATCAGGGGCGCGCGGGTTTTCGGGGAAATCCAGTACCAGATGGCGGCACAGGTCCACCGCGTCGCGCAACCCGTTGGCCATCAGCTCAGGCGGACGTGGCGCATAATCCGGCCCCGGCAACGGCACGGTGACGAAGCGAAGGTGCACATCGTATTGCGCCACCAGACGCGGCAGGCATTGGAGCAACAGGTGGCTCCACGGGTCATCGGGCCGGTGAAAGATTGTCAGGATCGCGGGGTCTGCGGTGGCTTGCATGGCTTACACCGTCTGACTGATCAGGCGCGTTTCCAGATAACCCTCCAGCCCCTCGGTGCCGCCCTCAGAGCCATAGCCACTGTCACCCACGCCGCCAAAGGGCAACTCGGCCACGGAAATGGCCATGCTGTTGACCCCCACCATCCCCGCGCGCAACCCTGACGCCAGTTGGTTGGCCGTGGCCTGCGAGCCGGTGAAACCATAGGCCGCCAGCCCGTAGGGCAGCGCGTTGGCGCGGGTCAGGGCGTCACCCAGATCATCGAACGGGCTGATCGGGGCAATGGGGCCAAAGGGTTCCTCGGTCATCACCAGCGCGTCGTCGCTGGCCTCGGCGATCACGGTGGGCTGCCAGAAATAGCCCCGGTTGCCGATCCGTGCGCCCCCGGTCACACGGCGCAACCCGCGCGCGCCTGCATCCTCGACCAACCGCGCCATGGCCGCCAGTCGCCGGTCATTGGCCAAAGGGCCCATCTGCGTGCCCACCTGCAACGCCGGCCCCACCTTGAGCGCGGCGGCGGCCTCGGCGAAGCGGTCCACAAAGCTGTCATAGATCTTGCGCGCCACGAAGAATCGCGACGGCGAGATGCAGACCTGGCCTGCGTTGCGATACTTGGCAGCCACCAGCGCGGGCACCACCTGATCCAGCGGCGCGTCGGCGCAGACCACCACCGGCGCATGGCCGCCCAGCTCCATCGTCGCCCGCTTGACCGAAGCTGCTGCCAGCGCACCCAGATGGCGCCCCACAGCGGTGGAGCCGGTGAACGAAATCTTGCGGATCAAGGGATGCGGGATCAGATGTTCCGAAATCTGCGCGGGCTGGCCAAACACCAGATTGAGGCAGCCGGGTGGCAAACCTGCATCGATCAGCGCGCGGGCGATGGCAATGGCGGTGGCGGGCGTTTCCTCGGCGGGTTTCATGACGATGGTGCAGCCCGCCGCCAGTGCGCCTGCGATCTTGCGGGCGGGCGTGAGGGCGGGAAAGTTCCACGGCGCGAACCCGGCCACCGGGCCGATGGGCAGCCGCCGCACCTCATGGCGCAGCCCGGCCATGCGCGCGGGCACGGTGCGGCCATAAAGGCGCGGGGCCTCGTCGCCATACCATTCAAAGATATCCGCCGCTCCGGCCACCTCGCCTGCGGCCTCAGCCGGGGGTTTGCCCTGCTCCAGCGCCATCCACTGCGCGATCTCGCCCGCGCGTTCGCGCAAGATCACGGCGGTGCGGTTGAGGATGCGCTTGCGCTCAATCGCCGGGGTCAGCGACCATTGCGCAAAGGCCCGGGCGGCGGCATCGGCGGCACGGTCCAAGAGCGCGGTATCGGCATGGGGCAAATGGCCCAGCACGCTTTCATCGGCGGGGTTGAGAACCGGCTCGCCCGCGCCTGTGTCGGTGATCCATTCACCGTCGATCAGAAGCGCGAGTTGCGGATAGGGGGCGGCGTTGGTCATCGGGTCATCCTTCAGGCCTGTCCGGTGGCAATGGGGCTGGTATCCTGCATGCGCAGGATGCGTTGCAGCAGCCGTTCGGTCAGTTCGCGGCGGGTCTGGGCGTGTTCAGGGTCCGACCAGAGGTTTCTGATTTCCATCGGGTCCTCCTGAAGATCATAAAGTTCCCCGCGCGCCGCCCCGCGATAGACGCTGAGCCGGTAGCGCGTGGTGATCAGTGAGCGCAGGCGCACTGTCTCCTTGAAGCCAAGGAAGGCGCGCTGGTTGTCCTCTTCGACCAGCACCTCATCGCGGTCCGGCGCATCGCCGGTGACCGCCCCCAGAAGCGAGGTGCCCTGAAAGCCGTTGTACGGCGCCAGCCCCGCGCGATCGAGCACCGTCGCCGCGATGTCGATGGTCGAGGACAGGCTGGCGGTCTGCGCCTTTTGCTGCCCTTCCATTGCCGGGTCGACATAGATGAAAGGCACCCGCACCAGCCCGTCGTAATGCATCGGCCCCTTGAGCATAAGCTGGTGATCGCCCATGAAATCCCCGTGGTCCGAGGTGAACATGATCACCGTATCGCGATCCAGCCCAGTCTCGCCCAGCACCTGAAGGACACGCGAAATGGCGTCATCGATCATGGTGATGGAGCCATAGGTCAGCGCGATGGCCTGGCGCACATCGGCCTCATGCACGGCCTGCGCAATCCACGAACTGCGGTCCTGCTGGCCGCTGTCGCGCGCCTCGTGCAGCAGGCGCACCGGCTCTGGCAAGTCATTGCCGCGCAGATGGAAACTGGGCGGCAGGTCAACGTCAGCGGGGTTGTAGAGGTCAAAATACTTGCCCGGCGGCGTGAACGGGTGATGTGGGTCATTGAACGAGCATTGCAGAAAGAACGGCCGGTCATCATCGCCCGTCGCGCGGCGGCGCAGAAAGCTTTCGGCATGGTCGCGGATGTAAAAGGTCGAATACAGCTCTTCCGGCACGCGGGTGCGCCAGGCCTGAAAGTCCGACATCCCACCATCCCACGGCAGCGCGTTCTCTGGCCCGATCAGCGATTTCGAGCCCGGATGCCGCGCCTCCAGCCAGCGGCTGTAATGGCCATGCACCTGATCGCAATGCATGGCGGTCAGGTCCACATGCTCAAACCCGTAATAGGGCAGCGTCAGGTCATGATCGGGGTTTTCCCACGCCAGCGAGGTTTCCTGATTGTAGAGCGGGTGCGACAGATCCTCGGGCACCGCCTCATCGCGGCCCGGCGGCGGGGGCTGGTGGCGGCCCGGGTCAGGCTTGCGGGCGATCGGCTTCCAGGGGCTCATGTTCTGCAAATGCACCTTGCCCACCGCCGCCGTGTGATAGCCCCCGGCGCGCAACAGCTCGGTATAGGTCATGGCACGTAACGACAGCGGAATGCCGTTCGAGCGCACGCCGTTCACCGATGAGGTGCGCCCGGTGATCATTGCCGCGCGGTTGGGCATGCAAGCGGGGTTGGTGACATAGAACCGATCAAACCGCGTGCCTTTGCGTGCCAGCGCATCAATGGCCGGGGTTGTCAGCACCTCGTTACCGTAGCAGCCCAGATGGTTGACGCGCTGCTGGTCGGTGATGAACAGGATAAAATTGGGCCGCTTGGCCATGCCGCTCTCCGCTCTTCCGGGGTTTCCTGCGCACAGGCTACGCGGCAGAAGGGGCGCGCGATAATAGGGATTTCACCTGCATGATATAAGCCAGGCTTATACCCATGCGATGGCAGACGAAACGTCACCACTGAACGCCTGACCGAAGGGGCACAAGCCCCTTGAGCGCACAACCGGACGGGCAGGCGCTGCATCAGATACGGATGGGTAGAGGGGGCACGCGCTGCACCTGAATGCCGATACCGCTGGCACCACTTCGTGCAGCGGAGTCTGGCGGAGGAAAGGCGCGCGCGCCCCTCGCACTGGGCGGGGCCGCGCGCGTTTGGCCTGAAATGCGTGGTTAGCCGGTGCTCTGCTCTGCCGCCAGTTCTGCTGCCAGTTCTATCTTGGCAGCGGCGTATTCGCGTGCCAGCCGGTCCACAAGTGCCGCCGCCGGTACCACATCGCGCACCGCGCCGATGCCCTGCCCTGAACCCCAGACCTCTTTCCACGCCTTCGGCTTGGCCGAATCGCTGTCGGCAAAGCTCATGTCGGTCTGCGCCTGTGGCAGGTTATCGGGGTCAAGCCCGGTGCGCGCGATCGAGGGTTTGAGGTAATTGCCCGAAACGCCCGTGAAGATCGACGAGGTGACGATATCATCGGCCCCGCCCTCGACGATCATCCGTTTGTAGTCTGCTACCGCATTCGCCTCTTCAGTGGCGATGAACGGCGAGCCGACATAGGCCAGATCAGCCCCCATCGCCCGCGCCGCAAGCACCGCCCGCCCGGTCGAAATGGCGCCTGACAGCAAGAGCGGGCCATCAAACCATTCACGGATTTCGCCCACCAGCGCCAGCGGGTTAATCGGCCCAGCGTGCCCCCCGGCCCCGGCTGCCACGGCAATCAGCCCGTCCGCACCCTTCTCGATCGCCTTGCGGGCGAAGCGGTTGTTGATGATATCATGCAGCGCGATTCCGCCGCAGGAATGCGCGGCCTCATTCACCTCGACCCGTGCGCCCAGCGAGGTGATCCAGATCGGCACTTTCCAGCGCGCGCAGATCTCCACATCCCGGTCAAGGCGCCCATTCGAGCGATGCACGATCTGGTTGACGGCAAAGGGGGCGGCGGGGCGGTCGGGGTTGGCCTGATTGTGGCGGTCCAGTTCCTCGGTGATCCGCTTGAGCCATTGCTCCAGCACCACCGGCCCGCCCGCCTCGTCGCGCGCATTGAGCGCCGGAAAGCTGCCGATGATCCCGGCCTTGCACTGGGCAATCACCAGATCGGGGTTGGAGATGATGAACATCGGCGAGGCCACCACGGGAATGCGCAGCCCGCGCAGGACGGGCGGCAGGCGGTGCTGACGGGTGATGGGGGGGGCGGGTTTGTTCATGGGCCTCAACTCTTGCTGCTGAAGTCAGGTTTGCGCTTTTCGAGAAAAGCTGCAAGCCCCTCGCTGGCTTCCGTTCCGTAACGTGCGCGGTTGATCCCCTCGGCCTCGCGGTCAAGATGGGTGGCCAGCTCGGCCTCAGGCGCGGCCTCGATCAGCGCCTTGATCCCGGCAATCGCCTGCGCTGGCCCTGCGGCCAACTGCCCGGCCAGCGCCAGCGCTTCGGCCTGCGCCGCGCCCGGCGCGCACAGGGCATTCACCACCCCCAGCGCGTGCAACCGCTCGGCCCCGACCGGGGTGCCCAGCATACACATCTCGGCCACAAGCTGGCGCGGCAGGCTGCGTGCCAGAAAATGCGTGACCCCACCATCGGGCGAGAGGCCGACCTTGACATAGGCCACCACCAGCTTGGCATCGCGTGCCGCCACGATCATGTCACAGGCCAGCGCGAGCGAGGCCCCAGCCCCTGCCGCGCCCCCCTCGATGGCAGCGACTACAGGCTTGGGGCAATCTCGAAGCGCCTTGATCATCACATTCAGCGCATCGGTGTTGGCGGTCACCTCGGCCATGGATTTCTGCGCACTGGCCTTGAGCGAGTGGATATTGCCGCCCGAGGAAAAGAAGCCGTTCGCCCCGGTCAGCACAATCGCCCTGACCGTCGAGTCGCCAGCGGCATCGATCACGGCGGCCTGTACCTGCCGATACACCGGCGGGCTGATCGAATTGCGCGTCGTCGCGCCGTCAAGGGTCAGCACCAGAACCGCGCCTTCGCGCGTCTGTGTCAGGGTAGTTTCGCTCATCTCGTCAGCTTTCCTTATATGGGGCAGGCGCGCTCAGATCGGCAGGTCCTGCAAGGGGTCCTCAACCAGCAACCGGCGCAGCCGCGCCGCGTGGTCTTCGGCGGTGCCAAACAGCATATCGGCCACCAGAACACGCTTGACCAGCGCGCCCAACACATATTCCGCCGTCATGCCGATCCCGCCGTGCAACTGTATGGCGGCAGCGGCGGCGGGGCGGATGCGGGTGGCCAGATGGCGTTTCAGGCGTGACACCGCGCGGGCGCGGCGGGTGGCGGCACCGCTGTCGGTGGCGTCACATTCCAGCGCCGCAAGCCGGGTGAGTGAGGTCAGATGCTCGGTCTCATGCACCATATCGACCATCTTGTGCTGAAGCACCTGAAAGCGCCCGATCGTCTGACCGAACTGGCGGCGGGTCTTGAGATGTTCAAGCGTCATGGCGTTGATACGCTCCATTGCGCCCAGGGCCTCGGCGGTCAGCGCCAGCGCGCCTGCGTCGCGTAAAAGTGCGGCCAGTGGTGGCCCGCCGATCTGTGCCGATGCGGGCAGTTCCACACCATCAAAACGCAGATCCGCCGCGCACTGGCCATCAACCAGTTGATATGCCTCACAAATCAAGCCCGGTGTGTCCGCCGGAACCAGAAACACCGCCTGTTGCGTGATCAGCAGATGCGCCTGCGCGCCCTCGGCCCCAAGACAGGCAACCTTGCGCCCGGCCAGCCGGACCCCGCCGGACACCTGACGCGCGCTGACGGGCTCTGACGGGGCGTCATCCACTGCCGCGCCCAGCCGGGTCTGCCCGGTGATCAGCGCGGTGACCAGCGCCTGTGGCAAGGTCTCGGAGCCGCCCTGGCGCAGACAGAGCGCGGGCAGCAGGACCGACGGCAAAAGCGGCAGATCAGCCCCGAAGCGCCCGGCCTCGATCATGGCAAACACGCTGTCGCCCACCCCCAGCCCCGCGCCGCCACGATCCTCGGCAAAGGGCAACCCCGCCATGCCCAGCCCGGCCAGCGCCTGCCAGAGCGCGGCACGGTCCGGCGGCGTGGCGGCAGGCAGGCCGTGATCAGTCAGAACCTGCGCCATGGTGTCAGCGATCATGCGCTGTTCGTCACTCAGCGTGAAATCCAGCATGCGTCAAAGCCCCAATATCTGTTTGGCCACGATGTTCTTCTGTATCTCGCTCGACCCGCCAAAAACGGTGAAGGCACGCGAGAACAGCCAGCCGTGAGTGCCATAGCCTTCCGCCCCACGACCGGCGTTGCCGCCGGGGCCACGCCAGGGCGCGGCCTCGGGCCCCATGACCGTCATCGCCAGTTCGGTGATGCGCTGCTGGATCTCGGTGCCGCGCAGCTTCAGAAACGACGACAGCGCCCCTGCATCGCCTTTTGGGCCCAGTTGCGAGAGCATGCGCAGGTTGGTGACCTCCAGCGCCGAGAGATCGGTTTCAAGGTCAATCAACTGCGTGGCGAAAACCGGGTCTTCAAGGCAGCCGCGCGCCCGCGCCAGCCGCGTCAGAAGCGCGACCTCGGCCTTGGCCTGACCGACATTTGCCACCGTCACCCGCTCATGTGCGAGCAGATATTTGGCATAGTCCCAGCCCTTGTTTTCCTGCCCCACCAGATTGCACGCCGGCACCCGCACCTCATCCAGAAACACATCGTTGACATGATGGTCGCCGTCTATGGTGATGATCGGCTGCACCCGCACACCGGGGCTTTGCATGTCGATCAAGAGCATCGAGATGCCCTTTTGCGGGCGATCGGCCTTTGGGTCGGTGCGCACCAGTGCGAACATCCACCGGGCGTGCTGGCCCGTCGTGGTCCAGGTTTTCTGGCCGGTGACGATGTAATCATCGCCATCACGCACCGCGCGGGTGGCCAATGCGGCGAGGTCAGAACCCGCGCCCGGCTCGGAAAAGCCCTGACACCAATATTCTTCGCCGCTCAGCATCGGCGGCAGAAACCGTTCGCGCTGCCAGTCATTGCCGAACCGGATCAGGATCGGCCCGATCATGCGCAGGGCAAAGGGCCGCAAACGGGGGGCACCGGCGGCCATGGCCTCGGTGTCAAAAATATGCTGCTGCATCACGCTCCAGCCCGCGCCGCCGTGTTCCACCGGCCAATGCGGCGCGACCCAGCCTTTTTTGTGCAAGATACGATGCCAGCGCATCATCTCATCAAAGGAATGGCGACGGGCGGCATGAAAGGTGGCGGCGATCTCGGCAGGCAGATGCGTGGCAAGAAAAGCGCGCACCTCATCGCGAAATTCACGGTCGGTGGCGGAGAGGGAAATATCCATGCTTTGGTCCGTTTTCAGACAGAAAAACCCCGCGCGGTCAGGCCGCACGGGGTGGGGGCATCAGTTCAGTTCGGGCGGCAGCAGATGATCCGGCACCTCGATGCCAACCTCCTGATAGTAGCGATAGGCCCCCATGTGCAGCGGCATGTTCATTTCTGCCAATGCGTTTTCCGGGGTGATCACCGACATCCAGCGCGCCGCTTCAACCAGATCAGGGTTGTTTTCAAAGATTACGCGGGTGATGTCATAGACCTCATCCTCGCTCATCCAGCGATGCGTGCCTAAGCCCACGAGCGAGTCGATCAGTTGCACCGGTTCTTCGTTCACAAGGTTCGAATAGGTGCCGGGCTCCAGCGTGTTCAGGCTGCGCCCGGGGATCGACAGCGCGGCCTCCAGCTCGGGGCTGTCAAGCGCGGTGTCAGGAATGCCGATCACCCGGAACTCACCCATCGCCGAGATCTGCGCCACGGCAGCGCTGGGGATCGGTGTGGGAATGAAATAGACATCGATCTGACGGTCCTGGAACGCCTGCGCCGCCGCGCCCCAGTCAAGGTTCATTGACTGATACTGCTCATTGGGCTCAAACCCCGTCGCACCACGGATAATCTGTTCCACCACATTGCGCGCAGCGCCCGCAGGCGGCCCGGCAAAGACCCGCTGATCCGCGAAACCCTCCATCGTGGTGATGCCGCTGTCGGCCCAGACGATGCCATGATACGCGCCCAGCGGGTAGTTCAGCACGGCGCGCAGATTGTCGAACAGCTCACCCGCATTGGCCATGTCGGCATACATGTTCAGCTGATTTTTCATGAAATGGTTGATCGACACGGCGGTGACGAACAGATCCACCTCCTGATTGGCCGCATCGACCGCCTGCCGCGTCGCCGCAGAGCCGGTAGCCAGCTGGATCCGGTGGCCCAGTTCGCGCCGCAGGATTTCACTGGTGGCGATGGAAAAGACCGTGGTGGGCGAATCCGAGCCCAGCGAGGCCATCTGCAGCGAACGCCCCTGTGCGTCGGCCGCTCCAGCCCCGCCCAGCAGCATCGCCCCGGCAAGCACAGCACCCGCCGTCATTTTGATATCAAATCGCGTCATCGTTTCCTCCCTGATCACGTCGATAGTTACGTCATTTGGTCTCAGGCCTGTGCTCCCGCCCGCCTGAGCGCCAGCGTCTTGCCTGCGATTACGGCCAGTGCGACCGCGATCATGACAAATTGCAGGTTCGCTATCTGCACCAGCAACAACCCCGCCACCACCAGCCGCAGCCCGCGTTCAGGCCAGCCCAGCCGCGTGCTGGCATAGCCCAGCAAACCGGTGTTCAGCATCCAGATCGCCAGCCCCAGCGCCACGATGACCCGCACAAAGACAAAGGGATCAAAGGGACCGATCAGCAAAAGGATCGGCTCATACACAAAGACAAACGGGATCAGAAATCCGGTCAGCGCCAGTTTCAGCGCCGAGATCGAGGTTTCCATCGGATTGGCCTGCGCAATGGGCGCGGCGGCAAAGGCCCCGATCGCAACCGGCGGCGTGATCGCCGACAGAACACCGAAGTAGAAGACGAACATATGCACCGACAACTGCTCGGCCCCCAGCCGGGTGATGACCGGGCCAAGTACCAGCACAATGATCAGATAAGCGGGCAGTGTGGGCATGCCCATGCCCAACATCAGACAGGCCAGCGCCGTGATGATCAACGCGGCCAGCAGCGACTGTTCCGCCATGCCCGACACCGCTGCGGCAAAGGACAGCCCCAGCCCGGTCAGGTTCAGCACACCCAGGATCACCCCGATCGCGCCGACCGCCACCAGAATGCTGGCACAGTTGCGCCCGGCATGGCTGAGCACCTTCCAGACAATCCACGGGTCTTTCCAGTTGCGCGGGTTAAAGAGGCCCAGAACCGCCGCCGTAACGGTGGCCACAAAGCCTGCCATGGCCGGCGAACGCCCCATGACCAGAACCACCACGATGGTAATGATGGGGATGATGAACAGCAGGCTTGCCCACAGATCACGCCGGGTCAGCGGCAGGCGCTCGGCCTCAGGCACGGGTTGGATGTTCTGTTTGGCCGCCTGAATTGAGATCGCGGTGAAAAGCGCGGCGTAGTAAAGGATCGCGGGGATGATCGCGGCCACCGCCACCGTGCCATAGGACACGCCCAGCAGGTCCGCCATCAGAAAGGCCGCAGCCCCCATCACCGGCGGCACGATCTGCCCGCCGGTCGAGGCCGCGGCCTCGATCCCGCCTGCGGTGGCAGGTCTGAACCCGCGCCGCTTGATCATGGGAATGGTGAATGACCCGGTGCCAACCACATTCGCCGTCACGCTGCCCGACATCGAGCCGAACATACCGCTGGCAATCACCGCCGAATGCGCGGGGCCGCCACGCGTGCGCCCGGTCAGCGCCAATGAGACGCGGATCAGCGCGTTGCTGGCCCCCGTCCCCTCAAGCACCGCGCCAAAGACGATGAAGATCAGCACCATCTGGATCACGATCCCCAGCGGAATGCCCAGCACCCCCTGAAAACTGTACCAGACTGTCAGCGCCACCCGCTCGATCCGCATGCCGGAATGGTTCAGAAACCCCGGCAGCCACGGGCCGATGAAGCAAAACAACAGCCCCACAGCCGCGATGATCACAATGGGCAGACCAAACAGACGCCGCGTGGCCTCCAGCAAGATTGCGATCCCCGCCAGTGCCATCGCCACATCCATGGGCGTCAGCATGTAGATCGTGCGTTCCAGCAGGCCCAGCACCACGATGAAGCGCCACATGATCACTGTCAGCGCAGCGATCATGGCCAGATCAAGCGCCCAGGCCAAAGCCTGCCGCCCGCGCCCGCCGGTGACCCGGTCTGCCAGCGGCGTGAACAAAAGCGACACCACGACACCGGCCCACAACAGGCCCGCACGGGTAAAGGCAATATCGAACGCACCCTTATACGCCACATAGATCGCCTGCATCGCGATCACGACGGCAATGACACTGCCCAGCCCGGCGGTGAGGGTTCTGAGGTCAGGGCGGTTCATTGTGCCGCCCCGATCTGCGCAGACTCGCTCGCAAACACGGGGGGCGCGATATAGGGGCAATCGGCAATCGACCAGTCCGGCGTGGGCTCGGTGCGGAAAATCTGGCGCAGATGCACCTCATCTGGCCCGTCGCCGATGCGAAACCAGCGCGCATAGGCCCAGGCGTGGTGAATAAGCGTTTCCTCCACGCCCCCCATCGCGCCAAAGACCTGCACTGCACGGTCGGCGATGGTTTGCAGCATGCGCGGCGTAGCGATCTTGATCATCGACACCTGCCGCCAGACATCACGCCCGCCGCCCTGCCCGCCCGATTGATCAACCATCGCAGCGGCCTTGTGGATGAACAGCCGCACCATCTCGATCTCGACGCGCGCCTCGGCGATCCAACCCTGAATGGTGTCATAGTCGATCACGCTGCGGCCAAAGGTCGAGCGTTCGCGGGCGCGGGCAATCATCTGCGCCAGCAGCATCTCGGCCATGCCGATGCAGCGCATGCAATGGTGAATGCGCGCCGGGCCCAGCCGCACCTGCGCGCCACGAAATCCCTGCCCACGTTCGCCCAACAGGTTCGCGACCGGCACCTTGACATCGCGCAGCGTGAATTCGCCAATCGGTGCGACATGATCGCGCCAGCCCATGAAGGACAACTCGCGCTCCAGCACCAGCCCAGGCGTGTCGATCGGCACGATCACCATGCTCTGACGTTCGGTGCGCGGGGCATCGGGGTCGCTGACCCCCATGACGATCAGAAACGCGCAATCGGGGTGCGCGCCGCCGGTGGCGAACCATTTGCGCCCGTTGAGCGTGATCATGCCCGCGTCCGGCCCGGTGCCAAACTCGATCCGCGTGGCGATATTCGTCGCATCGGACGAGGCGGTATCGGGCTCTGTCATCGCATAGGCCGAACGGATGGTGCCATCGAGCAGCGGGTTCAGCCAGCGCGCACGCTGGTCGGGCGTTGCCAGCGCCTGCATCATGGCCATGTTGGGCACATCCGGCGCCTGACAGTTGAACACCTGCGAGGCCCAGGGCAACCGCCCCAGAATTTCGGCCACGGGGGCGAATTCGAGATTGCTGAGCCGGGTGCCGGGCTCATCGTCGCGCAGCAGGGGCAGGCCAAGGTTCCACAGGCCAGCCGCCCGCGCCTCATCCTGTAGCCGGGGCATGAAGGGCGCAAACCGGCCCTCGCGGACAACCGCCTGATGCCACGCACGGTGGCGCGGCAATATACTGGCCTGAAAGAAATTCTCGGCCCGGTCGCGGACAGAGCGCGACACCGGCGACAATTCGAAATCCATCCTCCCCCCTATTTTGTTTTTTGTTATTGTTGACGCTTGTATTCCATATATCGTAACGTCCTGTCAACACTCGATCAATATATGGAAGTTCCAATGACCCACCGGCCCGCCACGGAAACCCCGCAACAGCCCGGACACAGCGGCCCGCTGCGGGGTTTGCGTGTGCTGGACATCGCCACGATCATCGCCGCCCCGATGGCCGCCAGCCTGCTGGCCGATTTCGGGGCCGAGGTTACCAAGCTGGAACTGCCCGGCGCGGGCGACGGGCTGCGCGGCTTTCCGCCGTTCAAGGACGGCAAGCCTTTGTGGTGGAAAGTGACCAATCGCGGCAAACGCCATGGCACGCTGGACCTGCGCAAGCCTGAAGGCGCAGAGGTCTTCAAACGCATGCTGGCCGACACCGATGTTCTGATCGAAAACTTCCGCCCCGGCACGCTGGACCGCTGGGGACTGGATATTGACACCCTCTGGGCCGCCAATCCGCGCCTTGTGGTGCTGCGCGTCAGCGCCTTTGGCCAGGACGGGCCCTATGCCAGCCAACCCGGTTTCGCTCGCATCTTCGAAGCGATGGGCGGGCTGACCCAGATCACCGGCGACGCGGATCGCCCACCGATGCACACCGGCTATCCGCTGGCTGATTCGATCGGCGGCGTGTTCGGTGCCTTTGCCGTCTGCGCCGCGCTGATCCGGGTCTTGCGCGATCAGCCAGAACAGGGCGAGGAAATCGATCTGTCGCTGACCGAGGCGGTGTTGCGGATGATCGAGTCACTGGCCATAGAATATGACCAGCTGGGCGCGATCCGTGAGCGCAGCGGCAACCGCAACCAGTATTCCGCCCCATCCGATGTCTACATGACCGCCGACAAGCGCTATGTCTCGCTCGCGGGCAGCACCGCCGTGACCTTTCGCAACAACGCCCGCGCCATCGACCGGCCAGAGCTGGCCGAGGACCCGCGCTTTGCCACCAACAGCCTGCGGGTGCAGAATGCGGGCGATCTGGACCGCATTTTTGGCGCCTTCATCGCCGCCCATACCCTGGACGAGGTGATTGAGCGCTTTCGCAACGCCAACGGCACGCTCGCCCCGGTTCATAGCATTGACCAGATATTTACCGACCCGCAGATGCAGGCCCGCGAAGCCATCACCACCGTCGCGGATGATGATTTCGGCACGGTGCAGATGCAGAATGTGGTGCCGCGCATGCGCAACGCGCCCGGCCAGATCCGCTGGGCGGGGGGGGCGCTTGGCAAGGACAACGATTTCATTTATCGCAACACGCTGGGGTTGTCCGAGGACGAAATCGACACACTACGCGAAAAGAACTGTCTATGAGTAGCGAACTGGACACCATGAAGGACTGGGCCGAAGCCGGTGTGATCGTCGATCATGAGGAACTGACGCGTGATGGTTCGGTCTCGACCACGCTGATCCGCGGGCTGGAGGTGCTGTCATGCTTTCGCACGGCGGGCGAGACGCTGAGCAATGCCGAAATTGCCCGGCGGCTGAACCTAAACCGGCCCACCGTCTCGCGCCTGTGCAAGACCTTGATTTCGCAGGGCTTCATCCGCCGGGACAAGACCGGAACTTTTCGCCTCGCCCCCAAGATCCTGACGCTGGCCTACCCGGTTCTCGCCGCCTCGCGCTGGCGTCATTCGGCGGTCGGCCTGATGCGGGATGTGGCTGAATTCACCTCGGGCAATGTGACTCTGGTGGTGGTGTCGGGCGCTGATTTTGTGTCGGTGCAGTCGGCGGGCGATGCGCAAAACTTTCCCCATGTGCCCGAAATCGGCATCACCGGGCCGCTGGTGGCCTCGGCCTCGGGGCGAGCGTTGCTGTCTATTCTGCCTGCACAGGAATTCAACGATACGCTGGCCCTGTCGCGGCTGGCCTATCCTGACCTCTTCACCCGCTTCGCCGAGCATACCGTTGCCGGGATCGAGCGTTGCCGCTCGGATGAGGGGTTTTGCATCTCATATGGCGACTGGCGGCCCTCGATATACGCGGCCTCGGCCCCGCTGGGTTATACCGATGACGGCCTGCCCGTGGCGCTGACCTGTGCGCTGCCCACCTATCGCAGCCGCCGCGAAGACATGGAAACCGATGTCGGCCCTCGCCTGGTGCAGGCGGCCAACACGCTCAGGCAGATGGGTCTGTTCACGCTTTAAGGCGTGCGCCCCCCCCTCTCGGCCTCAGTCCTCCATCGCGGTGGCGATCACCCCCAGGCAGTCACCGGTCTGGATCAGCCCCGGAAAATGCCGCGCCGCCAGTATGCCCGAGCGCTGCGCATAGTAGCACAAGGGTTGCAGCCCGGTGCGGTCAGCCGACCAGACGCGGGCGATGACAGCGCCCTTTTCCACCGGTTCACCCAGATCCACCAGCGGCTCCACCAGCCCCTCGGATACGGCGAAATGGTAGCAATCCTCATCAGGCATATCCAGCATCACCGTGCGCTCCTGATCGCGCTCGCCTTCCAGAATACCCGCATGGATCAGCACATTAAGCGCCCCACGCCGGGCAATCCGGGCAGAGCGCGCGGTGGCCGACCCGCCGCCCCCCAGTTCGGTGGTGACAAAGACCTTGCCCTGCCCTTCCACCGCCGTGTCATACATGCCGACATTGTCGATCTCGCGCAGCATCAGCGTATAGGGCGCGTTGAACGCCTGCACGGCAGCCACGCAGGCCTCTTGCTGGCTGACCGAATCCAGATAATGCGCGCAGGCAAAGGGCAGGAAATCCAGCGTCTTGCCGCCGGAATGGTAATCCAGCACGATATCGGCCATCGGCACCAGCGTATCGTTGAAATAATTGGCGATCTTGTGGGTGGCCGTGCCGTCAGGCGCGCCGGGGAAGGCGCGGTTCAGGTTGACCATATCAATGGGTGACACGCGGGCAGCGGCGCGGAAGGCGGGGTAATTCATATAGGGCACGATGATCACCCGGCCACGGATCTGTTCAGGCTCCAGCTCATGCGCCAGCGCCTGCAGTGCAATCGGCCCCTCGTATTCGTCACCGTGATTGGCACCTGTGAACAGCGCCGTCGGCCCATCGCCGTTGCGCACCACGGTGATGGGGATCATGACCGCGCCCCAGGCGCTTTCATTGCGCGAATGTGGCAGTCGCAGGAAGCCGTGGAACTTGCCATCCTGATCGTAGGGAATGGTGGGGGTAATGGGGTTTGGGTTCATGACTCACGCCTTGATGAAAAGTTGACGCGGCACCGAGGCGAGGCATTCGGGCGCCCCTTCGGTGATGACAATGCTCTCGGTGATTTCAAAGCCCCAGTCCTCCATCCACAATCCGGTCATGAAATGGAAAGCCATGCCGGGTTGCAGGACCGTGCGATCACCGGGCCGCAGCGAGCAGGTGCGCTCGCCCCAGTCGGGCGGATAGCTCAGGCCGATGGGGTAGCCGGTGCGGTTGTCCTTGGTGATCCCGTGTTTGGCCAGCACGGTGAAAAAGGCGTTCGCGATATCCTCGCAGGTGTTGCCTGCGCGCGCGACCTCAAGACCGGCCTCCATCCCTTCCAGCGTGGCCGCTTCGGCATCCAGAAACGTCTGGCTGGGCTTGCCCAGAAAGACGGTGCGCGACAATGGGCAGTGATAGCGCTGATAGCAGCCCGCGATTTCAAAGAACGTGCCCTCGCCCGCCTGCATCGGCCGGTCATCCCAGGTCAGATGCGGGGCGGCGGCATCGCTGCCTGAAGGCAGCATGGGCACGATCGCCGGGTAATCGCCACCAAAGCCCAGATCAGGATCATAGCGCAGCGCGGCGTCATAAATCTCGGCCACCAGATCAGATTTGCGCAGGCCCGGTTCCACCTTCTCCAGAATGCGCGCGTGCATCTTCTCGACAATCCGTGCGGCCCGGCGCATGCAATCCAGTTCGGCGGGTGATTTGACCAGCCGCTGCCAGTTCACCAGCGCAGTGGCATCGATCAGATCAGCGGGCAGATGGCTAAGTGCGCGGTAAGCGGCGGCGGTGAACCAGTAATTGTCCATCTCCACCCCGATGCGGCCCCTGTGCCAGCCCCGGTCGCTCAGCCGCGCAGCCAGATACGTCATCGGGTGACGCTCGGTCGATTGAACGAAATGGTCCGGATAGCCGATCAGCGCAGAATCGGGCAGCCAGGCGGTTCGCTGCGCCCCGGCGACATCCTGCCCGCGCCCGAACCACAGCGGGTCGCCATCAGGCCCGACAATCACGCATTGATGCACATAGAAAGACCAGCCGTCATACCCCGTCAGCCAGGCCATGTTCGACGGGTCGGTGACGATCAGCGTATCGATCCCGCGCGCCTGCATGGCCGCACGGGTAGCGCCGAGGCGCGCGGCATATTCGTCGCGCCCAAAACGAGGGGTCGGGTTTGCCATGGTGGCCTTCTCAGGTCGTAATCTCGACGCCAGCGCCCGCCGCCTTTTCAAGGGCCAGCGTTGCGATGGCGGTGTCTTGAACGCCGGTTCCGGTCAGATCAGCCAGCGTGATCTCGTCTGCCGATTGTCTGCCGGGGGCGTCCCCGGCCAATACCGCGCCCAGTTCACTGAATTCTGTTCCCGCAGCGACAATCCCCGCCTGAAGTGCGACACGCAGCTCTCCCAGTTCGCGGGTTTGTGACAGGCGATCAGCAACATAGCGGGCTCGGGTAAAGGCTGCCGGGTCAATCTCGTTCTTGCCGTGCTGATCCGAGCCCATGGCGGTGACATGCTGGCCCGGGCGCAACCAGTCGGCTTGCACCACCGGGCTTGTGGCGGGGGTGGTGGTGACAATGATATCAGCCGCCGACACCGCCGCCTGCGGGTCGCTCATGGCGGTGACGGGAAAGCCCAGCTGCGCGCTCATCTCATACGCCATGGCCTGTGCCTTTGCCGCATCGCGCGCCCAGACGCTGGCGCGGGTGAGCGGGCGCACAAGCGACAGCGCGCGCAACTGCATGCGCGCCTGAAGCCCGGCGCCCAGAATACAGGCACTGGTCGCATCTTCGCGTGCCAATGCGCGCGCGGCCACCGCCCCGGCAGCCGCAGTGCGCAGGTCTGTCAGGTAGCCGTTGTCCAACAGCAACGCCTGCAACTGGCCCGTGCGGGTGGAAAACACCATCATCAGACCCGAGGTCGAAGGCAGGCCCAACCTTGGGTTGTCGAAAAAACCCGGGCTGACCTTGATCGCAAACCCGTCCAGCCCCGGCACATAGGCGGTTTTCACATCGACTTCGCCGTTATGCTCGGCAATCGCCATCGACAGGATCGGCGGCATGACCACGCGGCCACCCGCCAGCGCGCGAAAGGCATCTGCCACGCAATCCACCAGTTCCAGCGACAGATCAAGGATGCCGCGCAGATCAGTCTCGGTCAGAATGCGGATGCGCGGCATTATTCAGTCTCCAGATCAGGGGTTTGTCCCGCGATGATCCGGTCGAGCAGCGCGGGGTCGATATTGGCGCCTGTCAGTGGCAGAACGACCGGGCCCTCGGGGCGATACTTCCCGGCCAGAAGGGCTGCCACCCCCACCGCGCCGCCCCCCTCAACCACCTGCGCTTCACGCAAGTAAAGGTGGCGGATGCCGGCGGCGATCTCGGCCTCGTTCAGCAAGATCACCTCATCCAGCAAGCCGCGCACCAAGGAAAACGTCAGCCGGTTCTCCAGCCCGATCCCGCCGCCCAGCGAATCGGCCAGCGTGGCGCGCTCGTGCACATCGACCGGGTGCCCGGCTTTCAGGCTTTCGGCCATGGCCGCGCCGCGTTCCATACTGATGCCGATCACCTGAAGCGCGGGGTTACGCGCCTTCATCGCCGCCGCCACCCCTGCCAGCAAGCCGCCGCCCGACAGTGGCACCAGAACGCTGGCGGCATCGGGCACGGCATCGGCCATTTCCAGGCCCAACGTGGCCTGCCCGGCAATGACATGCGGATGATCAAAAGGCGGGATCAGCGCAAAACCTTCGTCGCGCACCAGCCGCTCAGCCTCGATCAGCGCGTCATCCTGACTGTCACCGATGATACGCGCCTCAGCCCCCAGCGCAGTGACGGCGGCGCGCTTGTTCTCTGGCACCAGCCGCGACATGCAGATCACCGCGTTCAGCCCGCGTGCCTTGGCGGCATGGGCCAGCGCGCGCCCGTGATTGCCGGTTGAGGCCGTGGTGACGCCCGCCACGCCCTCGGGCAGTTGCAGCACGGCGTTGGTGGCCCCGCGCAGCTTGAACGCTCCGGTGGTCTGAAGGTGTTCATGCTTCAGCCAGACCGGCACGCCAGCCAGCTTGGTCAGTGCAGAGGACAGGGTGCAGGGCGTGGGGCGCAGATGGCTCGCAAGCCGCCGGGCGGCGGCGCGGAACTCTGCCAGTCCCGGTGCGACCGGCCCCGCCGTCATGCCGCCGCCGGTGGTGCGAACAGCCGCCCCGGCCCCTGCCCGGTCACCCCTGTGGCTGCCAGCATCGCCCAGCCCAACGCCTGATTGGAGCTGAGCACCGGCTTGCCCAACGCCCCTTCAAGCGCCGTGATCAGCGGCAGAATTGGGGTTGAGGTGCAGGACACAAAGAGCGCCTCGGCCTGCGGGTGGTTGGCACGGTGGGCGGCATCGATGATGGTGGCGGGGTCAAGGCGGGCGATGTCGCGATCATCCTCCATCCCCAGCCCGACGACATGCACCACCTCCAGCCCGGCCTGCGCGAAATAGGCCGCCACCGGCGCAGTGGTTTCATCGACATAGGGTGTCAAAAGCGCGATCCGGCGCAGCCCCAGAGCGCGCAACCCCTGCACGGCTGATCCCGCCGGGGTGCAGACCGGCACGCCGGGCCGCACCGCGCCGACCGCCGCCGACACCGCCGCATCGCCGATCACCACCGCGCCCGAAGTGCATCCAAAACCGATCGCCGCCAGCGGCACGCCGGGCACCAGCAGTTCAGTGGCCGCTGAAATACCGGGCAGCATGGCGCGCAGATTGGCGGGTGTGGTGGGGTTGGCAAAGGCCAGCCGCGTTACATGCAGCCGCAGGCTGGCGGGCAGCATCTGCGCCAGATCATGTTCCAGCGTCAGGTCGGTGGCCAGTGCCAGCAGTCCAATGCGGACAGGGTCAGGCTGCCTCTCCGTGCCGGGCAGGGAAGCGACGGGCGGGGTTTCAGGCATGCGTGACCTCAGACAACCAGAACGGGGCATTGCGCCAGCCCCGTCACCTTGTGCGAAACCGACCCCAGAAGATAGCCCTCGACCGAGCCCAGACCCCGGCTGCCCAGCACAATCAGGTCAACATCCTTTTCCTTGGACCATGCGACAATGGTGCGCGCGGGCGGGCCGGACTTAATGAAGGCGCGCACCTTCTCTGCCCCGGCATCACGGGCAACGGCCTTGCCGTGCTCGGCCACCTCTTGCGCGTGTTTGCGCATGATCTCATCCATATTGCCCGGATCAGCGGGCCGGACCATGGAGAACGAGGCCTCAAGCATGGAATGGTGGCGATAGACGGTCAACAACACAATCTCGCCGCCGGTCAGCCCCGCCAGCTCCACCGCCTTGCGGATCGCATCTTCGGCACCGGACGAGCCGTCGAAAGGCACGAGGATCTTGGAAAACATCGCTCCCTCCTATCGGGGAAAGGCAAGATCACGCAGGAACAGCGCAATCTGTGGGAAGAAGATCAGCAGCACCGACACGCTCAGCAGGATGACAATGAAGGGCGGCGTGCCGCGGATCACCTCATAATACGGTCGTTTGAACACCGCGATGGCCGTGAAGATGTCGCAGCCGAAGGGTGGTGTGGCCGAGCCGATGGCCACCTGCAAGACGATGAGCGCCCCCACATGCACCGGGTCCAGCCCCACGGCGTTTACCACCGGGGCGAAGATCGGCACCATGACAAGGATCACCACGATCGGATCGACGAACATGCAGCCGATGAAGAAGGCGATGGAGATCACGAACAAAACGCCGATCGGCCCCATCTGATCGATGCCGATGGCCCCCAGCACCGCCTGCGGCACCTGCGCGAACGAGATGATCCACGAGAACCCGGCCCCCGCCCCGACAAGGATGAACACCACCGCTGTGATCAGGCCCGTTGAGCGCGCGGTGGCGATCAGGCCGTTGATGTCGAGCGTGCGGAAGATGATCATCTCAAGGATCAGCGCATAGAGCACACAGGCCGCCGCCGCCTCGGTCGGCGAGAAGATCCCGCCATAGATACCGCCGATGATGATCGCGGGAAAGCCCAGCGGCCAGAGCGCCTTTTGCACGGCAACCGCGCGCTCTTTCCACGTGGCAGGCTCTTCCGAGGGCACGTTGTTGCGCACCGCGTAAATCCAGCAATAGATCGAGAACAAGAACAGGATCAGCAGCCCCGGCCCGATCCCGGCGATGAACAGCTCGGCGATCGAGGTGTTAGAGATCACGCCATAGATGATCATGCCGATCGACGGCGGGATCAGAAAGGCGATGTCCGAGGCATTGACGATCAGCGCCAGCGTGAAACTGTCCTTGTAGCCGGCCTTGAGCATGCGCGGACGCAGCGGCGAACCGACGGCGACAACGGTCGCCTGAGTGGAGCCCGAGACCGCGCCGAACATGGTGCAGGCAGTGGCGGTGGAAATAGCCAGCCCACCCTTGCGATGGCGCACGAAGGCCATCACCAAATCGATCAGCCGCCCGGCTGAATGGCCGCGCGTCATGATATCGGCGGCAAAGATGAACATCGGCACCGCGATCAGCGAGGCCGGGCGGATACCGGCGAGCATCTGCGAGACCATTGTCTCCAACTGGCCGAAGCCGCCGAAACTGAGATAGAACCCCAGCGCCGCCGCCACGATCAGCGGGATCATCATCGGAAAGCCGAGGCAGAGCAGGACCACCATCACGCTCAGGATTGTCAGTGCCATGTTGCCGCCCCCTCAGACTTCCTGTTCGTCGTCATCGCCATATCCCTCAAGCACATTGGTCGAGAGGTAGATGTCTTTTTGAAGAATGTTCTTGATCGCCGTCAGCAGGTACTGAAGCCCGGTCATGAAAAAGCCGACCGGCACCCAGACCAGTGTCCACCAGACCGGGATCTGCAATGAGGGCAGCAAACGACCACGCGAGAATGTGGTTTGCAGGTAGCCCCAGGAATACCACGCCAGCGCGAACATCACCGCCGCTGTGATCAGGGCGATGAAGATCATCAGAACCTTGCGCGCGCGCGCCGGTAACAGATCAAAAAAGGCGGTCATGCGGATGTGGCGCCCGTGGCGGGCAGCGTAGCTGATCCCGGCAAAGGTAATGACGATGATCAGGATCCGGTTGACCTCTTCGGTCGACTGGATGGAACTGCCAAGAATGAACCGGCCCACCACATTGGCAACCGTATTCGCCGCCATCAGCAACACGCCCGCAGCCAGAAGAATGGCCTCGATCCGGGCGATCCCGTTGTCGACCCAGCCCAGTGGTCCGGGCAGGTCAGAGCGGTAGGCGGCGGCGGGGATGTCGTCCTCGGCGGCGAGGGCGGCTGGCGGCTCAATGGGCGGGGGGGCGTCTGGCTTGCGGTCAGGATCTGTCACGCGAAGGCCTCTATCGAATGAGCTGATATCGAAACTACTGGTAAGGCTGGTGAGAGGCCGAAGGCGGGTTGGGCCCGCCTTTGGCGTCAGATTGTTTCCGCACGTTCAGACGCGGCAAAAACGCTCTGACCTTTGGTCTGTCGCAACCCCGGCGGCAAGGGCTGCCGCCGGAGCACGCGCTGAGGCGCGGATCAGTCAGTGACGGCGGCCAGGTCGGCCTTCATCTGCTCAAGGATCTCGCGGCCGCTGTCGCCGGTCATGCGAATGAACTCCGCTTCAACCGACTCGGCGGTGTCCATGAACGCCTGGCGCTCTTCGTCGGACAGCCGCGTGACAGTCATTGAGGGCTTGGACTCCAGGATCGTTTCAAGCGCGCTCTCGGTCAGACCTTCCTGATATTCCAGGATATAGTCGAACGCGACTTGCGTCGCCTCACGCACCAGCTGCTGATCTTCCTCGGACAGGTCGTTGAAGAAGTCCTGATTGGCCATCAGCGCGGTGGTGAAGTTGTTGTGCCCGGTGAAAGTGATGTGGTCCGTCACCTCATACATGCGGGTCGATTCGACGAAGAACATGGGGTTTTCCTGACCCTGGATCATGTTCGTCTGCAACGCGCCGTAAACTTCACCCCAGGGCAGCGGCGTGGGCACGGCACCAAAAGCACGATAGCTTTCCACCAGAAGCGGGTTGGTCATCACCCGGATATTCTGCTCGCTCAGGTCGTCCGGGCTGCGCACCGGGTTGCGGGTGGTCATCACCACTTCGCCTTCCGGATACATGGTCAGCAGCTCCAGCCCGTGCTGGGCGTAAAGCTCGGGGAACATCTCATTGATGGCGACCGAGGTGCGGAAGAACTCATTGAGCGCCTCGCCTTCCTGCGGCAGCAGATAGGGCACAAAGAACACCTGCGCTTCGGGGATCAGCGCGCCGGTAAAGCCGGGCGACTGGTTCACGAACTGCAGGATACCTGCCTGCGTCTGCTCCATGATGTCATCGGATTCACCCAGCGTGCCAAAGGGGAACAGCTGAACCGTGTGATCCGAATTGGCCTCGATGTGATCCTTGAACTGCGTGGCGAAGACACCCTGCACCTCGTCGATCGCCTCTTCAAAGGCATAGCGCCAGGTCTGCTGGGCCGAGGCGCTGGTGGCCATCAGGGCGGCGGCACTGGTCAGACCGATCAGGACGGTTTTGAATTTCATCTGTGTCTCCTGTTTACTGCGCCCGAAGCGGGGGCGCGACTGCGTCAGATTGCCATCAGGCACGCGGCTGAATGCGCGGGCCTGTCGCCCGATGGGCGACGGTGTGGCGTCGGCGTATGCTGGAAGTGCCAACCGCCCTCTGGGGACGGTCACGGGGCTGTTTCGCGGCCCCGCCCTGCGCTTCCGGATGCCTTCACAAAGAAGACCTGCGCCGGTTTCATGTCAATCAGTATATTGAATCATGACAATGAATGCAAATTCCCCTGATTGTTGGGCGCAAACTCATTGTGCACCGACCGGGCCGCCAACTGTCACAGGGTCAGGAAATCAGGTTCGGGCATGTTGCGGGCCAGCCGCGCGATCACCGTCAGCGCATCGCGCAGCCCGCGCTCGTCAGGGGCACCGAGGCAAATGCGCACGCCTTGCGCACGGGGCCGCGGGTTGCCTGTTTCAAAGGCACTTCCGGGCGTGATCGCCACACCGCGCAGCAAGGCGCTGCGCACGAAACCGGCCTCATCCCACCCATCGGGCAGCGGCAGCCAGACATGCAGCCCATGCGCCCCGCCCCATGCTCCCAACCCGTCCAGCAGGCGCCGCGCAATGGCGTTGCGCCGCGCCAGCGCCCGGCGCTGCCAGCGCAACAGCTCCAGCGCCGTGCCGTCCTCGATCACCCGCCCGGACAGTTCGGCCACCAGCGGGCTGGCCATCCAGTTGGTGATCATGTGGCGGCTGACGGCGGCGATGACATGGCTTTCAGGGACAATCAGCCACCCCGAACGCAGCGCCGGAATCAGGCATTTGGTCAGCGCAGTGAAATAAAACACCCGTTCCGGCGCCAGCATGGCCAGCGGCGGCGGGCGGCGCGGCTCCAACGGGCCCCAGGCATCATTCTCGACGATCATCAGATCATGGCGCCGCGCCACCTCGACAATCGCCGCCCGCCGCTCAGCCCCCATTGTCAGCGCCCGCGCGTTGTTCCCCGAGGGCATAAGATACAGAACCCGCGCACCGCGTTGGCGGGCGGCATGATCCAGCGCGTCAGGCAGGACGCCCTGATCATCGCAGGCCAGCCCATCCAGCTTCAACCCGTGCAGCCGCGTAAGGCTTTTGAGCGAGTGGTGCCCCAGGTCCTCGCTCACCACCAGATCGCCCGGCGCCGCAGCGCTCAGCAGGGCAATCGTCATCGCCGGGGTTGCGCCGTTGGTGGGCAGAATCTGATCGGCCCGCGCCTCGATCCCGCACAGCGCCAGCCAGGGGCGCACGCGCTCGATATGATTGCGCAGCGCCTGCCGGGGCCGGAACGAGCCCAGCACCTCCAGCGGCACATGCCCGGCCAGCCCCTTCAGCGCCGCGTCCATTGCCGTGCGCTGCGGCTCGCCCAGCACCGGGGTCAGCATGGAGCAGTCGATGACCGGCTCATCCCCTTCAAGCCGCTGATAGGGGGGCGCGCGGCCATCGACCTGCGCACCCTTGACATAGGTTCCTCGCCCCACCTCACCCGCAATCACATCGGCACGGATCAGCGCCTCATACGCGCGGCTGACGGTTTGCACCGACAGGCCCAGCCTGAACGCCAGATCGCGGTGGGTGGGCAGCTTATCGCCGGATTTCAGCTCACCCGATTCGATCGCCGTCACAATCGCGCGGGCCAGCGAACGATACGCCGGGCGGGTGATCGCGGCAGGATCTGGCAGCCAGTTTGTCATGATTGGTATCATCACAAAATCATGCCACCGATCAAGCCCCCGCATGTCAAAGCCGCATCAATGCTCTGCGAGGATTGACAAGCGGCCCGCACGGCGAAAGATAGCGCCATGCGTCCCCTTGCCCTTGATGACCGCGATATCGCCATCCTGTCGATCCTGTCCACCGAGGGCCGGCTGTCCAAGGCCGATCTGGCGCGCCGGGTCCATCTGTCGCCCACGCCCTGCTGGGCGCGCCTCAACCGGATGGAAGAGGCCGGGCTGATCCGCGGATACCGCGCCGAAGTGGCGCTGGCGAAACTGGCGCGTCATGTGGTGGTCTTTGTCACCATTGAACTGGACAACCATCGCGCCGAGAACTTTCAGGCGTTCGAGCGCGCGGTTGCCCGGATGGACGCAGTCACCGGGTGCTGGGCGCTGGGGGGCGGGTTTGATTACCTGATGCAGGTCATCACCCACGATGTGCCCGCCTATCAGGCGCTGATGGATGCGCTGCTGGAAAGCCGCGCCGGAGTGAAGCGGTATTTCAGCTATATCGTCACCAAAGAGGTGAAATCAGCCCCCCCGCCCTTTGCGGCGCTGCTAGGCGGATCATCCTGAGGCAGGGCGCAAAACAGATGATCCGCCTGCGCCGGGGCAGCGGAACATGCGATTCCTCTGCCAGGCCGGGGCTAGACTCTTGGCGATCAGCAAGGAGTATCCGATGCCCGCCGCACAGCGCCCCCGCCCTGCCCCAGCCGCAACGACGGCCACAGCCCTCATCGACCGCCTGACCGACAGCGCGCTGCTGCATCACGCGGGCTATATCGGTGGCTGGCAGGAGAGCGGCGCGCAGTTCCCCGTCACCGACCCGGCCACAGGCGCGATAGTGGCCCAGGTTGCCAGGATGGACACTGACGCCGCGCGCGCGGCGGTCGATGCCGCGCAAGCCGCCTTTCCCGCCTGGGCCGAGGCCCTGCCGCAGGCACGTTCAGCGCTGTTGCGCCGCTGGTTCGACCTGATCGCCGATGCGCGCGAGGATCTGGCGCTGATCATGGTGGCGGAACAGGGCAAACCCTTGTCCGAGGCGCGCGGCGAGATCGATTATGCCGCCAGCTTTGTGGAATTCTACGCCGAAGAGGCCAAGCGCCCGGATATCGAGGGCGTGACCTCGCATCTGCCCGATGCCGAGGTTGAAGTCTGGCGCGAGCCGGTGGGCGTGGCCGCGCTGATCACGCCGTGGAACTTTCCCTGCGCCATGATCACCCGCAAGGCCGCCGCCGCGCTTGCGGCGGGCTGCACCTGCGTGGTGCACCCTTCCGCTGAAACGCCCTTGTCCGCACTGGCGCTGGCCGAACTGGCGCGCCGCGCAGGCTTCCCGCCCGGTGTGTTCAACGTGGTGCCGGGCCACGCGCCCGAGATCGTCGGCGAATGGACCAAAGACCCAAGGGTGCGCGCGCTGTCGTTCACCGGCTCAACCGAGGTCGGTCGTCTGCTTTACCGCCAGTCCGCCGATACCGTGAAACGGCTGGTGCTGGAACTGGGCGGGCACGCGCCGTTCATCGTTTTTGCCGATGCCGATCTGGAGCAGGCGGTGGATGAGGCGATCAAGGCCAAATTCGCCACCACCGGGCAGGATTGTCTGGGCGCCAACCGCTTTTTCATCGAGCGCCCGCTCTATGACGCCTTCTGCACCCGCTTTGCGGAACGTATCCGCGCGCTCACGCTGGGGCCGGGCATGGCCGATTGTGACCTTGGCCCGCTGATGAATGAAAACGCGGTTGCCAAGCAGGAAGCCCATGTCGCCGATGCGCTGACCCGTGGTGCGCGCTGTCTGACCGGCGGCGCGCGCGATGCGCAGGGGCCGCTGTTCTATCAGCCCACGCTATTGGTGGATGTGCCGCTTGATGCCGCCATCATGCATGAGGAAACCTTTGGTCCCGTCGCCGCCGTCGCACCCTTTGAGACCGAGGCCGAGGTGATCACAAGCGCCAATGCCACCGAATACGGGCTGGTCGCTTACCTGCACACACTGGACCCGCGCCGCATCTACCGGGTGACGCGCGCGTTGCAGTTCGGCATGGTGGCCGTCAACCGCACCAAGGTTACCGGCGCGCCGATCCCCTTTGGTGGCATGAAGCAATCGGGGCTGGCCCGCGAAGGCGCGCGCTGGGGGCTGGAAGCGTTCACCGATATCAAATATGTCTGCCGCGACTGGCATTGAGCCGCACATCTGTTGAAAATAAAGGACAATATAATGCTGACCAATGACCAGCTGGCCCAGTGGGACCGCGACAACTTCATGCACCCCTCCACCCATCTGGGCCAGTTCGCCCGGGGCGAGGCCGCGCAGCGCATCGTCACCGGCGGCGAGGGTTGCCATATCACGGATCGTGACGGCAACCGCCTGCTTGATGCGTTCGCCGGGCTTTACTGCGTCAATGCAGGTTACGGTCGCACCGAGATTTCCGAGGCGATTGCGAAACAGGCGCATGAGCTGGCTTATTACCACGCCTATGCCGGGCATGGCTCGGAAGCGTCGATCACGCTGGCCAAGATGGTGATGGACCGCGCGCCCGATCATATGGCGCGGGTCTATTTCGGGCTGGGCGGGTCTGATGCGAATGAAACCAACATCAAGCTGGTCTGGTATTACAACAACATCCTTGGCCGCCCGCAGAAGAAAAAGATCATCTCGCGCTGGCGCGGCTATCACGGTTCTGGCCTGATGACCGGCTCATTGACGGGGTTGGAGTTGTTCCACAAGAAATTTGACCTGCCGCTCAGCCAAGTCGTGCATACCGACGCCCCCTATTACTTCCGCCGCCCGCGCGCTGACATGTCAGAGGCTGACTTCACTACCCATCTGGTGGGTGAGCTGGAAGCCTTGATTGCGCGCGAGGGGGCTGACACCATCGCGGCCTTTATCGGCGAGCCGGTTTTGGGCACCGGAGGCATTGTGCCGCCGCCTGCGGGGTATTGGGAAGCGGTGCAGAAGGTGCTGGAGCGACACGACATTCTGTTCATCGCCGATGAGGTTGTCACCGGCTTTGGCCGTCTGGGCAGCATGTTCGGCTCACACCATTATGCGCTCAAGCCTGACCTGATCACCATCGCCAAGGGCCTGACCTCGGCCTATGCGCCGCTGTCGGGTTCCATCGTGAGCCAGCGGATGTGGGATGTCCTGGCGCGCGGCACCGATGAAAACGGCGTTCTTGGCCATGGCTGGACCTATTCGGCCCATCCGATCGGCGCGGCAGCGGGGATTGCCAATCTTGAGCTGATCGACAAGCTGGATCTGATCGGCAATGCGGGCCGCACCGGGGCTTATCTGAACACGGCGATGGCTGCGGCTGTGGGCAATCACCGCAACGTCGGCGAGGTGCGCGGCGAGGGGATGCTCTGCGCGGTTGAACTGGTTGAGGACCGCGAAAAGCGCGCCTTCTTTGACCCCGCCAAAGGGATCGGCGCACGGGTCGTGGGCGCGATGCTCAAGCGTGGCGTGATCGCGCGGGCAATGCCGCAGGGCGACATTCTGGGCTTCGCACCACCGTTCTGCCTGACCGAAGCCGAGGCCGATACCATCGTCGAGGTGACCGCCGAATCCCTGCGCGAGGTTCTGGGCTAAAGCTTTTGACGGGAAGCGGTCTGCGCTTCCCGTCCACTTACCCTGCGTCGTTCCAGTGCGCCATGGGCAGGCCCGCCACCGGACTGCGGAACATCGGAATGCGGTTGCCGCGCAGTGAGCCGATGTAAACATTGCGCAGATCCAGCCCGCCGAATGTGACCGAGGCAAACCACGGCGCGATGGTGCCGCCATGCGAGAGCAGCAATTCAGGCGTGATCGCATCAGCTTCAAAAGCGGCGTTCAGTTCCGCGGTCTTCACCGGATCAGTATCATCCAGAATCACCCGCATCTCGCCCTCAGGCGTCAGCGCGAACACCCGGTCGGTCATGACATGCGTGCCCCACAGGTTGCCGTGTGCGTCAAAGGCGATCCCGTCGATGAAGCCGCCGGTGTCAGAGGGGCCGAACACCTCGCGCGCTTCAACCTGCGCCCCCTCGCCGATCCGCAGCCGGGTGATGCGCCGGGCGGTGGTTTCCACAACGTAGAGCCACTCCTCTGCGGCATCGAAGCGGATCTCGTTGGTAAAGGCAAAGCCATCGGCCACGATCCGCGCGCCCTGCCCGTCCAGCACCGCGACATAGCCATCAGCGATCTTTGGGCTGATCGCATCCATCCAGTTGGTGATACGGGTTGAAACGGTAATCCAGATGCGCCCCTTGCCATCGCGCAGCACGAAATTGACCTTGCCCACCGGCTGGCCGTCAATCTGGTCCAGCACCACCTCGGTCTGTCCATCGCGGGTCATGCGCTCCAGCCGGTCAGTGCCAAAATTGGAAATGAGGATCGAGCCATCGGCATCAAAGGCCAGCCCGTTGGGCAAGGTGCCGCTGGTAAAGCGCGCGGCCTCGTCCTGTGTTGCCCCAAAGCGGGTGTCCAGCGCCTGTGCGATCAGGTGTTGCGTGCCGTCAGGGCGAATATGCACCACCCCGCCGCGCGCATCGGCGGACCACAGGCTGCCATCGCGCTCGGCCAATATGCACTCGGGCCGTTGCAACCCCTCGCCGATATAGCTCAGATTCGCCGCCGTGACGGTGAAGCCGTCAATCGGGTTCGCAGGGGCCATCAGAACGCCACCCGGTCGCCGCCCTTGAGCGCGAGCATCGCGCGGGCATCATCCGGCGAGGCCACCTCCATATCCAGCGATTCGATGATCGCGCGGATCTTGCGCACCTGTTCGGCATTGCTGGCGGCCAGCTTGCCCGGCCCGATATAGAGGCTGTCTTCCAGCCCAACACGGACATTGGCACCCATGGTCAGCGCCTGTGTCAGAATGGGCATCTGGTGTCGGCCTGCCGCCAGAACCGACCAGTGGTAATCGCGGCCAAACAACCGGTCGGCGGTGGATTTCATGATGCCCACGTTCTCTGGGTCCGCCCCGATCCCGCCCAGAATGCCAAAGATCGTCTGGATGAAGAACGGCGGTTTCAGCACCCCGCGATCGGCCATGAAGGCCAGATTATAAAGGTGCCCCATGTCATAGCATTCCAGCTCGAACCGCGTGCCATGCCCCTCGCCCAGCAGCTTCACCACGGTCTCGATATCGCGAAAGGTGTTGCGGAAGATGAAGTCATCTGACGCACGCAGAAAGGGCTCTTCCCAGTCAAACTTCCAGTCGGTGTATTTGTCGGCCATCGGGTGAATGGCGAAATTCATCGACCCCATGTTGAGCGAGCACATCTCAGGCGCGGCCCTGAGCGGCGCGGCAAGGCGCTGCTCCACCGTCATGCCCAGCCCGCCGCCTGTGGTGATGTTGACCACCGCATTGGTGGCCTGCTTGATCACCGGCAGAAACTGCATGAACACATCAGGGTCCGGCGTGGGGCGGCCATTTTCGGGGTCGCGCGCGTGCAGGTGCAGGATCGACGCACCGGCCTCGGCCGCGTCAATCGCCTGCGATGCGATATCGGCGGGCCGATAGGGTACGGCGTCGGACATGGTGGGCGTGTGAATGCCACCGGTGACGGCGCAGGTGATGATGACCTTGCGGGGGGGGCGTGCCATGTCAGTCCTCCATTATAGCGACAGCGCGGACAAAACCCGCCGAGGCTGCCTTGATCTTGAACGGGAAGCAGGAAATGCGGAATCCGGTGGGCGGAAGCTGGTCCAGATTGGCCAGTTTCTCGATATGGCAATAGCCGATGTCCATGCTGGCGCGATGCCCCTCCCAGACGATGGATGGGTCAGGGTTGGCGATATACCGCTCGCGTGTGAACGAAAACGGCGCGTCCCATGACCAGCCATCCGTGCCGGTCACACGCACCCCGCGCTCCAGCAGCCAGAGTGTGGCGGCCCGGCCCATGCCGCAGCCCTTGTCCAGATAATCGGGCTGGCCATAGGCCTCGCCGGCGGCAGTGTTGATCACCACGATCTCCAGCGGGCTGAGGGTGTGGCCGATGCGCGTCAGCTCAGCCTCGACATCCGCGGGCTGGACCACATAACCGTCGGGGAAATGACGAAAATCCAGCTTCACACCGGGCTGGAAGCACCATTCCAGCGGCACCTCGTCAATGGTGATCGCCCGTTTGCCGCCGTCCATGGTGGAATGGTGGTGATAGGGCGCGTCCAGATGGGTGCCGTTATGGGTGATGCACTGGATCATCTCGACCGCCCAGCCCTCGCCGTCGGGCAGGTCTTCTTGCGTCATACCGGGGAAGAACTGGGTGATCTGACCTGCGGTCTGGCTGTGGTCCAGATAGGTGATCTTGGGTTCAAACCCCGGCGGGTCTGATGCAATGCCGGTTTCCAGCGGCACGGACAGGTCAATGATTTTCATGCTAAATCTCCTAAAGCAAGCCAATGGCGATGGCGGGAAAGACGATGATCAGCCCCAGCACCACCGCCATGATCAGGGCAAAGGGCGCAGCCCCGGAAAACACGTCGCCAAGGCTGATGCGCGGATCATCGAGCGCACCCTTGATGACATAGACCGACAGGCCCAAGGGCGGTGTCAGCAACCCGATCTCAACGGCCAGAACCGTGATGATGCCAAACCAGATCAGGTCAATCTGCATGGCCTGCGCAATGGGCAGCACCAAGGGCAGCGCGATCAGCATGATCGACGAGGAATCAAGGATCGTGCCCAGAACAATCAGGATCAGGCAGTAGAGCAGGATGAAACCATAGATGCCCACATCGCGCGCCGTCACCCATTCAGTCATGAAGGCGGGCAGGCCCGAGAGCGACAGAAACCGCGAATACATCGTGGCGGCGATGATCAGAAAGCAGATGGCGGCGGTGATATGGCCGGTCTCCAGCGTCACCTGCCACAGCGTGCGCGCCCCGATCCGCCGCTTGGCCAGCGCGATGATGATGGCCCCCAGCGCGCCGATCGCCCCGGCCTCGGTCGGCGTAAAAACGCCGCCATAGATGCCGCCCAGGACCAGCGTGATCAGAAGCACGATGGGCAGAAGCTTGCTGGTGGTGTCGCGCAGCAGCGACACCGGTGCCAGACGCTCACGCGGGATAGCGGTGGCGGTGCCGGTGAAGCCCGGAAAGAAGCGCACCATCACCGCGATACCGATGCAGAACGCCAGCGCCAGCACCAGTCCGGGGCCGATACCGGCGATGAACAGATGTCCCACCGACTGCTCAGCAAGGATGCCATAGAGGATCAGGAGCAGCGACGGCGGGATCATCATTCCCAGCACCGACGAGCCCGCCACAACCCCGCTGGCAAAACGCCCGGTATGGCCGATGCGCATCATCTCAGGGACAGCGACCTTGGCGAAGACAGCCGCCGAGGCGATGGAAATGCCGGTGATCGCCGCAAACACCGCATTCGCCCCGACTGTCGCCATCCCCAGCCCGCCCTTGAGCCGGTGAAAGGCGCGGTTGGCCACATCGAACGTATCGCGCCCGATATCGGCGCGGCTGACCACCAGCCCCATCAGCACGAACAGCGGCACCACACCAAAGAGATACGACGAGATGCTTTCACGCGCCGCCAGCGACAGGGCGCGCGCGGCCAGTTGCGGGTTGTCGCGCAGGGCCCAGATGCCCAGAAAACTGACCAGCGCCAGCGCGATGGACACATGCATGCCCAGCCAGATCAGCGACAGAATACCCGCCAGCGACCACAGACCAATTTCAATACCGGTCATGGCCGCCCCCGCACTGCATGCACGCTCAGGGCCAGCGCACGGGTGACAAAGACCGCGAACAAAAGTGCCGATCCGACCAGAACAATACCGTGCACCGGCCAGATCGGGGCCAGAAACTGCCCCACCGTGCCCACCATCTGCCCGCGCCCGTATGAGCGCATGAACAAGGGGTAAAAGGCGGTGAGCAGTGTCCAGATCAGCCAGGCCCCGGCCCCGTGCAACACCGCGTCCAGCGCATCGCCCAGCCGGGGCACGCGGTTTTGCAGCATCTTCAGAACGGCATCCGAGCGCGTCAGCTTGCCGCGCGCCAAAGTGTTGGCGATCTGCAGAAAGACGATAGCCAGGATCGACATGGCCACCATTTCCGGCACCCCGGCGATGGGTTTGCCCATGAAAAAGCGGCCCGTCACATCGGCGGCGATCAGAAGCATGATGCCAAGGATCAGCGCAGTGCCAAGCGCCGACAGCACGGCCGTCGCGCGGTCAAGCGCCAGCGCGGTGACATCAAGGGGCCAGAGCCCCGTGCGCAGGTCTTCGGTGGTGGACATGAGGGGGGTTCCGTCAGCCGGGCAGGAATGGGTCGCCCGCCCCTGCGCCGGTCGGGGCGCAGGGGCGGGCGGTTGCGGCAGGTGTCAGCGCTGCGACCAGTCGCGGCCCAGATCGACCCCAGCGTCCTTGAGCGCTTCCACATAAGCGTTCAGCACTTCGGTGCCGGGCAACCCCATGCCATCAGCATTCGCAGCCCAGTTGCCAGCGATGTCAGGCAGCGCGGCGGCCCAGCGGGCGCGCTCGTCCGCGCTGAGCACATGCAGCCGGTCCTCGTCTGACGCGATGGTGGCCATGGCGGCTTCAACGCGCTCGGTCTGTTCGGCCAGATAGGCTGCAGTATAGGCCTCAGCGCCCGCGCGCAGGGCATTCTGCACAGCCTCGGGCTGATCGGCGAACCATGTGCGGTTGGCCACCAGCGTTCCGGCGTATTGCGCGCCGAAATCGGTGATGGTCACATAGGGCGCAACCTCATGCAGACGCGCCGGGGCCGCAGCAGTGGGAAACACGATCACGCCTTCGAACACGCCGGTCTGGATGTCGTTGTAATAGGTCGTCAGATTGCCCGAGACCCCCACCGCGCCGGTGCCCTCAACCCAGTTCACCGCCGGGCCGGGCGCACCGATCCGGCGGCCCTGAAGATCATCGATGCTGGTCACCGGGAAGGTGGTCATCAGCACGTAATTGTCCAGCGCAAAGCCGCCGCCCAGATATTCGGCATCATAGGCATGCCAGCTTTCCACCATGCCGGGGACGGTGGCGTGCAGCATGTCCAGCGTGTCCATCACAATCTGCGGATCCGAGGGGCCGAAGGGCGTGTTGTAGCTGACATTCTGCAACGGCAACTGGTTGGGCAGGAAAACGGTGGGCATGGCCCCCACTTCAGCCAGCCCGTCCTCGATCGCCTCCAGCTCACCACCGACGGCGGCCAGACTGCCGCCATAGGCTTCGGACCAGTTGATCTCATGCTCAGTGCCTTCAAGCGCTGCGTTGACGGCGGGGATGAAGGTCTCGGACAGGTGCTTGACCCACAAAAAGATCGGCGGGTGGCCGTTCACCAGTGTCACATCGATGGACTGGGCCGGGGCAGTGCCAGGCAGGGCCAGCCCCGCCGCAAGCACCGGCAAGCTGAGATAAGTGCGGATTGAATTTTTCATGGTTTCTCCTCCCAAAAAAACCGGCGCCCCGCTGTTACGGGGTTGGTCCGGGCAGCGTGTCAGCTGCACCGCCGCCCCCTCCCGGGGCGGCGAGCGCATAGATACCGGCAGCGATAAAGCGCACCGCCCCGGAGATGATGGCGTCCAGATCGCGGTCGCTGAGCGCGCCCTCTGACAGATCCTCGGTGCGCCCAGTCGGGGCCATCAGCGACATGCCGATGGCGATGGCATTCATGTAGCCGCGCACCGCGTCACCGCGCGACAGGCCGGGCACCGTTGCCAGAATTTCCGCAATGAATTGCCGGGCAATGGCGTTGTAACGCTCACCCGTCATGCGGCGCGAGCGCTCATCGGTTCCTGAGGCAACATGCACCAGCAGCCGTGCATAATGCGCCCCGCCGCGTTCCGGGTCGCGCCCCAGCGAGACGGTAGGCCGCAAGAGCGCGTCCAGTATCGCCTCCAGCGTCACTGCGTCAGCGTCATGCAACGCCGCCAGCCGCGCCCGGCGTTCCTCGTTGATTGCTTCAGAGCGGCGGGCGAACACGGCTTCGAACAGGGCTTCCTTGCTGCCGAAATAATAGTGGATCAGCGCCGCATTGGCCTGCGCGCATTCGGCGATGGCACGGGTGGTGGCCCCGTGAAAGCCGCTGTCGGCAAACACCTCTTCGGCGGCGTCCAGAATCACCTCCTGGGTTGTCGCGCGCGCGCTGGGTTGTGCTGTCGAGCGGCTCATGCCGGGGCCTCAGGTTTTGTGCGGGTCGTTAAGATTTGATTAATCGCTTGATTGAAATTCACCACGTCCTGCCCCCCGCTGTCAAGCACCAGAGAGCTGACCGGCCCGAAATACGGGCCGGTAGTTCGGCGTGGCAGACAGGTGCGGCAGTCAGCTGTGGCGGATCAGAACGACGCCTCGATCGCGGCGCGCGTATCGCGGGTGGACAGCTGGCGGTCCAACTGCGTGAAGATCGCCCGCGCAGCCTCGCGGTGGCCCATATTGAGCAGGGCATAGCCTTTGAGCAGTTGTAGATCGCGCCGCATGATGCCCGTCAGCTCTGCATGGGCATCGAAAAAACTGACCGCGCGAGCATACTCGCGATTGTTATAGGCGCGCACACCGCGCTGGTCGAGGATCTGACCCTCAATCTCAACCCGCTGCTCGCGCGTCATCGGCGCGTTGGCGGACAGGCGGGCGACGTCTTCGGTCATGTTCAACTGCAACATCGACAGCATCATGCCGTATTGCGCATCCCGGCGCATGATGTCCGAGGTGCCGCGCGCCGCCGCCTCACGAAACGCGGCGATAGCCTCCATGGTGCGGTCAGCGTTATAGGCGCACCAGCCGCGCTGATAGATCACCGCAATCTGGGTGGCGCCGGTGGACAGCGCCAGACACTCCGCCCAGGCCCCGCGGTCGGCGGCGGCCTGAACCGCTGACACCCCGCGCGCCGGTTGCGAAGGTTGCGCGGGGGCTGAAGGCGCGGCAGCAGGCGCGGCGGCGGTTGGTGCGGCGGGGGCTGACGGGGCATCCGCAACCGTAGGGCGAGGCGGCGGGCGCGGGCTATCGGCTGAGACCGGCGGGGCGGTGGCTGTGGCGGTGGCCGCGCCCGCAGCATCCAGCGCGATCACGCTCTCGCCATTGCCCCAGCGCGCGGGCACCTGCCGCCCGGCGCGCAACCGGTCCTCAACCTGACGAATGCGCCCCTCAGCGGCCGGGGCCTGCGCCTGCGCGATGTCTGAATACTCGGTCAGCTCGTCCAGACTTGCCACCGCATCGGCCTTTTCCAGCGTGGCGATCAGGATCTCGGGCGCGCTGCAACTGCGCAGCACCGCGCGATAAACACTCAGCGCGGCGCTCGTGTCACCCAAAAGCAGATGCATATCGCCCAGATCCCAGGCGTTATTGATGCGCTCGCATGACAGGATCGCCGGAATGCCACGGGCGATGCCGACGGCCACCTCGGGCTGACTGCTTTCCACCGCGGCGCTGAAGGCATGCTGGGCCTCGGACACATTCAAGAGCGCCAGCATTTCCGAGGGTGGCGACCAGTCGGCAAAGGCGCTGTCGGTCTCTTCGATCAGGGCACGCGCGGCATCAAAATCCTCCGCCTCGATCAGCCGGTAGATCCGGTCAATGTTTTCCGGCCCGCGCGTCTCAAACAGATTGGACAGATCGGATGGCGGCGTCCATTCCGGAAACTGCAACTGCAAGCGCCGCATTTCCGAGCGCACGGCCTGCTGGTTGTCTTCCTGCAGGTAGTATCGCAGCGCCTGAAGGTCATCCTGACCGGGGGTCTGCGCCAGAGCAGGAAGCGCCAGAGCCTGCGCACAGACCAAGGCCAGCGCGAGAAGAACAGATGAGCGGTTCAGATGGGTAGGCATGAGGGAAAGAACCTTGATTGCACCATCAATGCAAAGAGATGCAAAGTGGCTGGGTAATAGGGTTGTGACGGCGCGAATGGCGGAAGCGGTGCCCCCACGCCTTGACGGGATACACATGAGGTCAGCGCGGCCACGGCCCGGTAGCCTTGATGCGTGCTCATTTCAAGAACCTCGCCGCTGCGGCTGTCGATCACAGTCGCCGCCTGCCCAGCCGGAACCTGCGCCATGGCCGCAGTCATCTCGCGCAAAGCCGGGTGCGCGGCTTCGCCGGACCAGACCAGAAACAGCGGTACGCGCAGGGCTTCATAGCCGGTGTCGAACGAAAAATCCGCCGCCGGGCGGGGGCCGGATGCGGTGATTTCCAGCCAGTCGGGCACCAGCCCGCCGCGTGACAGATCCGCCATCAGATCCAGCCCTGATTGCGCGACCTGCTCCAGACGGCTTTCGCCCGTGGCCGACGCCAGTTCGCGCAAAGCCAGCGGCATGATATAGGACGGGTTGAAGATGATCCCCTCGCGCGTGATGAACCCCTGTTCGGCGGGTAGCAGAACCGGGGTGCCGGGGCGGTCGGGCCGGGCGGCCACGCATTTGCGCACCAGATCGCTGGCAATTTCAGTGGCGCGGGCGCGCAGCTCTGGCCGGTTGAACCGCTCGGCCCCGCGCAAGAGCGCCCAAGCATAGAACAGATCGCCATCGCTGGCATTGTTGAGATCGGGCACGCGCTGGGGAATATCCGGCAGCCATCGCCACGCCAGCAAGGCATCGGGCCGGATTGCAAGATTGGCCTGCGTCCAGTCGTCCATCCGGCGAAAGGCGTCGGCGTCACCGAACTCGCTGGCCAGCACCATGCCATAGCCCTGCCCTTCGGAATGGCTGGCCAGCCGCTGCGGCGCATCGATGACCCGGCCGCTGAAATCCAGATGCGCGCTGCGCCACGCCTGCCAGAGCGGCCAGAGCGGATGCGGCAAGCCGGGCTGGCGCGCATGTGCCGCCGCACTGGCCAACGCGCTGGTCAACGTGCTGACGCCCGCCCCCAGCGCAAGGCCCGCGCTGGCTGTGGTCAGGAACTGCCGGCGCTTCATTGGCCCGCCCTTCTTCGCGTTGTGACAAGGATCGCCAGCGCCAGCAAAGCCGAAATGGCGGTAAGTGACAATATCAGCGCAAGGAAACTGAGTGGTGACACAGTCGCGTGATTGCCCAGAACCGCGCGGATATTGCCCGGCGTCACCCCGTCGGACAGATGAAGCGGGCGCTGCGGGTCAGCCCAGGACACCCAGCCTTCGCCCGCGACATAGAGCGCCAGCTGCCCCTCGGGCCCGCTGCGGCTGCCCTGGCTGGCGGCAAGGGCACCGGCGATGGTCGATGGCTCGGCAAAGGGGCCGAAGATCAGCCAGATGTCATCCGGGCGGGCCGGGTCAGGTTGCAGCAAAGCGGCCTGACCCTGATGTGTGGCCAACCAATCCTCCAGAGCAGGCGCATCGCCGCGCACCATCCGGATCGCAGCCTGACGCACGCGCTCAGGCAAGTCGGTGATCTGCTCCAGCCCCGAGAAAAGGCCCCTGTCGCCCGGTGCCTCTATCAGCTCCCAGCGCGTCGTGCCCGGCTCGGTTGCAGAGGGTTGCAGGCGTTGACGGCTGAGGCTGTCGGCCAGCGCCCGGCGGCTGGCCGGTGGCAACGGTGCGTCCATCCGTTCCAGATCACCCATCGTGCCGACGCTCAGCCGGGCCGAGGGGTCATCGCGCCCCGCACCGGGCTGCGCAATCATCAGCGCCGCGGCAAGCTGGGGGGCCAGACCGGGCGGCAGTGCCGCTTCAGCCGATTGGGTCAGATGGATGTTCCAGCCAGTCATCCGGCTGAGAGCGCGGTCGATCGAGGGCATCCACATTTGCGGTGATTGCGGCACATAGATCTGGCTGGCCGCGGATATGTCCAGCACCGCGCGCTCCATCGGTGCGCAGGCAGCATCGGGCGGATCACCGGGCACCAGCGCCTCGAACTCGATCCGGTTTGCGCCCGGATGCAGCAGCCGGGCCTCGAACGAGATGGGCAGTGTTGGCATATCCGGGCCGCCATCGCGGTCCAGCGGCAGCAGGCGCACGGTGGTGCCGTTGACCTTGACCAGCAGCAGCGCCCCTTGCGGCAGGCCGGGGGCAAAGCGGTAATCCAGATCCAGCCGCGCCTTTTGCGAGGCCAGCAGCAACCAGTCCCACGGCAGGGCAAAATCCACCGCCAGCCGGATGTATCGCCCCTCGCCCTGCAACCGCCCGGCCCCCAGTGCTGATAGCGGCTGCGCCCGCCCCGGGGTCAGCGTGGCCGCCCCGCTGGCAGGCAGATCGCCAACCGCCGCCAGCAGACCGTCGCTGATCGGCCCGAAATCGTCGGTCTGTTCGACCATCAGCACGATCGCGCCATCGCCACCGCGTTCGAACCGGGGCCCCTCCAGCCCCTGCCCCGGTGCCAGCGCGGTGATCCGCGCGGCCTCGGGCATGGGCCCTTCAAGGGCCCAGAACGGTGCGCTTTCGATCCGGGGCGGCGCGCCGCCCAGCAGGCTTGCAATCTGACCGATGAACGGGGCCGCCGCCAGAAGCGAGGCTTCTGGGTCAGGGCGACGGATCACCACAGGCATCTGTTGTGCGGTCTGCGCGGCTATGGCGGCCAGAAAGCCGATGGGACCGATCTCGAAGTCTCTGGCGGGCACTGGGACACCGCTGTTGGCCGTATCGATCTCGGACCAGAGCGCGAAAGCGGCATCTGGCCCGCAGGCCACGCGATGGGTGTGGCGGGCGGTGATCTCGACACTGTTGCGCCCGGCATGCAACACGCCCTCAGGCACGTCGATCACATCCTGGCCAAAATCCACAAAATTGTCGGGCACCAATGTCTGTATCTCATTCCCGTTGACGCTGACGCGCAGCGACGAGCGTTCAGGCAACGCATCGATCCCGGTGCGATGGGCCAACCGCAATTCGGTCTGCCCGGGGTCTGCGGGCAAAAAGAGGATGAAGCGCTCGGTGACCACCTCGCCGTTGAACCGCATCACCGGCCCCACCCCTTCCGGGCGCAGGGTCGCAGCGCGCAACGGTACCAGCTGCATGCGATCAGGGTCTGCATGATCGGCGGCGGGCGGATCGCTTTCCAGCCGCCCGCGCCCCGACTGCGACGGCGACGACGTGGGGGCCGCTTCGTCATCAGGGCGCAGCGAAAACGGCGGCTCATCGGTTTGAAATTCTTCAAACTGGATGATCTGTGCCCCGGCCTGCGGCGCGGCAAACAGCGCCAGCAGCACCGCCAGTACAGGCAGAAGGGGCAGAAGGGTCAGGCTGCGCGCGCTCATGGGGGCGGGTCCTGATCAAGAATGAAATCCAGCCCGTCCTGACGCCGCCTCGGTGTCGCGCTCTTGTCGCCCGTGCCGTCAAGCGGGGCCGGGTCAAACCCCGTTCCGAAGGCCAGCAAATGCGCAGGCGCAACCTCGGCGCGCGCCTCGCGCAGCTTGCGGCGGCGGCGGGCGGGTTCACGCGCGAAATCGGCCAGCGTACGCGGGATTGCCATCAGGCTGAGCCACAGCGCATATAGCAAGCCGAACAGCAATCCACGCGGGCGCGTCACATCTTCGCGCAAGTGGCGCCAGTTCTCGCTGTCGCTGAAGATCAGATAGGCCACCGCCTCACGTGTGCGCAGCGGTTGGTCGGGCAGAAACCGCAGACCGGCCACCACCCCCTCGGCCCCCCGGCGCACGGACTGGACAAAGGCCCGGATATCGCGCTCCAGATCCGTCGCTTCGGGGAAACGCGGGCGCAGAACCACCTCGCCCCCCTTGTCCAGCGCCTTGAGCCGCTGATCGGCGGGGCTGTCATGCGCCACCGGCTTGAACTGAATGCGCACCCCGCCGGTCGAGGCATCCAGCACCATCGCCTCCATTTCAGGCCCGCGGTCATCGCCGATCGCAACCCAGGCGCTGGCCGGGGCTTTCATGTCTACGCGCGGCGTGGTCCGGCGCTGTTGCTTTTCGGCGACCGAGCGCAACGCCAGCCCGGTCAGCAAAAAGTTGAACAGCGCCCAGCCGCCCACAACCTCGACCGTGGTGCGGTCACCGGGAAAGGCGATCCAGCGAAACACCCCGATGGCAATGCCCGCGCCCAAAAGCAGAAACAGGATCAGCAGCGGGCTGTAAATGGGTGAGATGTAATCTTCCTCAAGCGTCTCGTCCTTGGCGGTGACCGCGAATTTCGCAGCCCGGGGCCGGATCACGGTTTTCAGGATCTGCATGCCCAGATAGGGCGCCTGAGCCACCTCATATACCTCAGATATCAGCGGCCATCGCACCCGCGCAAAAAGCGCGTTCTGCACCATGAAACTGACCAGCAGATAGCTGACCATATACGCCAGAACCTCGGCCCCGGTGGCGACAAATATCTCAAGCCCGAAGAACAGGTAAAACAGCGGCACAATCAGAAAGCCCAGCCGCACCAGCGGGAACAGCCAGAAGCTCATGGAATTGAGATAACACAGCCGCTGCTGAAACCGCAGACCACGCCGGAACAGCGGGTTCTTCAAGAGCAGCATCTGCACCATCCCGGTGGCCCAGCGCCCGCGCTGCTGGATAAACGAGGCAAAGGTTTCCGGCTGCAACCCGGCGATCATCGCGCGGTTGACATAGAGGCTTTCCCAGCCGCGCGCATGGATATCGAGCGCGGTCTCGGCATCTTCGGTGATGGTTTCACCGGAAAACCCGCCCACCTCATCAAGCGCCGCGCGCCGCAGCACAGCCGCCGAGCCGCAAAAGAACGCGCCATCCCAGCGATCCAGCCCGCGATGCAGATCGCTGTAGAACATCTCATTCTCGGCAGGGCATTGCGCGGGCAGGCCCAGATTGCGCTGGATCGGATCAGAATTGATGAAGAAATGCGGGGTCTGCACCAGAAACAGGCGCGGGTTTTCCACGAAATACCCCACAGTGCGGGCCAGAAAATCACGGCTGGGCACATGATCGGCGTCAAAGACCGCGACCAGATCGCCATCCAGCTTTTCCAGCGCCGCCGACATGTTGCCCGCCTTGGCATGCTCGTTGCGGGCGCGGGTGGTATACATCACCCCCAGTTCCGCGCACATCGCCTGCAATTCGGCCCGCCGGGCGCGCGAGGCGGCGGCAAGGTCAGGGTCCGGGCTGTTGCAGCGCTGATCAGTGCCGCCGTCATCGCACAGAACCACGCGCAGCTTGTCCTTGGGGTAATAGATGTGCCGCGCGGCGGCCAGCGTGACGCTCAGCATTTCGGCCGGTTCATTGTAGGATGGCACCAGTATATCGACACGCGGCAGGTCGGCGGTGTGCACCGGTTTTGGCAAGGCCCGGTCCAGCGGATCGGCATTGATGAAGGCGGTCAGGAAAAAGACCGCGATTGCATAGGTTTCAACCGTGAACAGCAAAAGCGCCGCCGCCAGCGAGACCGGCGCATCCCACGTCGGCAGCGTTTCAGTCAGGCGCCATATCCAGTAGCGCATGACCAGCATGCTGGCCACCGCCAGCAGCAGAACCCGCGCCACAATACGCTTTCGGGCAAAGGGTTTGAGCACCAGAACGATCACCACGGCCGAGAAGCCCAGCAAGGCCTGCACCCGGGTGGAGGCCGGAATACTGGCCAGAAGCAGGATCGGCATCAACAGCGCGACCCAGAGCAGGATCAGCGAAACTGCCGTCTTGTTCTGCCCTGTTGCCGGCGCCACACCCATCACATCGGTGCGGCCAATGGCGACAGGATACGCTGCTGCGCTCCCTGCCAGGCCCCCGTTGGTGCGGGAAAGGCGACATGGCGCGCATCGGCGGGTGCCAGTGCGTCATCTGCCGATCCGGGCACGCAGTTGCGCATCACCATGTCCAGCGCCGTCACCCTCTCGGGCAGCGCGCGATTCTCCACTGTCAGGCGGCGCATGGCCAGTACACAGGTGGTTCCGGCCCCGCTGGTCCATTCCGCCCAGGCCAGCGACCCGGCGGAATCCTCGCGCGCGCGCATCGCGCCCAGATCTGCCTCGGTGAACGGTGACGGCAGGCCGCCGATATTCTCAAGCGCCGCCTCGAAGCGCATGCCCAGCGGATTGGGCGTGGAGACGGTTTGCAGATAGATGAAATTATCGCCCGCCAAACTGGTCCGATTGGGTAACGCAAGCTTTTGCTCGGCATGGGTGCGCCCGCGGCGCTCCATCACCAGTATCAACTCAGGCGGGTTCACCCATGCCTGCCCCGACCCATGCGCAGCCCAGTCGGCGGGGCCAGCCGAGAGCCCGGCCCCGGCCAGCATCCGCTCAGAGCATGCGCCCAGCGCGAGCAAGCTGCCCGCCAGCGCAAACCCTGCCAGCAGTTTGCGCAATAGCGCTGATCTATCTGTGTTTGCGAACACAAAGCACCTCGATTGAAACACCGACTCAGGTCAGCATAGGAGTAAATAACGTTCTATTAACAGACTTTGTTCGAAAACTGGCATGGATGAGGCCAGTTGCGAGCAGTCATTGCAACTCATCTCCCGGGTGAACAGCACGCGCCGGGTCTGAGCGGCAACGCCCTTCCCGCAGGCCCGGCGCGGGACGAAATGTGAAAAAACATGGAAAAATGCGACACAACTTCCTATGTTGACGTCACAGACCGTGCCGCCACCTGCTCAAAGGTTTCCGGGCCTGAAGGGAACCGCAACCGCCGCACGGGCTTGTACCAGTACTGCAAGACCATTGCCGCAGCGTTATTGCCCTGGTCACCGCCCTAGGTGAGGTCGGCCATAGCCGGGGCGACATTGACCGCCATGTGCATGATCTGATTGCCAGTTTCGTAGAACAACTCAAGCAAGCCATCGGGAACTGCGCGATATCATGACCTTCCTATCAACATTCAAGCCGGACGATGAAGCGGGTCGGCTGGCCGCAGTCGAGCGGTATCAGATCATCGACACGCCGCCCGAAGCCGAATTTCAGGAGATCATCTCGCTGATCAGAGCTGTGTTGCAGGTGCAGTATGTCGCCGTATCGCTGATCACCTCTGACCGGCAATGGTTCAAGGCGCAGCTCGGCCTGGACATTCAAGAGACACCGCGCGATGTGGCCTTTTGCGATCACACGATCCGCAGTGAGGCCGCGCTGAAGATCTCGGATGCCACGCGCGACCCCCGTTTCGCGGATAATCCTTCAGTAACCGGTGACCCCGGCATTCGCAGCTACCTCGGCGTGCCGCTGCGCTCGCCCGATGGCTACAACATCGGCGCGCTCTGCGTCATGGGGACTGAGCCGCGCGAGTATTCAAAGGCCGAGGAAGACGTGCTGCGAAACTTCTCCAAGCTCATCATGTCGCAACTGGAACTGCGGCTGTTGTCACGCCGCGACGGTCTGACCGGCACACTGACCCGGCGCGCCTTTGAGGAACGCATGCGCATGTCCTTTGAAGAGCGCGCCGAGATACAAATGAGCCTGCTGCTGCTGGACATTGACCATTTCAAGCAGATCAACGACCTGTTTGGCCACCCGGTCGGCGATGCGGCCTTGATCACCGTGGCCAGCACCCTGACCCAGGGATTGCGCCGGACTGACATGATCGGGCGCTACGGCGGCGAGGAATTTGCGATCCTGCTGCAGGACATCACGCCCCAGGACGCCGAGGCGCTGGCTGAGCGGTTGCGTGCCGCGATCGCAGCCGCGCAGATTGCCGCGATCGCACCGCGCCGGATTACTGTCAGCCTGGGCATCGCCCATCGCACGCGCGATATCAGATCGATCGAAGACTGGATGCTGGCCGCGGATGCCGCGCTTTACGAGGCCAAGCACAAGGGCCGTAACCGGGCCGTGGTCGCCGCCTGAGCGCCGGGCACTCAGCCTGCCCTGATCGCCGAAACGCACGCCACCATGTTCTGCACCCGGTTTGGCCTTGGCAATCGCCCACAAACTGGCCATATATTCCCCATGCTTTCTAATCGGCTCAGATCCGCCTGGCATCATGTCAGGTATATCCCGTTGTTCTCGGCGCTGACCGTTTCGCGGTGGCGCCGGTTCGAGCGGCGTTCGCGCGCCTTGGGCACAGCGATCAGCTGGATCATGCGCTGGTTTCCCCCGGCCCGGCGGCGCTTTGGTCGCGAGGTGCAGCGCGTTTTTCCCGACATGCCGCATGGTGAGCGTGCGCGGCTGAGCGGAGACATGGGCCGAAACATGGGCCAGACCCTGTTCGAGATCTATCATTGCGCCGAATTCCAGTCCCGGCCCGAAAAATTCAACCCCTCCGGCCCCGGCCTTGCCGTGTTGCATGACGCCCGCGCCGCCGGAAAAGGCGCGATCATCGTCTCTGGCCATTTCGGTCAGTGGGAGGCGGTGCGCGGCGTGCTCAAGATGCAGGGCATGGAAACCGGGGCCGTCTACCGCCGTCAGGCCAATCGCCATTACCAGCGCCGCCTGCTGACCGGGATCGAAGGCGGCGGCAAACCGATTCTTGAAACCGGAACCATCGGCACCAAGGCGCTGGTCCGGCATCTGCGCGCCGGTGGCTTCATCGCCATCCTGCTGGATGAAAAATATGCCGGGGGCGTGCGCATGCCGTTTCTGGGCCAACCCGCGCTGACCTCGCTGGCCGCCGCGCAGCTGGCGTTGAAATATGACCTGCCGATGGTCCCGGCCTATGGCATCCGCACCGGCGACGGCAGCACCTTTGATGTGGTCTTTGAAGCGGCCATTCCCCATACCGACGCCGAAACCATGACACAGGCGTTCAACGACAGCCTGTCGGCGCGCATTCTGGCCAACCCCGAACAGTGGTACTGGCTGCTGAGGCGCTGGGAAGGGGCCTGAGGTGGACGGGCGGGGCACTGGGGCCGTATAGACATCATGCGCGCAGTCACCGACGGAACCGGGCCATGAGAATTCTGCACACTGCTGACCTGCATCTGGGCCGCCAGTTCAACGGGATCTCGCTGGAAGACGACCACGCCGCGATCCTCGGTCAGATCGTTGCAGCCGTAGCCGCGCATCGCGCCGATGTCCTTGTCATCGCCGGAGACATCTTTGACCGCGCCGCCCCACCTGCCACAGCCGTGCGCCAATTCAACGGCTTCCTGTCGCGCATCGCCTCAGAAACCGGCGCCGCCGTGGTGATGATTGCGGGCAACCATGATTCCGGCGATCGCATCGCGGCGATGTCGATCATGACAGACACCCGGCGCGCCCTCATTCGCGGCGCGCTCAGCTCTGAGGAACCGCCGCTTGTCCTGACAGATGCGCATGGCCCCGTCGCGTTTTCCGGCCTGCCTTTCGCCTATGAATACGCCGCCCGCGAGTGTTTCTCCGATGAAACGATCCAGACGCCGGAAGATGTGCTAGCCGCGCAGGTCGCCGCCGCACGCCGCAACCTGCCCGAAGGTGCGCGCTGGGTGATCGTCGCCCATGCCTTCGTGGCGGGTGCCACGGGAAGCGAAAGCGAACGCCCCCTCGCCCGCGTCGGCGGGATCGAGACTGTGCGGCCAGAAATTTTCGCGGGCGCGCAGTATGTCGCCCTCGGCCACCTGCACAAACCACAAGCGGTGGGCACGGCGCATATCCGCTATTCGGGCGCGCCGCTGGCTTATGGCTTTGACGAGGCGGGTTCGGAAAAATCCATGACTCTGGTCGAAATTGATGCCACGGGTCAGGTGACGGTCGAGGCCATCGCGTTCCAGCCGCTGCGCCGCGTGCGCAGTCTCAGGGGCAAACACGCCGAGTTGCTTCTTGCAGACCCATCGGATGATTTCGTGCAGGCGGTTCTGACGGATGAGACACCGGTCATCGACGCGATGAAGCGCCTGCGCGAGGTGTTCCCCCATGCCTGCGCGCTGTCCTACGACCGCGAGGCGCGCGCCACCGAGACAAAGTCACTGACCGGGCGCAGCCTGACCATCGCAGACCCGTTGGATGTGACCGGCGATTTCCTCGAACTGGTGCGCGAGGACGGGTTGTCTGAGGCGGAACTTGGTTTTGTGGCCGCAGCACTTGGACGCATCCACGCACGCGAGGATACGGTTTGAGGCCCGTCCGTCTGACCATTCAGGCCTTCGGGCCATTCGCCGGGCGCGAAGTGATCGATTTTCGCGATGCGGTTGCGGCAGGGCTTTTCGGCATCTACGGGCAGACCGGCGCGGGCAAGTCCACGCTGTTCAGCGCCATGACCTTCGCGCTTTTCGGCGAGCCTTCGAAATCCGAACAGGAAGCCCCCTCGCTGCGCTCTGATCATGCCGATCCGGGCGCGCAGACCGAGGTTGAGTTTGTGTTCGACGTGGGCGGGCAGCGGTTTGTCGTCTGGCGGCGGCCTGAGCAGATGCGCCCCAAACAGCGCGGCGAGGGCGAGACTCGCAGCCCGCATGAGGCGCATTTGTTCAACGCCACCGGCATGGCGCCGGATACCATCACCGATGACACGCGCGGCAAGATCATCGCCGAGAAGAAGGTGCGTGAGGTGGATACGGCCATCACCGATCTGCTGGGCTATGGGCCCGAGCAGTTCCGCCAGATCGTGCTGTTGCCGCAGGGCCGGTTTGAAACCTTTCTCTCCGCCAAGACCCGTGACCGGCTGGAGATCCTGCGCGAATTGTTCGACGTGTCACTGTATCAGTCGCTGATGGCCGAGTTGAAATCCGAGGCCGAAACCGCCGAGCGCCATGTGCGCGAGGAACGCACGCTCTGCGCCCGCCAGCTTGCAGCGGAGGGGTTTGAAAGCACCGAGGCTTTGCATGCCGGGATCGAAGACGCCGAGGTGCAGCTTGCGCAGCAGCTAGCCCACGAGGCGCAGGCCCGCGCAGCCTGCGAGGCCGCGCAAGCCGCGCTGAAAGCCGCCGAGTCGATTGAGGCACGCTTTGCCCATGCCGAGGCCGCAGCTACGGAACTTGCCACGCTTCAGGCCGCGACAGTCAAGATGGACGCGCTTGCGCAGCGGGTGACACAGGCCGCGCGGGCGCAGACGCTGCTAGACACCGAACGATATGCGGACGATGCCGCCCGTGACGTGGCCGCAGCAAACGAAACGTTGCGCGCGGCGCAGGCAGCTGACGCGCGCGCGCAGGATGCATCCCGCGCAGCGGCCAACGAGCTGAGCACCATCATGGAACGGGCGGGCGAGCTGGACGCGCTGCGCCGCAAGCTTGATGCCTTTGAGCGCCACGCCGAGGCGCTTCACAAGGCCGCCGATATCTCGGACATGGTCGCTGCGGCGGCAACAGCAGAGCGACAGGCCAATCAGGCCCACCTGACCACGCAGCAGCAGTTGACGGCCCTGCTTGAGACCCGCCGCGCACGGGCCGAAGAGCTGAAAACCGCCCGTCAGACGGAAGGGCAGCGCCACGCGACGGCCGCGCGCCGTGCCAGCCTTGCCGCCGCCCTCACCGCTGCGCAGAGCTATGAAAAGGCCGCGCAGGACGTGCAGAGCGCGCAGGCCTCCCATGCGGCACATACCGCCACACTGGAGGCGGCGACACAGCGGGCCGAGGCCGCCCTTGCAGGGTTTCAGCAGGCCGAGCGCGCCCTCACCGCAGCGCAGGCCTATCACCTCGCCGCGAAACTTGCGCCCGGTGCCCCCTGCCCGGTTTGCGGCGCGACCGACCACCCCGCCCCCGCAACGGCCACACAGGAACATGCCGGTCTTGATCAGGCGTTCCGCACCGCCAAAACCGCGTGGCAATCCGCCGACAGCACAGCGCGCGCAGCCGCAGAGGCGCTGGCCGGAACCACCAGCACCCTGCGTGAACGCAAGGGCCGGCTTGCCCTGCTGGTCCCACCGGACGAAAGCAGCGCCGCTCTCGCCGACAAGATCGCGGCTGAGGTGCAGGCGCTTGACGCCCTTGGACCTGAGACCGATATCGCAGCGGCAGAGGCCGCCATTGACCAGCTGGACGCCGAGATCGCAGCCACCGAGGCCCGGCGCGACGCGCAGCGCGACGCCGTCGCACAAAGCCAGCAAGAGACCGCGCGCGTGACCGCGCGGCGCGACGAGATGCTGTCATCGGTGCCCGATGACTTGCGCGACCCGGATGCCCTGACAGCGGCCCGTGCCACCGCGACAAAGGCGCTTGCGGACGCTGAGGCGCAGAGAACGGCGGCGGAAACGGCAGCACGGGCCAGCCGCGAAGCTGCCATTGCGGCGCATAAAGAGCATGAAGCCGCCGCAGCAGCACTCGCGACCTGCACGCAGCGCCATCAGACAGCCGTTGCCGCGCTCAAGGACCGGCTGGAACGGGCGGGGCTGAGCGAGGCGGAATTCCGCGCCCTCAAACCTGCCATCGAAACCCTCGAAGCGGATCGCCGGACGGTTGAGGATCATCGCCGCAAACTTGGCATTGCGACAGAGGCCGCCGACACGGCAGCGGCAGCGGTCGACGGGCTGACCCGCCCCGATCTGGCGTATCTGAGCGCGCAGCTCGACACGGCCACTGATACCCAGAGTGCTGCGACCGAGCAGCGCATCCTTGCCACCAGCCGCCGCGATCATCTGACGCGCCTGCAAGGCAATCTGGCCGACACGCTGCGCCGCCTTGATGAGGCCGAAACCGCCTCGGGGCCGCTGCGCCTGCTGGCGGCGCTGGTGAACGGCACCAACGCGCAGAAGCTGGATCTGGAAACCTTCGCCATCGGCACGATGTTCGACCGGGTGCTGGAGGCCGCCAACCTGCGCCTTGGCCCCATGACCTCGGGCCGCTACCGGCTGGAACGCGACGGCGAGGGGGCAGGCCGGGGCCGCCGGGGTCTGGGGATTCAGGTGTTCGACCTCTTCACCGGCAAATCCCGGCCAACCACCACCTTGTCAGGCGGCGAAAGTTTCATCGCCGCGCTGGCTCTGGCGTTGGGGTTGGCCGATGTTGTGGAAAGCGCAAGCGGCAAGGTGCGGCTGGACACGATCTTTATTGACGAGGGGTTCGGCAGCCTTGATACCGAAAACGGCTCGGGGACGCTGGATCAGGTCTTGCAGGTTCTGAACGCACTGGTCAGCCAGAACCGCGCCGTCGGGCTGATATCACACGTCCCGCTGGTGCAGGAAGCCATTCCAAACGGGTTCTACATCCGCAAGGGATTGTCGGGCAGCCATGTCGAAGCCCGCGGGCCGGGCTGAGGCAAAAAGAGCACCCCTCGGCCGCGTTACCAAAGAAATCGTCACCCCGCCAAATCCACATATTGACAAGATCTACCCCCCACCCCCAATATGCAGTTTGTTCTGGTGCCTGCGACTCGTGTCGCGGGTGAAAGGGAAGCCGGTGAGAATCCGGCGCTGCCCCCGCAACTGTAAGTGGTGAGCGACGCTGAAATGCCACTGGGGAGCGCCCCGGGAAGGCCAGCCAAGCGATGATCCGCGAGCCAGGAAACCTGCCAGAGCAGGCGACGACGACCATTGGCGGTGGGCCTTGGGGAGCGTGTGAGTGTCGGCAGACCATCTGGCCTGCCGCCAGCCTCGTGCCCCCTGCCCGGCAGAATTAGAGAACAGGGGACGAAAGCTATGACCATCACCGTTTATTCCAAACCGGCCTGCGTGCAGTGCACGGCCACCACCCGGGCGCTCACCGCGCGCGGCCTTGATTTTGAGGTGATCGACCTGACGCTGGACGACGCCGCCCTGTCGCAGGTCACAGAAATGGGCTACCGGCAGGCCCCGGTCGTTGTGGCGGGCGCGTCGCATTGGGCGGGGTTCCGGCCAGACCTGATCAGCCGTCTGGCCTGAATGCCATGAGCGGGCTGTTCTATTACTCATCGCGCTCAGGCAACACCGCGCGACTGGTGGCAGCGCTTGATCTGCCCGCCCGGCGCATTCCAACCGGCCCTGACACGGCAATGCCCCGCCCCGATGCGCCTTTCGTGCTGATCTGCCCCACCTTTGCCGATGGCGAAGGCCGGGGCGCGGTGCCCAAGCCGGTGATCCGCTTTCTCAACGACCCAATGCGCCGCGCGCTGATCCGCGGCGTGATCGCCGGGGGCAACCGCAACTTTGGCGCGACCTATGCCCTCGCGGGGCGGGTCATTGCCGAAAAGTGCCAGATCCCGTGGCTTTACAGTTTTGAGCTGGCCGGAACCGAGACCGACATTGCCCGCATCCGCGCCGGGCTGACGACATTCTGGAGAGAGATGACATGCCCGACGGCGGCCTGAACCCTGCGATGGACTTCCACGCGCTCAATGCGATGCTGAACCTCTATGATTCCGAGGGCCGCATCCGCTTTGACGCCGACCGCAAGGCGGCGCGGCAGTATTTTCTGCAACACGTCAACCAGAACACCGTGTTCTTCCATTCGCTGGATGAAAAGCTGGGCTATCTGGTCGATGAAGGCTATTACGAGGCCGATGTGCTGGCGCAATATCCGCGCGAATTTCTGCACGCGATCTGGGAGGCCGCTTTTGCCCGCAAGTTCCGCTTTCCCACCTTCCTTGGCGCGTTCAAGTATTACACCAGCTACACACTGAAAACCCGCGACGGAAACCGCTATCTGGAACGCTATGAGGACCGGGTGGTGATGGTCGCGCTGGCGCTGGCGCGCGGCGATCAGGCGCTGGCGATGCGGTTGATGGACGAGATGATCGCAGGCCGCTTCCAGCCCGCAACGCCGACCTTCCTGAACGCGGGAAAGCAATCGCGCGGCGAGCTGATTTCATGCTTTCTGCTGCGGCTGGAAGACAATATGGAATCGATTGGCCGGGGCATCAATTCGTCGCTGCAACTGAGCAAACGCGGCGGTGGCGTGGCATTGATGCTGACCAACATCCGTGAGCATGGCGCGCCGATCAAGGGGATCGAGAACCAGTCATCGGGTGTCATTCCGGTGATGAAACTGCTTGAAGACAGCTTCAGTTACGCCAACCAGTTGGGCGCACGTCAGGGCGCAGGCGCGGTCTATCTGAACGCCCATCACCCGGATATCCTGCGATTTCTGGACACCAAGCGCGAGAATGCGGATGAGAAGATCCGCATCAAGACCCTCAGCCTGGGCGTGGTAATCCCCGATATCACCTTCGAGCTGGCACGCGAGAATGCCGATATGTACCTGTTCTCGCCGCATGATGTGGCGCAGGTTTACGGCGTGCCCTTCTCGGAGATCGCGATCACCGAGAAATACGCCGAGATGGTGGGCGACAAGCGCATCCGCAAGAAGAAGATCAACGCGCGGGAATTCTTTCAGACGCTGGCCGAGATCCAGTTTGAAAGCGGCTATCCGTATATCATGTTCGAGGACACGGTGAACCGCGCCAACCCCATCGCCGGGCGGATCAGCATGTCGAACCTGTGTTCCGAGATCTTGCAGGTCAACGAGGCGTCAGAGTTTAATGATGATCTGAGCTACAGCCACATGGGCACCGATATCTCATGCAATCTGGGCAGCCTGAACATTGCCACCACCATGGACGGGCCGGATTTTGGCACGACGGTGGAAACGGCGATCCGGGCGCTGACGGCGGTCAGTGAGATGTCTGCCATCGACAGCGTGCCCTCCATCCGGCGCGGCAATGACGAGGCGCATGCGGTGGGGCTGGGCCAGATGAACCTGCACGGTTTTCTGGCGCGTGAGCGTATTCATTATGGCAGCGCGGAAGGGATTGATTTCACGCGCTGCTATTTCGCCGCCATCGCATACCACGCGATCCGCGCCTCGAACGCGCTGGCGCGTGAAAAGGGGCGCAGCTTTGCGGGGTTCGAGAAGTCGACCTATGCTGACGGCAGCTATTTCGACAAATACACCACCCGCGACTGGCTGCCGGAAACCGACACCGTGCGCGACCTGTTTGCGCGGATGGGGGTGGCGCTGCCGGGGCGCGACGATTGGGCGGAACTGCGCGCGGCGGTAATCGAACACGGGCTTTACAACCGCAACCTTCAGGCGGTGCCGCCGACCGGATCGATCAGCTATATCAACAACTCCACCTCGTCGATCCATCCGATTGCGTCAAAGATCGAGATCCGCAAGGAAGGCAAGATCGGCCGGGTCTATTATCCCGCGCCGTTCATGACCAACGACAACCTTGAGTTCTATCGCGACGCCTATGAGATCGGCCCCGAGGCGGTGATCGACACCTATGCGGCGGCGACCGAGCATGTTGATCAGGGGCTCAGCCTGACGCTGTTCTTTCCGTCCGAGGCAACGACACGCGACATCAACCGCGCGCAGATCCATGCCTGGAAAAAGGGCATCAAGACGATCTATTACATCCGCCTGCGCCAGACCGCGCTGGAAGGAACCGAAGTGCAGGGCTGCGTGTCCTGCAGCCTGTGAGGGGTGGCAAGCGCCGGGGGTTTCACACCCCCGGACCCCCGTGGGATATTTATGAACACATGAATGAAGGGCGTTGGCGATGAAGGATCATGTGGCGAGCCGGGCAGTGCCCCGCGCCATCAACTGGAACCGGATGGAAGATGACAAGGATCTGGAGGTCTGGAACCGGCTGACGGTCAATTTCTGGCTGCCGGAGAAGGTGCCGCTGTCCAACGATGTGCAAAGCTGGGCCATGCTGCGCCCCGATGAGCAGGAGCTGACGATCCGGGTGTTCACCGGGTTGACGCTTCTGGACACGATCCAGAACACGGTGGGCGCCCCTGCCCTGCTGCCAGACGCCCAGACCCCGCATGAAGAGGCCGTGCTGACCAATATCGCCTTCATGGAGGCCGTCCATGCGCGCAGTTATTCGTCGATCTTTTCGACTTTGTGCACAACCAGAGAGGTTGACGCGGCCTTTCGCTGGTCTGAAGAGAACCCACAACTGCAAGACAAGGCCCGGCTGATCCTTGAGACATACGCGGCCGGTGCCGAACCGTTGAAGCGCAAGATTGCCAGCGTGTTTCTGGAGAGTTTTCTGTTTTATTCCGGCTTTTACCTGCCGATGTACTGGTCCAGCCGCGGCAAGCTGACCAACACCGCCGATCTGATCCGGCTGATCATCCGCGATGAAGCGGTGCATGGCTATTACATCGGCTACAAGTTCCAGCGCGCCGCCGAGCGGCTGCCGCAGGCCGAGCGCGAGGCGCTGAAGGATTTTGCTTTCGCGCTGATGTTCGATCTTTATGAGATTGAGGTGAAATATACCGAGACGCTTTATGACGGGATCGGACTGAGCGAGGATGTAAAGGCGTTTCTGCATTACAACGCCAACAAGGCGCTGCAGAATCTGGGCTATGAGGCGCTGTTTCCGCCCGCCGCCTGCGAGGTTAACCCTGCCATCCTCGCGGCCCTCAGCCCCGACAGCGAGAACCATGACTTCTTCTCGGGCTCGGGCTCGTCCTATGTGATCGGCAAGGCGGTGGCGACGGAAGACGCAGACTGGGATTTTTGATCTGGCGCAACCAACGCTTACGTCTGTCTTGCCTTCCGACCCCGCTCGATCATCTTGTCGAACTCCAGCACCAGCAAAACCAGAACCCCGGCGGCGGTGCATTGTGCCAGCTCCGCCAGCCCCAGCGCCCGGGTGTCAAAGAGCGCCTGCATGGGCGGTGCCCAGGTGAAGGCAGCCTGCAACGCCACGACGATGCCAACCGCAACCAGCACTGCCGGGGTGCCCCTGACCCCTTCCAGGGTCAGCACGCTGCGCAGGCGGAAGCGGATGGAGAAGAGGTAGAACACTTCCATCGCCACCAGCGTGTTCACCGCCATTGTGCGCGCCACCTCGACCGATTGACCTTGCGCCAGTGCCAGCTGAAACTGGCCGTAAATCCCGATGGCAAAGAGCACCGAGACCAGCCCCACCCGCCACAGGATGAACCGTGTCAGGATAGGCACTTCCGGCTTGCGCGGCGGGCGATTCATCACGTCGCGCTCGGGCGGCTCGAATGCAAGGCTCATGGCCAGCACGACCGAACTGACCATGTTCACCCACAGCACCTGAAGCGGTGTGACCGGCAGCATCAGCCCGAACAGAACGGCGATGATCAGCGCCGCGGATTCGCCGCCATTCACCGGCAACAGGAATGAGATCACCTTCTTGAGGTTGATATAGACCGTACGCCCCTGCCGGACGGCCTCGGCGATCGAGGCGAAGTTGTCGTCGGCCAGCACGAAATCCGAGGCCTCGCGCGCGGCTTCTGATCCCTTCAGACCCATGGCGATCCCGGCCTCGGCGCGTTTGAGCGCGGGCGCGTCGTTGACACCGTCGCCGGTCATCGCCACCACCTGCCCGCCCGCCTGCAAGGCACTGACCAGCCGCAGTTTGTGCTCGGGGCTGGTGCGGGCGAAGACATCGGTTTGCAGCGCGGCCTCCTGCAGGGCGGCATCATCCATCACCTCGATCTCGGCACCAGTCAGAACGGTATCGGTGTGCCTGAGCCCGATCTGGCGGGCAATCGCGCGGGCGGTGCCCTTGTGATCGCCAGTGATCATCTTGACATCGATGCCCGCAGACAGGCAGTCAGCCACCGCTGTCACGGCCTCAGTGCGCGGCGGGTCGATCAATCCGGTAAAGCCCAGCAGGGTCAGCCCGCCGGACAGGTCATCATGGGCGATCGCATCGCCATCGAAGGGCATTTCCGCCAGCGCCAGAACCCGCTGGCCATTATTGGCAACCGCTTCGGCCTGTTCCTCCCACCAGCTACGATCCAGCGGTAAGCGGCCCTCGCCGGTCATCTGGTGGCTGCACCGTTCCAGCACCGCCTCGGGCGCGCCTTTCAGCAGCACCCGGCGGCCCGCATCGGTGTCATGCAGCACCGCCATGTAGCGATAGCGCGCGTCAAACGGGATGGTGGCCAGCGCGCGCGGGCGCTCGTCCGGCGCGCGGCCCAGCTTGGTGGCAAGGGCCAGCAGCGCGCCCTCCATCGGGTCGCCCTCAACCCGCCAGCCGTTCTCGCCCTCGCGCAGATGGGCGTTGTTGCAAAGTGCTGCCACGCGGGCCAGGGCGGTGTGAACGGCATCGGGTGTCACATCCGCGCCGTCGCGCTGAACCTTGCCCTTGGGCGCATAGCCCTCGCCGGTGACATCCAGCACGTCGCCCGCTGTTACCAGCGTGGTGACCGCCATTTCGTTGCGCGTCAGGGTGCCGGTCTTGTCAGTGCAGATCACCGAGACCGCGCCAAGCGTCTCGATCACCGGCAACCGCCGCACAATGGCATTGCGCTTCGCCATCGCCTGGACGCCAATGGCCAGTGTGACCGTCAGCACAGCCGGCAACCCCTCAGGGATCGCCGCGACAAAGAGCGCGACGACAATCATGAAGGCTTCATTGAACGCCAGGCCCCGCCACAGCACGGTAAAGGCCAGAAGAAGCGCCGCCACGACCATGATGAAGCCGGTCAGCACCTTGGCAAAGCGGCCCATCTGCCGGATCAAAGGCGTGGTCAGCACCGTGACCGAAGCCATCAGCCCGCCAATCCGGCCAATCTCGCTGTCCGCGCCCGTCGCGGTGACGACGCCGGTGGCCGTGCCCTCGGACACCAGCGTGCCGGAAAACACCATCGAGCTCCGATCGCCAAGTTCGGCCCCGCCCTCGACCGGATCTGTGCCCTTGCGTACCGGCACAGATTCGCCGGTCAGGATGGCCTCTTCCACCGACAACCCCGCCGTCTCGATCAGCCGCAGATCCGCCGGAACCTTGTCCCCGGCCTTGAGCAGCACAATGTCGCCCGGCACCAGATCCACCGCCTGCACACCTTCGCGGCTGCCGTCGCGCAGCACATTGGCGCGCGGGGCCAGCATGCTGCGCAGGCTCTCTAGCGCGGCCTCGGCCTTGCCCTCCTGCACAAAGCCGATCACCGCATTGATCACCACCACCGCCAGAATCACGGCCGTATCCACCCAGTGCTGCAACAGCGCGGTGATCACCGCCGCCACAATCAGCACCAGGATCAGCAGGTTGTTGAACTGGCGCAGGAACCGGCGCAGCGGGCCTGCGCGCGGGGCCGAGGGCAGGCTGTTGGGGCCGTGTTTTTCTTGCCGGATGCGGGCCTCATCGGCGCTCAGCCCCTCGGGCGTGCTGTCCAGCGCCGCCAGAACGGCGCTGGCCGGTTCTGCCCAGTGCCGCGCCGCGCGGTGTGTGTCACCGCCTGTCGGGGTTTCAGGTCCGCTCAGATCTGTACTGGTATTCATTGCGCGAAGATGCCCTTGTCGGCGAGATGATCAACGGATGCGATGAGGCGCGCCCGGTCCGGGGTCAGGAAACACGCCCGCCCAGGCGGATGCAAGGGCAGAGCGGATGGTTCCCTGCCATTTGCGGGACGCGCCTGGGTTATGGTCCGTCCCTTTCGGCCTTTGCCACCTGTTCCTTCACGCGGATGAAACTGTC